>JBLIGC010000030.1:0-20638 GCA_047636735.1 Glaciecola sp. | reverse complement strand
ATTTATGTCTGTGATACTAGAGAGGAAGATAAAGCCTGTCCTTCAGGTTTCGATAAAGTCAAAGAGATGTAACCAGAACATGAATTTGAATCGGCATAAAACGCCTCTCAAATTATGTAAGCGTTATACGTCAAGGCGAATTTATGGGTAACATTATAGGAATATTGTTTCTTTTGGCTTTTAGTGGCAAAGCACTTGCCAATGAATCGATTATAATTTTTGTAAAAGAAACCGGTTATTTAGTAGATACCGCTGAGGTCGAACTTAACTCTGTAGAATTAGAGAATAAATTGAAACAACTAAAGTTTTCTCTCGTTACGTTAGATGTAGATTATTGTGCGCCCCCAGATATGTTGGCTTCCGCTTACATCGCTATCGCAAATGCTAATCCTGAAGTTAAAAGCGTAAATCTAAAATTAAGCGGCGACCATGAAAAAAGTAAATGCCAAAACGCATAACAAGTTACTT
The DNA here is from genome assembly GCA_047636735.1 of Glaciecola sp. Taxonomy (GTDB): domain Bacteria; phylum Pseudomonadota; class Gammaproteobacteria; order Enterobacterales; family Alteromonadaceae; genus Glaciecola. The sequence goes on along the minus strand of JBLIGC010000030.1, from coordinate 20,170 downwards.
AATGTTGTTCCGACCAAAAATAATATGACTTCTATGGGACTGTCTTCGCTTTGATGAAGTTATTGAGTTTGTGTACTGTCTTACGTGGAGTAAGTCTTGTAGTCCATAGGTTACAAACGTATAATAAATATTTTGAAGACGGACGTGTTAGAAGAGCGCTAACCCGCCGCTTAAAATGGTGTTATTGAACGTCAGCTATCGAGAAAAGCTAGTTTCATTATTAACTTCTAAATATTCGTAAATTCCTTCATAAACCATCACGACGTGAGCCACCTTTTAATCCCAATGATGCGAAATACAAGAAAAATGCTACGTCCGTTATCTGCCCAAAACAGCCCGTCAACGTACTAAAAGCTCACGGAAAGAGTGGGCAATGAACTACCAAGTCAATCTTACCATCGGTAGTGTTTCTCGTTGAATGTTAGAGTTGCGAAAAAATAACTCTTTCACACTTATTAGCGACAATAAAATAGTGGCATAAGGCAATGGTTACTTAAGCACTTACAATCGCGTTGCTAATTACTCGGGTAGAGAATAATCGCTTTGTAATTCCACTATTTTTGATAATGACAACAATGCAGTGCAAGTGTCCCAAATGGTCACAATGAGCATAGCTTTCCGCAACCGTAATAGCTTTTTGTAGAAGCGCACTTTCATTTTTTATCTTTTTCATTACTTACTATTTTAATACCTTGGTAAAATTAGTATCTCGTCGAAAAGGCGACCATCAGGATTGTATATACCTTCTGATGGTCGCCTAGACCCAAAAATTCAGTGTTTAGCTGGTCTTGTGAAATAGACATATTCGTATTAGCTAGAAGTATAACGATCAGTAGTATTAAGGGCGTTTAATTTAACAGTCTTACTGTGTTATTTCCGTTTTAAGACAAACCTTTCGATACTCCAATAGTATAATAATAAAAACGTAAGGTGAAAATAAAAAATGGGTACTGTGTCCCAGTTGAAATGACGACGTATGCTTATCCAAAAGGTACATAGAGAGCGATAATTATTACTTTATCAAAAAAAAAGGAGAGCACAATTGTGCTCCCCTTTCTACATGTCATCAACGAACCATCAGTTTACATACCAGTGTCGTCCTCGCTAACTTTACCTGCATCCGCGCTTTCGCTTGGTACCGGAAAACCGCGTGTCTTAAGGATATATTTCACCTGCGGATCATTGCCACGGAACTTGCGGTAAGCTTCTTTGCGATCGGTTTCATTGCCGGTGGCCATAATGATTGAACGGAAACCCTCGGCTGTATCTTTGTCCCACACATCGCCCGCTTCTTCAAACGCTGCCCAAGTGTCTGCACCCATCGTTTCCGACCACAAATAACTATAATAGCCGGCCGAATAAGCATCAGACGAGAACAGATGATTAAACTGAGGCAGGCGGTGACGCATCACTATTTCTTTTGGCATGCCTATTTTCGCCAGCGTTTCGCGTTCAAATGCGTCCGGATCGGTAACCGGTTCTTCGCGGTTATGCAGCATCATGTCGACAATTGCTGAGGACAAATATTCGACAGTCGAAAAGCCTTCGTTGAAGGTTTTCGATTTGTTGATTTTGTCTACTAGCTCTTGTGGCATAGGTTTACCAGTTTCAGCGTGTTTTGCGTAAGTATCAAGAATATAACGGGTCAACAACCAATTCTCGTTCACCTGACTTGGGTATTCTACGAAGTCGCGCGGCGTTCCGGCTAGGCCAGGGTACGTGATATCATAGTTTAGATAATGCAGCGCATGTCCAAATTCGTGGAACAGTGTTGTGGCATCATCTAGGCTAATAAGCGTAGGTTGCCCGTCGCCTCCCTTAACGAAGTTGTTGTTGTTTGACGCCAACACATAATTATTCTTGCCGCCTAAATCATATTGACTACGATAGGTTGTCATCCATGCACCAGAGCGTTTGCCTTCACGAGCAAAGTTGTCTAGATAAAACAGTCCAATTACCTTGTCGCCACGCTTAACCTCAAACGTTCTAACTTCTGGGTCAAACACAGGAACGGTGCCGGTGTTGTCGTTAAACTCCATGCCATACAGTTTGCCAGCCGCGTCAAACATTGCATCAACCATGTTGTCGAGCTTGAAGTAAGGCTTTATCTCGGCTTCGTCTAGATCATACTTTACCTTGCGGACCTTCTCTGAATAGTAGCGATAATCCCACGGAGCTATCGTAATACCTGCATTTTCAGCGTCGGCAACTTCCTGCATGTCGGCTACTTCTTCGGTCACTCGACCAATTGCTGCGGGCCAAACTTTCATCATAAGGTCCATAGCCGCTTCTGGCTCTTTCGCCATTGTGTCGGCCATGCGGTAGTGAGCATGTGTTTTGAAACCCAGCACCTTTGCACGGTCAGCGCGCAGCTTTAAGATTGCAGTAATGGTCGCATTTGTGTCATTTTGGTCACCGTTGTCGCCGCGGTTGATATAAGCGTTATAAACGGTTTCACGTAGGTCACGTCGGGTAGAGTTTTGCAGAAACGGTTGCATCACTGAACGTGTGTTTTTCAGCGCCCAGCCTTCTTTGTCTTGTGCCTGTGCTGCGTCTTTAATAGACGCAATAAAGCTGTCAGGTAATCCGGCTAAATCGGCTTCATCGGTTAAATATATATATGTTTCTTCATCTGCCAGCACTTTGTTGGAAAACTCATTGAAGGCTTTCGACAATTCGGTATTGAGCGTGATTAGTTTTTCTTTTTCAGCACCGTCTAGTAGCGCACCGTTGCGAACGAGTTGCTCGTAATTGCGTTCTACTAAACGCAGTTGTTGTGCATTTAAGCCAGCGGCTACTCGCCCATCATAAACCGCTTTAGTTTTTACAAGTAGTTTGGGATCGAGCGTTAGTTGATTAAAGAAAGCAGAAATTTTCGGCAACCATTCACCTTGAATTTTGCGTATTTTTTCATTTGATAGGTTACTGGAATGTACGCCCCATATGGAGAACAGCTCGTCTGCGGAATTGCCAGCGAGTTCCATTGGAATAGTAAAGTTTTCGAACGTTGCAGGCGCTGGATTGTCGCGTATCGCGTTAACTTCCAACTCGACCTCGTCCATGACCGCTTGAAAAGCCCCCGGAAAATCAGAAATGTTAACCTTGTCCCATGCCGGTACTCCGTCATAAGGTCCAGTCCATGTCTGCAGTACGCTATTGCTTGTTGTTGCGTCGTTTACAGCTTGCATTACGCTAGCTTCAGTTAATTCGGCTGCAGTTACTTTTTTGCTATGATTGTCAGCCATTGCTGGTGTAGCGCTTATGCCCAAAAGTGCGGCACTGGAAACGCCCAGGATTAATTTACGGCTGGAAATGGTGAATCGCATTAATGTTTCTCCAAATAGTTTGACCTATATTCAGGCCTCTAAAAAGGCGCCTGTGGCGCCGTTACTAACACCTTAGAGTAAACGATGTACCTTATCTATTCAACATTCGCTGATTTTGCCTTTTTTTTGTACTATGGTGGTGCTTATCACAGTAGATTTATGAGAATGCGTGCGATGCCTATTTAATGAGTATCTGCTTACCCAGCAGCCTTTTAGAATATGGCGCAAATGCTAACATGAGAATACTATGATTAAGACTAATGACGACATCACCGGCGGTGATATAAGTGCCAATGAAACCGATGGCAGCGGAGGGCTTCACGGCATGTCTTATCGCGATGTCGCTATGCACAAAGTCATGCTTCAAGATCTTATTCGCACCGAGGCTTACGAGAAATCTATAAAGGCAGTCGTAAAGCCTAGTCACAGTGTTCTCGATTTTGGCTGCGGTAGTGGTGTGCTATCGATGTTTGCGGCACGTGCGAAGGCCAACAAAGTGATTGCGGTAGACCGCTAGCCTTTTATTAAGAACGCAAAAGGCATTGCTCTTGAGTATAGGACAAATTAACGCTATCAACTAGCTTCTATAACAGTTGCATTTTAGGGTGGTTTTGTGTTTACTTATTTGTGATATTAGAAAAATTAGCGAAATCTTTGCCGTTGAGGTGAATGAGTAAACTGGCTGTTAGTACTGAAATATTGGTAGTGAGATGCTAAACGCCTTGCCTCAGAATATAAAATATTCAAGCATCATGATGTTTCTTTTATGTCACGCGCCAAAGTCAAAGTCAAAGTCTCTTTGGATAGTGACATCATCAAAAATAGCTGTTTGATCTACAATATCAAGAGGCGGTGCTCGGGTATTGTTGCCAGTGATGGGTGAGTCATGTTTGTCTAAATACGACAATATCTTGTGGATGATGGCAGGCTCTGTGATACAAGCAATTATCGTCACATTGTGTTTTTGGCATTTCTCGCATTCGGTAATGTCGATGTTAAATACTCGTTTTAGACGCTGTGCAGTCCCTGCTAGCCATGTCATTCCTCTGGCGTGATAGGGTTTGATGGGTTGACTGACTTCCAGGTTTTTTAGTTTAGAGCTGTTCTTACCGCGTTGTGATGCTGTTACTTGTGCCCTAAGATTGCTATTGGGGGCGAACACCCCAAACTAGCGGGTAATCCGAATCTAGTCAAATTTAGTCGTGGTGGCGGAATAAGAGCGGCTAACTTGCCAATAAAATCGATGGCGTCGAAGAATACATGAGTTCACGCCGGTTATCGATTCCATCACGATATGGGGTCTTCAATTCATATCGCACTTTTCCATGGTCAGTCGTGCTCAAACGCCGCTCACTTATAGCGGGGCGACTAATGTAACGGCAAAGTCTTTCTAGTTTTTCAGGCTCGTGTGTATTGGCGAACTACTTCACACTTAGTGCCTGCATGTAGAGAAAATCCACTTGTATTGGCTAACTGACCATACTCGCCTTCATTGCTTGCAGGTAGGGTTTGCAAAGTAAACACTTTCTGCCCTTATTGAGGACCCTTAGCGATGCGATAGCTGACCGAGTTAATCCGGATGGACGCCCCGGAGTTGCAGTAAACTGTCCATCCGGATTAACTTCATCATCTAGAGGTAAATTAAGGTAGCTGTTTTCCATATCGCGCTCCACTAAACCCACTTTCTTTAAATAGCGGGCAATACGTTGACTAACGGTATGGACTATCGCGACCATATCGCATTGAGATGGGGCTTTGATGCGGGTAAAGGTGGTGCCACCCCATGGATTTTCACTTATTGCGCCTTCCAAAAACAGCATGTGGAAGTGGATATTCAAATTGAGCGCGCTGCCAAAACGCTAAATCAGCGCAACAGCGCCTGTTTTCGTTTGTTTATTGGAAAAGCCGCCTTTGCTAACAATGTGAGTAGAAATAGCGCGGTGAATAATCCCTATCACCTTGCTTAACTCACTTGGGTATCTTGCCAATAGCAATCGAAGTGGAATAGGTAAGCTCAGCACCCATTGGCGAACTGGATAGCCGCGTAGCACATCATCTACCAACAATGCTGCACTTATCGCCATTCTTCTAGCACCACAGCTCGGGCAGAAGCCCCTACGTTTGCAACTAAACGCGACTAACTTTTCATGCTTGCAATCACCGCATACCACGCGCAAGAAAACGTGCTCAAGTCGACCGCAACGTAGAAAGTCATCAAATTCACGTTCGACATACTTGGGTAAGTACTTGCTTTGCTCGGCTAAGTTTGCAGCAAACTCTGGGTTATAACGCTCTACCAGTTGGTACAACAAAGTGGTCTCTGGGCGATGTCGTTTGTACTTTTGTTCTTGCTGTATTGCCAGCACATCCTTCATCCTTGAATAGTGGCATTCAAGGATGTCAAACAAGAGGTCAGAAAACGACTGAACAATGAGCCTTATTTTGGGATAAGCAGTATTGCCGTATGGGCTTGAACGACCGCTTCCAAGAACGAAAACTCAAAATTCGGCAATAACCGGTTATCGAGGGCATTGAAGTCATTTCCAGCAAAAACTCAACGGCAGTTAACTGCACATTTAAGACCGTCATCAGATTATTCTTGCAACGTTGACAAATGGCACTGCCCAGTAATTGGGCTTTGGATTTTCTCAGTTTCACACATTAATACACTCGCACAGTTAGGTTTAGTAAGTTTGATAGTAAGGGCTAACGGCGGTTGTTCCCTCTATAGGGGCTTGACTACTCGACTCTATTGAGTCTCTTTTTTGCCCTGCACCATTCTCCCAAACGTGGAAGCATCAGATAAAAAATTCTGAAAACCCCTAGGCGACTAATCTATTGTTCGCAATTGTTAGGCCTTTGTTAGGCCTTTGTTCCAATGACTTCATCCGCGATGCGCTTTTCTACCAATGAAGCGGTTATCACTCCTACTAATTTTCGTTCTTTCGATACCACACATGCCACTTCAGAATCATTATTACGTAGTGAGCGTAATACTTCGATAAGACTTGCCGTGCTTTGAACAGTAAGCTTAATCAAAGAATCTGCAAACGTTGTTAAAACGCTACCATCATCTATTGAATTTTTAAATTTATATATCTCATCCTGTTTTGTTTGTACCTCCCCGTTTCCATCGGAGTTGCCTTTGAATAATGATATGGGCAAAAGGCACACAAACTCTCCATTTGCTCTTTTTACTTCAAAATATTCAATGTTTGGAAGAGCACTGATATATTCTTCTATCGCATGTAAACCATAATAATTTTTTTTATCCAGATTAAAACTGAGACGTTTTGCTGCAAACCGGTGGGTTTCGGAAACACGAAAGAGATCTGGCATACTTTCCTTCTCATTTCCTGGAAACTCCTCAATAGCGTCTGTTGCTTTTAGTTGAATTGAATTAACCGGAGCTTCTAATTTGCCCTCAAGCTCAATCCCAAAACCTTTGAACTTTGCAATGTACCCGCCGACCACTAACGCAATTAGGATGGGCAGTATGGATATTGCTACCCACTGGGCTTCCAACTTTAATATTACTGATCCTTTGGACTGCATGTATAGGAAGAATCCTAGAAATAATAAGGATAGCAACGTTGAGCCGGTTAAGATGGCGTGTTTTATTAATATATTAATCATATACTTTTGTACCAAGGGCCCAATAAGAAGCCTAAATACTTGGCTAAGGTTAGCAAGGGGTGAGCGCAAGCCAAGTGTTTTTTTGCGCCTGTTGCTTTGGACTCCCCAACTTTTACTAGACAATCTTTGGGTGAGAAAAATAGGTATTCTTGAACTGACCAGATAAATCAACCACTTTTAAGCATTTCCAAGTCCCATTTCTAATATAGTAGGGAATCCTTGAATACGCTATGATATTAGCCACTTTTTTGAAGGCAAATCATGGCAATCTACAACGAAGAAAAAATTATGGTCGTAATTAGAGACTTTTTTGAGAGGTAGAAAAACTTATAAAAATTTTGTTTGGCACTCCCGTTCCGGTGTTAGGCCTTATTTTAATTTGCATCCAAAACTGATCCACCGTAAGGGTCTTTGGTGCACCACAGACACCAAGAATTAAAGAGTGTTGCTAAGGGTAAAATTATACACAACAGTTACCGCAGCAATTAATACCGTCACCACCACCGTTTTTAAAACTGTCAAAGCTTGCATCGGTATAACCATAAGTTGCCCATACTGTAAAAGTATCACTCAAAGCAATATTAATAACTGCCTCAAACCCCCTAGAAGTGACTTCTCCCACATTAATAAGGATGATACCCAGCAACTCAATGTTCTGGTCAAGTCCAACCACTACACTTTTTATCTATATTTCCAAAAGATCTATCTTTATTTACAAAAACGAGGCTAAATTTAAGAAGTCCACTTTTCAACATTATTTGAAACCCACTTACGGTGTTAGTTCAACTAAACACGTTAATTAAGGTGACAAGTTGCCATAGTTGGGCTTAAAATAGACACCCTTTTGAGCAGTAGAGTATTTGATGTGAGCGAAAACGAAAGCGCGAAAAAACAGCAGCCCGGATTTTTTGGGAACCTAATTTTCAATATCGCCATCCCTGTCATTATAATGACCTACGCCAGCAGTGACGAATATTTAGGGCCAGCGTGGAGCATAGTAGTAGCACTTGCTTTTCCACTCACTTATGGCTTGCTCGAGTTAAAGAAAACCAAAAAAGTAAACATGTTTTCAATACTGGGAATTGTAAGCGTTTTACTCACCGGTGGAATAAGTTTACTCAAACTGCCGGCTGAGTATATGGCCATAAAAGAAGCGGCTATTCCGGCAGCTATAGGCCTTGCCGTACTTATCACCCAGTTCACCCAAAAACCATTAGTTAAAGCGTTAATACTAAACGACCAGCTAATTAATTGGGACAAACTCAATAGACGATTGGAAGAAAAACAAGCTGTAGACATTTTTAATGCTAAAGTAGCAGTAAGTTCATACATTGTTGCTAGTTCGTTTTTTTTATCATCAACATTGAACTATGCCCTAGCCAAATGGATATTAGTATCTGAGCCTGGTACCAGCGCTTATACCGAAGAAATAGGCAGAATGACCGCCTTAAGTTATCCGGTCATAGTTATTCCTAGTATGGTTTTATTAGTCACCGCCCTCATTTATTTGTTTAGACAAATATCAAAAGTAACCGGCGATCCTGTTGAAGATTTTATGCAGCAGTAAAGTAATCTCACTCGCAATACAAAAAAAACGCCTGTTTGAATAAGCAGGCGTTTTTGTATCTACCAAATATAGGTTTAGTGCGCTTTTTCAAGCAGGGTAAATATTTTATCTGCAATATCAGTATTATTCTGATTGCCCGCAAACATTTGCGCGCCTGGACCAAAGGCAAATACCTCAACATCAACCGCTGTATGGCCCGATGTAGTCCACCCGGTATTTGTACGCGTGTTCACAATGGCTTTTAGCACTGCTTGAATATCGCGAGAGGACATATTGGAATTAATCTCGCTTAGACTATTAATCTCTTCATTGTTTAATGCAAAACCAAACATGTCTGAAACATACTGTCCTTTATCCGGCTGCTCATTTATTTCTAAAGCCATACTAGGAATAGACTTCTTAAAGTTTTTAATAAAGGCAGCGTCCCACCTGTATTCGCTAACTGCGCCAATGGTGAGGCCTCCGGTACTATGATCAGCTGTTAATATAACCAAAGTATCTGGATGCTTTTCAACATAATCAACCAAGTATTCCATGGTTTTAGCAAGGTCGTGCATTTCAGCCATAGCAGAGGCAATATCGTTGCCATGACCTGCCCAATCAATTTGGCTAGCCTCTAATAACAGAAAATAACCAGAGTCATCAGTATCAGCATCTAAATAAGGCACTATTGCTTTGGTTAGTGTATGCAAGCGTTCTGGGTCAGTGTCGTCTAATGCCCAAGGTAGGCTTCGATCGCCAAACAAACCCAACACAGGAACACTTGGATTTATGCTCGATAATTGATCGTAAGAATCAATATATTGATAGCCATCGGCTTCAAATAATTCAACTAGGTTTCGGTCTTCGCGAATAAAGTGGCTCCACCCTGCTCCCAACATAATGTCGGCTAAATGTTCACCGTTTATTCTGTCATCATAAAAACTGTCTGCTATTTGTGAATAGTTACCACGGGCTTCATTGGCAACCATATACGACGCCGGTGTTGCATGCACTATATGACTGGTAACGGCTAAACCCGTTTTTAAGCCTAGTTTATGAGCACGATGTAACACCGTTTCAAGAGGCTGCTTGTTAACGTCCATTCCTATTGCACCATTATAACTTTTTTTGCCTGTTGCCATGGCGGTTGCACTGGCAGCCGAGTCGGTTATTACACCAGATTGCTGATGCGGGTAGGTACGAGAAGTGCCCACTAAAATATAGTCAAAAATAGTGGTTTCTACCTCTTGGGTAGCGGTGTTATCCATATAATAACGGTAAGCCGATACGTAAGCAGGCCCCATGCCGTCTGCTACAACCATAATAATGTTTTTGGGCGCTTCACTTGAAGGTTGTATGGAAACGTTGTGATCATTTTTTTGGTTTTTTTGTGCCTTAGAGTCTACGTCAACAATAATGCAACTTGCTAACGAAAATATAGATATTGTTACAAAAGCAATTTTACTCACTGAAGTCAAAAGATGTGTTGTCATAAAAGTTCCAATTAAACCGATTAATGTAATCGTGGTGGTAATACAATTAGCTAATTATCCATTTTAGTATACAACAAAAAGTGTAAGGACTATTTAGTGTCTTTGTAAAATCGTGTATGAATATATTAATATATTAATGTTACATGTTTATAATGTTGATAAGGCTTTTATCTATTCTTTGAACAGATAAACTAAGCTTTGTGTTTAACCCACGTATCTTTATAATTTAGGCATTAAGCTGTTTAAGCTAACAGCTTTGTACAAAAGCACTTTCATTTCACTATACTTTAGTATAATTTTAATTGTCGTAAAAAGATAATACACAAACAAAGGATCTCCTTAATTTGAATTTAGCTAAGATCGATTTAAATTTGCTGGTTTATTTAGATGTACTACTGCGTGAAGGCAGTGTAACTAAAGCGGCTAACCAAATGGGTATTACGCAGCCAGCAATGAGCAATGGCTTAAAACGGCTACGCGATTTATTTAAAGATCCCTTGTTAGTGCGCACAAGCGCTGGTATGACAGCAACCAAACGAGCACTAGAGCTAAAACCTATAATACGTAAAGTATTGAACGAACTAGAATCGAACATCCAACCAGAAGTAGAATTTGACCCTTTTGTTAGCAAGCGCACATTTAGAATAATGACAAGCGACTACGCAGAATCTACCCTTTTACTTGGCCTTATAAGCAAGCTTACTTTGTTGGCGCCCAATATTACCCTAGACTTAATTACCCCTAGCGACGTTACTTTCCACGATGTTGAACATGGCAAAGTCGACATGGCCATTAACCGATTTGAAGAACTTCCTTCATCTTTTCATCAAAAAATTATTTGGCACGATACGTTTTCGTGCGTAATGAAAAGTGATCACCCTAACGCCTGCCAGTTCACATTAAAAAACTACCTTAGCAGCCAACATATTTGGGTCAGCAAAACCGGCTTTGGCGTGGGCGTTGGCATAGACCCAACCGAGGTACAAAAGCTGGGTTGGGTAGATGCAGAATTATCAAAGCTTGGCGAAAAAAGAGATATTAGAGTATTTACTCGCCACTACAATGCGGCCCTGCAAATAGCCAAAAACCAAAATTTAATAGTTACGCTGCCAAGTAAAGTCGCTAAAACATTTGCTAATGATCCGGCTGTAAAAATACTGCAACCTCCGTTTAATATTCCCCCTATTACTCTTAAAATGACCTGGAGTGCGCTTTTACATAATGATGCCGGGCATATATGGCTGCGTAATTTGATCGGCGAGGTAGCCGACGAATTAACTAAAAAACCCGCACACTCTTAAATTAGTTCGATTTACGCTTTTCAGTTGACGGCTATTCCAAACAAGGTTACATTCTTAGCATTAAAAATAAACTTAGAATTGAAATGATAATGCGTTTAACATACTTATTGCGTAAGAATATTGTCTCTATCCTACTGCTCCTATTGCCTAAGAAAAAAGCCAACGGGTAGCGTTTATATAAATTTTTCTAAACCCGTGTAAATCACGGGTTTTTTTATGTCTTTTTTTGTTAAAATGTATTTACGTTAGCGTCATTAACAAATGGCTCCTACTAAATAGCATCTAATAACCAGTCCCTAGGGGAAAAAATGAACAATCAAGTTATTATTTTCGATACAAGTTTACGCGACGGCGAGCAAGCACTCCCTGCCAGCCTTAATGTGCGAGAAAAACTCCAGATTGCCCTTATGCTGGAGCGCCTAGGCGTAGACATTATTGAAGCTGGCTTTCCGGTATCTTCGCCAGGCGATTTTAAGTCAGTGCAGCTTATTGCAAAAGAAATCAAAAATGCTCGCGTGTGCGGCTTGTCTCGTGCTTTGGCAAAAGATATTGACGCATGTGGCGAAGCGCTATCTGTGGCCGATGATTTTAGAATACACACATTTATTGCCACTTCAGACATTCATGTAGACACCAAGCTTCGTAAGTCTCAAGACGAAGTGGTTGAAATGGCCGTTAAGGCCATTAAGCACGCAAGTAAATATACCAATGATATTGAATTTTCGTGCGAAGATGCTGGCCGCACGCACATCGACTATTTATGCAGAATGGTTGAAGCCGCTATAACCGCAGGCGCAACCACCGTAAATATTCCCGACACAGTCGGCTACACCATTCCGTCGGAATTCGGTGGTATTATTCAAAACCTGTTTAACCGAGTGCCTAATATAGATAAGGCGGTAATTTCAGTTCATTGCCATAATGATTTAGGCTTAGCTGTAGCCAACTCATTAGCCGCATTAGAACATGGGGCCCGACAAATTGAATGCACCATAAACGGTATTGGTGAGCGCGCGGGTAACTGTTCGTTAGAAGAAATTGTAATGACCCTAAAAACTCGTTATCAAAAACTAGGGCTTGAAACCAACATAAACACCCAAGAAATTCACAAAACCTCAAAACTAGTGAGCCAGTTGTGCAGCATGCCAGTGCAAGCAAACAAAGCTATTGTAGGCGCAAATGCGTTTAGTCATTCATCTGGAATTCATCAAGACGGCGTATTAAAAGGCCAAAATACATATGAAATAATGACTCCAGAGAGTGTCGGTATTAATAAAAATGTACTTAATCTAACCTCGCGCTCTGGGCGCCATGTCATAAAGCATAGGTTAGGCGAACTTGGCTATGGCCCCGATGAATACGACCTTGATAATATTTATGCCTCGTTTGTGCGCCTAGCCGACAAAAAAGGTCAAGTGTTCGATTACGACCTAGAAGCACTGTTGTTTTTTGATCAGCAAAAACATGAGCAAGCTTACTACAAGTTAAGCTACTTACACGCAAGCTCAGGACACAACATTGTGCCTACAGCAACGGTAACAATAATGGCCGGCAATAATGAAATTACTCAGGCCGCTACTGGCAACGGTCCGGTTGATGCCGCGTTTAATGCAATTATAAAAGCCATTGATGGTCAAAATTTAGAAATAGTCGACTTCAAACTCGACTCTAAAGGCGAAGGTGCCGACGCACTCGCCCAAGTCAGCGTAATTTTAGAATACAATGGCAGGCGCTTTAACGGCATAGGCTTGGCAACCGACATTGTTGAAGCAGGCGTTAAATCACTTATATTCGTGCTGAATAACACCCATTTAGCCGACCAAATTGATCAACAAAAACAACATAGAATTGCAGGAGTTTAAATGACAAGCTATTCAATAGCAGTGCTAGCAGGCGACGGTATTGGCCCAGAAGTAATGCAACAGGCACGCAGAGTATTAGATGTTGTCAGTAAAAAACATAACTTTACGCTAAGCTGTAACGAATACCCCGTAGGTGGTTATGCAATTGACACAACTGGAGAGGCTTTACCAGCAAGCACCCTTGCTGCCTGTGAAAATGCGGACGCTATTTTATTTGGTTCTATAGGCGGGCCTAAGTGGGATAATCTTCCGCTAGAAAAACGTCCTGAACGTGCCGCGCTACTTGCCCTAAGAAGTCATTTCGACCTATTCAGTAATTTACGCCCTGCAAAAATTTATGAAAGCTTAGTCCACTTATCTCCGCTGCGCGCAGATATAGCAAAAAACAATGTTGATATACTGGTGGTGCGTGAACTGACATCTGGTATTTATTTTGGTCAACCAAAGGGTATCGAAGGCGAAGGTGAACAAACCAACGCATTCGACACCATGCGCTATTCGAAAGCAGAAATACGTCGCATCGCTATAACGGCCTTTGAAGCCGCGAGCAAACGCAGCAACAAAGTTACCTCGGTTGATAAAGCCAATGTATTAGTCACCAGCCGTTTATGGCGCGAGGTGGTTGAAGAAGTTGCGGTAAATTACCCTAACGTGACCTTAGAGCACATATATATAGACAACGCGACCATGCAGTTAGTGGCCAATCCTGGGCAGTTTGATGTAATGCTGTGTTCCAACTTATTTGGCGACATAGTGTCTGATGAATGCGCCATGATTACAGGATCTATGGGCTTGTTGCCTTCTGCTAGTATTAATCAGGACGGTTTTGGGATGTATGAGCCTGCAGGTGGTTCAGCTCCCGATATTGCCGGACAAGGTATTGCCAATCCCATAGCACAAATATTGTCAGCGGCCATGCTGCTAAGACACAGCCTAGGACAAGAAGCCGCCGCAGATGATATTGAGCGTGCTGTGCTAAAAACCTTGAGCGATGGCATTTTAACCGCTGAGTTATTGTTGCCTGAAAACACACACAACGCTAAATCCACGATTGAAGTGGGTGACTATATTATTAGTCAGCTTTAAGGACCCAACTATGTCAACTATGCCAACTACACTGTACGAAAAGATTCTGAATGCCCATATTGTCGAAGACTTAGGCGAAGATTTACTGGTGTATATCGACCGCCATTTGATTCATGAAGTAACCACCCCGCAAGCGTTTGCGGGCCTTGTTGAGAAAAACCGAAAGGTCCGCCGTCCAGACCTCACGTTTGGTACCATGGATCACAGTATTTCCACCCGCTCATTAGCATTGGATGCTTGTGGACCACAAAACGAATTACAGCTCAATACACTGGCTACAAACTGTGCACAGCACGGCATACAGCTTTATCCAGTAGGTCATAAAAACCAAGGCATTGTGCATGTAATAGGTCCACAACTTGGACTAATTCATCCGGGTATGACCGTGGTATGCGGCGATTCACATACCGCCACGCACGGTGCTTTTGGTGCCCTTGCTTTTGGCATAGGTACGTCGCAAGTTGAGCATGTTTTAGCCAGCCAAACACTCAAACAGTCCCGCGGTAAAAGCATGCTAATTAAGGTAAATGGTAAGCTTCCTCTTGGCGTAACGGCAAAAGATATAATACTAGCGATTATTGGCAAAATTGGTCACGCTGGCGCAACCGGTCACGTTATCGAATATGCTGGCCAAGCCATTACCGATTTATCGATGGAACAGCGCATGACCGTATGTAATATGAGTATTGAAGCCGGCGCAAAAGCTGGGCTTATTGCACCAGATCAAAAAACAATAGACTATATTACAGGTCGCGAATTCGCCCCAAATACAGAACATTGGGAACAGGCCGTTGCCTACTGGAAAAGCCTATACACCGACGAAAATGCTAAGTTTGATAATGTAGTAGAGCTAAAGGCCGAAGATATCGAACCACAAGTAACATGGGGAACCAACCCAGGCCAAGTAGTGGGTATTAACCAACATGTGCCTGCTCCCGATAGTTTTGATGATTTGGTCAGTAAAGACTCAGCTCACAAAGCACTCAAATATATGGGACTTGAAGCTGGGCAAGCCATAAACGATATTCATATTTCACACGTGTTTATTGGCTCATGCACCAACAGCCGCATAGAAGATTTACGTGCAGCTGCAAAAGTTGCCTCGTTAGGACGAGTTGCACCAGGGGTTACCGCTATTGTGGTGCCGGGATCTGTGCAAGTAAAACAGCAAGCTGAAGATGAAAAGCTCGATTTAATCTTCAAGCAAAGTGGTTTCGAATGGCGCCTACCAGGGTGTTCAATGTGCTTGGGCATGAATGACGACATATTGCAGCCTGGTGAACGCTGCGCGTCTACCAGTAACAGAAACTTTGAGGGTCGCCAAGGCCGAGGGGCACGTACTCATTTGGTCAGCCCTGAAATGGCAGCAGCCGCTGCAATTACCGGTAAATTTACCGATGTTCGCACTATGGGAGAACAATAATGGCTGGCATTAATATAGTAACGGGTACTGCTGCTCCCCTTGATCAAGCGAATATAGATACTGATCAAATTATCCCGAAGCAATTTTTAACAGGCGTCACGCGCAAAGGTTATGGTATAAACTTGTTCCACGACTGGCGTTATTTAAACGGCCAAAAAGACCAGATTGACCCAGACTTTCCACTTAATAAACCTCAGTACGAAGGTGCAAAAATTCTCCTTACTCGTGAAAATTTTGGCTGTGGTTCAAGCAGAGAACATGCACCATGGGCATTAGCCGACTTTGGCTTTAGGTGTATTATTGCCACCAGTTTTGCCGACATTTTTTATGGCAATAGTATTAACAACCAGCTATTGGTTGTTACTTTATCAAATAGCCAGCTTGACCAAATATTTGCCAAGGTTGTACACAATCCAAAGGTAGTGGTTAGCGTTGAACTAACATCACAAACTGTAAAATGTGAAGAACTTGAATTTTCATTTGAAATTGCAAACAATCATAAAACTAATTTGCTAAAAGGGCTTGATGCCATAGGTCAAACCCTTGAGTTTAATGAGAAAATAACTCAATTTGAGGGAAAAAGGCATATTTGGCTTTAAAAAATAGACTCGTTGCCGATATACTGTAAATCATATCGGTTAATACGCGTTAATTGGCTTCACTCAGCGCGACAAGTAAGTGTGTTAGTGTACTGCGAGATCTATGAAAAAACTTGTTTCTATTGCTGCCATTAAAATTGGCATGTTTGTAAGTGGCGTTACCAAATCTGATAGTAAGCTCACGGTGAAAAGTCAGGGCATAATTAAATCTCAAGCAACTATTGATTCTTTGGTTGCGCGCGGTATTTTAGAATTGGAAATTGACTTACAAAAAAGTCAGTACCAATCAGATATTCAGCAAAACACACTGCCAAAAACCAATACCCTCATAACAGCATCAAAACTTGCAAAGAAGATAATTACCTTTGAACAGCATCAAAATGATTTAGCAGTTGCCGACCGCCTTTATACCGAAGCCAGAGCAATACACACCCGTTTCGTTACACAGCTAAAAAGCGGCCAAGCACCGGACTTCGCTAGCCTGCAAGCTTTGTCCCAAGACATTATAGACAGTGTATTTGATAACTGTGATGCGCTTGCCTGTTTAGTGATGCTAAAAGAATCTAACGATTATTTAATTGAACATTCTTTGAACTGCTCAATACTAATGAGCTTTTTTGCTCATCACAAAGGCTTCAGCCAAGCTGAAATTAAAGATTTAACACTTGCCGGTCTTTTAATGAATTGCGGTATGGCGCTACTGCCATCAGACTTAACACAGCGTACCGATAACTTCTCATCTGTTGATGTAACGCTAATGCGTACCCATATTGATATTGGTATAGAGTTAACACAGCGCTTCGCCGAGTTATCGCCAACGGTGGCTGACATTATGGCAAATCATCATGAACGCCTAGACCAAACCGGCTATCCTAAGCAAAAACATGCTGATGATATTAGCGTATATGCAAAAATGGCTGCCATAGTAGATTGTTATGACGCTATGTTGACAGACCGTCCGTTTAGAACGTCTACTAGCGCGCACGAGGCTCTTGAACTCATGCGAAAAGATAAATGCCTTGATAATAAACTGGTTGAAGAATTTATTGAGGCGATAGGTTTATTTCCCGTTGGATCACTCGTACATCTGCAAAGCGGCCAGTTGGCGATAGTCGCGCAACGCAACGCTAAAGACCCCTTAAAACCAAAAGTTGTAACGTTTTACGACACCAATCATATGCACAATACAGACATGAAGCGCATTGATTTGATGACGCAAAGCAGTGACAAAATAATAGGCAGCGTAACACCCGAAGAGTTTAATATTAATCTACTAGGCTTTTTTAGAAGTGTTTTATTACCAACGTAATGGCTGTTTATTGACCGCTTCTTTTGCGGTCAACTTTTTTACCAATCCGACAGCGCATTCATCGTAAACTCTGTTCCATTATAATCTAGCACCACCTTTTCAGACTCAATTCGCTTCAGTATTACATTATTTGCAATAACATCACCTTCACCCAAGCGTTTGCTGTTAACTCTTACCCACCTGTCTCGGGGATTTGAAGCATACATATGCGCGCTAAAACTCATGGCCGGCATCAGCGTTAAAATAGCCGGCGATAATTGGTCTATTCGTGGTAATTGATTTAAATCGGTAATTTTTATCACATCAGGTTTCGGATCGTTTACTTGACTATCAACATCTTCTGCGGCGGCCTGAATGCGCCTTAATAAAGTAGGATTGAGCCTTTCATTTGATACTGAATTACTCACTGTTGACTCGTTATTAGTTGAACGGTTATCCCGGCTTTGTTGGCGGGACTCGTTATCATTTGGTATATTTACTGACCCTGTATCATTTGCTAGGGTAATATTATCTTCATTAAATTGCGTTTGTTCATCGTTACCGCTTTGATAACCTAGCACCTGCTGCCCTTCTTCCAGCGCAATTCCGTTTACCGTTTCAGGTGAAGAGCTAGCATTAGATTGGCGAGGCATATTGCTAGCAACCACTTCATCAACCCTAGCTTGCGGCACTCTTGGTGCACTTGGTACTAAAACATTTTGCTCTTGCGTAGTCACCAAATTATCATTAACGATTGTTTTATCTGAAATTGCCGCGGCATTTTCACTCACAGTGGCGGGGGCTGTGATGTTTGGCTCTGCTGGTGTTTGAATGACTTTTGCAACACTTTGTTCAGGGGTATTGTTAGG
Organism: Glaciecola sp.; assembly: GCA_047636735.1. Taxonomy (GTDB): domain Bacteria; phylum Pseudomonadota; class Gammaproteobacteria; order Enterobacterales; family Alteromonadaceae; genus Glaciecola. The sequence goes on along the minus strand of JBLIGC010000030.1, from coordinate 1,738 downwards.
AGCAGGGCTGCTGGTATTTACTTGCGTGATTGGAACAAGCTCACCATTGGTTATCAAACCAATCAATGAATAACTCGCTATTGCACCTATAAACAATCCAGCCAAAATATACACCGACAACATGGTATATGGCTTACCGTAAAGCATCCACTTTGACGGCATTTGGTCCACTGCGGGTAAAAATAACGCGCGATGAAACTGTTGCGATAGCTGCCTGTCAACATCAGCTATTTGTTGGTCGGAGGCCACAAGGCGCTGTGTGGCGGTTGCTTTTCTCGGCTTATTATTGTCTTCACTTATAGCAATCGCAGCGGCACTGGTTTCATCATCAAGCTCTACATTCAAGCTTTGATTAATATCGACCTCTACCAACGTAACGCCCATTTCAGTAAGCCCTCTGATCATATCAGGTGAGCGTATAAAACCGACTTTGCGGATTTTCACGGGACCATTTTGTGCAAGAACTTGGGTAACCATCATGCCAGGAGAAAGCTCACTGACCTTTAGTTGCTTAAGCATGCAAACCTCCTAAACCGGCGCCAATAAGTAAGCCTAGTGCAACAGCGGCAATAAAACCTTTAATATAAAGAGGTTTCCAGTGCGAGTGCTGCCGCTGCATAACAATATCTTCGCCAAGTACTTGAAAACTAGACGACACCATTATTTGGTGATCGATAAAAGGTCGCTGCAGTGAATAACCAAGGCTTAAGGCACGATCGCACAACAAGTTTATAACGCGCGGAATACCGCCGCTAATGGTGAAGAGTTCTGCCAGCGCTGCTTTCGTAAAACAACTTGTTACGCCACCAGCTACCGACCAGCGATGTTCTACATATTGACCTACTTCTATTTGTGTTAACGGCAATAAATGATACCTAGCCGTAACACGCTGGGCTAGTTGGCGCAGTTCATTGCGTCTAAGCAGTTGTTGTAGTTCAGGTTGGCCAATTAATATTACTTTGAGTAGTTTTTCACGGTTGGTTTCTAAATTGGTAAGTAAGCGTAGTTGTTCTAAAACTTCAGGCAATAAATGCTGCGCTTCATCAATAAGCAAAACAGTATTAACACCACTTTCATGATTGCTGGCTAACTTGGCTAATATACGGTCGGTAAATACCTTTAACGAAGCGCTACTAGGGTCGTAATTAATACCGAGTTCGTCGCAAACCGTTGCCAACAGCTCTAACGCAGACAGAGTTGGATTGAGTATTACCGCCATTTGCGTGTCTTTGCCGAGTTCTTGCATGAGTTTACGCGACACCGTTGTTTTACCGGTGCCTACTTCGCCCGTTAGCATGACAAAACCGCCCGACTCCGTCAAACCAAAGGTTAAGTGCGCTAGTGCCTGCTTGTGGCGAGTGCTCATAAACAAATAGTCGGGGTTAGGCGCTATTGAAAAAGGATTATCGTTTAATCCATAATAATTTAAGTACACAAGTTTATTCTTATAGTTAATATTTTGCGCTTAAACTACCGTGAGTTAGTATCCGGCAGATTGCACATTGTTGAATTAAGCTAAATTAGCATATTTCGGTTATAGGGTAAATTTGTGATTCTACTTTTTTAGACGATTAATGCCGTCTATAGTGCTGACATAATGCGGGTATAAAAACAACATTGCCACAATTTGTATATTGCCATTATTAAAACCCTACAGAATAAGGTAAACTTGCGCGCAGCAAATTATATAGCGTTTTAAAGGGTATGAAACACAAAAGTTACCGCGGTCGTATTCCAT
>JBLIGC010000029.1:0-20843 GCA_047636735.1 Glaciecola sp. | reverse complement strand
ACTTATAACAAGCGCTTCTAAATATAAAAATTACGACTTATATGCAAAAAGTAGAGGATTAATGCAACTATCAATTTCAGACTTACACATTTTGTTAATTGAACCTTCAGACACGCAAGCAAAAATAATTTCAAGTTTGTTGAGTCAAGAAGATGTCAATGGCGTCGATATCGTCAAAAATGTGGCGCAAGCAAAAGAAGCGATTGACCGTAACAATGTTGACGTAGTCGTAAGCACTATGTACTTAGCGGACGGCACCGGGTTAGATATTTTAACCTATTTGAAAAACAGCGAAATAACGGCAAGCGTGCCTTTCATGCTGGTATCAAGTGAAGCTGGTTTGGCAAAGTTGGAGAAATTTAAGCAGTCTGGAGTGGCCGCAATATTGCCTAAACCGTTCGAAATTATTCACTTAAAACGAGGCTTAAACGCAAGTCTACAATTATTAAATACTGAAGAGCTAGACCTGTCATTGTTTGAAATCAACAGCGTGCGTGTTTTACTAGTAGACGACAGCCGCTTGGCCCGTAACCATATTCGGCGAGTATTGCAAAATATGGGAATTGACCAAATAACAGAAGCCGAAAATGGTGCGCATGCACTAACTTTTCTTAAAGAGATGGAATTTGACCTAGTAGTTACCGACTACAACATGCCTGAAATGGACGGTAGAGAGTTATCAGAATTCATTCGATACAACCCTGCCACCACGCATATCCCCATTATTATGGTAACGTCAGAGTCAAGCGATAGCGCGCACATGGCCAATATTCAACAAACAGGCGTAAACGCGCTGTGCGACAAACCCTTTGAGTCGGATGAAGTGCGTTCAATACTGGCAAGACTGCTAAATCAAGAGTAAATACTTGCCTTAACCCAATTTTAAGCCCTTGTTTACGACATAAAGGGCATGATTTTTGTAATAAACCCCTTTGTTACCACTTTTGCATAATATAATCTGAATAAGTTATTGACAGTCATGCCCTCGTTTTTTACATTATTCCGCTAATTTGCAATTTAATTAAACTTGCGAGCCATTAGGGAATACGCCTAAGCCAACATAAACTGTTAGTGCGCGCTCGCAATTATCCTTTATTATACAAATAGAGGATTATTACTACTTCAGGGAATACGTGTGTCAAAAGATGTCTTAGCTTCGTTACGAGAGCAAATAACCCATACCGACAGTGAGCTACTTGCCCTCATTGCACAACGTCAAAAACTAACCGCGCAGGTGGCCGAAACTAAAGTAAAACACCAACTATCTGTGCGCGACAAAACGCGTGAAGAACAGTTGCTGGTAAGGCTCATTAAACAGGGCCGAGACTGCGGACTAGATCCGCATTTTATCACCAAGCTGTTTCAAGTTATTATAGAAGACTCGGTACTACAGCAGCAAACTATGCTACACGAATGGGCTAACCCAGATTCTCGTTTGCCGCTAAACCGAGTGGCTTTTTTAGGCAAGAAGGGTTCATATAGCTATCTTGCCACGCAAAAATATTTTTCGCGTCGCCCAGGTGAACTTGTTGAAATTGGCTGTAAAAGCTTTGCCCAAATTATTGAAAAAGTTGAAACGCATGAAGCCGACTATGCAGTTCTGCCTATAGAGAACACCAGCTCTGGCAGTATTAACGAAGTATACGACCAACTCCAGCACACCTGTTTGAACATTGTAGGGGAGCTCACCCACCCTATTAAGCACGCATTGCTGGTGCATGAAGGTGTTGAAAACATCCAAATTAAAACGGTTTACGCACACCCACAAGTATTTGCCCAGTGCAGCCACTTTTTGGCTGAGTTTGGCAACGTAGAAGTAAAAACCTGTGACAGCACATCCGACGCAATGATAAAGGTAAGTGAATTGGCCTCGCCCCACGCAGCTGCTATTGGATCAGAAGAAAGCGGTGGGTTTTATGCGCTTAAATCAGTTAAGTCTAACTTGGCGAATCAAAAAGAAAACCACAGTCGTTTTATAGTCGTGGCAAGCCAATCAATTAAAGTACCTTTGCAAGTCCCAGCAAAAACCACCGTAATAATGTCTACCGTGCAGGCACCTGGGGCACTATGCGATGTTCTTTTAGTGCTTAAAGAAAACAACATTAACCTTACTAAGTTAGAGTCTAGACCTATAACTGGCAATCCTTGGGAAGAAATGTTTTATGTTGACGTAGAAGGCAACATTGAAGACGGTCCCATGCAAACCGCTTTTGACAAGCTGCGCGGTATGACCCGATACTTCAAAGTGTTGGGTTGTTATCCAGTGGAAGAAGTTTCACCTACTCGAATTGCAGCAACTAAGGCCTTGAGTTAATCCACTATTAAGATTATTAAGGATATTTTTTAAATAAAAAATGCCGCTCATACAAAATGAGCGGCATTTTAAAAGTGCGGCGTTAAATCACATTGCCGCATAATAACATTACATTACTAGAAGTTTAAACGAGCTTGTACGTACCACGCGGCACCATTAAACCCGAAAGGACTTGCTTCTGAGTAAAGTTGACCACTGCCGCCTGCACCCGGGTTTTTATCTGGGTAGGTGTCAAACAAGTTGTCTACACCTAACACAAGTTGGGTGTTTTCGTTAACCTGATACGAAACTTGCACATCAACCAAAAGTGCAGCGCCAATACCCTCTACACCATTGCCAGTATCATCCCAACCACCATAGTAGTTAGCACGTACTAAGGTTCTAAGGTCACCTTGTTCGTGCGACCAAGATACATTACCTTTAATGTTAGGCAATAAATCTTCAATAGCAGCAACACGATCAGCATCAATTGGATTAACCGTACCTACACTGTCTACGTCAGTCTTATTATAGTTTGCTGCGAGTGTGAGTCTTGAATCACCTCCCATAAAGTCAAAGTTATAATTACCAACTAAATCTATACCGCTTGTTGTCGTGTCAAAGCTGTTAGAGAAAAAGCGGAACTGAGACAAGTCATCTAGCCCAACAAAGTCCTGACGGCTAATTGCACCTGATGCGTCTAGCGAAGTTAAGCCTTCAGACACTGTAGCAAAGTTAGAACCTGCTCCGGCGGTGAAGTTAAGCGCGGCTAAGAAGTCTATATTTCCGCCCAGTGCAACACGGTCTGTTAGTTCAATCGTGTAATAATCGATAGTCCAGCTAGAGCCTGCTACGTCAAACGCTACACCAACTGAAAAGTTTACTGCTTCTTCTGGCCCAAGTGCTGGTCTACCATTACCCTCACTTTCCACAAAATTAGCTGCCAACTGTCCGGCTGCTGAGGCTAGTGGCAAAGTTCCTTGGTCAACTAATACTCCGGCCACGTTTTGTGTAGTTACGTTAGTAATATTTGCCTGACCAGCCGTTGGTGCATGAAACCCGGTAGAGTATGCACTACGAATTCTGAAGTCGTCAGAAACATGGTAAATACCCGCAAGTTTGAAATCGGTCGTATTACCAAACTCACTGAATTTCTCAGTTCTTATGGCGGTTTGAACCGTAAGATGTTCAGTTACATCAGCTTCTAAGTCTATGTAAATGGCTTTACTGTCTTGTGAAGCATTTGTGTCTGCAGGAAATCCACCAAATCCATTTGAACTAGATGAAAACCCTTGACTAGCTAATGGGCCAAGTGCATAAGATGCTGCATCACCTGCAAATAAAGTAAACTCTTCTTCTCTATATTCTGCACCAAATGCAATGCTTAATTCAGAGTAAAGGCCTGCTTCTACCGCATAAACAAAATCTACGTTAAACAAAGTCTCTTTTTGCTCTTGTCCACCTGGAACAAAATCTCTTGGTGTAGCTGGACCAAGAGACGCATTAATAGTATTGCGGATAAAGAAATCTGTTCTGTTAGAGCCTTGCTGAGCACTTACATCATATGATAAGCCCTCACCAATATTGATTTCACCAGTCACGCCCACTGTGAATGCCATGTCTTCGTTTGTTCCGCCAAAGCGTGGCACAAAACCATTAGGAATAGTTTCAAGGAATGAGAAACAATTAGCACTATTTGTTACTTGCGCTAAGAAGCCTGCGTCGGGAGTAACACCATTAATTGGAATACCAGCGATACACGAATCGCTCCCATCTAGGGAACCAACTAACGCTGAGTGCACTCCATTAGGATCGGCTAAACCAGTAAGCGGATCGACCGTAGGGCCTCTATAAACGCCGCCTCGTTGACTGCCTTCAGTAACAGGATTTCGGTAGAAAAATCCGCCCGTTACCATTCGTTCTGCATAGTTACCAAAAAAGTATAGCTCTGCGTTCTCATTAAGCTCAATTGCAGAGTTAACAAAAAGTTTGATGTCATCTTCAACATCGGGTTGTCCCCAATATTGCGGCACTTCGTTCGTGTAGGTATTAATACCTAAAAAATCAGAAGACGAAATATATCCACCATCTATCATGCCGGCAACGTCGTTTCTTACAACTGATCTTACCGTACCTTCAACATCTCTAATTTCAGCAGTAAGGTTAATAAAACCTGTATCACCTAAGGCAAAACCTGCGTTTGCACCTATTGTGTAGTTGTCACCATCGCCTTCGAAGGTTGAACCATATTTTGCAGAGAAATCGAAGCCTTCAGCGTTATCGCGCAAAATGAAGTTAAGCACACCAGCAATTGCATCAGAACCATACTGCGATGAGGCACCGTCTCTGAGTACTTCTACGCGTTTTAAGGCCATTGAAGGTATTGCAGAGATATCAACTCCCTGGGCGCCATCAGAAATTCCGCCACCAAGGAACGAAATAATTGAACCTCTATGCCGACGTTTACCATTTACCAACACCAACACGTTATCTGGAGATAAGCCGCGAAGGTTTGCGGGTCTTACTATTGACGCTGCATCACTTATTGGCTGTGTGTTAACGTCAAAAGAAGGAACAGCAGTACGTAACATGTCTTGTACGTCTGTTGAAGAATTTTGACGAAAGTCTTCTCCAGAAATAATATCAACAGGTACTGGAGAATCAGCAGCCGAGCGGTCTGAAAGACGTGTGCCCGTTACGATAATCTTTTCAAGGTCTGCTTCATTTTCTTGTGCAAAAGATTGGGTTGGAAAGGTCGCTAGTAGTGGTAATGTTAGCGCCAGCGTAATTGCGTTTTTTTTGTAAAACTTATTTTTTGTGTTTAACTTGAATTTCAAGCTATTCTCCCCGAGTTGTGTGTGTAAAAACCTGCCATATAGTCACCTCGAATATGTGACTATCCTTTGAGGTGATAAATACTTTTGTTGTGAAACTTACGTTATCATTAACAATAACTCTTATTTAAAATGTGTTTGATAAGTAACATTTACTGATATGCTAATAAAAAACGCATTCTTTTTCATAGTAATTCTTTAAGTAAGATTTAACAAGGACGCATTTTACTCAAGTCACCTTACTTTTTACGGTTTGCTATTATTCCTTTACGGCTAATAATTACGCGTGATTTTGGTGTTTACGTCAATCGCTTCTTTATGGGTAAACGCACTAAACAGTGTTGTCAAAAAAACCATAACTACTAATTATATTTGTTGAGTGCGGACATCTATCCTAATTTTTATAAAGTATTTAGTTTACAGCTTTAGTTTATTGTTTATTTACAAAACAATGTAGCTTATTTGTCTTCCTTTGTATATTTTTTATATGTCATTAATCCAATAATCTAATAATCTAATAAACAGACACTCTTCAATTTTTGTCGATTGTCCTTAATAGTTCGTACCGGTAAGGAATAATCCATGATTAAACACACGCTTATGCTAACAAGTGCTGTAGGACTGAGTTTACTACTAAGCTCATGCGCTACAAATGATAAATTGTCGGCCACGGTTACTCCGTCGTGTATTCGCGCAGATATGGTGCTACACAATACAAAAATTTATACTGCGAATGATGCACAGCCAACTGCTGAAGCAACTGCGGTGCTTGGAGATAAAATTATATTTGTAGGTTCAAACATTGATGCCGCCAAATACATGTGTGGTGACGTAAAAATAATGGATATGGCAGGAAAATATGTGTATGCAGGTTTCACCGATAGCCATCAGCATGTTGAAGGCGTGGGAGAGCGTCCCAAAACATTAAGTTTATTTGGTATCTCCTCTTTAGCACAAACCCGAAATGCTATTGAAGAATTTGCGGCAAAGGTGCCTGCGGGTGAATGGGTTCAAGGCCGTGGCTGGATTGAACGTGAATGGACCGACGAAAACCGCTTTTTGACTAAACATGATGTTGACTCATTTACCGCGGACAAACCTCTTTTTATGCCTCGTGCAGACGGTGTGTCTGGACTGGTTAATTCGAAAGCTCTGGCACTTGCAGGCATTACCAAGCTCACTCCCGATCCACAAGGCGGCAAATTTGAACGAGACGCCCACGGCACACCTAACGGCTATATTCTCGCCACCGCCATGGATATTTTCCGCGCGCTTATTCCACCAAAAACACGGGCGTATATAAAAGACAGCTTAATACAAGGCATGGCTGAAAACGCTAAACTAGGCTGGACCAACACTCAAGACGCTGGAATGCCTTTTATTAACGTAGACATTATGAAAGAAATTTATGCCGAGGGAAACATGTCTACCCGTATTTATGCGGCAGCTAATGTGCAAGAAGCAGCAACCATGTTTATACACGGAAAAACGGCAACAACCGACAATATGTTCGAATTGCGCGGTATAAAAGTGTATATCGATGGTACGCTCGGCTCACGTGGCGCGGCGCTACTCGAAAATTATGCCGATGCTCCGCATAATGGTTTTATGAACCGCACTACCAAAGAAGAGCTTGAACCAATTCTGCGACAAGCACTGCGCCAAGGCATACAAATTCAAACACATGCTATTGGAGATCGTGCCCTGCAAACCGTTTTAAACTGGTATGAACAAGCATTTGACGATGTGCCAAAGCTTGAGCGAGCCGTTGCTGAACCGCGCTGGAGACTTGAGCACGTGCAAGTTATTCCACCGCAAGAGCAACAAAGACTAGTTAGTTTAGGTGTTTTACCGTCTATGCAGCCCAGCCATGGCATTGGTGATCTCAATTTTGCTCCTGATAGGCTGGGGCCTAAACGCCTTGCCTATTCTTACCCATGGCAGCAATTAGTAGACCGCGGAATAATGATACTGGGGGGCTCTGATGCGCCCGTTGAATTAGGCGACCCACGAATTGAATTTTACGCTGCCGTTGCCCGTAAAAGGCTTGATGGTACTAGTAACGACGGGTGGCATCCAGAACTTGCGGTAAGCCGCCAAACAGCGCTTAAAATGTTTACTATCTGGCCAGCTTATGGCGCCTTTCAAGAAAATATTCGCGGTTCTGTGGAAGTAGGAAAATACGCTGATTTTACAATTTTTGACAAAGATTGGCTGACCATCCCTGAATCAGAAATTTTAAACTCTGAAAACCTCATGACTATTGTGGGCGGTAAAATTACGTATCAGAAAAATTAAGCTATCCTTAGGCAGAATTTAAAGCGCCTAACGCGGCGCATAATGCAGCAGTGCTGATGCATTCAATGATATAAAACAACACGCCAGTGCTAATTAATCAGGTTTGTTTTTGTGCTGAGCTCAATAAGGTGTAAAACTAAAAAAAGCCAACCTCGTTAGAAGCTGACTTTGTTAGTTAATTTTCTTATTGTCGCTTAAAGTTTTCTGCGACGTGTGAAACCAATCCCCATTAGACCTGCAAGCATAAGCGTAAATACTGCGGGTTGGGCAACATTAACTGGATTGTCGGGATTAGTGCCAGGGTCTCCCAAAAAGAAACTGTCAATACCAATGTCGGTTCGAAGACCGTCTGTATCACTCCAAGCAATTACCTCAAGAGTTTGTATTTCTTGAGTCGCAGTGAATAATAGAGTTTGCCAAATCCAACCTTCAAATATCCCTGCGTCAGGGATAAGTAATTGTTCAGATTCTTGGGTTTCATCACCAAATTTGATGCGCCAAAAACCACCGGTTTGAGAAAAATCATTTCGAGTAATACTTTGTTCAAATGAAATTTCATATTGTTGACCGATTGTGAGACCTTCAAGTGCTACTTGCAATGCACTCTCAGTCCAAGAAGGTTGGTCTCCTATTCCATGCAGGAATTGACCACCGGTGCTACTTGGCGCCCATGTGTTACCTTGGAAGTTAGTATCTCCGGTAAATGTGTCTGGCGTGCCATCGGTAGTAGTCCAGCCAGGAGGGACGGTAGAGTTCCATGAGTTGGTATCCATAGTTCCACCTTCAAAGCCACCATTTTCAAATGCGTCCAGTAAATCGGCACTTACATATGGTGCAAAAAGCAAAAAACTAATGCTCAAAAGAAAGGGTTTTGTTAGCGTAAATATCGATCGCTTGAATTTTTTCATTATATTTATCCTCGTTATATTTAACAAATAAAATACATGCCGATTTATTCAATTACTGCTAGCAGCACGCGATTGTGTATGCAATAAGCACACCTAATAAATAAACATTAATGTAATCAATGTGTAACGAGAAAGTTACAGATGGAATATGCTCGTAGTGTAAAAAAACCTGACAGATAAGCTCCAAAATATACATTTGTTGTAAAAAAGCCTGACAGCTATTGGTAAAGAGCTTAAATAATTATTTTATTGCAGCACGAACATTAAATTTATCCGGTGTTGATTTAATTTGATGTGAAAAGTAGAAACGTTAAAAAGACATATTTGCGTTACCTTAAGTGGTAAAGCTTTGGGTATAGCACATTAATTCTGAAGCCTTATGCAAATAGCAAAGATTTACGCTGCATAAACATAAAGTGTTTACACCTGTAACTATAACGTTTTACGCAGTAAATGACCGTCGTCGGCTTTAAGCAGCATTTGTTTACTGTCTTTTAAACATTGTGAGGCATACTCGCCAAACCAATTCTCGACGTCTTTAAAACAATCGATAAACGCCTGTTTGTCTTGGTTTTTTAGCAAGGCTATGGCATTGCCGAAGCGTGTATGGAAACGTTCTAATAGTGCAATATTATCGCTGTCATTAAAAATAATATCAGCATACAAAGACGGTGCTTGCGCAAACAACCGACCTACCATCGCCAGCTCTAGCCTATAAATAGGCGAACTAAAGGCAATCAGCTCGCTTAAATTCGGATTTTCTTGCTGTAAATGTTGACCATATACAAAGGTGTTGAAATGACGCATAACTTGAATGAAGGCCATTGCCTTGTCGTGCACTTTGGCTTGGGTTTGATGTATTTGTGCGCCCCACACTACCATTTGCTCTATAAGCCATGAGTAAGCTTGCGGCGCGCGTCCGTTGCACACCACAACCACTTGCTTAATCATACCTGGTGCGTCTGGTCCAAACATAGGATGCAAACCCAGAACAGGCCCCTTATGTTTTTGCAGCATTGCACTAAGCGGCGCTTGTTTTACACTGGTAACATCGGCCAAGATACAATTTTGCGGTAACGGTGGTAAATCGTTAATAATATTAATGGTTTGATTAATGGGAACCGCCAAAACTACCAAATTTGCGCCAGCCAGCAATTTAGCGCGCTGATCCCAGTTGTCTTTTTCAATAATAGTAACGACATAGTCACTGCTTTCAAATAAGGTCACCAGTACTTTACCCAAGGCCCCTTCACCGCCCACAATAACCACCTTGCTTATATCAGGGTTAGTTTTTGCATAATTAGCATGCTGCGAATAGTAAGAGTCGCGCATAGTGCGGCGTAAAATATCTTCGACTAAATCGCCTGAAAGACCTGCATTTTGAGCCTGCATTCTGCGTGTAGCAATTAAACTAGCCTCGCGCTCGGGAACGTAAATAGGCAGGCTATTGGCTCGCTTTAGTGCACCCACCTTTTTAGTCACCTGCTGGCGCGCAGCAAGAAGCTCTACTAACTGAGTATCCAAAGCATCAATTTCATTTCGATACTCAGTCAGTAAAGAACTTATGTCTTCATTCTTGCCATTTTGGCTTGTTGGCTGCTTACTCATTTAATTTGCGCGGTCCTTAGTGCTAGGCAAGTTCGCGTTTTTGTTGCCTTAATGGTAAGACCGTAATTAGCTTGTCGCGGGTCGCTTGAATAAGTGTGTGGGTATCTTCCCAGCTTATGCAGCCATCGGTAATAGATACACCGTATTTTAGTTCCTCAACTTTTTTGCCATTCGAGCTTTGGTTGCCAGGGTTTATGTGGCTTTCTAACATAATGCCTATAATGGACTGGTTACCTTCTAAAATTTGATTAACCACGTTTTGTGCCACTAATGGCTGGCGTCTATAGTCTTTGGCTGAATTAGCATGGCTACAGTCAACCACTAACGACGACTTAACGCCATGAGATGCTAATAACGATTCACAATCGGCAACACATACTGAATCGTAGTTAGGCTGTTTGCCACCACGTAAAATGATGTGACCGTCGGGGTTGCCTTCGGTTTTAATAATGCTGACCTGACCTTCACGGTTAATACCCATAAAGTTATGACCAGAGGCCGCCGACTGTAGAGCATTAATGGCAATATTTAAGCTACCGTCGGTACCGTTTTTAAAACCAACCGGCATAGACAGACCACTGGCCATTTCACGATGGGTTTGCGACTCGGAAGTACGCGCACCAATAGCCGCCCAGCTAAAGAATTCACCCAAGTACTGCGGACTGATGGGGTCGAGCGCTTCGGTAGCCACGGGGATTTCTAATTCGGCCAAGTAATTCAATAATTCACGACCTTTGCGCAGGCCAGTCTCAATGTCGAAGGTATCATCAATATGCGGGTCGTTTATTAGACCCTTCCAGCCTGTTGTAGTACGCGGCTTTTCGAAGTAAACACGCATAACGATAAATAGCGTATCTTTACTTATTTCGTGAAGTTCTTTTAAGCGCAATGCGTATTCTTTTGCTGCGCCAACATCATGTATTGAACAAGGTCCACATACCACTAATAAGCGGTGATCGCGTCCGTGAATAATATCAGAGATGATGTCTCTTGAAGATCGTACATAAGCGAGGGCTTTTTCGGTGGCGGGCATTTCTTCAGCAAGCTGCTGTGGGGTTATAAGAACTTGCTCTGATGAAACATGTTTGTTGTTGATGCTATCTTTTTGCATGAGTGTATTATCTTAATTTGTGTGGTGGATCGATATAAAAAGTAAGCATTTACTTACTAATGAACAGACCTGAGAAACCTATTATTATTATTTTTGCGCGCTACCCAAGCGTATATGCTAGCTGAGCATTTTTGTTACTAAAATGGATCGCCAGCAATGCGAGTAAGGAAGTGCCTTAACGCAGGCTATATTTTTAACAAACTTGCCTGTAATGAGCAAGTAAAATGCGTAGAAAACGAAAAGAAAAAGGCGGTTAGCGAGTTTTACCTCATTAACCGCCTACTTTTCAATGTTTACTGCTTTACAACTTATTTAATAATAAGTTTTAGCCAGCAGGATATATATAGCTAGATTGAATACCCAATGGTATACCTAGCGTCCAATAAATTAGCAAAAACACGGTCCATGCTAGCAATAAGCAAATACTGTAAGGCAGCATTAACGATAACAAAGTGCCAATCCCCGTGCCTTTCACATAGCGCTGGCAGTACAATACAACTAAGGGGAAGTACGGCATAAGCGGGGTAATAATATTGCTTGACGAATCACCCACTCTGTATGCTATTTGGGTAAGGTCTGGCGATATACCCAACTCCATAAGCATAGGCACAAATATTGGCCCTAACAGCGCCCATTTGGCAGAAGACGAGCCCACAAACAAGTTAACAAAAGCGGTTAAGAAAATGATACCCACAATAGTTACCTTAGAGGGTAATTCCAGCGCTTGTAACAATCCAGCACCTTCAATAGCCAGCAGCACACCCAAGTTCGACTTACCAAAAGCATCTATAAATAAAGCACAGAAAAAAGCCATGACAATATAGTAACTCATGCCATTCATAGCTTTGGTCATGCTGTCTATCATGTCTTTGGTGCTGGTATATACACCTGCCATGTAGCCGTAAACTACACCGGGTATTAAGAACAACAAAAATATGATGGGCACGATAGACTGCATAATAGGCGCTTGGAATGAGGTTAAGTTGCCGTTAGCGTCTCGCATAGGAGAGGTTTCAGGTATTAAGATCAACACCAGCACAATAATGCCAACAAGCATGGCGAGTGACGCTACTCTTAGCGCCTTCTTTTGCTTTTGGTTTAGTTCTTCAAACTTTGGAATTTCATTAGAATCGCCATCTACTTCTACATTTTTTAGACGTGGCTCAATAACTTTATCGGTTAAATACCACGCAATACCTATCACTAAAAAAGAAGACGCGGAGTTAAATATCCAGTTATTTAAGGGGTTAATTTGAATAGTTGGGTCTAAAATGCGTGCAGCTTCTTGCGTAAAACTTTGTAGCAAAGGGTCTATGGCTGAGGGAATAAAGTTAGCGCAAAACCCACCACTTACCCCGGCAAACGCAGCTGCAATGCCGGCAAGAGGATGGCGTCCCATGGCATAAAATATAACACCGGCTAATGGAATAACAAGTACATAGCCCGCATCGGTTGCGGTATGACTCACAATAGCTACCAACACTACCATTGGGGTTAAAAAGGTGCGTGGAGTTGAATCTAACATTCGCTTTAAACCGGCGCTAATAAAACCAGAATGTTCTGCTACGCCAACGCCTAACATGGCTACTAACACTACACCAAGAGGCGCAAAACCGGTAAATATAGTCACCATACGCGATAAGAAATCGGCTAGTGATTCACCCGTAAGCAGGTTATTTATAACAACAGCTTCGCCGGTACGTGGGTCGAGTGCGTCCCATGCAAATTGCGACATTAATGCAGAAAGAAACCAAACGATGAGCAAACAAAAGAAAAATATGATGGCGGGATCGGGTAGTTTGTTACCTACCACTTCTACTTTATCAAGGGCTCGTGTTGCCCAAGTGGATTTTGCTTGCTGCATAGCCACTGACTCCATGTTGTTATTATTGTTGGAATATTTAACGTTTTACCGCTAACAAGTTGCTAAATATAGCAGTGTAGTAAAAATTAACAATGATTATAAAGGCATTACTGTCTATTTTTAGTTTGAAACAAGTATTTCCATGACAAGCATAATAATGAGGCGTCATTAAAAGGTATAGTTACACGCCGTCGCTACAAGGCTTTACATACAAAATAAAGCTTGTCACCGTTTTTAATATGCAAAGATTTGAATGACTTTACGGTAATACGCGCGCGCAATATTTGTTTTTGACAATTTCCACTAAGCACAACACCTGCATCGTTATGGACTATCCTAGTAACAGTCACAGGAAAACAATTAACCATACTTGTTTGATTGTTTTCATGGCGCGATACACTAACCTTGTTAGCGTCTATCACAAAGGTCCGTGTTTCATCTATTGTTGGTAATATCAAAGTACTCGCTAACTTACCTGCAAGTGCTTTAGCTTTAGCTAGCAAAGGGGCTTTAGAATATAAACGACAGGTATTTACGTTGTTTTTACTACTTGTTTGAAAGTTTGCAAATAACCACACATGCAGTGAATCGTCTTGTTCGTCAACGTGACTAAATACTGCTTTTATTGCTGAGAAATAATCATCGTTGTCATAATAGGTGTATTGGCTGCTATGTACTTGATATTCTAGCGCAGCATCAATTGGCAAGTGGTTGACAACGGCACCCTGCTCGATGAAAATTAACTCACTCACGCACAAGCTTAGCTCTTTCAAAGAGTGGCTAACCATTATTGCAGAATAGTCATGCTTAGCCACAAGCTTTCTTAGCACCTGATGCATAATTTGCCGCATAGACCAATCAAGCGCTGAAAACGCTTCATCGAGTAAGAGTACTTTTTTGCCTGTTAATAAAGCGCGGGCGAAACACACTCTTTGCTTTTCTCCACTTGATAATTGCCAAGGAAAATGCAACAGAAGCGGCGAAAGCCCGCATAAGTCAACCACTTGTTGTAGTGACAGTGAATTGGGCGAACGGCTGTTACTATGGCGAATAAGTAATGTTAAATTTTCGGTAACACTTAAATGATCAAACAAGGGGCTGTCGCTGCCTACATATACGCAAGGGTTATAGCGACCTTTTGCATTAGTGTACTGTTTTCCATTAAACTGCATAACACATTGAGCATGGCTAACTACACCGGCTAATATTTTAAGGATAGTTGTTTTACCTGCGCCCGAGCGTCCAAAAATGCCTACAATTGAATGTTCAGCAGCCACTGTCACGTCCATCTGGAACATCAGTGTTTTATGCTTTTCTTGTTTTATCTTATGACCAAGGTTTATTTTCATATTAGTTATCCATAAGCGCTAACGAACAGAAAACAAACGCGCTTGGCGATTAAATTTATACAACAGCGTTAAACTAACCAAGCTAATGACTAACAAGAACATAGAAAGCGCATGGGCTTGTTGATACTGCAAAGACTCCACTTGATTAAACAAAGCAATAGAGACCACTTGAGTTTCCCCTGGAATATTCCCGCCTATCATTAAAATTAAGCCAAATTCACCAAGGGTATGCGCAAACCCTAGCGTTGCGGCACTAATAATACTGGGGCGAATAATGGGCAAAATAACAAACACAAAACCGCGTAAGGGCGATATGCCCAAAGTGCTAATAGTCGCTTTTGTATGCACACCCAACTGACTAAACGCAGTTAACAAAGGCTGCACTACAAAAGGCAATGAATACACAATAGAGCCAAACAATATGCCACTAAAGCTGAATATAAACTGCTCGCCTGTAATAGTAATCCATAAGCTCCCCAAACTTGAATTAGGCGAAAGCGCGGTTAACAGATAAAAGCCTAATACCGTAGGCGGTAACACTAATGGAAGCGCCACAAGTGCTTCGAAAAATGGCTTCAGCCTGCCTTTGTAATGCGCCAACCACCAAGCAAACGGCAGGCCAATCGCTAATAATATAAGTACTGTAATGCTGGCTAGCTTCAAGGTAAGCCATATAGCAGGCCAACTGTCGATAAGTGCACTCATTGGTCTAACTCGCTTATAGGTAAATACCCAAGCGAAGCCAAACTGTTTTGCGAGCCTGCAGAAACCACAAAATCGATAAAGGTTTGCGCGTGGGCTTTATGTTTCGACGAATTAGCAATAACAACTTGTTGAATGATGGGCGGATATAGCTCAGTTGGGAGAACCAAGTAACGACTATACTTGGCGTTTTTCAGTGTACTTTGTGCATTTATTAAAACAGATTCAGCCAACAGCCCTACTTCTGCATTTCCAGAGTCTACAAATTGAAAGGCCTGAGTTACGTTGGCCCCTAATACTAATTGTTGCTGCAATAATTGTGCATTACTTAAACTGCTAATATATACCTGTGCTGCACTGCCAAACGGGGCTAACTGGGGATTAGCAATGGCAAGCTTGCCTGTTATTTTAAGGGTATTATTATTGCTTAGATGGTTGGTTAATAAAGCAGACGCGGGAAATAGCACCAACTTACCCCGAGCATATGTTTGACGACCGCTGGCCAAGTTGTTTTTTTCTAAATTAATAGGCCTTTGAATATCGGCGGAAAAAAATAAATCAAAGGGTGCTCCTTTTGAAAGCTGAGCATACAAGGTGCCACTAGAGCCAACCACCAGTCGTATAGACTGCGCAGACCAATAGTCCGATTGTGCAATTAATGTCGATAATGGGAAATGAAAATTACTCGCAACAGCAATGGTCAACTGAGGCGTGTTAGATGGGTCATATACACTTACCTTGTCGTTTCCCAAGCTATTTTGACTGTAGAACATCAAATTTACTAGTAAAACCAAACATAAGCCTGTAATGCTTACTTTGCGGATCATGTCTTTATACTGAGCCTTTTTATTAATCTGTGGTTAACATTACAACAAACCTCGCCCAATACCAAAGTGAAATTATGTTTAGTTTCCGCCTTAAGAAGCTACATCAATGTTTTGCTCATATTTCACTATGCCTATGTTATCTTTTGCGTAGCTATGAAATTGTAACGCACGTAAATTAAAAAAACTTTCTGTTCTTATTATTTAAGACAAGGTGACTATTGATCGAAACCTTATTTTAATACTCGCCGTATTAAAAGCGATGAAGATAGAGGTTGACCACACGACTAGATTATTAAGGTTGGTAATTGGCATTAGAGAAATGCAAGAGTCGGCTAGTAACTTAAACACCGCATTATTGAAAACCAAGGCCTTTTTGTCTGGCCGATGTTAACAGTGAAAGGAGATGGCAATGGCAAAATGGTTACACGCAAGCGTTATTGAACGTATTGATTGGAACGCGCATTTATTTAGCCTAAAATTTACCGGTAGTGAAGACTTTGCGTTCACCGCAGGTCAGTTTATAAAAATTGGGCTTGAAGAATCCAATGGACAAATACTATCTCGTCCCTATTCTTTAGTTAATGCACCCAACACAAAGCATCTTGAAATTATAGCGGTACCGGTAGCCCTGGGAAGTTTGTCACCACAGCTGCAAATGTTAAATAAAGGCGACACACTAAAAGTGATGTCACCGGCTACAGGCTTTTTAACCATTAACGAAGTACCACCCAGTGAAAACTTGTTTATGCTTGCCACAGGAACCGGTGTAGGCCCGTTTGTGTCTATCATTCAAGATGAGGAGGTATGGCAAAAGTATCAACACGTGGTGTTAGTTTATGGAGCGCGCAAAGTGGAAGATTTAGCTTACTTACCCACAATACAAAAGCTTGAACGTGAATATCCTTCTCAATTTACATTCGTGCCTATCACGAGCAGAGAAATATACTCAAGCGGGCTACATGGCCGAATTCCATCGTTAATTCAACAAAACGCCATACAAGAAAAATGTGGCATTCAAATTACCCCCGAGCATTCACAGGTAATGCTTTGTGGTAACCCCGATATGATCAAAGACGCTAATGAGGTACTAAACGCATTGGGCCTTAAGAAGCATTTGCGTCGTTCGCCTGGTCATATTAGTGTAGAGCGATATTGGTAAAGCACTGTCTAGCTATCGCCGAATAAATAATGTTTACGCTTAACCTTAAAGGTCTTCACATTTGAGGGTTTTATAAGGGCACCAACCAATGCTTTCTAGAACAAAAAAACCCGCCTGCTGGCGGGTTTTTTCTAACTTACTTTTACATTTTTGTGTTAACGGTAACGTAAAATTAGTATTAATTAAGTTTTTCTTTGATACGTGCAGATTTACCTGAACGCTCTCGTAGATAGTACAATTTAGCTCTACGCACGGCACCGCGACGCTTCACTTCAATTGATGCTATAGCAGGGCTATGAGTTTGAAACACACGCTCTACACCTTCTCCACTTGAAATCTTACGAACTGTAAAAGCAGAGTGTAAACCGCGGTTACGCTTCGCTATACATACACCTTCATATGCTTGCAAACGCTCTTTTTCACCTTCTTTCACTTTAACTTGCACGATCAACGTATCACCAGGGCCAAACACTGGTAAATCTGTCTTGAGTTGTGCATCCTCAATTTTCTTTATGATGTTTTGATTGACTTTAGCCATCGAATCCTCACGTCCTAGTAGTAACTGTCATTTGCTGCATCAAGCTTATTTGAATTGCTTCAGTATTGCTTGTTGCTCCTCAGTCAGAGCTAGGTTATTTAATAAATCAGGGCGTCTTTGTTGAGTACGTTTTAACGACTCTTTTAAGCGCCACTGCCTAATTTTTTCATGATCGCCACTTAACAACACCTCGGGTACGCTTTTATCTTGATAGGTTTCAGGCCTAGTATAGTGTGGGCAGTCCAACAAGCCCTTGGTAAAAGAATCTTCTACCGCTGACTGATTATGCCCCAATACATCAGGAATTAACCTCGATACTGCATCCATTAACACCATGGCAGGTAATTCTCCGCCACTTAACACATAATCGCCAATAGACCATTCTTGATCAACCAGTGTTTGTATTATGCGCTCGTCAATGCCTTCGTATCTCCCGGCAACTAGCACTAAGTCATTATACTGACCTAATGTTTGTACACCTTCAAAATCTAGCTTGCGCCCTTGGGGTGATAAGTACACCACCATTACTTGTTTGCTAGCTGCCGCTTTGGCACTAGCAATTGCGTCTGCTAATGGTTGTACCATCATCAACATGCCCGGACCACCACCATAAGGACGATCGTCGACCGTGCGGTGTTTATCAAAGGTATAATCGCGAGGATTATAAACCGCTACTTCTATCAAGCCTTTTTTTACCGCTCTGCCAATAACGCCTTGTGAAAAGAAGTTAGTAAACATTTCGGGAAACAAAGTAATTATGCTGAAACGCTGCTTAAAATTTTGCCGTGTCTCAACAATATCGCTCATTAGAAGGCTGGGTCCCAGTCTACTGTGATGATATTTCCATCTTTGCTGACACTTAACACAACACTGTCGTGTAAAAATGGCAACATACGTTCTTTTTGACCAAATGCATCGTTAATTTTTGCTTTTACTAACATTACATCATTCGCACCTGTCTCAAACATGTCTTTGACAACACCCATATCGTAACCTTGGTCAGTTACTACCTGCATGCCTATTAAATCTTTCCAATAGAAGTCATTGTCTAATTCGGGCAACTGCGAAGATTGAATGCTAATTTGCGCATTTTTAACCAACTCGGCTGCAGTGCGGTCGTCAACACCTTCAAGTTTGGCAACCAAACTCTTAGCGTGATACCGCCATTGATCAACTTTTAAAACTTGATTGCCGCCTTGAGACAAATTAATGTTCCAAGGTGCATAATCAAAAACACTGTCTTTGTTTTGAGTAAAACTGTTGATTTTAACCCAACCTTTAACACCATAAGGTGCCCCAATTGAACCAATAATCAAAATGTCAGACGCGATACTCATCTTTACTCCAAACCAACAATCATTGCGCTGTTAAGCAACAACTTTTGCATCTTTTACCAAACGTGAAACACGATCAGACAAACCAGCACCTTGACCAACCCAATACTCAACACGCTCAAGGTCTAAACGAAGCTTTTCAGCTTGACCTTGTGCAGTTGGATTGAAAAAGCCAATGTTCTCAATAAATTTGCCATTACGTGCACGACGGCTGTCAGCAACAACCACTTGATAAAACGGGCGCTTTTTCGCACCACCACGCTGTAAACGAATAGTAACCATATATGCCTCAAACTCGTTGTAACGTCACCGTTAACAAACCCTTCTTCCACAACATGGGAAAAAGAGAGCGCGAATTATACTTATTTGGGCCGTAAATGCAAGTATTATAAGGGGCTATAAGGGGCTAACTTAAACGGGTTTGGCTAAAAACGATTAAGTAGGTCTTATTTTGGATAATTTTAATTTATTAAAATGTAAGTTAAGCCCTTTTTATTGCCACGTCCGCCGCCCAAAATGATAGACGCAGGTCCTGTATGCATGGACGGATTGCAAGTAAGGCTCGATTTACCTTAGCCAAAAAAAGTTAGCGTTTCACACACAATAAATGCTTAAGATTAACTTACCAAGTCAGCCGATTTATGGATTAATCACATTTAATACTGGTAACGCCAAACTCATAAAAAAATTAGGGCTAACCCTATATTATGTTTAGCTTTTTGCAATCAATATTGATGCCCAGTGCACAAAGTAAAATGCCGGCGGAAGAAGTAATAGCCAATTACATTATGAAACGGAATAAAAAAGCAATTATGGCTTTATATACTGAGTTTGCTGACGACATGTATCACTATTTACTAACCTTAAGTGACGCTATTCTAGCTAAAGACATTGTTCAAAAAACATGGTTGAAAGTAATAGAGAAGCCCCATAGCTATCATACCGCAGGCAGCGTGAAAGCGTGGCTGTTTACGATGGCTTGCAATGCTCTAATTGATGAGTTTCGAAAAACCAATCGTTGGGTCGAGCTAAACGATAAAGATGGTACTAATGAATCGGTGACAAATAACAAAATGCACAACGACACGTTATAAAATGCAGATACAAGAGACCATTTAGACATAGACAATCTGCAATAATCTTTTGACAGTGCCTTAATGGCTCTTTCGTTTGAACAACGTGAAGATTTTTGTTTGCAACAGGAAGGCTTTAGCTTAACCGACATCACTATTATGACCCATTGTAAACAAGAAACTATTAAAACACGCTTACGGTACGCTAAAACTAAGCTTAAAGCATTGCTGGAGCAGGCATATGACTGATCAAAACAACATGCCACAGGATGATGCCTCAAAACATAGCGCAATGGCCGCACTATACCAAAACCGAAAAGCACGCCATAAGTCACCTAATAGCATAAAACAAGAAGTGCTCAATAACTTAGCCACGTGTAAGCCAAAAGTAGCACCTTGGTGGCGTATTAATTTGCGCCCTTACGCACAAGTAAGCGCAGTATCATGCACAATAACGGTGGCTTTTATTGTGATGGGTTTGCAAGTAATGAACACCGAACCTGAACCCTTGATGACATCATCAACACTTATCGATTATCAAACCGCAGAAATACATGAACTAGCACCTGTAAACGATCAGTCGGCTACAACAAACACCGCGCGTTCTTTTTACGAAAAATCGCTTAGCAGCAATTCCCTCTCTAGTCCCGCTAAAACCCAACAACGTCAAATACAATACCAACGCGCTCAAAGTGTATATTTGGTAAAAAAGGCAGACCTAATAGTGCATCAGTAACGTTATTCTACTATCGTACAAAATGAGGATGGATTGTCGTTGTTAACCTGCGAAGAACATTTATTAAAGTTGTCACAAGAAGTGGTAGACATGCTTTTATCAAGGCAAGGCAATAAAAAAAATAGCTTTTTCTAAAGGCCGAATGCTTGCTCTCGCCTTCGATAGCAAGGGTCACATTATAAACATGTCACCGCAAAAAAATAAGACTC
>JBLIGC010000028.1:0-21570 GCA_047636735.1 Glaciecola sp. | reverse complement strand
TTTTTTTTCTCGTCAAATCCTAACTTCTGGGACACACCAAGGCAATCATGCTGGTATCGGGTGATATAGCGGTTCGTGTAACCCCCGAAGAACATTCAGCTTGCGTGATCTTAAATACCTGCCAACCATTGAGTGGTTCTATTCTGTCGCCTTTAAGCATAAATTTGCGCTGCCACAGTGTTTCTCCATCAGAGGTAATAACGTTGCCCATTCGACTTACTGAGAAATATTCACTATTTTTAGGCATACTTACAATTTGAATAGTTTTGTTTGTTTGTTTGTTGTAGGCGTTTAAAAAGTTGCCATCGAGGTTACTTGTATATAAGAACCAATCTGTCTTTTCAAAACGATGTAAACTAGCACCAATGTTAGTATCTACAATGGACCCCATAGATTCAGGCTTCAGCACGTCTACTCGCTGCAATGTATTAGGCTCACCCAATACAAATAATAGTAGCTCATTGTTATTTAACCATACTTGATAACCTACGGGCTCTATTAAAGGCGCCAAATGCTGCACTGTTTTACCCAGTAAATCTATTTGCCATAGTTCTTGTTTACCTTGGTCATTTACGCGAATTACCGACATATCAGATTTATTTAGCAATGGCGTAGGTGAATATTCATTAGCGCTAGATTGAGTAACGTTCTTGGATTTACCGTCCTTAAAATCAAATACCCATGCGTCCATTTGAGTCTTACTGCCTTTGACTACCATGGCTTGTGTAAAAAATAAGCGCTCGTTATCAAAAAAGTAAGGTTGATTACTATATTGCGCAGTATCAGTAATTTGTACCAACTCGGTAACGGGCTCTTTTTCCCATAGGTTTAGCTTTCCAATCCAAATGTCACTCGCATCTTGCGAACATACTTGAGTAGATACAAACAGCAATCCTGCTATCAATGTAATACGTTTATACCAATTCGTCATGCCTATTATAAGATCGTTGCTTTTGTGTAACTGCATTAACATTATTAAACCATCCTCTTATTATAAAACCCTTGATAAATAATCAGCACTATTAGTAGCGCTCCAGCTAAGAACGCCACGGCGCCAGAAAATACAAAACTAATCGTTGCGCCAAGTCCATCGTCCCATAAATAACCGGCAATGAGGCTGCCAATTGCACTGCCTAAGCCAAAGCACACCGACAAATAAATCGCCTGAGCTCGGCTTTGAAATCTATCGGAAAAATGATGCACTAAAAAGTACATCGAGGCTACATGACTTAGGGCAAAACTAAATGCATGCAATATTTGGCACAAAATAATAACAGCACCAATATGAGCAAAATAAGCCAGACCAAGCCAGCGCAACCCGGTTAATAGGATACTCACTGCCAATAAGTGTAGTACATTAAATCTCTTTACTAACTTAGCTGCATAAATAAATATGAAAACTTCTGCTACCACGCCCATAGCAATAAACGCACCCGTTTCTAAACCTGTGTAGCTCAGGTCATTCATATACATAGCAAAAAAGTTGTAATAACTACCAAAGCTTACTTGTAATAATGTATTGGCAAGCATAAACACTATAAAGACTAAACTAAACGCTTGTTTCCAATCACCGCCTGCTTTTGGCGTTAACGGCGCTTTGATTTGTGGGTTGACTATTAACAAACTACTCACATAAATCAATAACAAACTAACGCAAGTGATCATGGCTACCACACTTGGCCCATACACATCAATTAGGCTACCTGCCAGTAAACTACATACAATAAAGCCCACACTGCCCCATAGCCTCAACTTGCCATAGCCACCTTTGCTCTTAGCTGTAGCACTTAAGGTAATGACTTCTAACTGCGGTAAAACAGCAGTCCAAAATAGCATCATCAAACAAAAAATTAAAGTGAGTAACCAGTAACCCTGGACCACAAAAATAGCGGTAAAAACTAAAAAAGAGAGTAAGCTGCCAAAGCGCAGCACTTCACCTGCATTGCCGTTTTTATCCGCTTTATTAGCCCATAAATTAGGGCCTAACATCCGAAAAATAGCAGTAATTGCCAGCATTGTGCCTATTTGCGCTGAACTAAACCCTTTGTCGTCAAGAAACAAACCAACGTAAGGCATAAAAATACCCAGTTGACCGAAATAGAAAAAATAAGTCATGCCTAAAAAAACACGATTACTTGAGCTGTCTATTGGCACATTACGCTTTGGGCCAAACAGTGCGCGGATCAATTTACTCACGCCATAATTACGGGCGTTGGGATGGAATTATGGGCGTAATAGAACGCACCTGTGCATTTTGTCCACGATGCCTTAACAAATGGTCCATAAGAACAAGGGCAAGCATAGCCTCGGCAATAGGCACAGCCCGAATACCTACACACGGGTCGTGTCGCCCTTTGGTAATAATCTCGGCGGCCTTGCCATTAATATCAACGGTTTTTCCCGAAATACTAATACTAGAAGTAGGCTTCAATGCCATATGCACTAATACTTCTTGGCCAGTACTTATGCCGCCTAAAACTCCACCAGCATGATTTGTATAAAAGCCTTCAGGCGATATTTCGTCGCGGTGATCGGTACCTTTTTGAGTAACAACATCAAAGCCATCGCCTACTTCAACACCCTTCACTGCGTTAATACTCATCATTCCATGGGCAATATCTGCGTCTAATCTGTCAAACACAGGCTCTCCCAATCCTACAGGTACATTTGTTGCCGACACCGACACTCTTGCCCCAACTGAATTGCCTTCCTTTTTAAGATTGCGCATGTATTGTTCTAAAGCATCTATTTTATCAATATCTGGGCAGAAAAAAGGATTAGTGTTGGTCACACTGTGGTCAACTTTATCTATAGCCACCGGGCCAATTTGTGATATGTAGCCCCGAATTTGAATGCCATACATTTGCTCTAAGTACTTTTTAGCAATACCACCAGCAGCGACTCTTACCGCGGTTTCACGAGCCGATGAGCGACCGCCCCCGCGATAGTCTCTCAAACCAAATTTTTGTTGGTAAGTATAATCGGCATGACCTGGCCTGAAACTATCTTTTATTTTAGAGTAGTCTTGGCTACGCTGGTCGGTATTATTAATTAATAGGCCAATGCTAGCGCCTGTGGTTTTTCCTTCAAAAACACCCGAAAGAATTTTCACTTCATCAGCTTCGCGCCTAGCGGTAGTGAACTTTGAAGTGCCTGGTTTACGCCTGTCTAAATCACCCTGCAGGTCTTCTTCATTGAGTTCTAGTCCTGGTGGGCAGCCATCTACCACACCGCCAATAGCAAGGCCATGACTTTCACCGAAAGTTGTTACGGTAAATAATTTGCCAAAGGTATTTCCTGACATCGAGTTTATTCCTTTCTAATAATGAGTGTGTATTACAATTTTTTCAATATGGGTAGTTGCGCAAGCAGTTCGCTTTTATTAATAGCAAAAATGCCGCTGCCACCAAGGCTCAGTTCACACCAATGCACTTTAAAGCCATCAAAACGTTGCGCAAAGTTCATTTCACTGTTACCAACCTCGACAAATAACCAGGCATCATCAGACATATAATTAGCTGCTTGCTGCAAAAGCGCTAGCGTTAACTCCAAACCATCATCGCCAGAAGCTAAAGCCGACTCGGGTTCATGCATGTACTCACGCGGCAAATCATGCATATCTTGCGCATCTACGTAAGGCGGATTAACCACAATTAAATCGTAAGTTTGCTGACCTAAATTCACAAATAAATCTGATTGCATGGGAAACACGCGATCCTCCATCTGATACTGCTCTATATTAATAGAAGCAACACATAAGGCACTGGCGTCTATATCTACAGCATCAACTTGAGCTTGCGCAAACTGACGAGCCAAGGCAATGGCGATACAGCCGCTACCAGTACACATATCTAGAATAAGACCGGGTTGTGCTGTATTGGCTAAATAACCGACAAATCGATTTTCAATCAACTCTGCAAAAGGTGAACGCGGAATTAGTGCTCGCTCGTCTATGTAAAATGGCATGCCAGCAAACCAAGCTTGGTTACTTAAATAAGGCAATGGAATGGCGTCTTCACAGCGTGCTTTTATCCAAGAAAAGATGAGAGTTTTCTCGGGTTGCGTTACGTTGCAAGCATAAAACACTTGTTGTTCTTGCACCGAAATGTCTAAGGGCAGCGACAGTGCCGTAAATACTAGTCTATGCGCTTCTTGCCAAGCATTTTGAGTGCCATGTCCGTAATAAACGTCATGCTGGTTGCATTCCGATATAGCAAAACGAATGTAATCAATAATAGTATTGAGTGACTGAGTAAGCTCATCTTGTTTGTCAAAGCGAGATATTATTTCCGGCTCTTGGTTCAGATCTTGCGGCGTTTCTTGTGCTTGCCGTTCGTGATTAGCTTCATGCATGAATGATTAACTACCTAATTAGGCTATGTAACGAATGCTATGTTGCGTATAATATCTAAAAATCACTCAACATGCTGATAAAAATACGCCATGAGCAAAAAAACCGATGAGTCTTTAGATTTTTCAGCTTTGTTTAAAGACGCAAGGCCGGTTAATCATAATCAATATGTATTGAGCAAAGATGAGCGCGAGCGCAAGCATAAAAAAGAAAGTAGTTTGAAATTGGCCAAAAAAAAGGCTAGTTCAAATATGGGCCTCGCACACAGCAACTATACAAAAAACTTCTATGCACAAAATGCAGCAAGTATAGAATTGTCAGATACATTCGAGGCATATTGGCCCGATGACAAGCCAATTAAATATTTTCGCGCTAATGATATTTCACATCATCAAGATGCAAGCAATAACACCTTATCCTATAGTTCTAAAGACATGCTTAAAAAACTCAGTATGGGATATTTCCCGCCTGAAATTGAAATTGACCTACATGGCCAGACGGGCAAGCAGGCTAAAGCAGAAATATTGGCGGTCATTTTTGAAGCAAAAAAGCGGCATTTCGCTTGCATAGGCATTATACATGGCCATGGCAACGGAACACTTAAACGAAAAGTGCCAAATTGGCTAGTTCAACACCCCGATGTAGCTGGGTTTATTCAGGCACCACGAGAATATGGCGGCAAAGCGGGCTTGTTGGTGTTAATAGGTATAGATTTTCAAGTATACAAACCAGAATAAAGAATACCCTTTATTTTAGTTCATATTTTTATATGCGTTTTTCTAACATGCACTACATACTCGCACCGAAGACATACTTTACGTAACTATCATAAATTTTCGTTTGTATTATGAACGAACAAGTACACGTAAAACCCGCCCATACCCAACATCACAACAATACCCAAAATTGAGCCCCAAACAACCGGATCAGAAAAGATTAAGTTCCACATAAAATTCACCTCGTTTTGTTAAATAAGTAAACGGTAGTTAATAAATTAAGTGTAGATGAGTATTAATATTAATTTCTGACTTAGATCAATCTTTTGGCAAGATACTGGCGTTTTAATTAAATAAGCGCATGAACCAGCCTTTATCAAGATCGTCCTCACAGGTTTTAAGTTGCGATGCATAACGAAGCGAGCGTTCGTTAACCTTATTTGCAACGCCCACTAACCATGTTTTTTTACGATAACTTTTACGTTTATAACCACCCCATCCTTCATGATAGTTAAGGTATTGAATTTTTGCGTCCCATTTTGAAACTTTGTTAATGGTATGCGTTTTGCTAATAAACCAGCCCATAAAGTCAATGGCATCTTCAAAATCGTCTCGGTCGGCAAAAGTATTGCCTGTTTCGCGCTTGTAGTCGTCCCAAGTCATCGTTTTTGCTTGAGCGTAACCATATGCACTGCTTACACGTCCCCATGGAATGAGTCCGAATAACACATAGTCTCGAGGTGGCTTTGCATTGTGACGAAATGAACTTTCTTGATACATCATCGCCATAGGCACATGAATAGGCACGCCCCATTTCTCGCGCATGTCGGCAGCAGCATCAAACCAATTATCTTTCTCTTCAAATATACGACACAAGTTCTCTCTATCAGACGGCTGTGTTGTGCTACAAGCACCTAAAAATAGAGTGCAAAGTAAGACAAATAAAAGAAAGTACATTTTTTTTAACAACATGTGGAACTATTTCACTCCTTTTTACTCATACTATTGTGTGTTAAAAATGTTTTCCCTGAGTGTGTGTTGCCTGACGTATTTACGTTAGGCTTTTTTTTGCTCGTTAACTTATGACACACCATTGATTTATACATGTAGATTATATTAACAAGCGAAATTTTCAGCTTTAAAGTCCACCCGATACGCGCTTCCCAAAATAGTCATTTACAAACTGCGTGAAGTTTTTATCATCTTTGCACTCAATTTCATTTCTTGCTTTAATAGAACTTAGCGCCTGTGCTATAAAATCAGCCTGAGAAAAGTGCGTATATGCCCTATTTTGTACATCTTTTTTATATTCTTTTGCCAACTCCAAGCCAAGCACACTGTTATCTATTTCATTATCGAGCAAGGTTTTAAGCCATTTCCCGGAAGGTGTGATGTTAGGGTCCATAAATTTTGCATGTTGTTGAGCTACCGCTTTGGTATGAACATCTGTTTGTTTCGCTTTATCTAGCAAAAGCGCCACTTTTCGTAACTGGATTGTTAAAGCCTCAGCCCAATCTTTCAACAATGTAGGCGTGCCATTGTTATTGAGTAATAACGCCGGATCACGACCTCTTTCGACTACGTCGGTAATATTTTGTTTACTAATTGACATACTTGCTTCATCAAACTTTGCAGAAGGAGTTAACAAGCAAAAGACTAAAAACACGTCTAAAAAATGAAATTGTTCAACCTCAATACCGATAGGAGAATATGGATTAACATCTAATGAACGCACTTCCAAATAGCTTACCCCACGATCTTCTAGTGCATTGGTAGGCATTTCTTGTGATTTAGCTACTTGCTTAGGCCGAATAGGTGAGTAAAGTTCGTTTTCTATTTGCAGTACGTTGTCGTTAAGCTGCTGCCATCCGTTTTGTTCATCACAGTTTAAATGAGCGTAACCAGGGGCTTTTTGACCAATCGCACGACGCAGGCTACTTACATATGTACTTAGGTCGTTATAACAAATTTTCAAATTTGACTGTGCATTACTGGTATAGCCAAGATCGCTCATTCTAAGTGAAGTCGCATAAGGCATATATAACGTACCTTTGCCCACTGTATCAAACTTATGAGATACGTCTTTATGTGCAACAAATGAACTACACAGCGCGGGTGAGGCGCCATATAAATACGGGATTATCCAAGCGAAGCGTTTGAAGTTACGAATAAGTCCAAAATAATGAGCTGACTGAGTATCTTTGCTCCACGTTTCGCCGTGCATTTCGCACCATTGCTGCCAAAACTCATCGGGTAAAGAAAAATTAAAGTGTACTCCCGATATTACCTGCATCATACTGCCGTAACGGTTATGTAATCCTTGTCTATAAACCTCTTTCATACGCGCTACATTCGAACTACCATATTGCGCAATAGGAATATTCGTTTCTGAACTTATAAAACACGGCATGCTCATTGGCCACAAATATTGTTCACCTATAGATTCATATGTGAATTTATGAATATCAGTAAGCTGACTAATGCTTGTTGTAGCCATATTTTCTGGTGGTGTTATGAATTCTAACAAGGATTCAGAAAAATCAGTGGTTATCCACTCGTGGCTTAATGCCGCTCCAAGCGCCTCAGGATGGGTATTGCTCGCTATGCTACCATCACCATTCACTCTTAATGTTTCTCGCTCTATGCCGTGTTTAATATCGCATAGCGCCTTCATGAAGGAAGGCGACGAAACAGCTGTTAATTTGCTGTCAAAACTCATTTGATTGTTCGTCAAATTATTATTCTCTGTGATGTATTATTCGGATATAACAAAACTTTCTTTTGCGTCGTCATACAAAAGCACTCGATTATTGTGGTACTTCTATGGCCATTATCTCTGTACCCAGTGATTTTGGTGATTCTACCAATGTAGCTGTATAAACTACTACTAAAATATCCATGTTAACAGTATCTAGCCATTTATTCGCTAACGTATCAACTTGGGCTATACCAGTAATCTGAATTATATCTTTTTATATCGCTAAATACTCGTCACCTAAAAATACCACCCAATGAGTAGTTCGCCAATATTAACTTAAAGTACTCGTCAAAAGCATCACAGTTTGTACGCTAAGTATATCAACACCATAGGCATAATTGTGTTTCTAAACTTGGCCGCTGCAAGCGCTTTATTAGCATGGGCCTCAAGCTGCGCGATTCTATCCAAACTGGCTACTGTCTCAGGTAATTCAGGCAGCAAGGCTAGAGTATGGCAGATGATGCTAGTGCTTGGCTATTTTGTTATGTAAAAGCGCTTAAAATAGAATACTGAGAAGTACCCCCCTATGATGGGAACAAATGAGGTTTTAAGTGAGGCGGTAGGCAGGATATAAATTCTCAAAGTAGCAGTAATAGATGCTGTATAAAACTAGACGCCTAAGATAGATAAAAAACCTATTTGTAAAAGGCTAATTAACTCTTTATTATTTACTACTGCTGTTGCGTTGTAGCAGCCAACTTACCACACGCACATGCAGGTAGACACAACATCAATATACAAGGAGATCATGCTAATGAGCAATACGCAAAATTACATCGATATTGAATTTGCAACCATGCAGTTAGGCGGCAACTCTGAGCTATTAATTAAAATGCTAGGTAAATTCTGTGTTGAATTCAGCTCTACCCCCCAACAAGTGATTGACGCACTTGCACAAAATAACAAACATGAAGCGAAGATGAAGGTTCATACCACAAAAGGATTGTCAGGAAACCTTGGCTTGATGGCGTTGTTTGAATGCAGCAAAGT
Source organism: Glaciecola sp. (assembly GCA_047636735.1). Taxonomy (GTDB): domain Bacteria; phylum Pseudomonadota; class Gammaproteobacteria; order Enterobacterales; family Alteromonadaceae; genus Glaciecola. The sequence goes on along the minus strand of JBLIGC010000028.1, from coordinate 12,755 downwards.
ATTGGATCAGCAAATAAGAGAAGACACCATAGACCCGCTTCAAGTTGACGCGTTTAATAAGACTATGCAAGAAACAATTGCGTTTATCAAAGCGCTAAATTTGACCGTAGCAGCCCCTACACCGTTTAGTCCTATCGATAAAGATGGTGATTCTGTGCAAAAAGCTATTTTTATTAAGCGCCTACAACGCAATGAATTTATAGATGACGATACCCTATTTGCATACATCAACAAACTGCCCTTTAGCGAAGCAGAAAAACAAAGCTTAAAAACCTTGGTTGAAGAACTACAATACGCCAAGGCGATTGATATGATTACACAAGCCGGCTAATTTACTTAAACAATACTATGCGAGCTATTCAATAGCCTTTACAAGAGACTACATTTTAATGCCCCAGATCATTCCCATTGTTTACGACCATATCGATTTTGTGGTCGTAAATAAACCCTGCGATATTCCCATGCATGATCCAGTGCACGGCATTTGCCAATTGTTATGCCGTCAACTATCTATTGTACATCTTTATTTAGTGCACCGACTCGATTCTGGCACAAGTGGCTGTTTGTTATTAGCCAAAAACAAACACGCTGCGGCTATTTTAAGCCAGCTCTTTGCTACCAAACAAATCGAAAAATATTATATAGCCGTTAGCGACAGCAAACCGAAAAAGAAACAAGGTAAAATTGCAGGCGACATGAAGAAAAGTCGCGGCGGCAGCTACATGCTTACACAACCCGAATCTTCGCAGCCCAAGGCTATTACTTTTTTTATCAGTGAAGGCTTTCACACCTTGGGCCGACTATTTTATATAAAGCCGGTAAGTGGTAAAACTCATCAAATACGCGTTGCCCTAAAATCGATTGGCAGTGCTATTTTAGGCGACAAACGCTATAAAGGGAGCTCATCAGACAGACTATACTTACACAGCATAATGTTGGTGTTTTCGTATAATCAAAAAGACTATTGCATACAATGCATGCCACAAAGCGGTGACTTCTTTAGTCAGTATTTACTCAAAGATATGCGGGCTATTCGGGAATTACCATGGCCTAAATTTACACCCCCAATAGCCAAATTGGCTGACACTTTAAAAGTCAATATGGGTAAACCAATATGAAAATAGGCATTGTTGGTCAAGGCGCTATTGGTAGTTTATTAGCATACTATTTTAAAGACTTAGCGCCGGTACTCTTAGTTAAAAACCTCGAGACGAATGCTAAAGAGATTGTTGATATTAAGGGCCAGAAAAGCCTGTTAGATTTTGAAAAAATGTTGGTTAACGCGCCGCGTAAGCAATATACGATAGCATATGTTTTTGATTGTTTGATTATTAGTGTGAAAGGTTATCAATTACCGCTGCTAATCTGTCACATAAAGCCATGGTTAGACATCAAAACACGCCTAGTTATTATTCAAAATGGCATGGGCGGAGCCCAATTATTGGCAGAAGCATTTCCCAATAATTTAATATATGCGGGCACCACTACCGATGCTATTTATGCAACAAGCCAAAATAACTATCAAATAGCTGCCATAGGTCACCTAGATATTGGGCCTTTGTGGGAAATGCTAGAGCCAGCTCAATATTCACCTAAGTCACTTAAAACCAATACTTATAGCGCGCAAAAAGAAAAGCGCTGGATAGAGCAATTTTTGAATTTTCATCCTCATGCTATTTATCACAAAAACGTTTCACAAGCGTTATATATAAAATTAGCGATTAATGCAGTAATAAATCCATTAACCGCGATTTTACAAATCAAAAATGGACGCTTGCGTGAATATTCGCAAAAGGTAGAAATACTAAAACAAGAAATATTTGCTGTTTATTCGGCGATTGAGCTTGAGTATTTTCCAGAAGCATTGTCTCAAGCCATCGATATTGTTATAGAAGCAACGTCAGGCAATTGGTCTTCAATGTGTCAAGATGTGAAGCACAAGCGCTTAACAGAAAATGAGATGGTGCTTGGTTACTTAATCAAAATGGCACAAACCAAGAATATAAGCACCCCGTTTATGTCAGATTTATATAGTCAAATAGCCTCACTGGATGCCGCTCATACCTGAGCACCTATCAAGTATGAACAAAAGGAAAATGCTCGAAATACGAGCCTTTCCCTTTGTAAATTTAACTATAAACTAATTATTAAGCGGATTTTAAGACCGCCTAGTTATTCAGCAATCGGACGCATGTGGGGGAACAAAATAACATCTTTGATGGTATTACAGTCTGCGAATAACATGACTAAACGATCAATACCAATACCTTCACCAGCGGTAGGCGCTAGACCGTATTCTAGTGCAGTAATATAGTCTTCATCGAAATGCATCGCTTCATCGTCTCCGGCATTTTTTTCCTGCACCTGCTTTTGAAAGCGAGCTGCTTGGTCAGCTGAATCATTTAACTCCGAGAAACCGTTAGCCAGTTCGCGTCCACCGATGAAAAACTCAAATCGATCAGTAACAAATGGCTTATTGTCGTTTCTACGCGCTAGTGGTGAGACTTCCCATGGATATTCTGTAATAAAAGTTGGCTGATCTAGCTTTTCTTCCGCTGTGGCTTCAAATATCTCACATAAATATTTACCCGCGCCCCAAATTCCATCGACTTCAGGTTCTTTAATGTGGAGTTGCCTGGCCATCGCTTTCATTTCAGGCAGATGGTTTTCAGGATCGTTGATTGCAGCAGAATTCGCCTGCGGCCAATACATCAATATCGCATCGGCCATTGTTAAGCGTGTAAATGGCTGTGCAAAGTCATATTCTTTCACCTCGACTACTTCACCCTGAGCATCACGAATATGATTTTTAAGGTAGGTAGTGCCAAGGACGTTTTGCGCAAGCTCACGTAACATTTCTTCCGTGAGATTCATTAAATCGTTGTAATCGGCATAGGCTTGATAAAATTCTAGCATAGTAAACTCAGGATTGTGCCGTGTTGATAAACCTTCGTTTCTAAAATTACGATTGATCTCAAATACCCGTTCAAATCCGCCTACCACCAAACGTTTTAAATATAACTCAGGTGCTATACGCAAAAACATATCAATGTCTAAGGCATTATGGTGGGTCGTAAACGGCTTTGCCGTAGCGCCACCTGGAATAACCTGTAGCATGGGCGTTTCAACTTCCATAAAACGGCGGTTGGTCAAAAAGCTTCTAATACCACTCACAACCTCGCTTCGTATTCTAAATGTATTACGTGTGTCAGGATTAGTAATAAGGTCCACATAGCGCTGTCTGTATTTTGTTTCTTGATTGGCTAAGCCATGAAACTTTTCTGGCAGCGGTCGTAGCGACTTCGTCAACAGCTGGAAATGTGCCATATTGACATATAGATCGCCTTTGCCCGATTTGTGCAAAATTCCGCTTACCCCTATAATATCGCCAATATCTAAAGTACCGTACTGCTCTTTTATCAACTTTTGCGCTTGTTTGTCTGCATATGACTGAATACGACCGGTCATATCTTGTAATAGCATAAATGGGCCCCGCTTAGCCATAATTCGGCCAGCAATAGTCAGAACATTTCCCTGTTCTGCTAAGGCTTCTTTATCAAACTCACCAAATTCAGATTGTATGTCTTGCGCATAATGCTCGCGTTTAAATTGATTAGGATAGCCGTTTGAAGGGCAATTTTCGCGAATCTTATCTAATTTAGCTCTGCGCTCTGCAATCAATTTGTTTTCGTCTTGCTGCTCAATAGTCATCTACTTTCCGTTACTGTTTATATGGACTTAGGTTGTTTGCGCAATAATATTTACTAGTTGGTTTGTGCCTAAGGGCTTATTACCTAAGACCTTATATCCAAAATGTCATACCCCAGATTGCAAACTGGCAATGATAAACTTATTTAAGTCTCCATCCAATACTGCTTGGGTGTTACGTGTTTCTATACCGGTACGCAAATCTTTAATGCGGGAATCATCAAGCACATAAGAACGTATTTGACTGCCCCAGCCAATGTCAGATTTGGTATCTTCCATGGCTTGTTTTTCTTCATTTTGCTTTTTCATTTCCAGCTCATATAGTTTCGCTTTAAGCTGCTTCATAGCTTGGTCTTTATTTTTATGCTGAGAGCGATCATTTTGACACTGCACAACCGTGTTGGTAGGTAAATGCGTAATGCGCACCGCAGAGTCGGTACGGTTTACGTGCTGACCACCTGCACCCGAGGCGCGATATGTGTCAATGCGTAAATCTGCTGGATTCATGTCTATGTCAATATCGTCATTTATTTCTGGATAAGCAAATGCAGACGCAAAAGACGTATGACGACGGCTACCCGAGTCAAAGGGCGATTTTCGAACTAATCTATGCACGCCTGTTTCTGTGCGTAGCCAGCCGTAGGCATATTCGCCAGTAAACTTAATAGTTGCGCTTTTTATACCGGCTACATCGCCGTCAGACACTTCTATAAGCTCGGTTTTAAAGCCCTGTTCTTCACCCCAACGTAAATACATTCTTAACAGCATGTTTGCCCAGTCTTGCGCTTCTGTGCCGCCGCTGCCCGACTGAATATCAATATATCCATCGTTTATATCATTTGGACCTGAAAACATCCGCCTAAACTCTAACTTTTCTAAATCTACAATTAGGCTGTTTAGTTCTTGCTGAGCTTCGTCAAATGTTTCTTGATCTTCGGCCTCTATTGCTAGTTCAAGTAAACCTTCAACATCTTGGGTACCTTGGGCTAGAGTTTGAATAGTATTGACAACGAGCTCCAGTCCTGACTTTTCTTTACCTAAGGACTGGGCATGTTCAGGGTTACTCCAAACGTCTGGATTTTCTAGTTCTCTGGAGACTTCTTCTAATCTTTCTACTTTACTGTCGTAGTCAAAGATACCCCCGAAGCGAATCAGCTCGCAAGCGAATATCTGCTAGGGCATTATTTATTGGATTAACTTCAAACATAGACTATTTCACTTAATATTTTATCGTTTTAGTGTACTCAAAAACCAGCCTTTTTGATAGATCAAATATATCACTGTGAAGAGCACAACACCCCAGTGAAGTTAAATTATCTACTTTATGTGCAAAAATACGCACCGCTGATATGTTATCTACTTTTGGCTTACGTAAAATTATACAACTTTTATGGCAATGTTAAAGGCAACACTATTTGTCTTTCAACGCTTTGGTGTAAGCAACGGCCTGCTTGCCCAACGCATGCAGCTTTTTCAAAGTAGCTTCATCGGTCACTCTACCGCTGCTATCAACAAGGCCACCTACCTTAGCAATGGCTTGTTGCGCAGGATGCACATGCATGCCTATATTAGCTAATAACATTGTGAGCGGGACTAAACCACGCATTCCGCCAATTGCACCAGGTGAAGCAGCCATTAACGTTGCCGTTTTTCCCTTGAAAGCTTGCAGAGGTTTTTCACCCTCTTCCATTCGCGATGCCCAGTCGATAGCATTTTTTAGCGCAGCACTAAAACTGCTGTTGTATTCTGGCGTGGCTATTAAAAAGCCGTCATGTTCAATCATTAAAGCTTTTAGTTTTTTAGCACCTGCTGGAATACCTGATGCCACTTCGTCGTCTTCGCTAAATAAAGGCGCTTTAAAATCGTTCAAATGCACTATGGTGACCTCAGCGCCCGCCGCTTTTGCGCCATCGCTAGCCGCAATTACTATACTTTGATTAAACGAATGTTGACGAAGGCTGCCACTGAAGGCTAATAATTTACACATAAAAATCCTTATGGGATTGAGAAAAACGAATATACAGCGATTTACATATGCTTAGTTAAAGTAAACCTGTTCGTTAGAATAACAGCAATTAAAGCATATCGCCTTTCTACATCTTTTGCATTGTATCAATACCCAATAAATCTAGTCCTAGTTTAAGCGTATTTGCCGTAACTGCACACAAGCTTAATCGAGTATGCTTGCTTTGCTTGCTTACATCGTCTTTTAGGATAGGACAGGCTTCGTAAAAACGCATATATAAAGCGGCCAACTCATATAAATAAGTGCATAAAATATGAGGCGTTGCTTCTTTGGCTACTAATTCAAGTGCATTTTGACACTGTAATAAGTGCAAGCATAGTGCTTTTTCGGCATTTTGATGAATGATGATAGCGCTATTAATTTGGGCATGGGCAGTTGGGTTAAATTTCGCTTTTGCAAAAATACTTTGAATACGTGTGTAGGCATATTGTAAATATGGCGCCGTGTTGCCTTCAAAGCTAAGCATAGCATCCCAATCAAACACATAATCAGTAGTTCTATTTTTACTTAAATCGGCATATTTAACTGCGCCAATACCCAGTTTTGACTTCATTTCGGCCAGTGCTTCAGGTGCAATATTTGGATTACGCGCCAGTACCAACTTTTCGGCGCGTTGTGCAGCTTCGTCGAGTAAATCAATCAACTTTACCGTGCCACCGCTTCGGGTTTTAAAAGGTTTGTTGTCTTTGCCAAGCATCATACCAAATGGGCAATGCTGATAAGATTCATCATCTCGCATAAAGCCAGCTTTGCGGGCCACAATTTCAGTTTGCTTGAAATGTAGAGCCTGTCGGGCATCGGTGAAAATTAGGGTTCGATCAGCCTCTAACATACCCGAACGGTGTCGAATAGCTGCCAAATCAGTAGTTGAGTACAGGTAACCACCACCTGATTTTTGTACAATATAAACCGCTGGTTTTCCGTTTTTATCTGCTAATTCATGTAAAAAAACAACCTGAGCACCTGCATCTTCTTGCGCAATACCTTGTTCTTTTAACAGCGTTAACACATTGGCTAAGTCGTTATTATAAGCGCTCTCTCCCATCACATCTGCTCGTGATAATGACACGCCAAGTGTTTTATAAATATCTTCGGAGTGACTTATAGATACGTCAATAAAGTTTTGCCATAGGGCCAAGCAATCTCTGTCGCCGCCCTGCAGTTTGACCACGTATTCACGTGCAATGTCAGCAAAGCCTTCTTCGTTGTCGAAGCGCACTTTAGCTTCGCGATAAAAGTCTTCTAAATCACTTAGTGCAGTTTCAGCAACTTGATTTTGCGCTAACTTGTCTTGAAGGTGCGCTAATAACATGCCGAACTGAGTGCCCCAATCTCCCATATGATTCTGGCGTATAACCTTATGGCCTAAAAATTCTAAACACTTAGCAACAGCGTCACCAATAATAGTTGAGCGCAAGTGCCCCACATGCATTTCTTTGGCTAAATTTGGCGCTGAGTAGTCCACCACCACATTTTTAGCAGCCTGAACCTCAATACCTAAACGAGCGTCGTTTACAACTGCCGTTAGCTGTTTAGATAGCCATTTGTTACTTAAATGAATATTAATAAAACCAGGACCCGCCACTTCTAATTTATCGCTTATATCAGCTAAATCTGCGGCTTCTAAAATTTGTTGGGCAATGTCTCTAGGATTCTTTTTGAGTTTTTTCGCAAGTCCCATAGCACCATTGAATTGGTATTCGCCAAATTCTTGTTTCGCGCTTTTTGCAACGGGTACTGGTGCATCAGGCCAGCCTAATGTGTTAAGTGCTTGGGTAAAACGCTCGACTAATAACTGTTGAATATTCATCTTTTTTCAAAAACCTTTAAAGAAATGTTATATTTTTTATTGCGTCGCTATTGTTCGCGAGTAGCCGTAAATTTAATGTCCGGATAACGTTCTTGCGCAAGCGACAAATTAACCATGGTAGGCGCAATATAAGTAAGGTTATCGCCGCCGTCATAAGCTAAGTTGATTTCAGTTTTACGTTTAAATTCGTCAACCTTCCGAGGTTCACCATAAACCCAGCGTGCAGTGCTTACATTTACATGTTCATAAAGAGCATCTACATTATATTCTGCTTTCAAACGCGCTACCACAACATCAAATTGCAGCACACCAACCGCGCCAACAATTAAATCGTTGTTCATAATCGGTCTAAACACCTGCACCGCACCTTCTTCCGACAGTTGGATAAGGCCTTTTAAAAGTTGTTTTTGCCTAAGTGGGTCGCGTAAACGAATACGTTTAAATAATTCAGGCGCAAAGTTTGGAATGCCTGAGAACGCATATTTACCACCACTGGTAAACGTATCGCCAATGCGCATTGACCCATGATTATGCAAACCAATGATGTCGCCAGCATATGCTTCTTCTAAGAGCGTTCTGTCACCAGCAAGGAAAGTAAGTGCATCAGAAATTCTAACGTCTTTACCAATACGACTATGATGCATTTTCATGCCTTTTTCGTACTTACCCGACACAATGCGACAAAATGCAATTCGGTCTCGGTGTTTAGGATCCATATTAGCCTGTATTTTAAATACAAAGCCACTAAAAGAAGGCTCCTTAGCTGCAACGAATGTGTTGGCATCGGTTTGTCTACCTATAGGTGCTGGCGCCCATTTAACCAGGCCATCTAACATATGGTCAACACCAAAATTACCCAGCGCAGTACCAAAGAATACAGGCGTAAGCTCGCCCTTTAAAAAGGCATCTAGCTCAAACTCATGCGAGGCACCTTGCACCAACTCAAGCATTTCTCTTAGCTCTTGGGCATACATGCCAATGGCAGTATCTAGGTCAGGGTTGTGTAAACCTTTAATTGTTCTGGTTTCTTGAATAGTATGACCTTGACCTGATTTATATAAAATTGTTTCATCACGCAATAGGTGATAAACACCTTTGAATTCTTTTCCCATGCCAATGGGCCATGTAATGGGTGCACATTTTATTTTGAGTATATCTTCTACTTCATCAAGCAAATCGATGGGGTCGCGGGTATCGCGGTCTAACTTATTAATGAAAGTGACAATAGGGGTATCACGCAGGCGCGTTACCTCCATAAGCTTGATAGTTCTTGTTTCTACCCCTTTGGCTGCATCAATTACCATTAGGCATGAATCCACCGCCGTTAAGGTACGGTAAGTATCTTCTGAAAAGTCTGCGTGGCCTGGGGTGTCAAGTAAATTAACCAAATGATTTTGATAAGGAAACTGCATAACCGAGGTAGTAACAGAAATACCCCTTTCTTTTTCCATCTCCATCCAATCAGACTTAGCATGCTGACCTGATTTTTTGCCCTTGATGGTACCAGCCACTTGTATTGCATTTCCAAACAACAGTACTTTTTCGGTTATCGTAGTCTTACCCGCATCGGGGTGCGAAATAATAGCAAATGTTCTTCGCTTATTGATTTCATTTATAAAATTACTATCGACCATACCCATTAAACCCTTATTTGCACACCAATTTACAAGCAATTAATTTTACCACTCCTTTCTAAGCGAAAGCGGCGCGATATTCTACCGAAAATCGTATACTTATGCTTCGATAAATTTCAGAAGTTCTGCAAAATTTTGATCAAGCGTTTTTTTAACCGCTTATGTAGCAGACACTGAAGTTAAACACCAGCAATCTCAAGCCTTGGCACATACAGCACAAGGATGCTTTGTATATTCGCTTAGTACCATAGCCCATAGTTAGTTTAGACTAATTTCAATGCTGTATTTTCACAATGTTTTACGCAGCATTTTTTGTAACAACAGGGCATCATCAAATGTGTTATTCGCCAATGAATAATAGTTTTTTCTTATAGTAATAAGTGCAAAGCCATGTTTTTCATATAACGCCCTTGCCTGCTTATTTTGCTGGGCAACCTCAAGCAATATGTAGTCTGCGTTTTGACGCTCCGACTGTAAAATTAAGTGAATTAGAAGCTTATCTGCAATACCTTGCCTTCTATATTCACTTGCAACACAAATATCCTCTATTTCAACCTCACCGGCTACCTCAGACACTGCTGCATAACCTACACATTCATTGTTAAGTTGAACAAGTAGAGAGTTGGGTGATGTAAGTGCTTTTTCAAAAGTAGCATATTGCCATGGATAGTCTCTATGACCGCAAAATAGAGCGTATGCTTGTTTATGCAATTGATGCGCTTGAGCAGCGCGCAAAATCGAAAACCCTTCCATTTTACTGGCGAACGTATTGGCGAATATTTAACCAAATCAACTTTTTCACTTCAACTTCACTCGCGTAGCTTGTTGCCGGAAGGTGTAGCATTTGTGTTGCCTCATCAAAGCTTGGCGTATTGCTGTCAAACAAACAATTTTCGATGGGGATTTTTAACAACTCACATAGGTTGTGAAGCCAGGGCTGACCCGCAAGCTCAATTTGCGTAATGGGTTCATATAGAACAATGCCCATGGCATTAAGTTGTGCCTTTTGCTGTTCGGATATATTTTGTAGTTTGTTTGTTAAAGACGAAAGCATATTTTTTAACTCCAAATTAGGCGTGTTATTAATGCCAAGCAAAAAAAGGCATGCCAAAGTGGCAGGGGTGGAGGGACTCGAACCCCCAGCCATCGGTTTTGGAGACCGCTGTTCTACCAATTGGAACTACACCCCTCTTTTGCAAGCGCATTATAACGAGCCAAGTAAATAAATAAAGTCATTTATTATGGATTATTTGTTTTACCCACAGACTCTGTCCATAGCTCATATGTAAAAGCTACAATAATGCTCATTTCTTGTACTTTACTGATGACTTCTTGAGCCTCTTTGTTGGCTAAATGTGCATATTGACTGCACAGCTTAAGTATATCTGCTTGATGTAGATTATTGATCAAACAGCAACTAGCAATATCAAAATACCGACAACCAAGACCGGCGTATTCCCAGTCGAAAATAGGTCCGTTTGGAAAGCTAATATGATCAATATGCAAATCGTTGTGGCAAAGTACAAACTGGTCTATGTACTTTGCCATATAAAGCTGCCACTTTTGTTGAACTTCTTTGTATTTTGCTTGAAGGCTAAGATTTGGGAACTCGATTTTTTGCCAGTAAATTTTCCAATGCTCATCTAACGGAACTATTTGAGCTGAAACATCAGAATTATGCACCTTAAGTAATGCTTCAGCCAAAGTGTTTATTAGCGTAGTTACATCTAGGTTTGTTTTCGCCCGGTCTTTGCGTACGGGTTTTATGGGCGCTGGGATATCAATCCATTGCTCACAATAAATTTCACAATCCTTGCTTAAAAACAAAGGTAACGCAGCAAAGCCTAAAACAGCTAACTCTTCTTGCATCTTAAACACGTGCTGGCGGTTGATAGGCAGCGTTTTGTTATTGCTAAACACTTTTAACAATAAGTTTTTGTCACCGTCAGACACCTTAAAGTTTCGATTAATAGCGCCATGCAAAATGCGCGTTATCGCAAAGTTTGGACTATGAATATTGACTAGTTCAGAGCCTTTTAACACTCTAAGAATGCGCAAGCCTTCTGATTCTTCATAAAAAGGGTTAGTGGGCATGTTCTTGAAGCTGTCGATAAACGCCAGACCAGTGCAAAAACCCTCTTAACGCTAAGACTAAGTAAAGGAGCATAAGTACCATCGTTAAATACAAACCTTTATCATATAAAAGCACAATACTGACTAAATTTATAACGCTCCAGTAATACCAGTTTTCTAACTTTTTGGTAACCGTTAAATAAGTCGTTATCAAGGAAAATACCGTTAAGGTAATATCGAGCAGGACTAAATTGTATTCAAGAAATTGGGAGGCAATAAAAAACACGACAATCGTTGCCATTATACCGCCAACAACAACAGCGACATGGTCCAACCATTTCATGCAAGAAATGCTAAGCTTTTCACTACCGCTTTTACGCCAATATATTAGGCCCCACACAGCCATACCCATGTAATATACATTTAATATCATCTGAAAAAATAGCGTAACGTCCCAGTAGATATAGGCATATAAAGCTGTACTAATAAACCCCGCGGGCCAGCACCAAATAGACTCCTCGGCAGCTAACCAAACATAAGCGACAGCTAACAAAACAGCAAATATTTCACCTATGCTTTGCTGCTGCCACTGCTGAGATACTAAGTCTAAAAAAGACAATGCTAATCTAAATTCATATGTGTAGCATTTAAAAATTTACATACAAAAATTGCTTGGCCTACTTGTTCAAAAGTTTCCCTCATTTGTGTTTGCATCATTTGCATCACGTAACTAAATTCCCCACTAACTAAGGTAGAGGTGTGACTGGTTTTCACTAGCAAATCTTTATCAGTATTAAGCCTATCAATAAAATTTTGTATATAAGGCACGTACTCTTGATGCAGTGGATAAAGTGAAATTTCAACCGCTAATTGCATATTGTCCTCGCTTATATTGTTTTCGCCAATGCTCATTTTTATCAGTACTCGCATGCGTTATAAATTGCTTTGGGTAATGATTATTCCCATTCATAATTAAACATCACGCCTATTTGTCTAGGCTGACCAAACTGAAAATATGGTCCGTTAGTGCTATATCCATCACGGGGATCATTTGGAAAACTTCCGAAACCTCTAGTCACAACCGCCTTGTCGGTAATATTTTTTACCCACAATGTAAGCGAATACATTTGTTTGCTTGTTGAGCGCCACGTTAAGTCAGAGTTAAGAACGGCAGAAAACGGCGCTCGCACATCGTGATTTATACCTAATCTAAAGTCATCTTTTATATCTAGGTCTACAAACCAACTTAAGTTGTCTGACACTTTCCATGTAGATGCAAAGTAAGCCGTATATTCGGGAGCGTGAGCTTGCTGTTGCAGTGCTACAAAATCGCCATTTATTTTTGTATAATCGCCAAATGTTGCATCTAAATAGCCAACATTTGTTTGCAAATACCAGTTATCTGCAATATCCCATGTACCTGAAAACTCTATGCCTTTGTTGATCCCCGTATCGGCGTTACCAATTGCATCAGCGAATGAACTTGCGCCTGTATTGTCTATAG
>JBLIGC010000027.1:0-21822 GCA_047636735.1 Glaciecola sp. | reverse complement strand
GAAACATTGTGGGTTCGCTATTAGATGTCGGCAGCGGCGAAAAACCACTCAGTTATATAGCCGAGGTACTGGCAATAAAAGACCGTGCAAAAGCCTCATCCACCGCTAAACCAAACGGTTTATATTTGGTCGAGGTAGATTACGATGATCGCTTTGCCTTACCCAAGACCCATGCTGGTCCATTATTCTTGCCAGACTTAAAATGAACAACAGATTGATTAACTCATTACTAAATTGACTATATGCCTTAACTACAGGCTCTACGATCACACTTTAGACCAGTTAAACATATAAAAAGTATCCATTTTATGGTTTAATCTACGCATATTAAAGATGCCTACTTGACGTGAAATAGTATCGCATAGTCTGCAAAGCCGCTTTGCACTCATATAAAAATTAGTATTAAAACAATAACAACAGGAATGCTTTATGAGCTGGATTGAAAGAATACTGCCGAAAACACAAAACGGAACCAAAGGTAACGTACCTGAGGGCATCTGGACAAAATGCTCAGATTGTAACGCAGTGTTATATAAAACTGAATTAGAAAAGCAGTTGGAAGTGTGCCCTAAGTGTGATCATCATATGCGCATTACCGCCCGCGGCCGCCTCAATGCCTTTCTCGACATTAAAGACAAAGTAGAGTTAGCCGGTGAACTTGAGCCGCAAGATATCCTTAAATTTAAAGATTCAAAACGTTACAAGGACAGAATAAGTGCAGCGCAAAAAGCCACTAATGAAAAAGACGCGTTGGTGGTAATGAAAGGTAAATTAAACGGTATGCCCGTGGTGGTAGCAAGCTTTGAATTTGCGTTTATGGGGGGGTCTATGGCCTCGGTGGTAGGCGCTAAGTTTGTAAAAGGCGTAAACGCTGCAATTGAAAATAACTGCCCGTTTGTATGTTTTTCTACCAGCGGTGGAGCTAGGATGCAAGAAGCATTGCTGTCGTTAATGCAAATGGCTAAAACGAGTGCAGCATTAGCTAAATTAAGTAAAAAAGGTTTGCCATATATATCGGTAATGACCGATCCGACTATGGGTGGCGTTTCCGCTAGTTTGGCAATGTTAGGCGACGTAAATATTGGTGAGCCTAAAGCACTTATTGGTTTTGCTGGCCCGCGGGTTATAGAACAGACCGTAAGAGAAAAATTACCGGCAGGCTTTCAGCGCAGCGAATTTTTGTTAGAAAAAGGCGCTATAGACATGATTGTTGATAGGCGCCAAATGCGTGATAAAATTTATAGTATATTGTCTAAATTACACCATATGCACTATCCTAAAAAATTAGAGCCAGTTATAGAGTTGCCGCTAGTCGATTAGTGCAAACTAACTAAGGCATAAAGAACCAGTGCATAAAGACAATACTTTGGATGAGTGGCTTCAATACATTGAAACCGCTCACGCCCAAACCATTGATATGGGCCTTGAGAGGGTACGTAGAGTTGTAGACAGATTATCTCTCGATTTCTCTACTGCCTGCATTGTGACGGTCGCTGGCACTAACGGTAAAGGCACAACCTGTCGTTTTATAGAGCAAGCTTGTTTACACACTCCATATCGTGTTGGAGTTTATGCATCTCCGCATATAGTACAATTTAACGAAAGAATTAGAGTGTGTGGCGTTGATGCAGAAGATACGATGTTATGTGCAGCGTTTGCCAAGGTTTATGACGCAGCAAAAGGAAGCAATCTTAAAACCGGCGAAGTTTGTGAGCATGTCGCTGATGATCGCATTGAGCACAAAAAACAGGCAAGAATACACAATCAAAAAGATGCAATTTCATTAAGCTATTTCGAATATGCAACTTTATGTGCATTGGTTATTTTTGCAGAATCAAAGCTTGATATTTGGATTCTCGAAGTCGGTTTAGGGGGACGCTTAGACGCGACCAATATTGTTGACGCGCACATTGGGGTAATTACCAGTATTGGCCTTGATCATCAAGCTTATTTGGGTGACACCACCAACGCTATTGCAGCTGAGAAGGCTGGTATTATTAAACCCGATCAACAGGTTGTTATTGGTTATAGCAACATGCACCAAAGCGTGGATGAAATACTTAAGCGGCTATCTAACTATGGACTCTTATGTGATCATGATTTTGGCATAAGCCTTAGTAAGACTGATGCAGTAAATTCGTCGTTTACCAAAGGCTGGATTAATGTGCATGGCAATACAGATGTTTTTTCATTGCAGAATACTAAAATACCGCCGCAAAATATAATGACGGCGCTGGCCACATTGCATCTTATTTCTAAATTTTTTAGCCATCCAGAACATTTATTATTGCCCATCGAGGCGCTTAAGAGCTTAATTGATACGGTAAGTGTACCGGGGCGCTTTGAAGTAATCAGTGAGTCACCACATATTATTTTGGATGTTGCACATAATGAGGACTCGGCAAAATATTTGCTTACAAGAATGCAACAAATACACTTTAATAAGTGTCACATAGTAATGGGGATGTTGAAAGACAAAAACATTGAAGCCACCATTGACCAATTATCCGCATTAAATGCAAGATGGTACTGTGTTGACTTACCGACGGTTCGCGGTGAAAAAGCTGATAGATTGCAAAATGCAGTGCATAAACATAAGCAACAAGCAGAAAAATTTGCAAATGTAGCATTAGGACTACAGCAGGCTATTGTGAACTACCGTACAAATGATATCATTTTAGCAGTAGGCTCCTTTATTTTAGCTTCAGATTTTAAGCAAGCGTTGGCAGACTATAAGCGTTAATATTACGCGATTACTTATTTACAAGGTAAATGACATTCAATGACAAGTGCGCTTCAAAACAGGTTAGTGGGTACCATCATTGTGGTGGCATTAGTGGTAATATTAGTGCCAGAATTCTTAGACGGTGAAAAACGCACTAATAAGCAAGAATTTATTGACGTTCCCTCTGTGGCCGAGCTTGTAAAAGTACAAAATATTGAAGCGTTTGATACTTCTGAAGTAGCGTCACAGCTAAATCAACCAGTTGAAGTAATAGATGAGTTACCGGTGGATGAGCCGGCCTTCAGCCAAACTGGTATCCAAGCTAACGCAGAAAATCTTGCCAAGGACAATAAAAGCACTGCCAACACAAAAAAGCCAACAGGCATAAGTGTCAGGCAAAACAGTGCGAAACAAACAAATGAACTGCTTGACCTAGATATAAAAGATTCTGGTTGGGTAGTACAATTGGGTAGCTTTAAGCATCAAAAAAATGTAAGAGAACTACTAAAAACGCTTACCAATGCTGGGTATCGTGCATATAGTCGCCCGGTGATGACGTCGGTGGGCGAATTAACCAAAGTGTTTGTTGGTCCCGAGCTCGACAAAGAGAAGCTAGAGCGTGCATTACCTCATCTGCAAGAGATAACAAATTTAAAAGGTAAAATTACTGCTTTTGAAGTTAGTGCTGGGTAGTTAAATATGCTAAACCTTGCTAAACTCTACGCCACAAAAAAGGCTAAATAAACACGCTTTTACAGGAAAAATACAACCCATGAATTGGTTTGATTTTACGATTATTGGCATTATCGCGCTGTCATCAATTATTAGTTTAGTGCGTGGTTTTGTTAAAGAGGCAATTTCACTTATAATATGGATAACCGCCTTTTTTATCTCTCGCACTTTTTATCCTCAACTCGCCCAGTTATTAACTCAAATAGAAGACCCCATGTTACGCAATGCTTCTGCCATTGGCATTTTATTTGTGGGTACACTTATTGTGGGTGCGCTTATCAACTATATGATATCTCAACTGGTCAAAGCAACAGGCCTGGGTGGCACCGACCGCGCGCTTGGTATGGTTTTTGGCGCTTTGCGTGGGGTATTAATTGTGAGCGCTGTGCTGTTTTCTATTGATACATTTACAACTTTTGCTCAAGCCCAGTGGTGGCAATCGTCGGTATTGGTGCCAGAATTTGGCATTATTATAGAATGGTTTTTTGATTTTATGAAAGAGCGTTCAAGCTTTTTATCAGGTGAATCTGTTTAACTCAATCACAGGAAGTTATGTATGTGTGGCATCGTAGGTATAGTCGGTAAAGAAGCAGTTAATCAGTTGATCTATGATTCGCTCACTGTATTGCAGCATAGAGGGCAAGATGCGGCAGGCATAATGACGATCGAAAAAAATATGTTTCAATTACGCAAAGACAACGGCTTAGTGCGCGATGTATTTCATACTCGTCACATGAAACGTTTAACCGGGAACGTTGGTATTGGTCACTGCCGCTATCCAACAGCGGGCTCGTCAAGCTCTGCTGAAGCACAACCTTTTTATGTTAATTCGCCTTTTGGTATTGCTTTTGCTCACAACGGTAATTTAACCAATGCACACGAACTTCAAGAAGAAGTGTTTCGTGTTGCCCGTAGGCATATAAATACTAATTCAGATTCAGAGTTGTTATTAAATATTTTTGCTCACGCCCTTACCAGCACCAGTGAACTAGAAGTTACCGCCGAAGATATTTTCAAAGCAGTTGAAATATCGCATAATAAAATAAAAGGCGCATATGCGGTAGTGGCGGCAATAATAGGTTATGGCATGGTTGCCTTTAGAGATCCTAATGGCATTCGCCCCTTGGTATTAGGCAAGCGCACAACACTGCTTGGCGATGAATATATGGTCGCTTCAGAAAGTGTTGCTCTAGATTCCGTTGGCTTTGACTTTATTCGCGACGTTGCCCCGGGTGAAGCAATTTATGTCACCGAACAGGGCCAGTTGTTTACCAAATTATGCGCACCCAAAGCGGCTTTAAATCCGTGTATTTTTGAATTTGTATACTTTGCTCGGCCCGATTCTTTTATTGATGGTATTTCGGTATATGCATCACGTGTAAATATGGGTAAAAAATTAGGCGAGAAAATTAAACGTGAGTGGGCACATTTAGACATTGATGTGGTTATTCCTATCCCAGAAACGTCTATGGATGTAGCACTTCAAATTGCAAATACCATTGAAAAGCCTTACAGACAAGGATTCGTTAAAAACCGATACATTGGCAGAACATTTATTATGCCGGGACAAGTACAACGCAGAAAATCGGTTAGACACAAGCTCAATGCTATTAAGTCTGAATTTAAAGGTAAAAGTGTGCTACTAGTTGATGACTCTATTGTACGCGGAACCACGTCTGAGCAAATTATTGAAATGGCCAGAGAGTCAGGGGCTAAAAAAGTTTACTTTGCCTCAGCTGCGCCTGAAATCCGCTTTCCAAATGTATATGGAATTGATATGCCCTCAGCCAACGAGCTTATTGCTTATGGGCGCGAAATACCACAAATAAGAGACTTAATTAAAGCCGACGGTTTAATATTTCAAGATCTTACAGATTTAGTTGAAGCAGTAAGAGAAGAAAATCCCGCTATTTCGCGCTTTGAAACTTCTGTTTTTGACGGCAACTATGTAACCGGTGACATTGACCATCATTACTTAGAGCGTATTGATAAAGCCCGCAGCGAAGCCGGTAAAAGCAGTCCTACGGTGCAAGCAGAATTGAGTAATTTAGAGATGCATAATATTGATGATTAAGCCTTAGTAGAGCTTTAACACATTCTCATTTCAGTTGTTTTTTGCGTCTAATTTTCAAGTACTTCTTTCACAAAAAAGTAGCCTCATACACCATTTTGTTCAAACATAAGGACGACACATGTCACAGTTTATTAAATCTAAGGCAGCGGTAGCATGGGCTGCCAATCAACCACTAAGTATTGAAGAAATAGACGTAATGCTGCCCAAAGCCGGCGAAGTATTGGTGAAAATTGTGGCTACAGGTGTATGCCACACCGACGCTTTTACATTATCGGGAGAAGACCCAGAGGGGATATTTCCAGTGGTCTTAGGTCATGAAGGCGGCGGCATTGTTGAACAAATTGGCGACGGTGTTACCTCAGTTTCTGTTGGCGATCATGTTATCCCTTTATACACACCTCAGTGCGGTGAATGTAAGTTCTGCCTGTCAGGCAAAACCAACCTATGCCAAAAAATTCGGGAAACCCAAGGACGGGGCTTAATGCCCGACGGCACCAGCCGCTTTTATAAAGATGGCAAGCCACTTTTTCATTACATGGGCTGTTCAACCTTTTCTGAATATACTGTGTTACCAGAAATATCCTTAGCTAAGGTTAACAAAAAGGCCGCTTTGGACGAAGTTTGCTTGTTTGGTTGTGGCGTTACCACCGGTATTGGTGCCGTGATGAATACTGCAAAAGTAGAGCCGGGCGATTCGGTTGCTATATTTGGCTTAGGTGGCATTGGGTTGTCGGCTATTATTGGTGCCGTTATGGCTAAAGCCGGCATAATAATTGCGATTGATGTAAACGAAAGTAAATTTGCACTAGCTAAAAAGTTAGGTGCAACACACTGTATAAACCCTAATAATCATGACAAGCCCATTCAAGATGTGATTGTTGAGTTGACCGACGGCGGTGTTGATTACTCATTTGAGTGTATTGGCAACGTAAATGTAATGCGCAGCGCCTTAGAATGTTGTCATAAGGGATGGGGTGAATCGGTCATTATTGGAGTAGCGGGAGCAGGACAAGAAATTAGCACACGTCCATTT
The DNA here is from genome assembly GCA_047636735.1 of Glaciecola sp. Classification (GTDB taxonomy): domain Bacteria; phylum Pseudomonadota; class Gammaproteobacteria; order Enterobacterales; family Alteromonadaceae; genus Glaciecola. The sequence goes on along the minus strand of JBLIGC010000027.1, from coordinate 15,258 downwards.
CAGTTAGTAACCGGAAGAGTATGGCGCGGAACTGCATTTGGCGGCGTAAAAGGCCGCACTGAGCTTCCCGGTTATGTTGAAAAATATTTGAACGGAGAAATAAAGCTAGACGACTTTATTACGCATAATATGTCGCTTGAGCACATAAATGAAGCCTTTGACTTAATGCATGAGGGTAAAAGTATACGTTCGGTTATACATTTTGGTGATAGCCCTAAAGTGAGTCAGTAATATGCCCAATAAGCCAGTAAAAGACATCAACATAGCAGGCTTGACAAGCGTATCACAAACGCTCGTATTTAACGGAACGCTTAGCCAATATACTCATTACTCAGATGCGAATAAATGTACTATGCGGTTTTCTATTTATTTACCGCCCCATGCGGCAAATAAGGGTATTGAAGGGAAAGTAGAAAAAGTGCCTGTTATATATTGGTTGTCGGGCTTAACGTGTACCGATGAAAATTTCATGCAAAAAGCCGGCGCACTCAAAATTGCCGCCCAACTGGGCATTGCCATTGTTGCTCCTGATACAAGCCCAAGAGGAGTTGATGTACCCGATGACCCTCAAAAGGCTTACGATTTTGGTTTGGGTGCAGGGTTCTACTTAAATGCAACTCAGGCGCCTTATGAACGTAATTATCACATGTACGATTATATTCTTGATGAATTACTTGAGTTAATTGAATCAAGTTTTCCAGTTACCGATAAAAAATCTATTAGCGGGCATTCAATGGGCGGGCATGGTGCATTAACAATCGGCTTGAGAAACCCAGATGTGTTTGCGTCTATTTCGGCATTTAGTCCTATTTGTAATCCTATGGAATGTGCATGGGGTATAAAAGCATTCACTCAATATTTGGGCGATAACAGCAAACAATGGACCCAGTATGATGCCACTGAATTAATCAAACGGGCTAGCGTAAAACCGTATATTTTGATTGATCAGGGCGGCGATGATAACTTTTTGGAAACGCAATTAAAACCAGAAAACTTGGTAAAAGCGGCATTGTTGAATGATTACACTATTCAACTGAATATACACCCGGGCTACGACCACAGTTATTATTTTATCAGCACGTTTATTGATGAGCATATTACATTTCATGCGCAGTTTTTGCATTAAGACAAATACCGTTTGTATAACTCTTTTTTTAATTAAAAGTAAAGAGTAAGTTGACGGGCTACATACTTCCTGTCCAATAATTGTTCAGCCAGCCCTTATGTTTTATAAGAGGCTAAAAATTCTTGGCTGGGGTCAACTAAAATTTTATCTGCCATAGCCTGACGGCCAAGCAACATGAGGTAGGTCATTTCCGTTCTATCAGTAAGATTAATCTTAATGGGCCAGCTGTTTTTTCCTATCGCTAGCGTCGTGGCAATGACATACCGATGTTCAAGGGTTTCTGAAGAGCTTCTAACTTTACGCCTCGCTTTTACTTTACTTTTGTGGCGTGTAATTTTTTTTACATTGTAAACATCAGGGTGAATATCAAAGCTAATCCAAGATTTACCGTCTTTTTTATATTCTTCTACATTTTCAACGTGTAATGAAGAAGTTGCAGCGCCTGTGTCTACTCGCATAACTAAGTTAGATATACCTAGGTCGGGTAAATCGCATTTTTCTAATGCACCTAGTAACATTTTTTCAGAAGAATTATCCATAAGTACCTAATAATAAAAACTATTCAATGTTAATACAAAAAGCCAATGGCTTTTACCTGAACTGTGTTAATAACTATGGCCCTAAGGGCGGTAAACTGGTGTCTCGGGGCAGTAGATCATATTGCACTAATTCTAAATGTTCAGCCACAGAATCTGGTTTGCGAAAATAAGCAATATGATAGATAGCTTCTCCTTCTTGCGCCAGTGGGATGTTTTGTTTACCTATTACTACTCCTTCTTGAGGGCTTAATATTTGCCCAAGTAAATCACCAAACGGATCTGCTATAGTCGCGAGTACTTGGTCTTTATTGACATGATCACCTAGTTGCGCAATATGCATCACAAAACCAGACTCATTTGCACGTACCCATCCACTTTGGCGAGCAACAAACATCTTTATTGTAGGGCCTTTGCGCTGGGTCTTATTTAGCATGCCAATGTGGCGCATAATATTGGTTATACCTTTTACACCTGCACGAATAGAAAACTCATCGTAACGTAGTGCTTGACCGGCTTCGTAAAGCACCATTTTGACACCCATTTCGCTAGCAACTTGTCTTAGCGAGCCATCGCGTAACTCAGCATTAAGTAATACGGGTAAGCCAAACGCTTTTGCTAGTTCTAAGGTTTCAGGGTCGTCTAAATCAGCGCGGACCTGGGGTAGGTTGCTTCGGTGAATTGCACCTGTATGCAAGTCGATGCCTACATCACATTTCTCAACAATTTCAGTTAAGAACAAATGCGCTATACGACCTGCCAAAGAACCCTTTTGACTGCCAGGGAAGCATCTGTTCAAATCGCGTCTGTCGGGTAAATATCGACTTTGGTTTAGCACACCATATACATTAACCATTGGCACCGCAATTAGGGTACCGCGTAGCCGTTTAATTGAACTGCTTTTTAATAAACGATTAACTGTTTCTATACCGTTTAATTCATCACCATGAATAGCAGCGCTTACAAAAAGCGTAGGTCCATCGCGCTTGCCTCTTTGCACATGAACAGGTATGGACATGCGCGCATCGGTATATAAAGGCGGCATTTCTAGCCTTATGCGCTTTGTTTCACCGGGCTTTATTTCTTGCCCACCAATAATTAGTTGTTTCATTTAGCCTTTTCCACAGATACAAGTTTGATTCGGTTTAGCATGGGTAATAATTTAATCACTACTGGCGCACCGATCACGTTTTTAATTAAATCATCAACTTGTTCAGGATGGCTAGGTTCAACGGGTAAGATTATTTTTTGCTAGTGTAAAGTATGTAATGATAATTACCTACAAATAATCTTTATTATATGGGTTTGAATTATTCACTCTTTATTTTACATTATTGAGGCTCACAAAAAAGCCTCCTAGAGTGTGTCTATGGAGGCTAGTTATTAAAAACGGGTATTACAAATCTTGCAGCATTTCCTTAATGGCGCGCTCTAACTGTTGATCACGACCTGCATCAATAACGCCAGGCTGATTTTTTACCTCAATATCAGGCGCCACTTCATTGTTCTCTAGCCACTCACCCTTTTTATTTTTAGCGCTTACGGGTACTACGCCCCAGTACCCCCCCATAGGTAAGCTGTCCCAACCAGCAAAACTACAGGTGCCAGGCACTGGCATACCTACAGACTTTCCTAATTTCAAGTCGGTAAAACCACTGGCATAACAGTGACCATCGCTGTACATAGATTCATTAAAGAGCGCAATAACAGGTTTGGTGTAACGTGAAGTTGGTTCACCGCCTACCACTTTGCCTTCAATGGCATAGGTCAAAAATGTTTCGCCAGTAAAAAACATCGCCAAATCGGCTACTAAGTCGCCACCGCCATTAAAGCGCGTATCAATAACCATGGCATCTTTATCGTAAAATCGGCCCATCATATCATTGTATATGCTGCGGTAAGGACCATCTCCCATGCCCGGAATATGCACATAGCCTAACTTCCCTTTACTTTTTTCAAACACTTCTTGTTCGTTTATTTTGACGAAGCGGTCGTATAAAAGTTCAGATTGCTGTGAATCTGAAATAGGTTTCACCGTAATTTGCTTTGTTTTGCCCGTGGTATTATCGAGTATCTCAAGCAATGTGAATTTATTTACTTTGCGATTTAGTAACACAGGCCAGTCAATGCTATCGGTAATTGTTTCACCGTCAATTTTGAGAATAAGCATACCTGCTTTTACATCAAATTTAGCTTTGTCTAATGGGCCACCATTAATCACTTCGGTAATTTTAACGCCGTCGCCTTTGTGGGTATAGTCATAAAAAATACCTAGAGAGGCGGTGTCGTCGCCATTATCGCTATCGTCACTAAAACCAGCGCCGGCATGAGAAACATTCAATTCGCCAAGCATTTCACTGAGTAATTCAGTGAATTCATAAGGATTCGCTACATGCGCTACCTTAGGCTTGTACTCGTTTCGCATCTGTACCCAATTGATACCATGGAAAGTGGGCTCATAAAAAACCTTTGAGGTACGCAGCCATACATGGTCAAACGAATGTTGGCGAAGAGCATCTTGGTCAATGATGACTTTTCCACTTATAGTAACGTTTTCGCTGCTGCCTTCTTCTACGAGTAATTTAGTAATACTGCCATCGCTTAACAAGTAAAGTGTTTCCATATCGCGATCCCAAATAAGGTTTCCGCCAGATGAACCCAAACTAATCGTTTTGGACGTGTCTTTAGTGCGTAAGTCTGTTTCCCATAGATCGAATTGATCTTCAAAGCGCGATAAATAATAAAGTTTAGTGGCGTCTTTATTTAGCACTGCATCGGCTAAAATGGAAGAGTGTATAGTGAGTTTACTTGTCCGATCATCTATATCATCCCATTCAATTTCTATAGGTTTGATGACTACTACTTCTTCACTTGCGATATTGTCATCATCACCTACTTTGTCACTTTCGGTTTCTTTTTCGGTTTCTTTTTCGGTTTTTTCTTCGGCGGCTGTTTCTATCGCTTGTAAAAGCTCATAATCATCTTCGCTTAAGCTAAACTTATCCCAGTCTGCTTGTGTTAAGAATAGGCTATATACATCGTTTTGTGAACGACCGCTGGTTGCATAGCTTCTGAGGCCACTGCGATTACTAAACCAAATGATTTGTTTACCTTGATTAACCCATTTGGGAGAAGCATCATAATAACCACTAGGCACAATAACCCTTATGTCTTGTTCGCCAGATACATGCACCATGGCTATGTCGGCGTTATTTAATAGTTTATCATATTCAAACAAAATCCACTCGCTGTCGGGGCTCCAACTAAACGTTTGGTCGCCATCACGCATGTGTAGCATGTTTTCTGGTCTAATCAGCACCGTGGTTTTTAAGGTGTCTAAATCCATTACTTTTAAGGTGCGCCTGTCTTCAATAAAAGCCAGGGTTTTGCCGTTGGGAGAAATACTGGGTTGATAATTGTCTGCGTTATTACTAACAAATGGCTGTTCGGTGATTAAGGTAGCTGCGTAAAAGAAGGGCTCTTCTTCGCGGGTTTTGGATGCTTTAAAAATACTCCACCTATTGTTACGTTCAGCAGCATATAGGAGGTAGTCACCCCCAGGAGAAAAAGTAATAAAGTTTTCTTGCGAGGCGGTATGGGTTATTTGTTTCGTAAAAGCGCCATCGGTAGACGATACGAATACTTCTCCGTTTGCAATATACGCGATTTCTTTTCCATTAGGAGATACTGCCATATTGGTAATGTCGCCGTCTATACTTACCATTTTTTGGCTATTGTCAATATCTTGTGTACGAATACTCAACGTTACCGGCTTTGGTGCGTCGCCGGGTGTCATGGTATGCAGTATGCCGTGATAGCTAAAAGCCAGTATGTCTTGGCCTTGCTTTTCGCCTTTGGATAAAAAACGCACTGGATGTAAATCAAATTTGGTTAGCTGTTTATTCCGCGACGGCCTGTCTAGAGATAATGAGTGGATATTGAAAGAACCGCTTTGTTCGCTTAAGTAGTAAATGCTCTTACTATTGTTAGTAAAAATAGGAGAACGGTCTTCACCTTCAAATGAAGTGATTTTTTTATGTTCGCCTGAGTCTACATTATAAGTCCATATATCTCGCGTTATGGCCGATTTATGATGCTTACGCCACGGATTTTCAAATCCCTTATTATCATGATAAACAATTAGGTTACCAGCAGTGCTAATTTGCACATCTTCCACCGCTAAGCTTAATACTTGATTAACTCGACCGCCATTTGTTGAGACAGAATAGAGCTCGGTTTGGAGCGACGTTGGGTACTGTCTATGTTGAGCTAAGTCCATACGTTGGCCTTTAAACAACACTTCTTGGTTTTTGTTAAAGGTATATGGTTCTTCATTGCTAGAGTGAAAGGTAAGTCTTTTTGCTTTGCCGCCTAAGGCATCCATTATAAAAACATCAAAGTTACCAAAACGATCAGACGCAAAAGCTATCTGCTTGCTATCTTGGCTCCACACTACTTTGAAATCGTGTGCTTTGTGAAAGGTTAATCGCATAGCTTGGCCGCCGCTTGAAGGCACACTATATATGTCACCTTTGTAGGTAAAGGCAATGGTTTCTCCATTGGGTGAAATTACAGGATAGCGCACCCATTGCGGCGAAACTTGAGCAATTGTTGTAAAGCAAAAAGACATCGAAATGATGGCAGCTAGTAATATTTTCATGGATTCTCTTTTGTTAGGCAGATGGATTTGATTTACCAATAAAATCAAATACTAATGTAAACAGGATACTATTTAAAAGTAACGTGAAACAACAATATGCTCAATGTACTGATAGTGCTTAACATATTATTATTAGCATGTGCTACGACTTTATTCGTATACCTATGACTATGAGCACTTTGTACCAACTATTAGTCAAATTCGCCAATAAAGCCAGTGTAATGTAAGCTCAGATAGTGCCATCATCCCTAAGCCCATGTATTTATTAATTAATAATTTCTGGCACGTTCAATGCAAAAAAAGATTGAAAATGCGACTAATAGATAAAAACTACTGGAATTACACATGGACATGCCTTCAAAATTAAGCCACACAGCAAAGTCACCACTACTAAAATACCTACCTTTTGTTACCTTATTACTAGCAACCACTATGTTAGGCGGTTGCGGGGATGCTGCGGCAGTAAAAGATGCAGAAGCAGAAAAAGAAATAGTAAAAGTTATTCCTATACCAGTAGAAATAAGCAAAGCGACTACTGGCAGCATTTCTTCTAACTACGAAACCACGGCTGTACTTGAGGCAAAAGAAGAGGCATTTGTAGTTGCGCGGGCCTCGGGTATTATTGAAGAAATAATGGTTGAAGAAGGCGATTATGTAGAAAAAGGCCAGGTGTTAGCTAAATTAGAACCACAGCGTTATAAGCTCAATTTACAACGCGCTGCTGCAGACATGCTTGGTATAGAAAAAGAGTTAGCAAAAATAAATAAGGTATATAGTCAAAACCTTGTTAGCACCGATACCTTCGATAAAATTAGCGCTCAATACGAATCTGCAAAAGCCATATTAGCTATTGCTAAATTAGACTTAAAAGAAGCCACTATAGTGGCGCCAATCAGTGGATATATTGCCCAGCGCAACGCCAAAGTAGGTAACTTAACCGAATCTTTTCAGCGCGAGCGTATGTTTCATATCGTGCAGATAAAAGACCTGTATGGCATAGTGCATTTACCGGAAAAAGAGCTTTCGATGGTCGTTAAAGATCAAAAAGCAAGCTTAACGGTGACAGCATTGAACGATAAAAAAATCATTGCTTATGTAGAGCGTATTAGCCCTGTAATTGACTCAACAACAGGGACTTTTAAAGTAACATTACGTGTGCCTAACCCTGAAAAAACCCTTAAAGCAGGCATGTTTACCCAAGTTAGTCTGAATTATAACACGCGTGAAAATGCCACCTTAGTACCTCGTAAAGCCTTAATATCTCTTGATGATACGGTCAATGTTTTTGTGGTTGATGCAAACGGTATTGCCAAAAAACAGGCTATTACCATTGGCTATCAAGAAGGCAACCTTGTTGAAGTTATTGAAGGACTCCACGTCAATCAGAAAGTAGTGATTACCGGTCATCAAAACCTTAAAAATAACGCCCTCGTAAATATTGTTAATGGTTAATCAAGGAACTCACCCATGAATATTATTGAAGTGGCGGTTAAGCGCCCGGTTACAGTGTGGATGTTTACGCTAGCGGTTTTACTATTTGGCTTTGTTTCATTGTCGCGATTATCGTTAAATTTATTGCCAGAACTTTCATATCCCACCATAACGGTAAGAACTGACTATGTTGGCGCTGCGCCCGGGGAAGTAGAACAACTCGTTACTAAACCTATTGAGGAGGCTGTAGGCGTTGTAAAAGGCGTACGCAAAGTCATTTCAGCATCAAAAGCGGAACGCTCTGATGTTGTGCTTGAATTTGAATGGGGCACTGAAATGGACGTAGCAAGCTTAGAGGTGCGTGAAAAGTTAGATGTTTTATTGTTGCCATTAGATGTGCGGCGTCCATTACTATTAAAATTCAATCCAAGTCTAGATCCGATTATGCGTTATGGCTTGAGTATAGATATACAAAGCGATCAAAACTTACCAACTAAGGGCGAGTTTTCGTCTTTGGATATAGCGCAAATGAAGCGATTGCGCACCTTTGCTGACCAAGACATCAAGCGCAAACTTGAATCAGTAGAAGGAGTCGCGTCTGTTCGCATTGGTGGCGGTTTAGAAAATGAAGTACAAGTGCTTATTGATCAGCAGCGCACCAGTCAGCTGTCTATTTCCTTAGCTGAAATTATTCAGCGTTTAAAAGATGAAAACGTAAATGCGTCTGGTGGACGAGTTGAAGATGGCTCGCAAGAATACTTAGTTCGGACTATTAATCAATTTCAATCCTTAGATGATATGCGAAATCTCTATATTGCGACTCGCCAAGGCGTTCACATTAAGTTAAGTGATATAGCGCAAGTAGTAGATACCTATAAAGAACGCAGTTCAATTACGCGTTTTAACGGATTTGAAGGTGTCGAAATTGCTATTTATAAGGAAGGCGATGCCAATACCGTAAAAGTAGCAAGAGCAGTATCTCAAAGACTTACCGCTATTCGTGATGCAATTCCTAAAACTTACAAACTACAGCAGGTCTATGATCAATCGTTGTTTATTGCTAGCGCCATAGATGAAGTGAAAAACGCCGCTCTTGTTGGTGGTGTGTTAGCGATGTTTATTTTATATTTTTTCTTAAAAAATATTTGGCCCACCTTAATTATTTCTATTTCTATTCCCGTTTCAATTATTGCCACCTTTAACCTTATGTATAGCTATGACATAAGCCTAAACATTATGAGCTTAGGCGGCATTGCTCTGGCCATAGGCTTGTTGGTCGATAACAGTATTGTAGTGTTAGAAAATATAGATAGGCACAAAAAGCAAAATAGTAATTCGCTCGACGCTGCGGTAAAAGGTACATCGCAAGTGTCTATGGCAATAGTGGCCTCGACGTTAACCACCATGGCGGTATTTTTTCCCTTAGTATTTGTTGAGGGAATTGCAGGTCAGTTGTTTAGCGACCAAGCACTAACGGTCACCTTTGCACTAGCGGTTTCTTTAGCGGTGGCACTGACCCTTATTCCCATGTTGGCTGCGCGCGAAAAGTCTCATTACAATGAGCAACACAGCAGCCAATCGAATACTCAAGATAACAAGCAAATACTTGATTTGGGACCACCCCAAGAATCAATTAAACCTACCGGTAAAATGGGTTTAGTCGCTTACTATATAAAATGGCCTTTTGTGTGGATCATTAAAATTGTGTTTTACGTGGTGCCGGTTGTTATAGTGAGCCTGTTTACAACGCTCTTTAGGGTTATATCGTGGTTATTAACCCACTTATTTAAACCTGTGCTGTGGATATTTGACAAATTTTATTTACTATTAGCCGGCTTATACGAACGAGCGCTAAACGCAGTTATGCAAGCAAGATTGATGGTAACAATAGCCATTATGGCGGTATCGCTGCTTTCTATCTTGTTGCTACCTAAACTGGGCGTAGAGCTTATTCCTCCTTTGTCGCAAGGGGAATTTAATGTTGAAATTACCTTGCCCTCGGGTGCTAGGCTGCAAAATACCGACGCCATTATTGCCGACTTAGCCAGCTTCACGCAGCAGCTCGACGGCGTAGATAGAACTTATTCAATAGCCGGCACCGGCAGCTTAATGAATGCCTCTGCGGTTCAAGGTGGCGATCACTGGGGCAAGCTCAACGTGGTTATGAATACAGATGCAAGCAATGAAAATACTGAGCAAGTAAAATCTAAAATGCGTGAGCATTTAGCAATACAGGCTGGTGTACAAAGTAAATTTGGTAAACCAGAGCTATTCAGTTTTGCAGCGCCCTTAGAAATTCAAATAGCAGGTTACGACCTCCAGCAGCTTAAGCGCTATGGCGATGATCTGGCCGCTGAGCTTGCGAAAAACAATCGCTTTGCCGATGTGAAAAACTCCTTACAAATCGGTAACCCTGAGCTGAAGATTTTATTCGACCACGCTAAGCTTGCGCAATTGGGCTTAAATGCAGCCGATGTATCGGGCTTAATTGCGGCTAAAGTTGGCGGAGAATTAGCCAGTAAATTTAGTATAGACGACACAAAAGTCGATATTTTAGTACGCAATCAAACCCAGCAGCGAGATTCTATTGCTGATATTACCCAGCTTATCGTTAATCCGGGTGCGTCACCGGCGGTTAGCTTAGCGGCGGTTGCCAATATCAGTATGGCTATTGGCCCAAGTGAAATATCTAGAGCAGGGCAGCAGCGCGTGGTGCTTATTACTGCAAACTTGCGCTATGGTGATTTAGGTGCTGGGGTGATTGACGCGCAAAGCGCAATTGATGAAGTTGCCTTGCCTATTAACTTGCAAGCAAGTGTGGCTGGGCAAAGCGAAGAAATGGATGCTAGTTTTAAATCACTTTTGCTGGCATTAGCCTTAGCAATATTTTTAGTTTATTTAGTAATGGCCTCGCAGTTTGAATCATTGCTGCATCCGCTTTTAATTTTGTTTACTGTACCTTTAGCGTGCGCCGGCTCAATTTATGGTTTGTTCTTAACCGGCACTAACATAAGCGTGGTGGTGTTTATTGGCTTAATTATGTTAGCGGGTATAGTGGTAAATAATGCAATTGTACTGATTGATAGAATCAATCAACTGCGCGCCGGCGGGGCTGATAAAGCCAGTGCAATTATAGCAGCTGCGAATAGCCGATTACGTCCTATTCTTATGACAACCTTAACCACAGTGCTTGGCTTACTGCCTATGGCAATAGGCTTAGGTGATGGTTCAGAAATTCGCACCCCTATGGCGGTAACAGTCATTTTTGGTTTGTTATTTGCAACTTTGCTTACTTTATTTTTGATACCGGTTTTATATAGCCTGTTTGATGTTAAACGCTTTAAGAACATTGAGCAAAACAACGTACAAGCCCAAAATAATAGCGCACTTGCCAAGGAGACGGCAAATGGATAAGTTTGCTAATGCAGGGGCCGGATTAGCGTCATTTGCAATACGTCGTCCCGTTACTATTTCAATGCTGTTTTTATCACTTTTATTAATGGGTATTGGTGCCAGCCAATATTTACCGTTAGAGAAGTTTCCAGGCATCGATTTCCCAGAGCTCTACGTGCAAATTCCTTATCAGGATGCTACGCCGGCTGAAATAGAGAAAATGATTACTCGCCCCGTAGAAGAAGCTTTAGCGACCATGTCGGGTATTAAACGCATGCGTTCGTATTCGAATGAAAATAACGCAGAAATAATGCTCAGATTTGATTGGGATGCCAATATTAAAGCTAAAAGTGTTGAAGCGCGAGAGAAAGTAGACGCTATAAGGCACCTGTTGCCCGACGACGTAGAGCGCCTAATGGTGTTCAAATTTAATCTTGCTGATATGCCCGTATTTCAATTAAGGCTGTCGAGCGACCGCGATATTTCAAATAGTTATGAGCTGCTTGAGCGTACTTTAAAAATGCCAATTGAAAGAGTAACTGGCGTGTCGCGGGTAGAACTGTATGGGGTGAATAAAAAGCAAATATCTATTCGGCTTGACCCTGATCGTATAGCAGCGCTTAGAATCAATACCGCTGATGTATATAAAGTGCTGCAAAATGCAAATTTCTCAATGACAGCAGGACAGTTTTTCGACTTGGATCAAAAAATTACCGTTAATCCACTGGGTGAATACCGTAGCAAGCAAGATATTAGTAATTTGATAATAACGCGCAACGTGCGCCTAAGTGATATTGCTAGCATAGAGTTTGAAACGCCAAAAGCAACAGAAGGTCGTCATTTAGATAAAACCCACGCCATAGGTTTGAATATATTCAGAGAGTCGGGCGCTAACCTAGTAGACGTGTCTGAGGCCGTTATGGCCGAGATAGAAACCGCTAAAAGCAGCACGGCTTTCAATGGAATCAACCTATTTATTATGCAAGATGAGGCTACTAGTGTGACCTCTTCATTACAAGATCTATTGAATTCGGGCATGATTGGAGGAGGGCTTTCTATTATTGTGCTGTATTTGTTTTTACGCAATCTAGCTACCACCTTAGTGGTTGTTTTGTCTGTACCCTTTGCTATTTGTATTACACTGGCGTGCATGTATTTTTTAGGCTACACCCTCAATATATTGTCGTTAATGGGATTAATGTTAGCGGTAGGCATGCTCGTAGACAACGCAGTGGTGGTCACCGAAAGTATTTTCCAAGAACGCGAAAAAACAGACGACGTGATTGCCGCAACGAAAAAAGGCGTATCGCTAGTTAGTTTGGCGGTAATCGCGGGCACGGCAACCACCGCTATTGTGTTTCTACCAAACATTGTGGGTGTTAAAGCAGAGCTTACTGTGTTTTTAGAGCATGTGGCGGTGTCTATTTGCATTTCTTTATTTGCGTCGTTGTTGCTCGCACAAACCTTAATTCCACTGCTTACGACCAAACTTAAAATAAAGCCTAAAGCTAAAGAAGCCCATTGTTTGCAAGCAAAACCTTCAAAACTAAAGGCCTCTTATGAAAACATATTGCGCTGGACCCTAGGCAACCAAGGCAAAACATCGCTCATTGCCATTGCTATTTTGGCCAGTACAGCAATTCCTTTAACCTTCATAAAAAGCGATGATGACAACAATAATAATCAAGACAGAATTTGGTTAAACTACCACATTCAAAGCAATTACAGCCTTGATGAAGTAGAAAAAGCGGTTAATAAAATGGAAGATTATTTATATGCCAATCAATCTAAATTCCATATCAAACAGGTATATACTTATTTTACTGCGGGCTATGCTGTATCTGGACTTACGCTAGAAGATGACTTACCTGTTTCGGTGAGCGAGCTGAAAAAAGAGATTAAAGAAAGCTTTCCAGCATTTGTACGAGCACAACCTTCTTTTGAATGGGATCAAGGTTCAGGTGGTGGTGTACAAATTACTTTATACGGGCAATCGTCAGAAACTTTAATGGAAATTGCTGAGCAAATTGTGCCAGTGTTATCGAGCATTGAGGGTTTAACCGACGTAAAAGCTGATATTGATGCTCAAAACTATGAGCTTCAAGTTACCGTAGATCGCGAAAAAGCGTTTCGATTTGGGCTAAGCGCTACCGATGTTGCAAGCGTTGTTAGCACCGCGCTTCGAGGTACTAACTTACGTACCTTTAGAAGCAGTACCGACGGTGAAATTAATATTCGCTTACTTTACGACGAGTCGCTACAACAAAGCGTAGATCAGCTCAAAAATTTGACAATATCGCGCAGTGCTGATCAAAACATCACACTAGATATGGTGGCAAACATGAGCGTTAATGCGCGTATGTCGCAAATTCAGAGACTCGCCAGGCAAACATCTCTTGGTTTAGGGGCTAATTTAGAAGACGACTATACTATAAGCGAAGCGCGCAAAAGTATTGAACTTATTATGCAAAATATAGAACTGCCTTCGGGTTATACATGGTCATTAGACGGTAGTTTTCAGCGCCAAGACGAAGATGAAACCATTATGCTCACCAACATGATTTTGGCTATCATTATGATTTACATTGTTATGGCAGCCCTGTTTGAATCACTAATATTACCAACAGCAGTATTAACGTCGCTGATTTTTTCGTTTACGGGTGTATTTTGGGCCTTTTTAATAACCGGCAATGCAATGACTGTAATGGGCATGATTGGTATGCTTATACTCATGGGTATTGTGGTTAACAACGGCATTGTATTGGTCGATCGCATCAATCAACTTGCTAATGCCGGTATGAGCGTCCACAACGCTATTATAGAGGGTTGTTTAACGCGCGTTAGGCCTATTCTTATGACCGTTCTAACCACTGTTCTGGGGCTCGTTCCTTTAGCCTTGGGTGATGTAAGTATTGGTGGCGATGGTCCTCCATATTCACCCATGGCGATTGCAATAATAGGGGGATTACTATTTAGTACGATAACCAGTTTGTTTTTAGTACCGCTAGGCTATTTGTTATTACTGAAACTTAGGCGAAACACTATGATGATGATTGCCGATGGTAAAAGGTTTGTTTCTCGTTATGTGAAACTGCCAGGGTAATACTTTAGGATATTGCTTGGATAATCTGCCGGCTATTTTAGTTTATGTGTTTATATTCTAGGCATAAACCGTTTACAAAACCATGCTGCAAAAGCAAGAATATATTTTTAGCGCAAGTAATCACTTATCACCGATTTAATTAGTTTAAGTCTGTTTGACAAAACTGAATGCTGGCTTTCACACAAATAAAGGTTTTCACTAACGGGTATTTTTAGTTTGTGTACCTTAATTAATATTTGTGGCTGATATGCCATTACCGCATATAGTGGAAGCACCGTAAATCCGAAGCCCTTACTAACAGGCTCTAAAATTAGGCTAATTTGGTTAGAAAAGCCTTTATGTTGAAATTGTTCAATGTGCTCAAATTTATCAAAGTTTTGGCTAAGCAACAGCCAGCTATGATGAGATGCGTCAGGATGCGAAATAAACCCTATTTGAATTAAGGTCTGCCAATCAATCGATTTAATCTTGCTAGATGTTACTAGTACTAATGGTTCTTCAGCTATTTTTTCGGCGCGTATGCCAGATTTACTAGTTATTTGTGTAATGAGCCCTAAATCTATTTCACCATTTTGTAAATTGAGTTCAATTGTTTTGTTTGGTGCAAACATATAATCAATGGCTAGTTGCGGGTATTTTTGCTGTAATTCGAGTAAATGAGGATAGAGGGACAAGCCAATACTCCCAGGTGAGGCAATTTTAATGCGTCCAACATATGCGTTGTCTTGCTTAATAAGAACACCTAGTTCTTGGGTTGAGCGCAAAATTTCTTGGCCCTTTTGGTGCAGTTGGTGACCTTTACTGGTCAATAAGAATGATTTCCCTTTTCTTATTAACAATTGACTATCAAGCTGAATTTCTAATTTTTTTATATGCTGACTTACCCCTGATTGTGTCATAAATAGTTTTTCAGCGGTTCGTGTAAAATGGCCAATTTCTGCTAGGGTACAAAACGTTTTTAACCATGCTTGATTAATCATTACAAAATTTACTCATACTAATTACAAAT
>JBLIGC010000026.1:0-22170 GCA_047636735.1 Glaciecola sp. | reverse complement strand
CAAAACCGCACCGAATTAGCGTACAGTTGGAGCGACAATCAACAAAGTATATTGGCGGTTGATGTTCGCTATAATAGCGTGCTTGGTTATAGTCAATTTACCACAGAAGCCGATGCCCCAATCGACCTAACTGGCCCTATCACAAACCGGCGCATCACCCTGACTAACGCGCAACAAAACCGTTTAGTAGAGTTGCGTCCTGGTGTATTTGTTTCGCCTGGTGGGCAATATGATATTGATGGTGACGGTGTGGGTGACTTTTCCCTATCAGACACCACTGATTCAAGCAGCTTGCAAACCGGTTTGGCTATGCAGCACGACAGTCAATGGACTGGCGATCTAAGCACAAGTATTGGCTTGCGACTCGATTATTACGATGTGAACGCCCAAGACCCCATTGCGCCACCGGGACAAATTGCTGCGTACGACAGTATTAACGATATTCTGCTGTCTAGGCAAATTAGCGTAAGTTATGCTATTACTCCTTCGTTAACCTCATATCTGGCCACAAGTTACAATGAAGCCACCTCAAATAGCATGGCAGGAGGCAATACGCTAGGGGGTGATAACACTATTAGCGAACTAAATTTTGCCACTGATAATAGTTTGTTTGAAGCGGGCCTAAAGTATGCCCCCCAGGAGAGCGGTTGGTATATAGATGGCGCTTGGTTTAATCAAAACAGAAGCCTACGAAACCGAGATGGCAGCAACACAGGCATTCGTTCAACAGGCTTGGAAGTGCAGGCCTTTTATGCCGTCGAGCGCTTTTGGCTCAACGCCGGATATACATACATAGATGTACGTTACGACAATAGCGGAACAAGCCAAGAATCTCGACAAATAGCCGATGCCTTCGACAACTCCCGGCCCGATATTATTCAAGGAACAGCTTTAGGCTCACCTAACTTTACGCCATTTGCAGCATCAACTAATCGGGTACAGGGGATCCCGCAGCAAAGCTTAGGATTAAGCGGCGGTTTTAACATCAAAGAATACTGGACCATAGGTTTCTCGAGCATTTACACAAAGAGCTATCCCTTAGATTTTTTAGCAACGGTGATGATCCGTGACCAGTTTACCCTTAATGTCAATACTCGTTATATGTTTAGTGAGCAGTTGGCCCTTCGTTTTGCACTTAATAATGTTACCAATGAAAAAAATTGGCGCCCCGTATTCGAAGGCGGTTTTTTTGGCTCAACATTGGCCTTTCCAGAGCTGCCCATTCATGGTGAAGTAAAGCTGACCTACTCATTTTAAGGACGTGATAACATGTTTAAAAAAATTACCATAGTCGCTGTTTTAGCGGCTTTAATAGCAAGTTTTTTTTACTTCAATTTAAATGCCTACCTCACCTTGGAAGGTCTTAAAAGCTCCATTGACGATTTCAGGCAGTGGCGTGACGTTTCTCCTGTTCTAGTATTAGGCGGTTTCTTCTTAATATATGTTACGGTTACCGCGCTTTCATTGCCAGGCGCCGCCATACTGACCATCACTGCTGGTGCACTATTTGGATTAGTTGAAGGTTTACTGCTCGCCTCTTTCGCTTCAAGCTTAGGAGCACTATTAGCTTTTTTAGTATCTCGCTATATATTAAGAGAGACGATAAAAAGAAAATTTCCTGAACGCTTGTCTTCGATAGATAAAGGCATTGCCAGAGAAGGTCCCTTCTATCTGTTTACACTGCGCCTAGTGCCCCTCTTTCCGTTCTTTTTGATTAACCTACTAATGGGCTTAACGGCAATTAAATCATGGACCTTTTATTGGGTCAGTCAAATAGGCATGTTGGCAGGCACCTTTGTGTATGTAAACGCCGGCACGCAGCTTTCTCAACTCAATAGCTTACAAGGTATCTTATCGTTTGACCTTATCCTTTCCTTTGTTTTGTTGGGTATTTTCCCACTAATAGCCAAAACGATTATTAACATAATAAAAAAACAGCGGGTTTATAAAGGTTGGAAAAAACCAAAAAGTTTCGACCGCAACTTAATTGTGATTGGCGCGGGTGCGGGTGGTTTAGTGACCAGTTATATTGCTGCCGCCGTAAGAGCCAAAGTGACGTTAATTGAAGCTGGCGAAATGGGGGGCGATTGCTTAAACTACGGCTGCGTGCCCAGTAAAGCCATCATTAAGAGCGCAAAAGTACTCAGCCAATTCCAGCAAGCAGAAAAATACGGCTTCGACGAAGCCAAAGTGAGTTTTTCATTTAAAAAGGTCATGCAGCGAGTACACGACATTATTGCAGAAATTGCCCCGCATGACAGCGTTGAGCGCTACACTAAGCTAGGCGTAGAAGTTATTAAAGGATATGCTAGCTTTGTTGACCCTTGGACCGTAGAAATTGCTTTAAATGATGGCAGTAAACAGCGCTTAAGCGCCCGTAATATTGTAATTGCTGCAGGCGCACGCCCCTTCGTGCCGCCGTTACCGGGCATTGAACATTCTGCTTATGTTACCAGTGACACCATGTGGACAGAGTTTGCAAAATTACAACAGGCTCCTAAAAAGCTTGTAGTGCTGGGCGGCGGTCCTATTGGCTGTGAGCTTGCACAAGCATTTGCTAGATTAGGCTGTGAAGTTTCCCAAATTGAACTTGCCAAACGTATTATGACAAAAGAAGACAAAGAGGTTTCTGACTTTGCCATGCAAAGCCTTCAAGACAGCGGGGTAAATGTGTTAACCGAGCACGAAGCCTTGCGCTTTGAACAACACGAGGGCAAAAAATTCATCATCGTGAAGCACAATCAAAAAGAACTTTCGATAGAATACGACCAGTTGATTTGTGCAGTTGGCCGCACCGCACGGCTAGAGGGTTACGGTTTAGATGTTTTGGGTATTGAAACCGGTCGTACAATTCATACTAATGAGTTTTTAGAAACCAAATATCCAAATATTCTAGCGGCTGGCGATATTGTTGGGCCTTATCAGTTTACACATGTTGCAGCTCATCAAGGTTGGTATGCAGCGGTTAACAGTCTATTTGGACATTTTAAAAAGTTCAAGGTCGACTATCGCGTAATCCCATGGGTTACTTTCATCGATCCCGAAGTTGCACGAGTAGGTATTAATGAGCAAGAAGCCATCGAACAAAAAATTGAGTATGAGGTCACGCGTTATGACTTTGAAGAGCTAGACAGAGCCATTACCGAAAGCGCAAACAAAGGATTTATAAAAGTGATTACGCCAAAAGGCAAAGACAAAATTTTAGGGGTAACGGTTATTTCAGAGCATGCTGGAGACTTAATCGCTGAATTTGTGTTAGCGATGAAACACGGTCTTGGCCTTGAAAAAATATTGGGTACCATTCATAGCTATCCAACTTGGGCTGAAGGTAATAAATATGCTGCTGGTGAATGGAAGCGAGCGCATGCCCCCGAAACAGTGCTCAGATTACTCGAAAAGTATCATAAGTTCACAAGAGGATAATTATATGGCTACATTGACAAGCTCGCCGATGACACCTTCGCGAGTAAAAAGGTATGCAATCGCCAGCGTTATTTTACTGGCTATGTTTACCTCGTTAGCACAATCAAAATCTCTCCATGAAAGCTGGAATACTTTGTTAGCTGAACACGTGAGCCCAGTCAATCAAGGCCATAACACCTCGGTAGATTACAAAGGCTTTTTAGCGCAACGAAGTCAGCTAAAGGCCTATCTTAACGAGCTCGAACAAATCAGCTTCTTAGACTTCAGTGGGTACAACGATGCGAAGCAATTAGCGTTTTTAATCAATGCTTACAACGCATGGACAGTAGAACTTATTCTAACTGAGTATCCTGATATTAAATCCATTAGAGATTTAGGTAGCTTGTTTCGGTCGCCTTGGAAAAAGTCTTTTATTCCTTTACTAGGAAATACTTATAGTCTTGATGACATAGAGCACAAGCTCATCAGAGGCGATAATAAATACCAAGAGCCGCGTATTCATTTCGCGGTAAATTGCGCCAGTATAGGCTGCCCAGCGCTGCGCGAAGAGGCTTACAATGCCCACCAGCTCGATACCCAGCTTGAACAGCAAACCCGAAGGTTCTTATCAGATAAGAGCCGAAACTATCTACAAGATAAGCAACTATATTTGTCGTCAATATTCAAATGGTACAAGGGCGATTTTGGAAAAGGCTTTAGAGGAGCAAATAGCTTAGAAGCATTTTTGCTACTATATAGTGAGTTACTTGGCTTGACTGACGATCAAAGTGTTGAATTGAAAAATAAAAAGATGACCATTGACTACTTAGACTATAATTGGCAGTTAAACGATGTAAAAAAATAGGCTGAAAATTGCTTGCACATCATAAAAAATAAGCCTTATGGATTAAGGCTCTTGTTAATTTGGACACTACTATTGTTTTGTTCGTTTATTAACGCACAGGCGTCATCAGAAAAAACATCGTGGCAGCAGACACTCGATGATGCTCGCAACAAAAGCGTTTATTTTTATGCTTGGGGCGGCGATCCTCAAGTTAACCGTTACCTCCAATGGGTTGCAAAAAGAGTTGATAACAAATATGGGATCAATTTAGAGCACGTCAAACTGGCGCAAACCAGTGATGCTGTGAGCCGCGTGCTTGCAGAAACGTCAGCGGGAAATACCAGCGCTGGACAAGTTGACCTGTTATGGATAAATGGCTTAAATTTTGCGACTATGGCAACAAACAATCTGCTTGAAGCCCATTGGGTTGACAACTTACCCAATTTTTCTTTGACCAATCCAGAACAACACCCGGCCATGACGATGGATTTTGGCGTGCCAACAAATGGCATGGAAGCACCTTGGGGAAGAGCCGCCCTGACCTTCTATTACAACAATGCTTTTATATCATCGCCGCCAACAACTCTGCAAGAACTACTAACTTGGAGCGTGCTTAACCCAGGGCGCTTTACCTATGCTAAACCGCCTGATTTTTTAGGTTTGAGCTTTTTAAAATATGCCTTAATAATACTCAACCAGCAGCAGGATGTAGACATTTATGAGCAGCTTTATCAAGCGCC
Organism: Glaciecola sp.; assembly: GCA_047636735.1. Classification (GTDB taxonomy): domain Bacteria; phylum Pseudomonadota; class Gammaproteobacteria; order Enterobacterales; family Alteromonadaceae; genus Glaciecola. Next base: position 17,184 of record JBLIGC010000026.1, on the reverse strand, counting down.
AACACAAAAGAGTAAAGGTCAATTATTATCATCTTTATGGGCGTTTTTAGATCAGCTTCACCCTCATTTATGGCGTCAAGGCCGATACTTTGTGAGTAATGGCACAAGCATTAGGCGCTTAGTTGGTGACAGCGAGCTTGACCTAGGTTTTACTTTTTCTGCTGCTGACATACCCGGTGCGGTCGACCGTTTTGACTTACCTCTTAGCATTCGAAGTTATGCGATGAAAGACGGTAGTTTAAGCAATGTGCATTTTGTCACTATACCGATTAATGCCAAGCATAAGGCTAGCGCAAAAGTAGTCGCTAATTTCTTAATGAGTGTAGAGGCACAAGCAAAAAAGCAACAGCCAAGTAATTGGGGTGACCGGACTGTAGTAGATTTAAGCTTGCTAGCACCCAATCAACAACTAATGTTTCGTTCGCCTAAGGTGCATCCAAGCGCCTTGCCCGAATTGGATACGAGTCCATCTTTGAGTGAACCTCATCCACAGTGGAACGCAGTAATTTCTAAAGAATGGGAAAAGCGATACGGTGCAAAGCAATGATAGTCGAAACATCGCTTTTTACACGCTGGGTAAAGATAAGTCCGACCATTCTAATAACACTGCTAATAGTACCTGTTGTTGCGGGTTTATTAGGCGTTATGCTGCCGGCGTTTGGTTGGTTGCCCGCACTTGGCGAAGATACCTTTAACTTAAGAGGTTTTAAGGCTCTATTTCAAACCCCCGGTTTCGTCACAATGCTAAGCTTAAGTTTTTCAACTAGCTTTATTAGCACATTTCTTGCAGTCGTTTTAAGTATTTTAATACTGGGGAATTACTTCAACAGTAAACTACTAGGACACATTCAAAGAATTTTAGGGCCAATATTGGTTATTCCTCATGCGGCTGCAGCTATCGCTATTGGATTTCTAATCGCCCCGTCAGGCTTGATTATGCGTTTATTTTCACCATGGCTAAGCGGGAATGAATTACCACCAGATATACTTTTACCAAACGACCCTATGGGTTTTAGCATCATTTTGGGGCTTACTCTAAAGGAACTACCTTTCATTTTGTTAATGGCAATGGCCGCCATGCAGCAAAAAGAAATTAAGCAAGCTGTTGAGGGCCAATACAAAGTCGCGCTTAGCCTTGGCTATTACCCTTTTACCAGCTTCTGCAAAGCCGTTTTACCCATTCTATATCCTTTTATGCGCTTACCTATCTATGCAATTTTAGCCTATTCCAGTGCCAGCATAGAGATTCCGTTAATCTTAGGTCCAAACGCGCCGCCCACTTTGGCAGTTGCCATCATGCAATGGTTTAACGATGTTGACCTGCTCTTCAGGATCCAAGCCTCAGCAGGCGCACTGGTGCAAGTTATGCTAACCCTGTGCGTATTATTTACTTGGTGGTTATTAGAACAATGTGTTAAAAAGTTTTGTTTATCTACGTTGATAAATGGACGTAGAGAGTATGCTGATAAAACTTGGAAATTCCTGACTCATTGCATAACACTGTTAGTGCTTTTTGTCATCGTTTTGGCATTGATTGGCTTAGTGCTCTGGTCTTTTGCTGGCTATTGGTCTTTTCCAAAAGCCTATCCAGATCAATTAGTTACCCTGCACTGGCAAAGCGCTTTGCAGCAACTACCAGAAACTATCAGCGACACCATTTTAGTCGGCCTTGCTGCCACCGGCATTGCCTTATTCCTTGCTTTATTTACATTGGAAGCAGAACAACAACGCCGTACACAGCTAAGCTCTGTTGCTAGTCTAATGATTTATTTACCTTTGTTGGTCCCCAGTATCGCTTTTTTGTTTGGCGTTGTATGGCTTAAAGAAATCATTGGCGTTAATGCCGTATTTAGCATGGTCGTGGTTGGTCACTTACTATTTGTTATGCCATACGTGTTTTTGTCTTTAGCCACAAGTTATCGCAAGCTCGATTTGCGCTATGCAAAGGTGGCAGCGTCTTTAGGCTGTTCACCATGGAGCGTGTTTTATTCGGTCAAACTGCCTCAATTAATGCCGCCTATCTTATTTTCTAGCGCGCTTGGACTTGCCATTAGTTTCAGTCAATATCTGCCAACATTGCTAATGGGTGGCGGTCGTATAAATACCCTAACCACTGAAGCGGTGGCCATTGCAAGCGGCGCCAGTAGGCGTATCAGCGCGGTTTATGTCATAATGCAACTACTCTTGCCAGCCTGCGGGTTTATACTTGCTTGGCTGATCCCTAAACTTCTATTTCGCCCAAGGCATTAAGCTATGGATAAAGCAAACAACATCTTAAGCATTCAAAACTTATGTATTTACAAGAATGAGTCGCTTTTGCTTAAGCTAGACACCAGTGTATTAGCGGGAGAAATATTGACCATTATGGGGCCATCAGGAAGCGGTAAATCAACTTTACTAAGTTGGCTATCGGGAATGCTAGAGCCTGCATTTACAGCCAAAGGGAAGCTTATGCTAGGTGACCAAGATATAACCCAAACTCCCAGTCATTTGCGACGCATTGCGCTTCTTTTTCAAGATCCTCTGCTGTTCAATCATCTTACAGTTGCAGGCAACATTGAATTTGGCATGCCAGCTTCAAAATTGAATAATAAAAAACAGCGTGTATTAATGGCATTGGCCTCAGTTGGCTTAACGGGTATGGAATCGCGAGCACCTAAAAGCCTATCTGGCGGTCAACAAGCCCGTGTTGCGCTACTGCGAGTCTTGTTAAACGAGCCAAGGGTAATTTTGCTAGATGAACCTTTTAGTAAGCTCGACAGTCAACTCAGGCAAGCAACAAGACAGCTAGTATTTGAGCAAATACGCAAGCGCGGTTTGACCGCCATATTGGTTACCCATGATCAAAGTGATGCAGTTGCAGCAGCAGGTAAGGTAATTAAATTGTCAAATACAAGGAGCGAAGAACAATGTTAGACGCAAGCATTTCGCCAGCGCTAACAGTATTATTAACGCCCTTGGTTAAGCTTATAAACCATACTAAGGTAACGCCAAATCAATTAACAATCACCGGCTTTGCAATTGGTTTGTTGGCAATACCTTTTTTAGCTTTGCAATGGTGGTATTTGGCGTTAACCGTAATTTTGTGTAATCGAATCTTAGATGGATTAGACGGCGCACTTGCCCGCTATCAAGGATCTAGTAGCAGCGCAGGCGGCTTTTTAGATATTTGCTTAGACTTTCTTTTTTATGCGGCGGTGCCAGTTGGTTTCGCGCTTGCCGACCCTGCTCAAAATGCGCTACCAGCAGCCATTTTATTAGCCGTTTTTATTGGAACAGGCTCGAGCTTTCTAGCCTTTGCTATACCCGCTGAAAAATATCAGTTAATTAAACCTCAATTTGAATACAAAAGTTTTTATTATCTACATGGTTTAACCGAAGGCACGGAAACCATTTTAATTTTTGTTGCCTTTTGCATCTGGCCAGAACATTTCCCATGGTTAGCCTATGGTTTTGCAATTGCCGGAAGTATCACTGTCTTCACACGAATTTATGGTGGCTATTATACCTTAAAGAAGCAAGCTTTGAAGGCAGAGTATGACCAATGAGTCTTTTAAGACTGAACATATTTGCGCGTGACACTACTTCAAAATACGCTGCGTGGCTGCGCACTTCAGTCCAGGCGATGACGCTTCATGAAGCTTAAATCTAGATAGTCCTTCCACATGCCTATGAGGCGTCCACCAACACTGAAACGCTCGTAGTTCAGCAGTGCACTGCCATCAGCAGTGGAAAGTAAAGCTAACGAACGTGGTTGGGGTTCGTATTTACGAAGTGTTTTACCTGCCAACAGTGCAGGAATAATTTCGCTCAACGCCGCTCCTTGTCGCACTGCATAAACACCACTATGGGATGCTCCAGGCTGACTTGCACAATCTCCACTCGCTAAGACCTCGGGGTGGCTTTCACTTTGTAAGGTTGGGTGTACTCGCACAAAACCTGAATTGTCGCAGCTAAGACCACAGTCAAACTGCCAGGGCTGCGGTGCAGCGCCCGTTGCAATCACAAGCGCATCAGTGCGTTGTATGCGTTGTTCGTCGCTCAATAACCAACCACCCGCGATACCATCGACTCGAGTGCCATTTTGCAGATCAATGCCGCGTTCACGTAGTATTTTGATGGCCAGTTTACGCAGCCCCGGCGAATAGCCGTCGAGCAAACCACCACTGAAGATCAATGACAGTTGCGCCTGCGGCAAACTCTGGTGCAGAGCTAGTACAAGTTCAAATGCAGCAGCTCCACCGCCAAGTACCACTAGCTGCATTGGTTCGTTATGCCCGCGCCAAGCTTGCCAATAATTGTTAAAAGCCGCAAACGGCTTCGCTGGGGCAACATTTATACTACCGTCGTTTAAATTGGGCTGAGGTGGCACCGAACCTACGTTTAATGAAAGATAATCATACTCAAGCTCTCGTTTGTCAAGCAGCTTCACTTTGCGGCCTGCCGCCTTTAAATTGGCAATTTCACCAATCATAAGCTCAACACCACAGGCCTTACACAAAGGCGCAAGTTCAATCGCACACTCGTCTTGAGTAAAGCGGCCGGCAACTAGACCAGGCATCATTCCTGAATACCAAGCGTGCGCATTAGGGCTGAGCAATATTGTGCCTTGTGGGGGTCGAAATCCATTATCTATCCAGCTGCGCATAGCAACTAAATGAGCATGGCCGGCGCCGGCGAGAATAAGCGTATGCCGTGTTGCTTTCATAGGTGTCCAATAATTGTAAAACGAGACTTAAAAACATCTTGGTAGGAGCGTCAACACAAACGAACCTAAGTGGATGCCTGCCATACTCAACATTCAAATCGTGACAATAAACGCTCCATCCACTTAATACTGCCGCTCTAGCTGATGGGCTTTTTCACTAGGTCAACGTATTGACCGTATCCGGCGTCGGCCATATCAGCTTTCAAAATAAACCTCATCGCGGCCGAGTTCATGCAGTAGCGTAATCCCGTTGGTTTAGGGCCATCCTTAAACACATGGCCTACGTGGGAATCTGCCAGCGCACTACGAATTTCGGTGCGCACTGCTCCATACCAAGAACGGTCTTCTTTCTCCACCAAAGCATCTGAACTGATTGGCCGAACAAAGCTCGGCCATCCTGTACCTGACTTGTACTTGTCAGTAGACAAAAATAAGGGTTCACCAGAGACCACGTCCACATAAATACCGGCACGTTTTTCATCCCAGTATTTATTGTCAAAGGAAGGCTCGGTAGCGTCTTGTTGAGTAACTTTATACTGCATGTTGGTCAATTGTTTACGAAGTTGTTCATCGCTGGGCTTTTTATATGCCTGCTGGTTGAACGCAGCCCGCTGGACTGTATCACTGCCTTCACCCGTTTCGGGGCGGAAAATGGCGTAATCGATTTCACGATCTTCACCCCACACCTCATCAATAAACTGATAGCGGCCAGAATTAAAAGTATAAAAATTGTATCTTATCGGATTTTTCTTGTAATAATCTTGGTGGTATTCTTCTGCGTCATAAAATGACGTAAACGCAGTTACCTCCAGCACCACTGGCTTGTCATAGCGACCACTGTTTTGCAAAGCTTGGATAGAAGCTTCGGCGACACGTTTTTCTTCAGCGGTGTGGAAAAAAATAGCCGGACGATACTGTTTGCCTTGGTCTACAAACTGGCCGTCGACGTCAGTCGGATCAATCATTCGCCAAAGCCCTTGCAGCAGTCCTTCATAACTAATGACCTGCGGATCATAATAAACTTGAACAGCTTGCGTGTGGCCCGTTACACCACTTGAAATTTGCTGATAGTTGGGATTTTTCTCCATCCCTCCGCTATAGCCGGACACCGCTTCTACCACACCAGGAATTTTTTCAAAACCGGCCTCAACACACCAAAAACAGCCCCCCGCGAAAGTGGCTACTTTAAGGGATGGTTCAGATGGTGCGTACTGCGAATTTTGAGCAGACGCATTATTAAGCCCTATGGCCTTAAAACCAATAAAGCCCAAACTAAAAACCAGGACGAGGTAAAATATTTTATGATTCATGCTAATAACCTAATTTACGAGATATACGCCTAAGTTGAAGAAACACGGCCACTGTTTGGCCGGTTTTCCAGAGAGTCGGCAAAGAACAACATAATAGTTTAAACGAATTTATACCTTCTTAGGGATCAGTCCCTATGCAGATCATTTTCGATTGCACGTGGTGCATCGAATATTGGTGACCAGGCCAAATTTAATTAGACGTATAGCACAGCATAGCTACACCAGAAACCAAAATGCCCACAATGGCATCACCAGAAATGCTAATAAAGTCTGTAGCGTGATTATGGACGCCATGGTTTCAGTATCTCCGCCTAGTTGGCGAGCGAGTATATACGCACTCGACGCCGTTGGTGATACAAACGCAATTAATAAAACACCGGTAATCAGTGTGGATAAATTAAAAAAACTACATAATATTATTACCAAAGCAGGTTTTATTAAAAACTGCATGGTGCTTGCGCTAGCAATAGCTTTACTGTGGCCTTTTATTAGCCTTGGTTTTAGTGCAGCCCCAACCGCCATTAAACCAATCGGCAATGCCGCGCGCCCTAGTATTTCAAGAATATCTGCACTGACGCCAGGTAAACCTATCCCCGACAAGCTAAGGCACCAGCCAACCACACAGCCAATTATTAACGGATTAAGTAAAATTTGTTTAACGAATGCTTTGCTGCTTGAGGCCACATTATTGCCAAAAATGACGAAAACACCCACGCATAAAAAATTGACAAGGACAATCATGAAACCAGCACTAATAGCCGCTAAACCTAAACCTTCGGTACCGTAGAATGCAGCTGATATCGAAAATGCAATGTAGGAGTTAAAACGAATGCCGCCTTGAAACACTGAAGTAAATGTTTTAGCGCTCATCTGGGCCTGTATTTTAAACAAAATCAGCAAAGAAACCGCGGCGATGGCTATCACAATAAAAATGATTAAAAACATCTCCTGCCACGCAGTGCCATCAATATTTTGCCTGCCAATGCTGTGGATCAGAAGCGCAGGAAACATCACGTAATAGGTCAGTTTTTCAATACCCGCCCAAACATCATCACCAATAAAGTTAATTCGCTTAAGACAATAACCCGCAAAAATAAGTGTTAATACAGGAACCAGCGCGATAGTAAAATAATTCATAGCAGATGAAATTACGAAAGTATAGACTTACCTAATGGTAACACGAGGAATGGTTTTCATTCATAAATAAGGTGGGTAGTGGTTGCCGCTTTTTATGACAAAACACTAAGCAAGAGCTCTAAATCTTTAAACCAGACATGTTTAAAGCGTAATCTACCAAAGTATTAGTTTGCAGTAAATTTATCTCGAATTTGTTCTATCCGTCTTTTGTTTACGCCAAGGTCTGACAACCCAAGGCGAGAGGCTGACCGGATTTGTATAATTACTATTGCGCTTCCTTTTGCTGGAAAATAAAACTCAACATCGTCAACAAATCGAAATATTGCAGAGGTAAACTCGACTCGAATATAATCTTCGTGATCTTCCGTGATTCTTGCTCGTGCAAACTCTTCAAGCACTTTTAAAAGGCGAACTTTTGCCTTTGCTTGTGTGCCGGTAAAGTAAAAGGGATCTGCATAATCAGATCTAGTTGTAGCTTGGGTATTAACACAGTTGGGCGTTATAGGACATGGTGTTAATTGCCCATCAGTGATACCTAATTTAGGTACGCTTCCCGCGCACCCTGCTAAAAAAACAACACTCAATACTACGACTAAAATTTTCTTACTCATTTACCTCATCCTTTGTAAATACAACAACCGAATAAATGGTAACGCCACTTCCTAAAATCCGTAGTTATACCATTTTACGCAACAAATGCCCTGTATTTAGCGATAACAATCGCCAACAGCTAAGCGCACCTAACAATCCCACTACAATTGCGCCTATCAGCGGTGCTATCACCCAATATTCTAGGTGCAGCGAAAACGGCATTTGAAACACAGTCGTTTGTAGCAAATACAAACTAAACTCATTTGCTAATGCGGCCATTAGCCCGGCTACCCCGCCAATAATAAAGAATTCGTTAATAACACTAAAGCGAATACTGCTGCCTTTTAGACCCAGCGTTCGTAAAATGGCTAATTCTTGCAAACGTTCGTCCATACTAGCCTGCACCTGAGCCACCAATACTAATGAGCCGGCCACCAATACCAGTATCAAAATAAATTCAACAGCCATTGACACTTGGTCAATAATTTCGCGAATTTGATTGATCCTTGCGTCTACATCAAACAATGTCACACTGGCAAAAGGCGCCATTAGTGGTGCAATTTCGTTCTTGCGCGACTCATCTAGGTTAAAACTTGTAATATAGGTCGCGCTGAAGTTTTCCATTGCTTTTGGATGCAGTATAAAGAAGAAATTAGGCTGCAGCGTTTGCCAATTTACTTCTCGCATGCTGGTAACTTGAGCACTAATGACTTCGCTGCCTAAGTTGAAGGTTAAAGTATCGCCCAACTCAATATCTAGCCTATCGGCTATTTCAGTTTCAATAGACAAGGGCACGGGTTCACCTTCTTGCCAATTGTCGTGCCACTGGCCTTCAACAATTACGTTGCCATTTTGCAGACTGGTGGTCCAACTCAAATTAGCTTCGCGGCCTAAGCCTTGGCGACCATCGGTATTGCGCTCTTCACCTTCTTTGGTGACGTCGGTTCGCACTTGTTCTTCGTTAATAGCAACAAAACGACCACGTGCCACTGGATAGAATTTTTCATAACTGACGTTATTTGCAGTAAAGTGTTCTTTTAAACCCTCTTTTTGCGCTTGTGTTACATTGGCAACAAAATAGTTCGGAGTACCTTCAGGCAATTGGTCCCGCCACTGTTTAACCAAGTCATTTCTCATAACCAGCACTACTAATAGCAACATGATTGTAATGGCAAAGCTTATTAACTGCACCGAATTACCCATCGCGCGGCGTCTAATTCTGGCCCACGCTAAGGTCCAAGGACCCATGCTACCGCTGCCCAATTTTCTTCCCACAATAATAAGTACGTGAGTCATAAGCAGTAAACTGAGCACCAGCACAATGCCGCCGGCAAATAAAATACTACTAATTTTTAAATTACCACTGTATACCCACATAAGTAAAAACACCGCCCCGCCTGAAAATGCAAACTGCAGGAATTTTGACGACACAGTAGAGCTTATATCACGGCGAAGCACGCGCAGTGGCGGCACTGAGAATAGCTGCAACAATGGGTAAAGTGAAAATAGAAGAGCACATGTTACACCCGTAAACACAGCTATTCCAAGGGGACGCCAGTACCATGTGTCTAACGCAACCTCTACTTGGCCTTGTAAGCCAACCGCCACGGCCTGCTGAATTAGGTAGCCAACAATACTCCCAAGCACAATGCCCAACAGCGTAATAAAACAAATTTGGATGAGGTAAATAGTTCTTATCATCGACTTACCGGCACCCAATGTTTTCATTATAGCTACAGGGTCGAAATGGCGTTGACTAAAACGCTGTGCGGCGACCGCTATTGAAACCGCCGCAAGTATTATAGCTAGCAAGCTCGCTAGCAGAAAAAACTCTTCAGCACGAGCAATTGAATCGCCTATGGGCGATTGATCATCTTTAATGCTGGTCCATCTATGAATTTCGCGATTCATTTGTGGACGAAGCCAATTGTAATAATTTTCCAAGTCGTTGGGTTCACCCGTGAAATAATATTTGTAGTTAACTCGACTACCCGGTCCGGTGATCTTTGTTTGTGCAATATTCTGCTGATTCATCAGCAAAATAGGGTCGGTGTTAAATACACTAAAACCTGCATCGGGAATTTCACTTAAAATTTGGGTAACTTTAAGTGTCGCCTCACCAACTTCTACTTCATCGCCAATATTTACAGATAACACCTGAAGCAAACGAGAGTCTGCCCATACCTCGCCCAAAGGCACCGATTGAGTTGTTGCAATGCCCTTTCCAAATGGAGTGTCGCTAAGCTTAACGCTGCCTTTAAGTGGATAAGCGCCATCTACTGCGCGCACGTCTGAAAGTGCCAATTCATCGCCTGCAAATACCATAGAGCGGGTAGACAGCTGAAAGGCGGTGGCTAAATTATATTTACTGGCTTCTTCAATCCATAGGGGATCTACCGGATTTCTTGAACGTAACTGACTGTCTGCAGCAATAAATTCAGCGCTGCGTTCGGTTAATGCTTGTTGCAATCGTTCCGAAAAAAGAGATAAAGACAATACCGATGCCACAGACAATATAATGGCTAATAATATAATTGTTAATTCGCCGCGTCTTGCTTCATGTTTAAATAAACGCCAAGCTAAATTAAATGCCATCATAATTAGTCTCCTGACACTACTTTAAGATGCGGGATTTTTTCGACTAATTCACCTGCCGTCATACGTAATTGTCGACTGCATTTTGATGCTAACTGGCTGTCGTGGGTAACTAAAATTAAAGTGGTATCAGAGTTTTTATTTAAAGCAAACAATAAGTCTTCTACTTTTTGAGAATTGCCCGAATCTAGATTTCCAGTGGGCTCATCGGCAAACAAAATTTTAGGGTTGGTGATAAAAGCGCGCGCAATAGCGACCCTTTGTTGCTCACCACCCGACAATTGATTAGGAAAATGTTGTGCCCTGTGCTCAAGCCCTACTTGTTTAATAATATCATTGGCCAGATTTTTAGCATTAGGCAAGCCTGCTATTTCAGCGGGTAGCATAATATTTTCAAGCGCGGTGAGGCTTTGCACTAGCATAAAGCTCTGAAATATGAAGCCTACTTTTTCACCTCTTAAGCGAGCGCGACTTTCTTCATTTAGGCTGTGCAGTGGTTCACCGTCTACGAAAATTTCACCGCCACTAACTTCATCTAATCCCGCCAATAATCCCAATAGTGTTGATTTACCCGAGCCAGAAGCACCTACAATTGCTACACTCTCACCAGGTTTTACTTGAAAGCTAATAGGATGAAGGATCTGTAACTCACCTTCGTTCGTAGTGACTCTTTTAATCACGTTTTTTGTTTCGATCATCAAAGGGGCTTGACTCATAGTGACACATTTTTCCTATAAATTTGTAGCAGGCTTGTTTTGTGCAAGCAATGCAGCACACAAGATAAGCAAGTTTCCAAAAACCCAAATATGGGTATTATTGATTAGTCTTTTATTCGCAAATTTTGCGTATTCAGATCAGAGTGAAATTCCACAAAAAACCTCAGCTAAGTACAAACTACTCGTACTAGGCGATAGTTTAAGCGCTGCTTATGGGCTAACGGCGCAGCAAGGGTGGGTATATTTATTAGCCCAGCAATGGCAACAAAATAGCACCCCTGTTGAAGTCGTAAACGCTGCTATAAGTGGCGATACCACCGATGGCGGCCTGGCTAGGCTACCTCGGTTACTTGCATTACACAAGCCTACTCATTTGTACATAGAGTTGGGGGGAAACAACGCATTACAAGGCCATAACCCGCGTAAAATTAAACAAAATTTAATTAACATGATTGAATTGGCCAAAAAGAGCAGCGTAAAGGTCATTATTCAAGAAATGCAAATACCCACAAACTATGGCGCTAGGTACACCAAAGCGTTTACTGATATTTTCCATGATTTAGCGAAAAAGTTTGATATACCGCTGATTCCTTTTTTCTTGCAAGATATTGCTTTAGACCCCAGCCTTATGCAGCGCGATGGTATTCACCCAACCAAAGAAGCGCAACCCTTAATTGTTGCTTTCATGGCACCCAAGCTGTTAGTTGCTATAAACCTATAAGGTAACTTATTGAACGTTGTAGACAGCGAAATAAATGCCTATGCCTGTCACACAAGTTATAGGCCAATCCAATGCCTGTTGCCGTGCCTGTAAAGCCTTCTAAGCGTTTTACTGTACTTAATACCAATACGTTTATTAACTACATACTGAACGTCGTTAACTCTTGCTTAGTGGCATATACACGGCCCAATAACTGCGATTGTATAAAATACCTGATTAAAAGATGATAAGCATATTAAGACATTAACACTTTGACTATTGCGTCGGCATCTTTCAATCGTCTTAATTCCATAAACATCTCTTGCGCCTCTGGGTATTGCTTTTTTAAATATGAAAACCACTGCTTAATACGATTGGGAAAATATAAACCTTTTTCAGAATAAATTTCACACGCTGTATACTCAACTAAAAGTGCTTTAACAGCCTCCCAATCGTAGGGTTTATCACCATATTTGATGGCCGCGGCTAAATTAGGCATGGCCAAAGCACCCCTGCCTAACATTATGTCACTGGTATGGCTTTGTTCGATGCATGTTTGTGCATCTTGGAGTGACCAAATTTCGCCGTTAGCAATTAAAGGAATACTGGTGTTTGCTCTTATTTTTGCTATCCAAGGCCAATATGCGGGCGGCTTGTATCCATCTGTTTTTGTGCGCGCATGAATAACGAGTGAAGAGGCCCCTGCACTTTCTATAGCTTGCGCATTTTCAATAGCAAGAGAAGTGTCTTCATATCCTAACCTGACTTTAGCGGTTACTTCGTGCTCGCTTGGAACAGCGTCGCGCACCGCTTTTACAATCTCATATAAAGTCTCAGGATACTGCAATAGCACAGCACCACCTTTAGACTTGTTGACAGTTTTTGCGGGGCACCCAAAATTCAAGTCAACACCGTGAGATCCCAGTTTAATAGCGGTAAGCGCATTTTGTGCCAGCCAATATGGGTCTTGGCCCAATAATTGTACTTTGACCTTAACGCCGGTAGAAGTGTAACCCTGATTATGAAGTTCGGGGCAAAAGCGATAAAAGACCTTGTCAGGCAGTTGCGTGGCAACAACCCTTATAAATTCAGTAACACATAAATCGAAGCCACCTACTTGGGTCAACATATCGCGCATAAGGTGATCGACAACACCTTCCATAGGCGCTAATACTATTTTCATTGCGGTATTCGTTTCATTAATAGATTGATTTCATTGAGGTAGTAGTTTGGGTTGAGGTGGGCGGACAGCATTATAAAGCTATATTTACATATATTCAAAAATAACCCGCATAGTTACGACAGATCTGCCTTCATGCTAAGTGAAAGTAGCATGTTTTCAAGGATTTCATTAATATCGTCAAAGGATCCTGTGCTGCAATATATACTCATACTCGAGTCAACGCTAATGGTGTGATGGTTATTGTGATCCGCAAACGTATTGGTAAGCGCATCTTTGACACGCTCAAAGAAGGCTTGAGCTGCATTTTCTTCAATATCTACTAAACATAAAATAAACTGCTCTGGGGAAAATCGCCCAAGCAAATCTGAACTGCGCGTAATTTTGTTTAAAGTATTAGCTATTCGCCCTATCACAAAAGCGCTTTGTGTGAAACCAAGGGACAAATTTACCTCTGTAAAATTTGCAATATCGAAAATAACCAAGGCATTCGTACAATGTGCGTTGGGTTTAGCCACGTGAACGAGTTTGTTAATAAAAGCAGTCTTGGTCAACACACCCGTTAAGTTGTCGTACGATTGACTATCAAGGTATTTACGTCTAACAAACCAAAGCACTACCAACAACGTGATTAGTAAAACACCACAAAGCGTCCAAATCATCTGAGTTCTTTTTTGTTGTTGTATTTTTAGGCTACTTTCAAGGTTCAATATTTTGTCATGTAAGCTGGTTAAGTCAAAAGTGGCGTAGTTGTCTTGTACCGTTCTTTGGATTGTTGCCATTTTAGTTTGGTATTTCTCAAATGCCGCTATACTGCCCTGCTTATTTCCAATAAGCATATTTGCTTCAACAATAAAACGTGAATAACTTTTACTACGGCTAATATAGTTTTTATAGGTAGATGGTGCACTGTTTTCACTTTCAAGAAAATCGCGCAAACATTGAATATCGTTCTGAAAGTAGCATAGTTCAGAAACATACCACCTATGTAGTCCCTGATTAATAGCATTATTGTCGTCTCCAGTTAAGTCGTTCCAATTGGCTAAAGTAATTTCTAAAGCTGCGTAATCTTTAATGCTTACACTGTAGGCTGCTTGAAATAAATATTGTAAAAATAAGGTATGCCTAGTGCCGCTCTTGTCATTAATATCAATAAACTTGTCTAATGCTTCTTTTGTCCTGGATAAATCATTAATTGCCTGAAGAGACGTAATTAGACTCCCTAGAAGCGACAGTAAGTTTTCATCGGTATATATATTTTCGGCAGTTTTAAACGCTTTTTGGTACTGCGAAGCGGCTAAACTTTGCTGACCGTTCCTTGCATAAAAGTAACCTACCCTATTATATGCATGTGCAAGGGCGGCTGGACTTTTCATCTGGGTAATCATAACCAGCAACTGATAAAGCTCAAACACCTGCGCGTTCATGTCAGATTTCATGCATTCTGTAATATAGCCGAGACTAGCGCTTAAATGCACATCAACATATTTATTTTTCGCCGAATCGCGCGCTAGCATGTAATAATCACAACGTTCAGGATTTTCGTTCACATCGTAAACAAAACCATACTGAAAAATAGCCGATGCGTAATACTGTGCACTGCGGTCTGATTGTTCATTTGCAAGCATACGTTGCAAGATTGACTGAGCTTCAGTAAAATTACCTGCACAAATAAGACCGTGGGTTTTCATACTCGTTAATTGCAGCGTTTGCTGAGGTGTTAGCGAAGAAGAAGTAAGCGCGATATCTATTTGAGTGTTTAATGCTGAGGTAGGACAATCGTAGGTGGGTGTGTAGGCTTGTTGAATAAAGGATATTACATCAGCACGGTCAAACGTAGGGCTTACGCGTGTAATGTCAGCCAATACACCCCTGCCTAAAATAAGGCTGAAAAAAACCAACGTGAATGCTCTACTAAACAAGTTATAACCCCAAAATAATTCACTTAGCGAACCAAAATAATACTTATTGAAGCTTTGATGCCAATTGTTTGATTCTGCCAAATTTGTTTTTAAAACCAATACGAATATTGGCTATTTGGTTAAACCACACTTAATATAAGTATTTACACCCAGCTCATCCTTGCTTTAGCTTAAGTTTTTACGCGCACAAACACAAGCATATCTAAATACGGTGGCTTATGTGCTAAGCACAAACAAAAAAACCAACTTATATAAGCTGGTTTTTCTGTTGTTAAAAATGGCGTCCCCTAGGGGATTCGAACCCCTGTTACCGCCGTGAAAGGGCGGTGTCCTAGGCCTCTAGACGAAGGGGACAAAAACTGTGTTCTTGCCGTTACGCAACATTTCAAATTTTAAGTAAATTTTAGCATTACTGCTAGTATTCACTTTAACTTAACCTTGAGCCTAGTAACGGTTAAGTTGTTAGATGCCATCTTTTTGTGGGTTTTGCATAACCGATGCACTACCTTACATAAAGAATGGCGTCCCCTAGGGGATTCGAACCCCTGTTACCGCCGTGAAAGGGCGGTGTCCTAGGCCTCTAGACGAAGGGGACACAATATGTCCTTGGTGGAGCCAGGCGGGATCGAACCGCCGACCTCTTGCATGCCATGCAAGCGCTCTCCCAGCTGAGCTATGGCCCCGTGTGTCAACACATAGTGCCAAATATAAACTCTACACTGAGCGCTTAATTTAACTCAATACTTGCGTGACAGCGGGGCGCATTTTAGGCATCGAGCGGCTGTATGTCAACGATTTTTTTAAGAATTTTCTCTATTATTTATGAAATCTACAGCCTTGTTTATTCTTTGTACAACTTGCGCTTGTGATAATAACGCAAGTGTCACATCTAGACCAGGCGAATTGCCCGCACCCGTTACGGCTACGCGTAGTGGCATTCCAATTTTACCCATGCCTACATCTAACTCTTCTGCTGTATCGTTTATGGCTTGTTGTATGCTAGTTGCATTCCACGTTAATAAACTTTGTAATTTTGCTTGTACGGCAATTAAGTTTGCTTTTGCAACAGGGCGCAAATGTTTCTTAGCAGCGCCTGCGTCAAACTCGGCAAAGTCTTCATAAAAATAACGACTAATTGCTGCGAGTTGTTTTAAGGTGTCTACTCTGTCGGCTTGCACGCTAATAACATCGGCTAAGGCAGGACCATTACATGTATCAATACCCTGTTCTTCAAAATGCCATATTGCATAAGCGGCAACGTCTGCGGGCGGTAAACTTTTAATGTAATGTTGGTTTAACCATATCAGCTTTTCAGTATTAAAAGCACTGGCCGACTTGCTGATATTATCTAAGCTAAATAGTCTTATCATTTCATCAACGCTAAATACTTCTTGGTCGCCATGAGACCAACCCAAGCGCACTAAATAATTAAGTACTGCCTGAGGTAAATAACCGTCGTTTCTATATTGCATAACGCTTACTGCACCATGACGCTTAGACAATTTTTTACCATCATCACCTAAAATCATACTTACGTGCGCATATTGCGGCACCGGCGCACCAAGCGCTTTTAATATGTTAATTTGGCGCGGTGTATTATTAATATGATCCTCACCTCTTACTACGTGACTTATGCCCATTTCCCAGTCGTCAATTACCACACAAAAATTATAAGTAGGGGCACCATCTGTTCTGCGAATAATAAGGTCGTCTAATTCGGTATTTGAAATATGAATTTTGCCGCGTACATGGTCTCTAAAGACAACTTCGCCTTGCTGAGGATTTTTAAAACGAATAACATAAGGCTGATCTTCAGGATGATCGGTTCGGTCACGCCACGTGCCAGGGTAACGAGGTTTTTCGCCCTGCTCTTCTTGTTTTGTTCTAATAGCATCAAGCTCTTCACTACTCATAAAACACTTGTATGCGTGTCCTTGAGCTAGCAATTGCTCAATAAATTTATTGTAGATGTCAAACCTGTCTGTTTGATAATAAGGACCTTTGTCATGGCTAAGTCCTAACCATTGCATACCTTCGAGTATCGCTTGCTTTGCTTGCTCGGTTGAACGCTCTATGTCAGTGTCTTCAATACGTAATATAAATTCCCCACCTTGGCTTTTGGCATATAGCCACGAATACAGCGCAGTACGTGCACCGCCTATGTGTAAATAACCAGTTGGACTAGGGGCAAAGCGAGTAACTACAGACATGTCTATTCCTGAATTTTTCTGAATTTTAAAAACTGCCATATTCTACAGCGTTGAGAGTTGCTTCTAAAGGTTTTCACATAATTATTTATTGGATAAAGCTTAAGTGTCAATAAAT
>JBLIGC010000025.1:0-22271 GCA_047636735.1 Glaciecola sp. | reverse complement strand
GCATGAAGGCATAAAATAACCCTAGCGCAGTGCGGTTGATATTAAGTGTTCTCATTTTTGTACTCCTCGGTTGGAAATAGTTTGCTTAGTATGTGTTTCAGCAATTTTCAGCTGATTTCGAGTGTTGCAGGCACCTTCTATAGCCTGTGTTTTTTGCAAAGCGGGGGCTTGTGTAAAAGGGAATATAAGATGTCGATGTTCCATAATGTATACCTCTTAATTGCATAGCTTTAAGGTTTGTTACTTAGCTACAAGTGTAATGTGAGGTAGTTATTGCTAGGACTATGCCAAATTGGAAATTGATTAAATTTCCAATTAAATCAATTGGATAGATTTTCAACGTAAAAACAATGAGACATCTTTATATATTAGAAACACGCTATTTCGTGAAGATACTAAATAACGTACTGTCCTAATAATGGTAAGAGTGGAATTCAGAATTAGACTAAATATAAATGAGATGTGATAGGGACCGCTTACCAAGCCATCAAAATCAGTAATTCGAGTTAGTAGAGCAGTCGTTGTTTAAATACGGTTTGAATGAAGTCTAAAAATGCTTTCACTTTGGGAACATTAAGTCTGTGTTTAGGATATAACGCATATACATTCACTTCTGGCATGCCCCAGTTTGGCAACAGCTGTATTAACGTGCCATTGGCCAGTTCGTGTTCACACATATAACCTGGAATAATTGCCACTCCTAGGCCCTCAATGATCATTTGTTTGAGTATCAAAAAATCATTAACAAGCATCCTCGGCAAAACTCTCAACTCGTGCTGCTTTTCTTTCGATGTTAATAACAAACGTTCATTATGCTGAATACTGCTCATCAATAAAAAATTCGCCTGGCTGAGTTGTTCTATGGATTTTATCTCGCCATGCTGTTTTACATAATCTGGGCTGGTATAGATTTTTCGATCAACCTTACCTAGTCGTTTAGCTACCAATCTTGAATCTTCCAGTTCTCCAATCCGAATGACCAAGTCATAACCCTCTTCTATCAGATCAACTCGGCTATTTAATAAGTTTAGTTGTAAGTTTACCGCAGGATATTGACGCATAAATTGACCTAATACAGGTTTAATAATGTCATGGCCCATGCCAACTGAAACCCCGATATGTAGCTGGCCTTTAACTTCGGTTAATAGCTGACTTATCGATGTCTCGGCTAGTTCTATCTCTTGACTGATATGTCGGCAATGCACCAGATACTGACTGTCCGCGTCAGTAATATGCTGTGAGCGAGTTGTGCGCTCTAACAAAGTTACCCCTAATTGTTGCTCCAAACGGGAGATTTTTCGACTTAGATTAGCCTTGGGGATATGTAGCCTTTGGGCTGCCAGCGTAAAACTGCCAACGTGACTTTTTTATCATCTAACAACTGCTCTTTATCAACATAATTATAGCAATCGATTGATAGGGTTGTTGCTTTGCGCAGCTCTAACATTCAACGAGAAACACTGCCGATGGTAAGATCGACTTGGTAGTTCATTGCCCATTATTTCCGTGAGTTTTTAGTGCGTTGACGGGCTGTTTTGGGCAGTAACCGGACGTAGCTTTTTTTGAAAAATTAATCTTGTTTAAGCGGTTTTTGATAATCTAACCGAACTTAGTTCAATGACTAATAGGACCAAGATACCCGACTGTCAGAGTTTTTTACACGTTTTAGCATTTGCCAATGTAAGAGGGCGATCAGTGTTTTCGCGTTGTTTCAATTATTGGAATATGAACTTAAAGCTATATTTTATGAGCCATCTGATTTCTCCGAGCGAATTGTGGTCATAAGATTAAATGAATCGCTACCGGTAAGTCATCACTCACATAAGCCATTCGGTGCTAAATAAATTTAGGCGTCTTAACGGCAGGCCACCAATATAACTAATAAGCGACGTGGCCAGCACAAACGACACTTAAGTAAATTATTTTTTCGTTCAAGCTAGTTCCCATAAGAACATCAACAGGTGTTCACTAATTCCAATTTCGTCGGGAACCTAAAGCCTCTGATTCCGCAGATCTCGAAAGCATAAGTAAGTTTTTTTACATCAATTTTCGGAGGTGGAGTTGGCCAGTAAGCATTCTTCTGCTATCCCATTGAAATTATTTATGATATGAAAAGGTCTTTTAAGTTTTAGTTAGTGCAATAAACAGTATTGGGCGGTAGTTAATTATGTGGTGTTTATTCGTGCAGGCAAATGTGTCTAAAAGTTTAGCCGTTTTGGAGCAAATCAGTGAACAGTAAATATATAATGATTACCGGTATCATAGGCTTAGTAGCCGCGGTATTGGTTGGAGTGGGAGAGTTTCTTCTGCACTTTGATCCGTTGGCCCGTTTCTCTGAAACCAGTTACGAGTTTATGTTGGCCACATCCGATAAACAGCAAACGTTGGGTCACTTTTTTGGTGCTTTGGGGGCGCCGTTATATGTTGTGGGGTGTTGGCACATTTACCTGATGTTAAAACAGGCCAATCAAAAGCTGGCGTTTTTGGGTTTTATAGTTAGCGCCTACGGTTTCATAATTGGGGCAGAGTGGATAAGCTCCCGAGCCAGTATTGGCGCAATCACCCATTTGCAAGAAACAGGGGTAAACCTCGATGGTCTGGTTGAGTTGTATCAACTTCGTTATGAAAATCTGCTGACGATTATTCGTATCACCACGGTTATACTATCGGGTATCTTTATTTATCTTACTTTGACCGGTCGCTCGCATTATCAGAAATGGCAGGGGATCTTTAGTCCTATTGTGTTACTACTGTTGTCATTTGTTGTTTATTTGATCAAGCCCTCTGCTGGAAAGTACCTGATGCCCATCGCCCTGAATATCGGTTTTGGGCTATTTTTTATTATGTCTTTATTACAAGCGCGAAACATATCGCAAGTTAACAGTCACTCACAGGAAAAACTATGAAAAAAATACTACTGATTCCCGTCATACTGCTCGCCGGACTGATTGTTGTTGTGCTGGTGCGCTTTACGCTGGACAAAAATGTTGATTACGATGTTTCAAGCGATAATATAAACATTCCCATGTTCGAGTCATCTTATCTGGATTTTGAGCACCAGCTTAATGAAGCGGAGTCATTACCCTTTACTGCAAGCGCAATTATTGATATCGACAACGATGGTACAGAGGAGCTGTTTATTGGTGGTGGCCCCAATCAACATGATGAATTTTTTAAATATTCGAACGGTAAATTTACACCTTTGCCGCGGGAAATTTTCACCAAGTCAGAAATTCAGGATGCTACATTTGGCTCATCGGTGATCGATGTAGATAACAATGGCTTTTCAGATCTCATTGTCTCACGCACCTCGGGTATCTGGTTATATCTGAATCACAACGGGCAGTTTACTGAGCAGAAGCTTAAAGCCCCGCTAAATGCAGATACCTCGCCCTTGTCAGTGGCTATCAGTGACATTAACCGTGATGGGCACTTTGATATGTATGTCGCTGGCTACATTAAAAAAGAGTTGGTGGAAGGACAAAATATCTTTAACAAGGAAGGGTATGGTGGCACAAGCGCAATGTTGCTGAATAATGGCGATAACAGTTTTAGTGACATCACCGAGTCTTCTGGTTTGATGTACACCCACAACACCTTTATGGGCATATTTGTGGATATGGACAACGACGGCCTGGAAGATTTAGTAGTGGCTCATGACACCGGCCAAGTAAAAACTTGGAAGAATCTGGGTAACAATCAGTTTACTAATGTTGCCAATCCCAATAGTGAACAATACGGTTATCCTATGGGTATTGCGGTTACCGATTATCAGAATGACGGTTTGGTGGATTTTTTCTTTTCCAATGTGGGCAGCACGGCACCGTCATTTTTAGCCAAAGGCGATTTACGTGATGATCAAGTATATAACCCTAAGTGGATCATGTTTCAGAACAAAGGAGATTTTCAGTTTGAGGACATCGCCAAGAAAGTCAAACTGGCCGATTATGAGTTTTCCTGGGGAGCGATATTTGAAGACTTTAATTTAGATGGGCGTGATGATTTAGTCGTATCAGAAAACTACATTGGCTTTCCCTTTCATAAAATTCCATTTCTACGCTTACCGGGGCGTTTTCTAATGCAAACGGAAACCGGAGAATTCGCTGAAACTGCCGAAAAAAGTGGGGTAGAGAACACCGGATATAGCATTAGCCCAATTACCGCTGACTTTAATAATGATGGTTATCCTGATTTTGTACACATCAATATCGCCGGTAAATCCAAAGTGTTTATGAATAAAGGCGGTAAAAGCAATTTTGTTAAAGTGAAGTTGGCGGATAACATCGGTTCAATAGCAGCGAAAATAACAGTGATAAAAAGCGACGGAAGTGTGCTTAGGCGAGATTTTGTGTCTGGTGAAGGTTTAAGTTCCGACCAATCACATATCCAGATATTTGGTCTTGGAGATGGTGGTGTCAAAAAAGTTAGTGTGCGTTACATCGATGGGAGAGTTGATGTGAAAACAGGTGACTTTGCTAATACGCTCGTCACATTCTGATTAATACTTTACGCCTTGTTAGTCGATTAATCCTATGGCTCTTAATTGCCGTGGGTTTATGGGGCGGCTTGTCAGTTTCTTATGAAACAGCCACGGGCGGAAACGCATGCCCTGATATGCTTGGTTTGCCTATATGTTATTTGGTCAGCTTGGGGTATTTATCCATGCTGGCCAGCCAATTGGTGTCAAGCAATTCACTCAAAGGGAGACTGTTTTATTCCGGCTGGTTTGCTGTGTTTGTAATTGCGGCATTGGGCGTTGGTCTTGAATTTTTTATTTCAAATGTTTGTCCAAAACACTCCTTAGGTGTGCCCCTGTGCTATGTGTCATTTAGCCTGTGTATTTTCATTGTTATCTTTTACCGCCTATCGCCTCGCCTTGCCGCAGCTAAGTAGGACGAGAATATCTTCCATTTAAAGTGCTACTGTTTTGATAAAGTTGTAGGCATTAGAAGTACTGAGGGCAGTTGATCCTTGGATCTTGATGTCGAAATAAGTATAACTAGTTGATATTGAATTTATTTTTCTGTCATCAAGGTCAGGCTGCGAGGGCGGGTTAGTATTTATAGCGGCCGCTACGACCGTAATTGGCAAAAGCGCCAATTGGCTAAAAAGCACTGACCGTCTGCTTTGCCGTGAAGCCCAAATATGTGTAAAAGCCGATTGTAGTAAAGAGATTGATTTGTCTGCGTTCATTGCTGAATAATAGAAATATAGTTGGTCCATATTTTTGTGTTATTGCTCTTCTTAACAGCACGTGAAACATGGGTTAATGGGTTAATTTAGCGCATTAGTTTTTGGTAATCAATGGTAAATATAATAGGCAATAAAATCTGTGAGAACAGGTCTGATTGAACTACTTGAAAGTTTCTGTATCCCTACGCTTTACATAAATGTTAATTACTTACATGACTTATGTTGCAAAAGTTAACATTTTAGTCTTTAGTATAGCTTGCGTTTCTTAGGCGCAAGGTATCCATCGATCAATCAAAGAGGCTCACTCATATGCATTTTAACACTTTTCGTAAACACCGGCTGGCGGGGATTATAAGTATAGTACTGGTAGCAAGCTTAGGGCTTAGTGCTTGCTTTAGTGATGACGACGAACCAATAGTAGTTGTTCCGCCACCTCCGCCGCCACCTCCTGCACCCACTTTTTCAGCTGAAATTCAGCGAACAGAGTTTGGTATTCCACATATCACAGCGCAAGACTATAAAGGCCTTGGTTACGGTTTAGGGTATGCCTTCGCAAGTGACAATATTTGTTCTTTAGCGGCAGAAATTGTAGTGGCAACTGGCACTAGTGCATTAAATTTTGAGCCTACGCCCGGCAATATTACTTCCGACGTTTTCTACACTTGGTACAATGAACCTACTCGGCAGACGGCGCTACTTGACACCTTTGAACCACAAGTGCGCGACGCAGTACAAGGCTATGCAGCAGGCTATAGCCGCTTCTTGCGAGACACTGGCGTAGATAACATTGATCCAACATGTGCCGGTGAACCATGGGTAACTGAAATCACCGAAATGGATCTTGCGGCGGTATATGGCAAAGGTAACTTACGTGGTGGCTTGTCTAACTTCGTAACCCCTATAGTACTCGCCGAGCCTCCTGCACCTAACGGCAATTCGCCCCAGTCTAAAACTGATGTACCAGCATTTGATCTAAGCCGAATTAACGTGTTGCAAGGCGGTAGCAATGCCTATGCACTGGGCGCTGACGTGACAGACACTGGCAGCGGCATGCTTTATGGCAACCCACATGAGCCATGGTATGGTGTGCAGCGCTTCTATGAATTTCATTTAACCATACCCGGTGAAATAGACGTGATGGGAGCTGGTCAGCAAGGGCAGCCATTTGTCAATATTGGCTTCAATAAAGACGTTGCGTGGAGTCATACCGTGTCTACCGCTAAACGTTTTACGCTTTATCAGCTTCAATTAGTACCCGGTGACTTTTTGAAGTACCAATACACCAATGAGGCGGGTGAAGTAGAACAGCGCGATATCACTAAAGAGGATATTACTATTGACTTACCCGGCGGAGCTACGCATACAGGTACCATCTATTCATCGCATTTTGGTCCAATGCTAGCGGCAAATTTTGTGAATGGCGCACTACCACCATGGGGCGGTTTTAATCTTGCCTTTGCGATACGCGACGCAGCATCGGAAAACCCGCGCGGTATTAATCAATGGTTCTCAATGAACAAAGCAACGAGCAGTGAAGATTTACTAGATCGTATGAAAACAGTTCTGGGTTTACCCTTTGTAAATACCATCGCTGCCGACCGCGACGGTAACGCTTTGTATGCAGACATGTCTACAGTTCCTCATGTTACCGGTGCGCAATTTGCAGCCTGCGTAGGCGCTAATCCAGCGTTACAGGCTTTAGCCGCGGCCGGAATACCAGGGCTTGACGGCAGCACCGCAGCCTGTGAATGGGGCAGCGATGACGACTCCCCGCAGGAAGGCATATTTGGCGGCAGTAACTTACCCGCTTTGTTAAATACAAGCTACTCCACTAATTCCAACGACAGCTACTGGATGAGTAACCCCGATGAAACCTTGGACCAAGAGTTCTCACCCTTGCTAAGACGTAACTTACTGCCTCGGCCAGGTGTTTCAGTTGCCGCCGCGTCGCCAAGATTGTTGCGCACGCGTATGGGCGTTATTCAGGTGCAAGATCGCCTAAGCGGTGAGGATGGATTAGGCGGTAACACCTTTAGCTTGCGCAAACTGCAAGAAATAGGGTACAGCAACCGCAATTATGCTGCCGAGCTAGTGCTTGACGATGTACTGGCCGATTGCGCGGCTAATCCGCTCATGCCCCTAAATGGCGGCGGCACAATAGATGCTACCGAAGCATGCGATGTTCTAGATAATTGGGACAGAGCCAATAATGTAGGAAGTCGTGGTGCACATGTGTTTAGAGAATTTTCACGTAACGTGAATTACGAGGGCAATATAGAAACCGCGTTTAGCGTACCCTTTGATGAAGCTGATCCGGTGAATACTCCTAGAGGTTTAATTATTAATGCTACAACGCGTCAGGCCTTAGGTGATGCAATACAGCTCTTTGTCGATCGCGGCGTTGCTTTGGACGAACAGTTGGGCAAGCTGCAGTTTGAAACTGTTGCAGATACTGGAGAACGTATTCCAATGCACGGTGGTAGAGGCCAAGAAGGGGTATTTAACGTGATATTTATACCAGGTGCTAACGCAGAAGGGCAATATACACCTGTAACCGGTGGTCCAACGTATATGCAAACCGTTACTTGGGACGCTAATGGTCCAGTCGCTGAAGCGTTGTTGGGTCAGTCACAATCTGCAGATGCAACTAGTCCGCATAGTCGTGACCAAACCAGACGCTATTCTGAAAAGAATTGGATACGGATGCCTTTTAGTCCGGAAGAAATTGCGGCTCAGGCGATTGGTGAGCGTGTTGAGATAATGGAATAAATAGATAGGTAAAAAAATAGGGCGCTTATGCGCCCTATTTAATTTCAACTACACTTCAAAACAGCCTGCGTTTAAGCAGCACATCGCCCTGAAACTACCTTGCTGTATAAGTTGGTAGAACGTTATTACCCTGAATTTACTGTAAACTTAGCCGAGCAAGGCAGGTACATACCCAAGTATGTTGAACGAGAGTTTGATGACTTTCTATGTTTTGGTAGGCTTGAATACTGTTTTTTGCGCGCCGTATGCGGTGATTGCAAGCAAGCTCATAAACTGAAAGCTGTCATATCAACAAAAACAAGTAAAACGCCCTCTCCAAAGGCATTTAGCCACTCAAAAGCCAACCGTCACAAAGGGTAGTATATGACGTTTATTCGTCTTATACTTCGTGCAAGCACGGCTATTGGTCTTTTATCTGAATAATTTTGAACTACCTACCCATCAAACTAATCCTATGCACGCCTTCTCACAAAATACTAAGTCAAGGAAACAGCTTTGAATAATTCGGTTCTATCTTTAGCCACCTTAATAAACAAAACAGGAAATGGTAAATGAATGTAATCAAAAGCCTTGCAAAATCTATGGGATACGAGCTCGTAAAACGACATCAAAACCCTTCTATAATGTTTCACCTAATGGATTTAACCAAATTAAATGAGATTGATTTAGTGCTCGATGTGGGCGCTAACACCGGTCAATTCGCTAGTGAAATTATGAAGGCAGGGTATACTGGCGAAGTTCATTCTTTTGAGCCTGTTAAAAATACATTCAAGGAGCTTGACCTAGCAGCGTCAGGCAATTCAAATTGGCATGTACACAACTTTGCTATGGGTGAAACTCAAGGTGAGAGTGAAATAAACGTTTCAAATGCGTCAAACTTCTCTTCAATGTTAAACACTAGCGACTATGGAAAGGAACGTTACAAAAAAAGTGCAGTGGAATATACTGAGATAATTCAAATCAATACCATTGATAGCTTTTTAAAGGAAAACATTACTAATCTGAAAGAGCGTCGCATTCTTTTAAAAACGGACACACAAGGATTTGACTTACAAGTAATTGCGGGTGCACAAGAGTCAATGAGCTCGGTTCACTGCTTACTTTGTGAAATATCGTTGATCCCAATATACGAGGGCATGCCTAACTACCTCGATTCGTTGAAAGCGTTCGAATCGCATGGGTTTATTGCGACAGGTTTTTACCCTATTTCAAGAAACAGAGCAAATTTAGCGCTAATAGAAATGGATTGTGTAATGATAAAAGGATCCTAATTCAAACGATACTTTTGAGTGAGAGAAACGGGACCATATAGGTCCCATTTTTCGTTTGGCTTATGCTGTTCTGGTCAAGTCCAATCGGACACTTTTCTAAAGGAGTTTTCATACTCAATGGGTGATTGATTGCTTAAGGCGAGTGCAGAGCAATTTAGGCTTTTGCTTGAAAGGAAGAAGCAGTGGCACAAACGCAAAGTATTAAAGTACTGCGATCTCGATTAAAGAAATATTGAGACACCTAAAGCTCTTTAATATTTTTGTGTAGAATCCAATTGACATAATTAAGCTCTCCTCACTATATCAGTGTAAACAGAAAGAATAAGTTTTTTTCAAAATGGTCACGCTGTGGTTACGAGCCAAAACAAACCGTCAATTTAGTTATATAGGAACAGGTCAAAACGCTCAAAAAATGGCCGACCCTGAGGGACTTGAACCCCCATTTATACCTTAGGAGTGTATAGCTTCGACGCGGCGTAGAAAGGTACAAATCGGCGTTGCCCTACATCCCGCGTATTTACTGTGTTTCATAAATTAGCAAATGATTAAACGATTAACAACTATTAATCTACATTTACTTTGGTCACCGTTATGGACGCAATTTTGTCGCAAAATATCTGGGTGGAATTAACCCAGTAAAAGGGTTTTGGGATGACAAGTTGGGTGACTTTCACCCAACGTGCGATGGTATATTAAATAGTATTGGGTGGTTACCACCCAATACTATAGATCGAGACACTTGGAATGCTACAAAACTATAATCTGAAGTATTAGATAATTTATCTTTTTTTTGGAATGATTATCTACGGCAGTGTTACGGCAAAGGGGACAGTTAAAGTCAAACATACAAAATAAACACTTAGTGGCGACACCAGTCGTTTTGACTAGGCTCGCTGTTTTATTCTGATCATGAAGACCAGTTTAACCTTCTTACTCGAGTGGTTAATTTGCAATAGTTTGATGTTATAAAAAATTATTCTTTATAAAAATTAAGCAAAATAGATTTTCAGGCAGTCATTCCGTGCTCAAGTTTAACAATGCAATTTTTGACACTAGCAATCCCTTTTACCAAATTAATTAAGCCATTGTCTCGATACGCACTAAGTGCTTCTCGATGCCCTCAATTTTATCAGCAACTTTTCCATTGCTTGCATTCAGGTTTTTAACCGCATCAGTTAATAACTGATAACGTCCTAAGTACGATAAATACACTCTTAGTCGCCATTTATGCTTGCTCAAGTTTGTTAACTATCGCGTTTACTTTTGCGCCGGCGGCGTTAGTAGCATCGATAGCGCTTTTAAGCTCACTCGATAAAAAGGCGATAAGCTCAGTTGTGAACTGTTCTGAGTCGTCGCTTGACGGGTTGTATGCACGCACAGCATCCCTAACAACTTCTGCCGCTGACTTTTTCTCGCTGACGCGTACAGCGTCGATTTTGGATAACTCTTGCTTACTCATAAGGTACTGCTTTCTAACTAGGTTAGTATTTTGCACTTCCATAGCATGCTCCTGTGATTTGCTATATTAGAAAATTTACTATACGAATACACAAGCTCATAGACAACGCAAAGTGGCATAGTTTTTAACTATCCCCTAAAATAGCTACGTCCGTTATCTGCCCTTTTTTGCCTGACTAGGTGAAGTCGTAGTATTGTATTTTTGCCAAATTATAACGGGCTTCAATACGGCATAAGCGGCCATACGCCGTTCAGAATTGTATGAGAAATTTGTTCCAATGATGGTCATAGCTGCGCATCGAAAAATCGGTGCTTTATACTTCTATTTTCCACCATTGCCGACAGTCGAGGGATATTAAGTAATACCACAGCATAACCATAGCGGACCGTCGAGAACTCATAATGACAGCAGGTGCGACATAGCTGACGTAAGAGATGTTGAGCGTTAACCCTAAAAAAAACAGATTGGCAGGAGAGAGATCTACAAATTGGGTATTATTTATTTGTCAACGGCTTGGAAGCCTTAAAATAAAGTCATGGTAACACCACGTCGTAATGATATTATTCAATGTAGAACACTGAAAATACACGAGACCAAGTTAACCCAGGGAATGAAAACCAGTGCCACAATCAACGTGCAGTAATTGTCATGCAATTATTACCGGACCATATTGTAGTCAATGTGGTCAAAGTTCTGAATCGAGTATAAAATATTTTTGGACTGTGGTTTTACATATACTTGACGATATTTTTAGTTTCGACTCACGTGCCAGTCGCACCATCTGGCCTTTATTTACTCGCCCTGGATTCCTCACCAATGAATATTTCCAAGGGCACAGGGTACAATATGTGCCGCCGCTAAGGCTGTATCTATTTATCAGCATTATCTTTTTTATCACCTTGAAATTTTTTGCAGCCAGTGAGAATAACAATCTAATAAGACTTAACAATGATGAAAAAGCACTTACACAAGTAAGCAGTCACATAGTCGAATTAGAGCAGCAACATGAGTTGCTAAAAAATAAAGAAAACCCTGAAGAAAAACATCTTCAGGCAATGCAATTAGCTGAACAAAACATACAAAAATTCAAAGGTTATCAAAACGATTTATCTGTGGCAGATAACAAACTTGTTAAAGCTATTGCCACTGAGCTGCTTATACTAGAATTTATAAAGCTTGAGACAAACCAACCGTTATCCGAGAATCGCCAAAACCGATACACAATATTAACCAGCCAACTCAACAAAACAAGAAAAGGCGAAAAGATTAATTTACTCAGTATTGGTAACAATAGTGATGGCTCGATATCGTTTGCTTTTCTACCCCCAGACAAAAATCAGCTACTCAATGAATATGCCAGCAAGCTAGAAGAAAAAGCGAGTAAGGCTCTTGCGGAGGGCGCAGGACAATTATTACAACAAGCTATTAGTAAACTACCGCAATTGATGTTTTTACTATTACCCCTGTTCGCTGTCCTGCTCAAGATTATGTATCTGTTTAGTGGGCGATATTATATGGAGCATCTAACGGTTGCACTGCACAGCCACAGTTTTGTTTTTTTTAATATTTTGGTGCTTGAAATCGTAGACATGCTGCAGAATACATTTTTTAAAACGTCACCCATTTTAGATTACATTCCGACAGGCCTATCTATTGTTCTGTTGATTTGGGTGCCTATATATTTATTTATTATGCAAAAGCGTGTTTACAAGCAAGGGTACGTAATGACTTTGGCTAAGTACCTTATTGTTGGTATTGCCTATACCGCTTTAATCAGTATCACCGCGATAATTGCCTTTGTTTGGGGACTAGCAGAATTGTAAACTACACGGTTTGAAATTGACTGGAGCAATTAGCTTGGGCTAGCGATAAGAGAAGTTGCTGAATACAACTCATCACCCTTAAAAATCAACAAAAGCTTAAGTCAGCAATCAGGCAGTTTTTATCTCCAGCCAATACTGCTCAACGGCGTTAAAAAGCTGAGAATTCAATCGATCGACGCTACACATTGGTAGAATTTCTTTGCTGCCTGTCTCCTGAAACGAAAAACGATGAATTCCGTCATTAAGTCTCTCTTGATTATAACGTTTCGCTATTAAGGTATGTCATTATTACCTAACTTTATGTCAGGTTAACTTGACAAATTTAATTATTAGAGTAATGTATACCTTACATTGTGTCTTGAGTTCTTGACATTTTTGAAAACAATTGAGCTACGATAACAAATAATGGGTAGGAGATTAAAATGAGCAATTTATTAAAGGAAAAGAAATTCTTAGTTATATTTATGATGCATATCGGAATGTTTCTCGCGGTTTTAGGGCTATCTGTGGTATTGAATGAGACCAACGATTTGTCTTTATACAACAAAGGATTTCTCGCAATATCCCCAGTGGTTCCAATCATATTTTTATTGCGATTGGTCATAAATCATTATCGGTCATTGGATGAATATATCCAGAAGGTAATGGGTGAAAGTTTGCTTTGGGCTGTAGGTGTTGTTGGTTGTGCGGCAATGGCTTATGGCTTGCTCGCGCAGATGGTTGAGGTGCCGAGTTTTAGCCCTGCCTTTATGTTACCCGCTATCGCCGTTGTCTTTGGTATAGCACAGTCTATCCAGCTAGAGAGCGATGCCCATGAAGAATAGGTTACGAGTGCTTCGCGCAGAAAATACCTGGTCTCAAGCAGACCTTGCGGAAAAGTTAGGTGTGTCGCGACAAGCAGTGAACGCGATAGAAACAGGCAAGCATGACCCCTCTTTAACCCTTGCTTTTGCGCTTGCGGATACCTTTGGACAACGCATTGAAGAAATATTTTGTCCTAAAGGGTAAAGTTATTAAACACTATGTCCACTATTCGTTGATTGGTTTGGCCTTGACGGTTATTAGCACTTTATAGGCGAACCTTGGAGCTGATAATCAACAAAAGTTTAGGTCAGCAATCAGATATTTTTTGAAACTATTCATGTTGAAGCACATTGATTAGTTTCCCAAATGGGTCGCGAACGTAAAACCTACGAACTCCCCAAGGCTCAGATACTGGACCGTATTCAATTTGAATACCTTTAGCCTTAACTCTTTTTAGGACTTCACCAATATCATCGACTTCGATGGATAAATCTGGAACAGGAGTCCCTGAGCCACCCTCAGATGCCACACTAATTTGCGCAATCATTTCCTCGCCCGAACTAAACGTTTTAATCCATCCAAGGTCCATAACAAGTGAGAGGCCAAAGATATATTCATAGAAAATTTTAGCATCTTCTGGATTTGATGCCTCGACGTTTGAAACGATTCGTTTTACTTTCATTCGACGAGCTCCATTATTTTTGACTTTACGCTATACAGCTCAGTTATGATGACCGCATTGTAACAACGAGACTGGTTCATTTCACAAAACCCTCATACTTTATTAATTTCAATAGTTTACTCCTTTTTTCGCTGAACTTTTGCCAACTTATCCTGCGCTTACTAGGCGCAAAGGATCTGCAATCGCTTACGTCAGCAATCAGGCAATTTTTGCCTCTAACCATTCTCGCGCATTGGAGCAAATGAGCGTTCAACGGTCATACGATTATTCCCGTTGAACTCACATGAGCAAACGGTCGGTACAGTAATGAAAAATTAATTGTCTAATTTAGCTGATTTAGCTATTATTAAACTAATTTCCCTTAGTATAGGAATAATTATGAAAAGTGTAACTGCAACAGAAGCAAAAAATAACTTTGGTGATTTATTAATGAATGCGCAATCAGCACCTATCGCAATAACTCGTAATGGCAAAGAGCAAGGCGTTCTAATATCTGCTAAAGAGTATTTAAGAATTAAACAACAAGCTCTTCAAACAGCCATAAGCGCTGGTATTTCAAGTGGTGATGCTGGGAAAATAGATATCAACTCTATTAAGGCATTGGCACGAGCCAAATCTGGTACGCAATCTTGAGTGTCGCTTTAACGAACCTTGCTAAGGAAGACCTCATAGATGTATGGTTATATGGAGAAATGAATTGGGGCGCAGTTAGTGCAGACCAATATCTTGATTCTATTGATGCATTTTTGATGACATTGATTAATTTCCCTGAAAAATTTGCGCTACGAAGAGACTTTCAACCACCGGTAAGAATAGCGCCCTTTAAAAGCCATTTAGTTGTTTATCTAGAGAGTGCTAAGTACATTCAAGTCATCAGGGTACTGCATCAGAGTATGGACGTTCCACAACATTTATAGAATATTGGACTGGCGGCTTCGCGCTCTTTAGAACGTTCACAGAAAGATAAGCGGATGACCACAACACTTTCCGGTAAAAAAACAACACAAAAAGCAACATAAGCAACGGTCAGCTATCAGGCATTTTTTGCTGTTAACTCATTCTATTCGAAGGTAATTTTGAACGAACTATAGACGTTCTATCCAGCTTAGACTGGCGGTGCTATTCGAATGTCTGACGTTCTTCATATAGATAATAGATTTAAAAAATATGAGTTTATGTAAAGGTTTTTGACCTACTGTTCTCAGCGAATTCCTGCCATACGCAGGTGTAGGTTGACCAACTCTATTACAGGTAAATTTAAAGTGCTCGCCATCTAGCTTGTCTTTTGCAGTATTTGTACTCCACTTAATTTATAGTGATGGACAATATTTTCTTTATATAAAGTAATGGAATAATGAGGAGCATCAAAGGTTGGCCGAATAGTTTGTAGTACGCCCATATGTCATTATCAAACGAAGAATGAACAACCAACGCTAAAAGTGACAATGCTATAAAAAAATGACAGTTGAAATATTGAACTTGCGCCAAAATGAGTTGTTTAAATTTAGTGCGCTTCCCCATAAGAAAAACACTAGCCCATTACTTAGAAATATTGTAAAAACAAAAAATACAAATGCGATAAAGCACCAAAATAATGTGGGGAAATAATTGATGTTGCCAGCTATAGCTAGGATATTGATTTGTTGTTGGACAAAACTGAATGTCACGATTAGCAATACTGTAGCTAGAATAGTCCGCCAATAAACAGCAAACAACATCGACTATTCTCTCTAAAACCTACTAAAAGTAGACTAACTATCCTATTTATGAAAAGGCAATGCAAGAGTTTGGTTGGAAAATTTAGCAAAACCGCTAAGTATTAGTATAAATTGCTTAATGGACTGTCAATCACACTATCGGGTTTAATGTTATTTTCCTAACCAATTGTAACTTATAGGTTTATAAATT
Source organism: Glaciecola sp. (assembly GCA_047636735.1). Lineage (GTDB taxonomy): Bacteria > Pseudomonadota > Gammaproteobacteria > Enterobacterales > Alteromonadaceae > Glaciecola. The sequence goes on along the minus strand of JBLIGC010000025.1, from coordinate 6,362 downwards.
TGGTTCAATACTTGCTGGTTTCTGCAATTATTAACAATAATTCACCATGAGATACATAATGTACAAAAATTATAAGCGAATATTGGTAACAATCATTACAGTTGTAAATATAGCTATGGGAGTCAGTTATTCATCGTATGTGAATGCGGAACAAGTTGACTCATTTATTGCGGGGGAGATGGAGTCGAGGGAAATACTTGGGCTACAACTCGCCGTAGTTCATAATGGAAAGATAGCAAAATTGACGAGTTACGGAAGTTTGGACGCAAAACGCAATGAACAAGTTGTAAACGACACAATTTTTCCAATAAATTCGATGACTAAAGCGTTTACAGGGACTTTAATTGTTAAATTGGCGTCTATGAATAAACTGAATTTGTCAGACCAAGTCGGTATTCATTTGGAGAATCTGCCTGAAGGTTGGCAACTAATTACTATAGGGCAAATTTTAAGTCATACCTCAGGATTGCCAAGTATCCTTTCAGGAAATCTTATAGAACTTGTAGGTGACGGAACTGATATAGGTGCGTGGAAAGAGGTACAAACATTATCAATGCTGAATCAGCCTGATGATAACTTTAGTTATAACCAAACAGGCTATGTCATCCTAGGAAAAATTATTGAAAAACACTTTGGTGAAAGTTATGCCGACACAGTTAGAGCCTTGCTGTTTAATACAGGAATGAATGCTACGGCTCAAAACAGTTTTCGAAGCGATAAAATTTCAGGGCCAGCTCAGCAATACGTGTTTGCTAATAGTAGCTTCCAAGAAATAAAACTCGATTTTCCAACTATTTTATGGCCAGCTGCTGGCATGGCGTCTTCGGCTGAAGATTTGGCTAAGTATCTAATAGCTTTACAGAATGAAGTATATTTTGATTCAAAATACCTGAAAACACTATGGACACCACATATTCTAAAAGACGGCAGTTCAGTAGGCTTCAATGAAAAAGAGAATGGTTACGCTGCTGGTTGGCAGGTCATGACGAGAGATAAGTATCCCGCAGTTAGTGCAAGTGGCGGCAACGCAGTTACTCTTATTGTTTATCCTGAAGAAAACTTGGCGATTGTTGTCCTGACTAATGTATTAGGAAGTTTACCCATAGAATTTGTTGATCATATCGCGGATTTCTATCGTTGATCCAACTTATAATGTTCAAGTCTTAAAGATGGCCTGAAGTGTCGAGAGAGGAGCTCATTTACTATTGTTTAGTCTACGCTCTTTTTAACTGTTTACTGCCAAGCATCGACGCTGAAAATCAATAAAGCTTACGTCAGCTAACAGGCATTTTTTGTCTTTATCCAAGATTACTCAACGGCTGCTATAGGTGATGACCTACCCGTCGCGATTGATTCAAAATTATGACCGGTTCACGCTCAAAGCTTTAAAAGCTAATGAAAATAGCTACGTCTGCAAACTGCCCAAAGGCGCCCCGTTCAGAAACGTCGCAACAGAAAGCCGCTTTTTACCCAAGTCCTGATGATATGCGATGAAGAAGAGTTAATCGGCCGGAACATGTTTGCTATTGATGCCGGAGGGCCGGCCCGCTGTAAGATAAAGTCCAATGCCAGTAAACGTATTATTGAGCGTCATCAAGCACAAGATGGTTTAGGTGAAGAGCTGGTTATTCATGATGTAAAACAAAAAGAAAAGCTGGATAAAAGTGCCGATAAAATCACAACGTTCTTAGCCATTCACTAATTTCGTTTTCTTTTTATTAGATTAACAAGCCAAATGGCGTGCGGTAGCTTGCCTTACACAATTTGTGCGCCCACTGGAGTTAGTCAAGCGGCTTGAACATAATTGACTAATTTTGCCAGAAAGCTATTACGTTTATGATTATTACGCATACCGTGTATTCTTACTACTGCTAATCGTTTTTAAAATGCGGATTAGCCTTGTATTTATTGCCCATTAAATATTTTAGCGATTTTTTTGTCACACTTATCTATCTCGACGTTACTAGGAGTAAAGCAGCACAAATGAACACATGTCAATAAACCACAATCAAAGGATTTACTTATGCCACACATAAAATTGCCAAAGTCACTTACTTCACGAATATGTTCATCAAGGCCCAATCGTCTTTTTAGTCTTGTTGTTGTACTTTTCACAATTTTGATTTCAAACAACAGCAATGCATTTGAGCAGGTAAAAACCAACAATAAGGAACGTAGCTCCATCACCGTGGAACAAGGTACCTTTATTGTTGAGAAAATAGGCGCAGGTAAACCACTTATCCTTATTCCGGGGCTCATGTCCAGCGGCAAGGTTTATACAGAACTCGCCGCTGATTTGAGCAAAACCTACCAAGTACATGTGGTGTCGGTAAAGGGCTTTGCGGGTACGCCGCAAACGGGTAGCTTTAGCTTAAACCAATTTGTTGGTGATATCGTTGCATATATTGAGGTCGCAAAGTTAAACAAGCCCAGCATAGTAGGGCACAGCATGGGCGGGCTGACTGCATTTAAATTGGCAAGTGAGCATGCTGATAAAATTGGACGTGTCGTATCTATCGATGGATTACCCTTTATAGGGCCAATTTTTACTCGCAGTAACGCAACGACTGCTGATATGCTAAAACCACAAGCGCATAACATGAAGACAATGTTTGCGAATATGACAGCTGAGCAAATGGCTGGCACAGCGCAACAAGGTGTGTTTATTCAAGCAACATCAGAGCACGACCAAGCACGCGTAGTTGAGATGGCCAGAGCAAGTGATCCGGCTACCGCTGGGGATGCTTTATTTGATGTGATGCTAACCGATTTGCGTGAGCCCTTAAAGAGAACAACGACGCCAATACTTATGTTAGGTGCATCGGGGGCATTTACACAAACGGCGCAGCATGCACAAGTCGAAGCCTTATATGCCGCACAATTTGCTGAAGTACCTAACGCGACAGTGGTTATGAATACTAAGATAAGACACTTTATGATGTTTGATGACCTTGCGTGGACAGGCCAACAAATTGAAAAGTTTTTAGGGAGTAAGTAATGAGTTCTTCAGCGTTGCCACAAGCTAGTAGTAAAGGCGCCGGTGCGGTATCTGATATGCTCAGTGCAGATGTTTCGCTTGCCCAACAAGGCGATATGCAAGCTTATGCAAGGCTAATTAAAAATTGCCAAAATGTGGTGACTGCAATTGCGCTAGCAATTGTTAAAGATATCGACGACAGCGAAGAAGTAGCCCAACAAGTATTTATTAGTGCGTGGCAAAATCTAAATAAGCTCAAAAACAGCAGCAGCTTTTTACCTTGGATTAGGCAAAGCACTCGCTATACGGCGTTTAATTTTTTACGAGACAATAAATCGAGTGCGCGGCTTAATACAGAGCAAGCTGAAGTCATCCTAGCGCAAATTGCAGATCCTAGTTTGTCTCACGACGACACCTTAATTATTAAAAATCAAAACCTCGTTTTGCAGCAGTTCATTGATCAATTAGCGCAAGAAGATCGCGAAATTGTGCTGCTTTATTATCGCGAAGAACAATCGAGCAAGCAGGTTGCTGAACTGCTTAATTTATCGCAAAGCAATGTACGTCAAAAGTTATCAAGGGTACGCCAGAGCTTACAGACTGATGTATTAAAACGCGCCAGTCATTTGCTATATAGCACAGCCCCGGCTGTTGGCTTTAGTGTGCTTATCAGCAGTTTACTTGTGCCCGCTGCACCTGTTGCAGCAGCAACTTTAGCGGCAACAAGCGCAAGTTCCAATGCAAGCTCTAGCGTGATTTTAAAAATAGCCACAGTATTAGGTGGCGCGTTTTTGGGTGCATTTGTTGCCATCTTCGCAATAGTATGGTCAAGCAATACAGCAATGAAAAACGTGCCAAACGAGGACAAGAAATTAGTTCTAAAACAGTACCGTAACGAAACCATTGCTTGGGTGGTCGTTTTTGCGATTAGTATCAGCTTAGCGTATCAATTCACGCAAGGTTGGATTGGGCCAATGCTTGCTTATCTTGGGTTTGTTATAGGGCTTGTTGCGCTATCGTTGCGTCAAATTAGCTTTATTAATAAACATGCAATGCTCTTGAAAAAAGGACAAAGAGTTGCACCATCCCGGCTAGATCGATTCTTTAGCTACGCCTGTTTAACGCTAGGGGTTGTTACTGGTTTTGGTGGTTTAATTCTGGGTTTAATTAGTAGTGGGAGGCTTGTTTTATAAAGGCAAAGTATCGCCAATTTATTTTATTCTTACTATTTTGGGCTATTTGCATTCTGAGGTTGGAATTGTCATTTGAGAAGCAAGGTACATACATCTGTTTTGTCCAAAGATGGTGGGTTAGCGCTGAGGCTTTCGAAAAGTATTATATCTCTTGAATGACTGCATAGCCCAAGTTAGCGGACGGATCTGTTTTTGGATTTTAGTTGTCATTTTTTGCTAGAAATGAGATTTTTATTCATGGCAATGACAGACAAGTAAACGGCAAAAGGGGTCATACGCCGTTCAAAAATTTGTGAGGAGTTTGTGTCACAAACATAAGTTGAGCCGAACCACAGTGATAGGCTTTTCCGAGCCTAGAGCAGACACAGTGGGGGTTGTAATTTACAAGAATTTTGCCCTTTGCTCCCTTGCCTCGGAAAATTCAGGATGTATTGCAAAGAACTGCGTCGTGTTTTACTCTCCATGTAACGTTAGTTCCTTAATATCTCTAGCTCAAGGATGATTGTGGGTGATAAAAGTACCTCATACACTAAATTTACTATTAGGCATTATGCTACTCGCATACATCACCACGTGGGCGCTACCACAAGGTTTTTTTGAAACCGTCACACTTGATAATGGCCGCGAAGCGGTTGTTGCCAACACTTATTCACTTTCTCAGAGCCAAGTACACTTGAGCCCTATGGATTTATTTAGCGCAATACCCAGGGCATTCGCCAAAGCACAAGATATAATTTTTTTCGTGTTTATTATTGGTGGCGTGCTGTCAATCGTAAAAGCTACGGGCACTATTGATGGCATTATTTCAGGCTTATTAAAAAGATATAGTCATAAACCTCAGCGTTTACTTTTTGCCGTAATTTTCTCACTTGCTTTATTATCTAGTCTTATTGGTAGTGGCGAAGAATACACATCAATTGTATTAATATTATTGGCGTTGTGCAGGGCGCTTAAGTTTGATGCGATTACCGCTGTAAGCATGGTGATTTTCCCCTTTGGAATAGGCTTTGCTGTATCCGCATTTAATCCGTTTACGGTGCTTATTGCACAGGATTTAGCGGGCTTGCCGCTGTATTCTGGCTTTGAGTTGCGCTTAGCTTTATTCATTCCTTTTGTACTAATTGGCGCTGACCATATATGGCGATATTCGAAAAGGGTAAAAGCGGATTCTAATTATTCACTAATGAATGGCGTCGCAAATACATATGACAATGTTCAAATAGTACGCGAGGTAAGCTTACAAACAAGCCACAAAGTAATAGCACTTGGCTTGGTTGTTGTGCTTGGCACGTCGATATGGGGCATATCGCAAAAGGGTTGGATTTGTATGAGCTAGGCGCACTTTTTATAGCATGGGGCATATTCGCAGCGCTAGTGGGGCGTTTAAACGCTAACGAAGCGGCAGAAAGATTTATTGAAGGTGTAAAAGACCTCGCCTCGACGGCTCTTTTAATCGGCATCGCTCGCGGGATTGGCTTAATTATGGAGGATGGTCAAATTTTGCATACGCTCGTTAATGCGATGTCTAAGCCGTTGTCATATTTAGGATCTGAACTAGCTGCGGTCGCCATGTTTTATATGCAAACACTGCTAAACTTTTTTATTCCGTCTGGCAGCGGACAAGCCTACCTTAGTATGCCTTTAATGGCTCCTATAGGTGATATCGTCGGGGTAAATCGGCAAATTTCGGTGTTGGCGTTCCAGATGGGAGATGGTATTGCAAATATTATAGTGCCTACTGGACCAGTGCTTATGGCTATACTTGGAATAGCGGGAGTGCCTTATAGTATTTGGTTCAGATACGCTATGCCTTTAGTCCTTAAGCTTTCATTGGCTGCATCAATATTATTAGTCCTCGCGGTCGTTTTTGATTATGGAGGGGCTGTACAACCGCAATTACTGTCGGTTGTGAATGTGAGTTAATAAATACACGCAACGGGGTCTATAGAGTGCGAGTTTTTTGTAAATAACGAGAGGTCTACTTCTTAAATTGGGCTTACTCTAAAGATAGATACTTTTCTTGCTTGATTAACTCGGTCTTCAATACGGCAAAAGGGGTCATACGCCGTTCAGATTTTTAAGAAAAGTTTGTGCCAATTGCTAACGTTGAAAGATTCTAAACTAACTATATTTTTACAAACTTCGCCTAGCAATATTAATCTGTTGTAATAGGAAAAAGCGGACGGTCGTCC
>JBLIGC010000024.1:0-24904 GCA_047636735.1 Glaciecola sp. | reverse complement strand
GAACGCACGGTGTTGCTTACTGCAAACCCAATGTGACCAAAAACGACCTCATCGAAAGTGTCTAGTTGTTCTTGCTTATCTTCAAGTTGCGCAGCATAAAGCTCTTTGAGTACATACGGGTGACAGCGCATAGCGCCCTGACCAAATATCATCATATTACGAGTGAGAATATTTGCACCTTCTACCGTTATGGAAATAGGCACGCCTTGATAGGCTCGACCCAAATAGTTAGTTGGGCCTAAACAAATACCCTTACCACCATGAATATCCATTGAGTCGTTCACAATTTGACGCATTTTTTCGGTCAAGTGGTATTTACAAATAGCCGATATAACCGACGGTTTTTGTCCTAAATCGATACCCGCAGTAGAAAACGAGGTGACGGCGTCCATTAGGTAAGCATTCCCCCCAATTCTCGCAAGCATTTCTTCAACGCCCTCCATCTGCCCAATCGGCAAACGAAATTGACGCCGAATACGCGCATAAGCGCCCGTACCTAAGGCTAGCTGTTTTGCTCCACCAGCGGCTGAAGACGGTAAAGTAACACATCTGCCTACCGACAAGCACTCCATAAGCATACGCCAGCCCTTACCCGCCATTTGCTCACCGCCAATAATATAACTCAGTGGCACAAACATATTAGTACCTTTTACTGGTCCATTGTGAAAGGGCACATTTAAAGGAAAATGCCTGCGTCCAATCTCCAAACCATCAGCATCGCGTGGAATAAGCGCACAGGTAATACCTAAGTGTTTTTCATCACCTAAAAGACCATCAGGGTCTTCTAATTTAAACGCTAAACCCACAACGGTGGCGACCGGAGCAAGTGTAATATAACGCTTTGAAAAGGTAAGTTTCATCCCCAGTATTTCTTTACCTTCAAATTCACCCATACACACAATTCCTACATCAGGAATAGAACCAGCATCAGAGCCAGCTTCAGGGCCTGTGAGTGCGAAACAAGGCACTTCAAGACCTTGTGCAAGACGAGGTAAGTAATAATCTTGCTGCTGTTTTGTGCCATAGTGCTGAAGTAACTCACCGGGGCCTAAAGAGTTAGGCACCCCCACAGTAGATGACAACACCGCATTAACGCCGGCGAGTTTTTGTAGTACCCGTGATTGCGCGTAGGCTGAATATTCTAATCCACCATATTGCTTTTCAATAATCATGGCAAAAAATTTATGCTCTTTAAGGAAGGCCCAAATTTCATCAGGTAAATCAGCGTCAACATGGTTGATTTGCCACTCGTTAACCATCCCACACACTTCTTCGCAGGGGCCGTCAAGAAAGGCTTGTTCGTCACTGGTTAATTTTGGCTGCGCAATAGCATGCAACTTTTGCCAATCTGGTCTGCCGCTGAATAGATCACCGTCCCACCAAACAGTGCCCGCGTCTATCGCTTCTTGTTCAGTGCTTGATAAATCTGGAGTAACTGAGTTATAAAATGCCAGTAATTTTGTTGATATAAAATCAATGCGGAAAGGCTTATATGCTATAGGCACGGTAACTAAAGCAAACATTATCCATCCAAGTAAACCTATACTACCAAAAATAGTACCTACTACCATTGTTGCTGTTAATATTGCAACCGAAGTGGTGAGCGTGTATCGCTGATAAGCGACAACGCCAAAAGCGGCCATGAAAATTAAAAACCATGTATAATCTGACATATTTTCTCCTGAGGTCTGACCAGATAAGTGAAAGATTACTATAAATAAGTAAAAAATCAAGTGAATAGTGTTAACGAATATATAACAATATTAACAAAAGTGTACATTGGTGGTCTACACGAAATAATAAGGTCTAGCATTTGCAGCTAAAAACAATTAATAAGGCTTACATAAAAGCATTTTTTACTGTAACGGGTAACTTAATTAACCCCGTTACAGGTAATCAAACGAATCTAACTGCATGTCACCTTGTTCTTTTTCGTCTTTGAATTGCTGCAGTCGAACAAGGTTAAAATTGAGACTTGGCGCGAACCAAGCATACGTTACTCTTTTGGACGACTCACGGCCAATAAGAACCTTTATAGCAGTAATATTGCCGTAAGGTAGAGATAAGTTGTTGGTTTCAATCACCTCTAAACTATATTTACGTTTTTCACCTCTATAATTAATGAAGTTGTACTGAGCACTTGTTATTCCTTGCGCCAGCTTTTGAGGGAAATCTACCCTAAATAATTGGTTATCAAGCTCACCGTTCCAGGTTAATTCATCGTCATCGTCAATCTGAATTTTTTGATTTAATTGATCAAAACTAACCGAGAGTATTTTGTTGGGGCCAGTACCGGTACGTTTATAATCATAATGAAGCGGTATTAAACTACCCGAAGCATTTAAAAATGTGGTTCTTTCATAACGATTGTCAGTTAAAAAAAACCGTGACACTTTAGACTGGTAAGTCAGTTCGTACTGATTACTTTCAATTGGTTTTAACTCAAGAAGAGCATTGCCTACGTTATTACCTGAGCGAAAAGTGACATAATTTGCGCTAAATGGTTTTAAATTTTTATACGCTGCTTCACTAATTTTTGGGGCCGCTACAAAAGGATTTTTAATACTATTTTCGTGCACTCCAAAGACCGCAAATGAAAAAAAAACGTGACTTGCTAATCCGCTTATCAATACGATAACAAAGTTAGTGTTTATCCTCGTCATTTTGTTGTCCCTGATTATTATTTATTTTTATTTTACAGCCAGCAGACTCGGCATCTCTCGATAACGATGAGTCTAGATTTTTACTAAACAATACTTTGTCTTGCTTCAATCGTAAAGTACCTTGGCAAAACCACTTAACTGCTAAGGGATAAATAAGCCATTCAGTGAGTGCTAATTTCGCCCGTAAGCTGGCCACCGAATCTATGCTTTTAACATCTACCACTGACTGTAAGACTACAGGGCCGCCATCAAGTTCAGCGGTGACAAAATGAACAGAAGCACCGTGAAGACAATCTTTATTTTCGATCACTTTTTTGTGCGTATGCAAACCAGGATATTTGGGTAACAGGGAGGGGTGGATATTGAGCATTTTACCCAAAAATTGTGCAACAAAATTTTCATTTAATATGCGCATAAACCCAGCCAAAACGATCAAGTCAGGTACAAAACCAAGTACTATTTTGGCCAAAGCTTGATCAAAACTTGTTCTGTTTTCAAAAGCCGTGTGGTCAACAACAACATTGGCAATATTATGCGTACTTGCCCGGTGTAGGGCAAATACACCAGGGACATTAGAAATAACGCCCACCACTACACCGTTTATATAGCCAGCTGCGCACTCGTCAATAATAGCCTGCAGATTACTACCCGAACCCGATACAAGCACAACAATACGTTTTGGTAAGGAAGATAAAGGCACAATAATTATTTAATAATAACGGCTTCTTCGCCTGTCTTAGCTGTTAGCTCACCAATTATCCAAGCGTTTTCACCTGCTGCAGATAAAAAAGCCACAATATCGTGTGCGTCTTCATTGTTTACCGCTAACAAGAGGCCTACGCCGCAGTTAAACGTTCGATACATCTCATGGGTAGTAACGTTGCCTTTTTCTTGCAAAAAGCTAAAGATTGCGGGCCATTCCCAAGACGATGCGTCTATTTGCGCGGTGATGTTACTCGGTAAGACTCTTGGAATATTCTCCCAAAATCCTCCGCCCGTAATATGCGATATAGCGTTAACATTATATTTTTCAAGCATTGCTAAGGTATTTTTAACGTAAATTCTAGTAGGTGTTAGTAAATGGTCGATAATAGGCTTGCCATTTAAAGGTTCATGCACATCTACTTCAGCAACGTCTATTATTTTTCTGACCAATGAATAGCCATTTGAATGCGGACCTGAAGACCCTAGTGCAATAAGCGTATTACCCGCTTTTACTTTGGTGCCATCAATAACATCACTAGCCTCTACAACGCCCACGCAGAAACCTGCAATATCGTAGTCGTTGCCATTATACATACCTGGCATTTCGGCGGTCTCACCGCCTATAAGTGCACAATTAGCTAATTTACAGCCCTCGCCAATACTCGTAACAACGGCAGCGGCGGTGCCAATGTCGAGTTTCCCCGTGGCATAATAATCGAGGAAGAATAGAGGCTCTGCGCCTTGCACAATAAGGTCGTTTACGCACATAGCTACCAAATCTATACCAATGCCGTCGTGCCTATTATGGTCCATAGCTAAACGCAGTTTTGTGCCTACGCCGTCGGTGCCTGATACCAAAAGAGGATTTTTATATTTCTGCGGTAAGGAACAAAGTGCACCAAAGCCCCCTAAACCGCCTTTCACTTCGGGCCTATGGGTTGCTTTTGACACAGACTTAATACGCTCTACTAATTCATTTCCCGCGTCTATGTCGACGCCTGCATCTTTATAACTCAATGAATGGCTTGAATCTGACATTGATATTCCTCACTTGATTTGGCTATTTAAATCGCGACATATGTTACCAGTATGACGAATCAAAGGGTATTAAAAACTTAACTAAAATTTTAATGCAAAACGCGCATAAATGTTCGACAATAGGGATTAATTTACCTTAACAGCGAAAGAGGATAGTTTGCTAAAAAACCTGTTGATTGATTGCCTACACATATGTTCACGTGCCAATCCTAAAAGCTATTTTAGTAGCCAACTGCTCGGTAAAATCACATTTTTTCTACGTGTAGCGCTTCTAGGAAGTCTACTCTTCACAAGTAGTTTTGCAGTAGTAGCGGGCAATATCGAGCATGTTAATGTTGGGCGCATTGCTGTTAATGATCAATCCATTCGCAGTCAGCAAAAGGCTGGAGAATTGGCCCTTAAGCAGGTTTTTATCAAATTAAGCGGAAATGTTAACGTAATAAAGGAACCCGAGATATCCAAAGCGATCGATAATTATGAACAATTTTTAATAGCCAGTAGTTTTATTGGGCAGGGTAAAGACCTAGTATTTGAGGCAACGTTTAATCAAGCGAAGGTCGAAAATTTATTATTGGCAAGCGGGCTCAGTGTTTGGGCCAGCTTGCGTCCTTCCGCCGTTGTTTGGTTAGCATTAGAAAATAGTGACAAAGAAAAGGTTATATTCTCTCAGCAAACCGCCAATGACCGTGCACAAAAATTACGTTTAAAAGCCTTTGCTAGAGGTGTTGATGTGGTCATACCCTTAGGTGATTTAAACGACGTAATGAATGTGTCGGTTTATGACGTATGGAATCAATTCATAACGAAGTTGCAGGACCAAAGTGTTCGTTATAATACAGATTACTTAATTAGTGCGACGGTTCAGCCTTACAATGAAGCCTTAGCTATTTTAGATAAAAACGAAAGAGAGCAATTCTTTAGCATTCAACCACAAAATACTCCAATTGATCAGTCAAGGCCAGATGCAGGCTCGTTATTAACAGATGAATTGCAAGAAACTGCGAATGCTCTTGTTGACTATAATCAATTAGAGATATTGCCAATGCCTCCAGGGCCCCCCAAGCTACTGGCGAATGTGCCAATACCAAAAGGCACTACACACAAACTTGATTTTATAATTACTTATGTTGATTTTAGAAGATCGAAAAAAGTCGAAACTGGTCGCGTGTTTGGTAAAAGTGAAGAGGAGGCTGTTTTAGCCTTAGTCGATGTTTATGCCGATATACTTGCACAAGAATTTGCACTGAACACCCAATCACAAACGGCTAGTCAATCTATTAAAGTTACGGTTAGTGGAATAGACTCCTTAGAGGATTACGTAAATATGATTGCATTAATTAAATCTATTCCATCCGTAGAAAACGTAAGTTTAGTCAAACAATTAAACGATGTTGCATTAATTGAAATTATTCAAAAAATTTCTGTAACCCAACTTAAATCCATATTATTGATAGATAGCCGTTTAAGTTCCGAATTTAAAAATCAGCAGGCCGCGGTATCGTTTAGTTGGCAAGGCGAATAGATGCAGCTAGTATTACCGGTTTCTTTTCGTAAGCAAGATAGCTTAGAAAACTTTGTAGTAGGTGAAAATAGTCAGCTTCTTAAGCATGTTAAAGATGTGCTTGGGAACAGGGTTGATTATCCACAAGCATCGCAGAGAATTTGCGTAGTAACGGGCGCGGTAGGTTCAGGAAAGTCTCACCTGATGTTGGCTATTTGTGAACAAGCTTCGTTAAATGGCCTAAGCCAACAATATGTTGACTTAGGACAAATAATTAATATGCCCCCTGAGATGCTATTGGGGCTTATCAATAAAGATGTTGTATGTATAGATAACTTGCAATCAGTCAGTGCAATTTCAAACTGGCAAACGGCTGTTTTTGATATTATAAACCAGTTTACTGAGGCGCAAGGTAGGCTATTGCTGATTGCCACCAGCAAGCCACTTAATGAAATAGACTATACTTTAGAAGACCTGCAGACGCGACTGACGTGGGGCACAAATTACATCCTTTATGCCCTTAACGACGATCACAAACGTGATGCATTAGAAAACCATTTAAAAGCAATAGGTATAGGCTATACGCCAGACGCGATAGGATTCTTACTTAGTCGTACATCACGTGACATGCACGAACTAATGCTAGTTATTAATGCACTCGACGAGGCATCACTACAAAGCAAACGAAGAATTACAATCCCATTTATAAAATCAGCGCTAGGTTTGTAATTGAAAACTGTAAAAGGTAGCCCAATTTAGTGTGAAACTGATGGTCTACCCATATGAATATGTTGGCTAGCTTCTTGCTCTAGAAAATTTTTCTGCGCTGATGTTAATGCTTTGCTAACCCGCAACTCTTCGCCGCCAACAAGCCTATTAAGAGACCGATTGGTAAATGGAGTAGTATCTAGGGGCGAAATTTGTAAATTCTCAAACCAGCCTTGATTTGGTATCATTAAAACGGGGGCGGGCAGTGTTTGAAGAACATCGCGAATGTTACCAAGTTCTGGGTACACTTTGTTCACCGCAAAAACAGTTCGGTCTTGTAAACTACTTTCACTTATACGGTTGCGTTGACCCCAAACAACTAAGGGTTCATCACTTGATGTACGTCCGTCAATAATGGCTACATCTGCTTCGGCGTCTAATCTATACAGCATCATGTAGCGCTCAACCAAAGTGGCAAAGTCTTCACGCTCTGTAAAGTATGAATAAAAAGAGGCTGCAATATCGGGCGTAAAGAAACCTTCAACGTCTGTTCCAGTATAGTTGCGTTGAGTACTTGTGGGTGTTGTATTTTTAAATTTGACTTGCGCCAGCGCATGCATTTCACTTGAGCGCAAAGGCAAGGTTGCCGACAATATGTCAGAACTTGTTCCGTTATTTCTAAACGAAGAAAGAGGCGTAGTGCTCGTACTAATAGTTGACCACGACTGCGGCGGAAAAAAGTCATTAGCGTGCGCAAGTTCGTGGTACATCAGCCAAGAGATGCTGGCTTCTACATCAGAGAAATCTTTTTCTATGCGATTTTGTTTGCTTATTCGCGCCTTTGGGTAATACTCATTGTTTTTGGTATATCGCCAGAAAACTTCAAATTGTAAGTCACCACCAAAGTCTGAACGAAAATCAGGCTGGTCGTTTAAGGTGTCTCTTTCGGCGGGAGACTGCCAAAAGTTGTTGGCATCTAAATAAATTGCACCGGTGGCCGACCAATAAAACGAAGGCCGTACGTCGTAAGAAATAATTACCGCAGTTACGCCTCTCAACATATTTAACATATCTAGGCCGGCCGCTGAGTTTTGCAGATAATCTGCAAATCTATCACCCATCCAAGCGTGGGATACTAATGTTCTATTTAGTACATCTTCCACAGAGGGGTTTGTTGTTTGCATGCCAATTAACGGTAAATCTTGAAAAGTGCATACAGGTGGGTTGGGTATATAGTTGCTGTAAACACAGCGCTGTAAGGCATTCTTAAATGGACTATTTTGGCGATATGCGTGCATATCCTCGCTAATAATATTGTTGTTGCCATAAAATAAACCATTGGTGTCAAAGCTTACATTTTTAACGGTTACAAACACATCATCCGTTTGGTTGGTACCGTCAGTAAAGCTTACATCAGCGCTATATTTAATAATTGAATCGGCAATTACTGAAGGTGCATCAAAAAATAAAAATTCATCCTGATATTGAATGTTCTGAGCCTGTGGCCCACCTAATTGTGTCCAAACAACGTTTTGCACTGTTTTGCCTTCAGGCACGCCAACATGTAGTGATACTTTTGAAAGCTCAGTAGCAGTATGGTCAAGTCGAATTGCGGTCCTTTGTTGACCCGGTGCAGCTGAAAAGTCAACGGTATAAATACTAGGCTGATTTTCTCCTATCATTTGAACATTAACGAGCAGGCTGTAGTTACCACTTATGGGTACATCAAAACCAATAGTTTGGCTGTTATCCGCTAAAAACACTAACGCTGGCCCGGCCGCTTGCTGCCAGCTAATAATATCTACCTGACGGTTTCCTTTTGGCACAAGGGCAAAGCCAGCGGCTCCCCCAGCCTGGGTTTGTGACTCGCCGTATATTTGAATCGTTTGATTATCTATTAAAGGAGTTACCATGCCCGAAGAAGGCGCTATTGCAGTAGAAGGAAGGCTAGGGCGGTTGCTACTGGTATTACCCGAATCAGAGCCACCGCAGGCAGCTAGCCCTAAACAAATTAATAGTAAACCTATAACATTAGTTTGCATTATTTTCCTGTCTCTCAAACCGTTCTTTTTCTTGCTCCATGACTTTGCTTAACTTAGGCAATCCCGTGCCCAATTCTTGTCCACGTAAACGTGCGAACATCGCACAACCTACAAACATCATAATCACAAATACCATTTCGATAATTGCGTGAATCATATATGTGGGTTCAACATACATGGTGGTAGCGCTGTGCATAAAATACCAAAGTACAACAAAACATGACCATGCATGAGTATATGGCTTAGCTTTAATAATACCGTAGAGGGGAAAAAGTAACGGCAGCAAATAAACGATAAAGATAAAAACAATTGAGTAATCACGCGCGTTAGATAGTCCTAAATACCAAATAGACATCCATGCCAGTAGTCCAAGGTGGCCGCAAAGCGCCAAGTAGCGATAAACTTTCACCTTAGCAGACATAGGAATAGCTTTGGGTACTAGCCCTGGGTCTATACTCTCCTCTATTGACGCATTGTCTAGGGTAGAGTCATCTGTTTTAGAACTTTGGGAGTCATTGCTTTGGGGCATGTATTTATCTCATAAAAAGGGTAATTGAACTTACTTAGCTAATTTTATTGCGTGTTGTGCTAAACGAACGCCCATCTTAACACTTAAGACAACTTCGTCATCACTGAGTTCATTGTTGTCACTTATTTGTACACTTGACACACCATAAGGACTACAGCCAGTTCGGGTGGTGTGTAATTCAGGCTCACAATATGGCAAGCCAAGTATACACATGCCGTGATGAAATAAAGGTAACATCATAGATATCAAGGTACTTTCTTGACCACCGTGCATACTTGAACTAGAGGTGAAAACACAGGCAGGTTTATTCACCAATGTACCTTTTAGCCAAATATCGGTGAGTGAATCTATAAAAAATTTTAAGGGTGAGGCCATATTGCCAAAATGAGTTGGACTGCCCATTGCTAATCCATCACATTCAATCAAATCATTTTTACTGACATAAATATCGCCTTCAAGTGGTACGCTTGGTTCAGACTCTATGCTTGTACATGCGGTAATGGCTGGAACAGTTCGCAATACTGCACTAGCGCCAGCTTTTTCTATTCCAGCCGCAATCTTTGTTGCCAGTTTTTTAGTTCGCCCATTTTTTGAGTAATAGAGTACAAGGACTTTAGTCATTAAACATTGCCTCTATCTTATGCAACGGCCGACCAATGACAGCTTCGCCATCTTTTTGTAAAATAGGCCGTTCAAGCAGTTTAGGAAATAAAACAATTGCATTTATAACGCTTGTATCGGTAGCGCTGTTAGATAAACCCGCTAAAGCAAATTCAGGCTCATTTATGCGAATCATATCAAGCGCGTTAGCAACACCGCCCCCAGCTTTCAATGCGATGTATAGCTTATCAAGCTCACTGCTTGATAAGGGTGTTTTAAGATATTCCACTACAGCCACATCAATCTTTTGCGCCCTTACAAAAGCTAGCGCCTGGCGACTTTTAGAACATCTAGGGTTGTGATATAAAACGGGATTAGGCATTATTGTGTTCCTCATGGATAAAACATAAATAATAATAGATTATGGTATTAATGACTTTTTATAACAAAACACGCAATATACTTGTTTGGTCTACGATAGCAGCATGCGCCTTTGCGGGCGGTTTGTTTTCGTATAGTTTATTATCATACGACTTCAAAACCCTAGATGACAAAAGCTATAAACATTCTGATTTAGAAGGCTCTATTGTAGTCGTCAATTATTTCGCTGAGTGGTGCGCACCTTGTTTACGTGAAATACCAGAACTCAACGAGTTTTATCATCAAGCTCCAGAAAATGTAAAACTATTTGCCGTTAGTTTTGATAATCTGAGCAACGAGAAATTAAGAGAAATTCAAGTTAAATATAATATTGAATTTCCATTAATATCTGAAATTGTCACAGACTTTTCGTTTGATAAACCTCAATACTTGCCGGCCACCTTCATTATTAAGCCAAACGGAGAATTAGCAGGACAGCTGTTAGGCGAGCAAACGATTGCTACATTAAATGAAATTATTTCTGCATTTTAATAACGCTGTTTGCGCTAAATTCAGCTGCGCTTGGTTATACTCGATTAAATACTTAGGCTCATCATCGACGCTTGTGCTTCCCTAAATTGTGCAATGCGTCCTTTAATTCGTTGTTTTTCTAATGTATCAGCGCCTACCTGATTGTAAGCAAATTGAAGTTCATCTATGGCCAATGGATAAGCTAAGATTAGTGCGTAAATTTCAGCCTTCGTCATATGTGCTTCTTTTTTCATTTGAGTACGGTTGTATGCATCATTTAGGAGTTGATAGGCCAAAAAACTCTCTTTATTCACAAGAAGTAAATCTCTGAGCATTTGAATCGCGGGCTCATAATTTTGGGCACTAATATAGGCATTAGCTAAATTAAGCGTTAAAACAGAGTTTTGCGGTTTATTCATCCACAAGGGTGTTAACAGTGAAATTGCTTTGTTAGGCACATCTTGTTTTATGTAAATGTCGGTCATTAAGTCTAAGTAAAATAAGTTTTCTGCATCGGCGTTGAGTAATTTGTCTAAGATCTCTTTTGCCTCATCAAACCTTTCAACTTCAAACAAACTGATAGCCAAACCATAATGAGCGGCTTTTTGTTCAGTATCATTGCCGCTGGCTAACTGGCTATGAAAAAGGTTTATGTTGCGCTCAGGAGTACTCATATAGCGTCCCTGAATTCTGGCTTTTGCCAAATGGAAATCTAGACTAGGAGGTAAGTTTCGTTCACCGTAACCGCGCGCACGAGTAATCGCTTGGGCCACTCGTTCTGCAGGCAACGGATGGGTTTGCAAAAAAGATAATTGCGTTGAGCGCCCGCGAGACTGAGCAAGCATTTTATCAAAAAAACCAGGGGCACCTTGTGGGTCAAAGCCAGCGCGATATAAAATGGTTATACCTATATTGTCGGCCTCTTGTTCGTTATTTCGAGTGAAGTTAATGTTTGCTTGTTGGCCCGCCGCAGAGCCAGCTTGTACAGCCGCTATACCTGCTTCAGGGTTAGCAATAGCAAGTAGTAAGCCTCCTATTAAGCTTGCGATTTGCAGCGGAGAATTACGCTTTTGCATTTGTACGCGCCGAGCTAAGTGTCGCTGAGTCACGTGTGCAACTTCGTGAGCTAGTACCGAGGCCAACTCGCTTTCATTAGATGAGGCGGTTAACAAGCCAGTATGGATCCCAATATGCCCTCCATAGAACGCAAAAGCGTTGAGGACAGGGTTATTAATCATGAAAAATTGAAATGGAAACTTTGTATTGTCGGCATGAATAACTAATTTATTGCCAATTCCCTGTATATATTCCTGCAATACAGGGTCTTGAACAAGAGGAGCTTGTCCACGTAGCTGGCGCATAATAATATCACCTACTATCTTTTCTTTATCAATAGTGAGCGCATCTGAAGCTACAACGCCAATTTCGGGTAATAGGTTGCGGTTATTTTCATTGGACTGCGATACTGTTTGCGCAATTGAGTTTTGAGCAAACAAGCAAAACCACAAAAACAAGATAAGTTTGTTATAAGCGATTATTTTATTACACAATAACTTCATCTAAATTGGCTACTTCCATCTTTGACTATATAATTTATACTATGTGTAGACCGATAACGGTCAGCTAAGTTTCAGCGGACTATAATATTGTGTAAAAACAAATAATGCAGGATACCGCGAAAAACAATTCATCACCATATCTAAGAAGATAAAATGTCTCGATCAAATAAAGGATAGTCCAAATGTTCGGAGTTTTTGGAAATTGGTATAAGCGCAAGTTTTCAGACCCTAATGCGCTAATGCTTTTGTTGTTTCTTGTCATAAGTGCGATTGTGTTGTTTGTTTTTGGTGGCATATTAATGCCTGTATTGGTCGCTGTTGTGATTGCATATTTGCTTGATGTACCGGTAACAAAAATGGAAAGGTTTGGGGTGAAGAGATGGTTAGCAACAAGCTCTACATTGGTTGTATTTTTCTTAATTAGTTTTCTTTTAGCTATTAGCTTAATCCCTATAATTACGAAGCAAAGTATTAATTTAATCAAAGAAATCCCGCTTATATTGGCATCGGCACAAGGCTGGATTATAAGCTTGCCTACCAAATACCCATCATTGATTGAAGTGGACTACATAAAAACAGCAATGGAGGGCGTAAACGAACGAATTGTTTTACTTGGTGAACAAGTTTTATCTGCTTCGTTTAGCTCTATTGACGATATTGCTGCGGTCTTAATATATATAATATTGGTGCCTTTGATGGTTTTTTTCATGCTCAACGATAAAAAAGCGTTTATGCGCAGCATTTCATCAATTCTGCCTAAAGAAAGACGATTAATCACTCAGGTAGGCGAGGAAATGAACACCCAAATTGCTAATTATATTCGGGGTAAGGTGATTGAAATAGCCATTGTTGGCTCGGTTAGTAGTATAGCTTTTAGTATTCTCGATTTAAGATTTGCCGTTCTTTTAGGTGTTCTGGTAGGGTTTTCAGTACTCATTCCCTACATTGGCGCAGCTGTAATTACTATCCCTGTTGCGATAGTAGGGCTGTTTCAATTCGGATTTACGTCTAGTTTCGGCTTATTGATGATTGTCTATTTTATTATTCAAGCACTTGATGGCAATTTGTTAGTGCCAATATTATTTTCTGAAGCGGTTAGTTTACATCCGCTTTACATAATTGTGGCCGTGCTTTTGTTTGGCGGTTTATGGGGTTTTTGGGGTGTATTTTTTGCTATTCCTTTGGCAACATTAGTTAAAGCATTAATTACCGCTTGGTCCTCGCCCGTAGGCATTGAAGAGGCCACTGTATAACACTAAAAAAGCCTGCTAAAAGCAGGCTTTTTTGGATTGAGCCGATACCTTATAAGGCAGCCAGTACAACTTCATGATGGTCTTTGGTTTTAAATTTATCAAATACATTAATAATAATACCCGTTTCATCTATCAAAAAACTAAGTCTATGAATACCATCATACTCCTTACCCATAAACTTTTTTAAACCCCACACACCAAAAGCATTTGCAATGGCATGATCTTCATCTGACAATAAATCGAAGTTTAATGACTCTTTTTCAGCAAACTTTGCAAGACGACTCGCCGGATCAGGGCTAATGCCTAATACCGTTACATCTTTTGCGTTGAGCTTTTTTATACTATCACGCAATCCTTTTGCCTGAACCGTGCAGCCCGGTGTAGCTGCTTTAGGATAAAAGTAAACTAACACTTTGCTGCCTTGCAGAGCCGAAATATCAACATCTTGGCCACGTTGATTTTGTAGTGTAAACTGTGGAGCGGTATCACCAACTTTCAGTGTATTCATCATTTTCCTTAATTGGATTGTGGCTAATTTTACCATGCAGTCCCATACCATGTAACAGAGACTTAATGTTAATATCAAAAGCGAGTAAATTTGTGGTTTTAGGCGTCGTTAAAATCATTTTACATTCAAGGATGTTTTGACCTTGTTTCGCATACGTTTTTTGCCGAACCGCACTAACAGATACACCGTACGTGGCTAAACCTTGGGTAACAGTATGCATAACACCGCTTGCATCATTACCTGAAAAGGATAAGTTAATAACTTGTTCAATGTTTTGCTTTTGGTGACCTGTGGTACGCTTCATCATACAAAGAAGATCATCACTAACACACAATGTTGACAACTCAATTTCAAGCAATGTTACCGCTGATTGTGCGCCACTAATAATCATCGTTAATGAAAAGTCGGTACCGTATTGCGCGTGACGACTGTCTAAAATATTACAATTATGTTTACTAATGCAGGCGGTTATATTACTTAGTGCAAGCAATGAACTCTTTCCTAAAATATTTATAATGAGCTGTTCTTGCATGTCTATCAATTCCATAATTAAACTCAGGATGCGTATTGTCAATCATTGGTACATGGTATCAGTAATAAGTTGATTGGCGAAATACCGATCCAATATTTTTTATGAATCACTTTTTTAACCAGTTTATTCACAAAATACACGTGAAACGCTTGTTTTTAGGGCTTTAGCAAACTACTATTGCGCATCTAAAAAAAGGGGAGTTAAGATGTTCCACGGTAGTTTTGTAGCGCTAGTCACGCCTATGTTTGGTACAGGCGAAATTGATTATGCAAGTCTGGCACAGTTAGTAGAGTTTCAAATACAAAATAATACCCATGGAATAGTTGCAGTTGGCACCACTGGTGAGTCGGCAACCCTACCTTTTCAAGAGCATATAAAGGTTATTCAATTTATAGTTGAATGTACATCAGGTAAAATCCCGGTATTAGCGGGTACGGGTGCAAACTCTACCGATGAAGCCGTATTTCTTACAAAGCAGGTTGAGAAATTAGGTGTAGACGGTTTTTTAAGTGTTGTTCCTTATTATAATAAACCTCAGCAGGCTGGACTTGTTGCACACTTTAATGCAATTGCTAGTGCCTCTGCATTACCCCTTATGCTTTATAATGTGCCTTCTCGTACCGTTGTTGATATGCAAACTAGTACCGTGCTTTCGTTATCTTCTCATCCAAACATTGTCGGCATTAAAGATGCTACTGGTGATTTAAATCGCTTAGAAGAACTACAGTCGGTGTTACCAAAAGATTTTTTATTATTCAGTGGTGATGACGCTAGCGGCTGTGCTTTTTTGAATAAAGGTGGGCATGGTGTTATTTCGGTTACCGCTAACATTGTGCCTGCACAAATGTCTGCTATGTGTGAACATGCTTTTGCTAAGCAATATGATGAAGCCATTGTAATTGACACCAAATTACGACGTTTACATCACACCTTATTTTTAGAGCCTAATCCTGTTTTACCAAAGTGGGCGCTATATAAAATGAACAAGATGATATCTCCATTTTTACGATTACCTATGGTTTTACCTGAACTTAATCAGCAAATATGTATCGAACAAGAGTTAAAAGAACTAGGATTAATATAAAAAAATGAAAAATAATTTTATCATCACCATTTGCGCGGTATTAGTGGTAAGCGCATGCTCAAGTCCAGGCTCACGAGAGCGTACGTCTGGTGATTATGAATACATGAATGCGAAACAAAAAAGCGTTGAGCTAAAGGTTCCTGACGACTTAGAAATGCCTAAACGTTCTTCCCGCTTCGACTTACCTATTTTAAATTCATCTACTACAAAAAACTTTGTGGGTGAAAATATCAGAATTAGTTCACCTCGTTTGGTATTGCCGCTGGTCGCTGGTTCTCATGTTGAAGAAGGTAATAAGGGCGCAACCGTCATGTTTGATCAAGTTGACGATAATCGTTCACTTGATAAAACAGTATGGGATAAGGTCTTGTCGTACTTAGAACAAAATAATATTGGCGTAGAAGAATTTGATAGAGACAACAATATCCTCGTTACCGACTGGGTGATTTCTGTCACCGAACTAGACAAAAGCTGGTATGAATTCTCTAGCTCTTTTATAGAACAAGCTAAAAAGTTTAAATTATCACTTACTATAGCGCCCCATGGCAGAACTGCTGCCCTTACTAATGAAATAGTCGATTACGTAGATGAAGATGGTAAAGCGGCTATTACCTCGATGGATCCAATTACTCAGCGCACTAATGAAGTTGAATTTTTGAATTATATTATTGAAGAATATGATTTTGGCGTTCGCTTAGCTAGGTCAGAACGGATTGCAAAAATAAGAGATGGCTTTAATTCTGAACTAGGCTTTGATGCTGATGGTGATTCAGCTATGCTTGTTAATGCCTCCTATAACGATGCATGGCCTAGATTACTCTTGGTATTAAGAAAGATGGGCTTTGACGTAATCGATTTGGATCAATCTTCTGGTATCATGTTTGTGATATATGGTGGAACTGACGATGGTTTTTGGTCAGGTTTATTTGCGGAAGAAACCTTGCCGCTTGAGGAAGACAACTACCGTATTTTTGTTCAGCGTGCTGGAGAAAAAACTAGCATTACTTTCAAAAACGACGATAACGTTGCATTTGATGCTAAACAAACTAGCGATATTTTCCCCGTATTTAAAGAATATATGGCATCTGACAACTTAGACATATAGTCAAAAACACCAAACTTATTAGTGGAGTACACATGCATAAAGTCTCTGAGTTGTATCGAGGCAAAGCGAAAACAGTTTTCGTTACCGATGAACCTAATAAACTTATACTAGAATTTCGGGATGATACCTCTGCTTTTGACGGTGAAAAAATAGAACAGCTTAGCCGTAAGGGTGAGGTCAACAATAAGTTTAACCATTTCATTATGCAGAAGTTAGAGGCCGCAGGGATTCAAACCCAGCTTGAATATATTATTAATGATAATGAGAGCGTCGTTAAAAAGTTAAGTATGATCCCCGTTGAATGCGTTGTAAGAAATTATGCAGCCGGTTCACTTTGCAAAAGATTAGGTGTGCAAGAAGGCCTCGCGCTTTCGCCTCCTACTTTTGAGCTTTTCCTAAAAAATGACGCCTTACATGATCCAATGATTAATGAGTCTCACTGCACTGCTTTTGGTTGGGCAACGGCAAGTCAAATTTCACAAATGAAAGCACTTACTTTTCAAGTTAATCAAGTGCTGTCATCTCTGTTTGACCAAGGCAAAATTTTATTAGTAGATTTCAAATTAGAGTTTGGCACTGACGACCAAGGTAACATCATTTTAGGCGATGAATTTACACCCGATGGCTGTCGTTTATGGGACAAAGAAACTAACAAAAAGCTTGATAAAGATAGATTCAGGCAGGGACTTGGTTCTGTTGTTGAGTCGTACATTGAAGTTGCGGCAAGAGTTGGTTTAGATTTACGCTAAGGTTTAACGCTAGCCTAAATTTTTGAAGGTTCTTAGTTGATGCTATATATCATGTCAGGGCTGGTAAAAAGCCGCAACAATTAATATTCTATTTTAATCGTAATGTCTGATGCGGGCACTGTACAACACGTCAATATTTCATCATCATCTATAAAAGCCAGTGGCTCAACACGATAATTAACTGAGCCACTTAGCAGTTTGGTTCGACACACTCCACAAAAACCCTCTCTGCAGTTGTAATTAACGTCTATATTTTCGCGCTCTAAGGTTTCAAGGACAGACTCATTATCTTGAGATCGTAAACTTTTTTTACCTATATCAATAGAATTAAAAGTTTTAGCATCGGCACATGTTTCTTGATTTTTCACGCTAGCGACTATCCTGAATTCGCCAACAGCCTAAAACCCTGTTTGTTGGGTTTATCAGGCTGTTAACGAATAGAAATTTAGGTAGTTATTAAAGGTCAAAGTCACTGAAGTCATCAGCACTCACTTCAGCATCAATTTGAGATACCAAATAAGAACTTACTTCAACTTCCTGAGGTGCAACTTGCACGTTGTCTGAACTTAAATAATTATTCATCCATGGCAGCGGGTTGCTTTTGCTTTCAAATTCTGTTTTCAAACCAATTGCAGCCATGCGTTGGTTGGCTATGAACTCAACATAATCACTTAATATTTCTTCGTTCAAACCTAGCATTGAGCCGTCTTTGAACAAGTACTTGGCCCACTCTTTTTCTTGCTGAACGGCGGTAAGGAATATTTCTCTTGCTTGGTCTGTACACTCAAGCGCTATTTCAGCCATTTCAGGATCATCTTTTCCTTTTGCCCACAAGTTTAATATGTGTTGGGTGCTGGTTAAGTGAATATTCTCGTCACGTGCAATTAAGCGAATAATTTTAGAGTTTCCTTCCATCAACTCGCGTTCGGCAAATGCGAAGGTACAGGCGAATGAAACATAAAAACGAATTGCTTCTAATGCGTTAACCGAATTCATGCACAAGAAAAGCTTTTTCTTTAATTCACGCATAGTAATAACGTGCGTTTCACCGTCTACTTGGTATGTGCCTAATCCACGTGTTTGAAATAACTGAGTTGCAAATATCAAGTCATCATAGTATTTAGAAATGTCTGTAGCTCTTCGCTTTATTTCCTCATTCACTACAATGTCGTCAAATATCTCACTTGGATCTGAAAACAAGTTACGCAGTATGTGCGTATAAGAGCGTGAGTGAATCGTTTCAAAAAATGACCATGTTTCAACCCACGTTTCTAGTTCAGGTAAAGAGATTATAGGCAAAAATGCAATATTAGGTGATCTGCCTTGAATAGAGTCAAGCAAAGTCTGATATTTTAGATTTGAGATAAAAATATGTTTTTCAGCGTCGGTCAACTTACCAAAATCGACTCTGTCTTTACTTACGTCAACTTCTTCTGGCCGCCAGAAAAAAGAAATTTGTTTTTCAATTAGTTTTTCGAAAATAGGATGCTTTTGTTGGTCATACCTAGCCACGTTAACAGAGTTACCGAAAAACATCGGCTCTAACATGGTGTCGATGGTTTTTTGATTAAAAGTAGTATATTTCATAAATATTATAATAGTGCCTAGTTGTGGTTAAACGCCAAATTTTTCTTTAAATAAAAGTGTGTTTATGTAAAGGGCTTTTTACTTGCCCTTATGAAAAAATCTATCAACTTTATGCTATAAGCATTGAAAAATGGCTAAATTTTACAAGCACCGCCTTCACAGTCATCATCTTCTTCTATTACGACCTCTAGTGCTCTTGTATTTTTCTCGTCTATTTCCATTTCGGCGTCAGACTTGTCGGAAGCGCCGTCACGAGTATTGTGATAATAAAGAGTCTTGATGCCTAGCTTATAGGTGGTTAGTAAGTCTTTTAATAACACCTTCATGGGCACCATGCCGCCTTCAAACTTGCCTGGATCATAGCTTGTGTTTGCAGAAATAGTTTGGTCTATAAACTTTTGCATAATGGCCACAAGCTCTAGGTATCCGTCGTTTGATGGAATGTCCCACATTAGCTCGTACTTATCACGTAAACGTTTGAATTCAGGAACTACTTGCTTAAGCACGCCATCTTTACTTTGTTTTATACTAATGTGGCCACGTGGTGGTTCAATGCCATTGGTCGCATTAGAGATTTGTGAAGATGTTTCTGACGGCATTAAGGCTGATAATGTGCTGTTTCGTAAACCATGTTTTACAATGTCAGCGCGAAGTGTATCCCAATCGTAGTGTAAGGGCTCATTACAAATTTTATCAACGTCTTTTTTATAAGTATCAATAGGCATCAAGCCTTGTGAATAAGTGGTTTCATTAAACTTTGGACAAGCGCCTTTTTCTTTTGCTAGTGTATTAGAGGCCTTTAATAAATAATATTGAATCGCTTCAAATGTTCTATGAACTAAGCCATTGGCGCTCGAGTCAGAATATTTAACACCGTTTTTGGCCAAATAATAGGCAAAGTTAATTACACCTATGCCAAGAGTACGACGACCCTGCGTCGCATTAAAAGCAGCGGGCACTGGATAGTCTTGATAATCTAGTAAGCTGTCTAGTGCACGCACCGATAAATCGGCTAATTCTTCAAGGTCGTCAAGGCTTTGGATGGCGCCTAAGTTAAATGCAGATAATGTGCAAAGTGCTATTTCACCCTCTGGATCGTTTATGTGCTGCAACGGTTTGGTCGGTAAGGCAATCTCCAAACACAAATTGCTTTGCCTAACTGGCGCTAATTTAGGATTAAAAGGGCTATGGGTGTTGCAGTGGTCAACATTTTGTAAATACATACGCCCGGTGTTTGCGCGTTCTTGCATAAACTTGCCAAAGAGTTCAATAGCTTTGACGCGTGTTTTACGAATACTATCGTCGTTTTCATATTGCACATATAAACGTTCAAATTCGTCTTGGTCTGCGAAGAATGCATCATAAAGTCCTGGTGTATCAGACGGACTAAATAAAGTAATATAATCGCCTTTCAGCATGCGGGTGTACATCAGCTTATTACACTGCACACCATAGTCTAAATGGCGAACTCTATTTTCTTCTACACCACGGTTGTTCTTAAGTACTAGGAGCGATTCAACTTCTAGATGCCAAATTGGGTAGAAGAGGGTGGCTGCACCACCACGAACGCCGCCCTGTGAGCAACTCTTAACAGCTGTTTGAAAGTGTTTGTAAAAAGGTATGCAACCAGTGTGAAAAGCTTCACCGCCGCGTATAGGGCTACCTAAAGCTCGTATACGGCCTGCGTTAATACCAATGCCAGCGCGTTGGCTAACATATTTTACGATAGCGCTTGTTGTGGCATTGATTGAATCTAAACTGTCACCAGCTTCAATAAGTACACATGAACTGAACTGTCTGGTAGGTGTTCTAACGCCAGCCATTATTGGCGTGGGTAATGACAGCTTAAACATAGATGTTGCGTCATAAAAACGTTTTACGTAATCTAGGCGAACGTCTTTATCGTACTTTGCGAATAAGCAGGCGGCGACCAATACATATAAAAATTGGGCGCTTTCATAAATTTCACCGCTTACGCGGTTTTGTACAAGATACTTACCTTCCAATTGCTTCACGGCTGCGTAGCTGAAGTTTAAATCACGAGTATGGTCCATGAACTCGTTCATTTCAGTAAACTCTTGCTCAGTATAGTCTTCTAGCAAATGCTTGTCGTATTTGCCCTTGCCTACCATTGCTTTAACTTGTTCAAACAAATGCGGCGGTTCGTACTGACCGTAGGCTTTTTTGCGCAAATGAAAAATGGCTAGGCGGGCAGATAAATATTGATAGTCGGGCGTTTCTGCACTAATTAAATCGGCCGCAGACTTGATTAAGGTTTCATGGATTTCGGCGGTTTTAATACCATTATAAAATTGAATTTGCGCTTTAATTTCAACTTGTGAAACAGATACATCTTCTAGACCACTTGCGGCCCAGGTAACGACTTTGTGAATTTTCTCGAGATCTATCGGTTCTTGAGTACCATCTCGTTTGGTAACTAATAAATTATTATTCATTATTATGCTCTATGTTTTGACGCTGTTTTTACCAAAGGTTTAGTTGGTAATAGTATGTGAGGACCCGGTTAATAAACAAAGTGATTTACCTAGTTGTTTATTGCTAACAAGCCATAAATTTATTAATTTGAAGAATTACGGCATTTCTCACCAGACACAAGATAATGTGTTAAAGCTTGGTTTGCAATCACTATATGTAGTGTTTTGCGTCAAATAATTGACGCGTCAAGAAAGGTTAGTGTAGGCTAACCTAAAAGCGTAAATGGCGCGGTGGTTTTTGTAGTTTCAAGCGTTTTTTGTTAATTAATTTAATTGTTGGAACGTTTTGTTATAACTAAATAGTTTTTTATTACTATGAAATATAGAGTGCTTTTTATACTAAATGCTTATCCACAATATTTTATACTCACCACCTTAGGCAGTTCTAATTAATGTGGGCTTGTACACAAGACAAAGTAGTTAACATCAACATTACTATTTGATAAATAATAATTTTGCGTTAGCGGATTAAAGTGTAGCCCGGTCATCGTGTTCACTTGTAAATGTGTTTTTTCAATCATTGATACTAATTCACTAGGCTTAATAAACTTACTGTGATGATGGGTTCCCTTTGGCACCATATTAAGCACATATTCAGCCGCGACAATAGCCATCGCATATGACTTTATATTTCTGTTAATAGTTGAGAATATAACCACTCCGCCAGGTTTAACTAAGTCAGCACATGCTTTAACAACCGACGCGGGGGTGGGTACATGCTCCAACATTTCCAAGCAAGCAACCACATCGTATTGGTGCGGATGCTGTAAGGCCCAATCCTCAGCGGTTGACAACACATAATCCACTTTTACACCGCTTTCTAGCCGATGTAAATTGGCCACATCCAAAGAGGCTTTTGCCATGTCGAGTCCAGTTACCTTGGCCCCGCGCTGCGCTAATGCCTCTGACAAAATACCGCCGCCACAGCCTATATCAATGATATTTTTATCAAGCAAAGAGTTAGCGTGTTGTTCTATAAGATTTGCGCGTAGCGGATTAATGTCATGCAATGATTTAAAATCGCCATTGCGGTCCCACCAGCTACTGGCTAATTCAGAAAACTTAGCTAATTCATCTATGTCGATATTACTCATGATAAAACTTCCTAATAATATTTAATCACAATATGTTTGATGAGGGCCCAAAAATATGTGCAATAAAAAAAATTCACTGTACTAACAATGATTGAATATAGTTAAACACTTAAATATTCGCATTTATGGCTTAATTTACCCTGCAACAAGTGCTTAACATGCTACAGTTTTGCCCAAACTAATGATACTATCGTTTCCGCAAAACGTGAATAATAACAAAGTAATCGAAACCGTCAGATGCTAAGTCATTTACTACAATGGATACCTTCAGGCAAAATACGATATACACATATAAAGGATCATGCAGTTTATGACTGACAATGCCAATGCAATTTCCCCTATTAATATTGAAGAAGAGTTAAAGAATTCCTATCTAGATTATGCCATGAGCGTAATTGTAGGACGTGCACTCCCCGACGTACGTGATGGCTTAAAACCTGTTCATCGGCGTGTATTGTTTGCAATGAACGAGTTGAAAAACGACTTTAATAAGCCCTATAAAAAATCTGCTAGGGTGGTTGGTGATGTAATAGGTAAGTATCATCCGCATGGAGATAGCGCGGTTTACGATACTATTGTTAGAATGGCGCAACCATTTTCACTACGCTATATGTTAGTTGACGGCCAAGGAAACTTCGGTTCTGTAGACGGCGACTCTGCTGCTGCAATGCGTTACACCGAAATACGCATGTCAAAAATTGCACATGAATTACTTGCAGACTTAGACAAAGAAACGGTTAATTTTGTTCCTAACTATGATGGCCAAGAACACATACCAGAAGTGTTACCTACTAGGGTTCCTAACTTACTCGTTAACGGTTCATCTGGTATCGCGGTAGGAATGGCAACCAACATACCTCCACACAATTTAACCGAAGTTGTGAATGGCTGTATTGAACTCATTAAAAACCCTGATATGACCACTGAAGAACTCATTGAGTTTATTCCCGGCCCAGATTTTCCAACGGCGGCTATGATAAGCGGTCGTGCAGGTATTGTCAGCGCTTATAAAACCGGTCGCGGTAAGATTTATTTGCGCGCAAAAGCAAATATAGAACAAGAAGAAAACGGTAAAGAAACTATTATCGTTCATGAAATTCCTTACCAAGTAAATAAAGCTCGCTTAATTGAAAAAATGGCTGAGTTGGTAAAAGAAAAGAAGGTTGAAGGTATATCAGCACTTCGCGACGAGTCCGACAAAGACGGCATGCGAATTGTTATAGAAGTAAAGCGTAATGAGTCTGCTGAAGTCCTACTTAACCATTTGTATTCATTAACTCAGTTACAAACCGTATTTGGGATTAACATGGTTGCGCTTGATAAAACGCAGCCTAAAGTTTTTAATCTAAAAGAAATTTTAGAGTTATTCGTGCTACACCGACGTGAAGTAGTTACTCGACGTACCGTTTATGAACTGAAAAAAGCTCGTGACCGTGCTCACATCCTAGAAGGCTTAGCTATTGCGCTGGTGAATATAGACCCAATTATAGAGTTGATAAAAGCCTCTGGCAGTCCAGCGGAAGCGAAAAAAGCCTTAATAGCGTTGGGATGGGACTTAGGTGATGTAGCGCAAATGCTTGAAAGAGCTGGTAACGACGCAGCGCGTCCTGATTGGTTGGCCGACGAGTTTGGTATTAAAGAGGGTAAATACTACTTAACCGAAGAACAAGCCCAAGCAATCCTTGATTTACGTTTGAATAAGCTTACCGGTCTTGAGCACGATAAAATTCTTGAAGAATATCGTAACCTTATCGACATTATTGCAGAATTATTGGAAATATTAGGTAGTTCTGAGCGTTTAATGCAAATTATTACCGAAGAACTAGAAGCAATAAGAGAAGAGTTTGGTGACGAGCGTCGTACTGAAATCACCGCCGCTAGCCATGATATAGACATCGAAGATTTAATTGAACGAGAAGAGGTGGTTGTGACCTTGTCACATGAAGGCTATGTGAAATATCAGAAACTGTCTGATTACGAAGCGCAG
The DNA here is from genome assembly GCA_047636735.1 of Glaciecola sp. Taxonomy (GTDB): domain Bacteria; phylum Pseudomonadota; class Gammaproteobacteria; order Enterobacterales; family Alteromonadaceae; genus Glaciecola. The sequence goes on along the minus strand of JBLIGC010000024.1, from coordinate 274 downwards.
CGTCGTGGCGGTAAAGGTAAATCAGCCACTAAAATGAAAGACGAAGACTTCATAGAAAAACTATTAGTAGCCAATACTCACGACCACATCTTGTGCTTTTCTACCAGAGGACGCTTATATTGGTTAAAAGTGTATCAATTACCTCTAGCTAGCCGAAATGCTCGAGGTCGACCCATTGTTAACATTCTTCCTTTAGAAGAAAACGAACGCATAACTGCTATTTTGCCTATTAAAGAATTTGAAGCGGGCAAATATGTATTTATGGCAACCGCTA
>JBLIGC010000023.1:0-24987 GCA_047636735.1 Glaciecola sp. | reverse complement strand
CCACCGGGCGCGCCACCACCGCCCATCATACCACCCATGCCGCGCATCATATTCTTCATTTTACCGCCACCCATTTTTTTCATCATTTTTTGCATTTGCATAAACTGCTTTAAAAGACGGTTAACATCTTGAATTTGAGTCCCCGAACCGGTCGCAATACGACGTTTACGCGAGCCCTTAATAACATCGGGACGATCGCGCTCGTGCGGGGTCATAGAATTAATAATAGCTTCCATTTGTGTAAACTGCTTGTCGTTAGCTTGGTCTTTCATTTTAGCGCTCATGCCCCCCATACCGGGCATTTTATCCATAAGCGACATCATGCCGCCCATGTTTCGCATTTGCTCTAGCTGCTCTTTAAAGTCTTGTAAATTGAAGCCCTTGCCGGTTTGAATTTTCTTGGCAACGCGCTGAGCTGCATCTTTGTCGACCTTGCGCTCTACTTCTTCAATTAAGCTCAGCACATCACCCATGCCTAATATACGCGAAGCAATACGCTGCGGATGAAATGGTTCTAAAGCATCAAGCTTTTCGCCCATACCTAAAAACTTAATGGGCTTACCGGTAATATGCTTAACAGACAGCGCCGCTCCACCGCGTGCATCACCGTCGGCTTTGGTTAATATTACGCCGGTGAGGGGAAGCGTTTCATTAAACGCTTTCGCGGTATTTGCCGCATCTTGCCCCGTCATGGCGTCTACCACGAACAAGGTTTCAACTGGGTTAGCCACTCCATGGAGCTGTTTAATTTCATCCATCATTTTTTCGTCAACCGCTAAACGACCCGCGGTATCAATAATAAGGATATCAAAAAATTGTAATTTTGCATGAGTAATAGCGGCTTTTACAATATCCACCGGCTTTTGCATAATGCTTGATGGAAAACATTCTACGCCTACTTCTTGCGACAAGGTCTGCAGTTGTTTAATAGCGGCGGGACGATAAACATCGGCGCTTACCACCAATACTTTTTTCTTTTCACGCTCGGTTAAATATTTAGAAAGTTTACCGACACTGGTAGTTTTACCGGCACCTTGTAAACCCGCCAGCATAATAACAGCAGGCGGCGTAGCGGCTAAATTTAGGCCTTGGGTACCGTCACCTAGTACTTTTTCAAGCTCATCTTGGACAACTTTGATAAACATTTGACCAGGCTGGAGACTTTTTGACACTTCAATACCAAGGGCACGAGTTTTTATATTTTCAATGAAGCCTTTGACAACACCCAAAGCAACGTCGGCTTCAAGCAAGGCCATACGTACTTCGCGTAGCGTATCTTTAATGTTATCTTCAGTTAAACGGCCTTTGCCACTGATGTTTTTTAGGGTTTGACCTAAGCGGTCAGTAAGATTCTGAAACATAAATCATCAATTTAGTATTCTCTAATTTGGTAAAGAGTATACAATAAGCCTAGCGGGATCGTAACGATTGCGTTAACTTTATTCACAATTACTATATTCTTGGCAAAATATAACTATACACAGCTCGGCTGTAGAAGGAATTAACGCTTGAAAGGCAGGCCTAAGGTCAATCGCTCATGAACATGTCGCTGTACTATATCGCGTTTGCATTTTCGCTTGCCTGCTATACATCTTCTGGTTCACTGTACGTTCAACAGTTTTTCAAACAATCCTCAAGCCTAATAAAATATGCACAGCCGCTTCTTATGCTGGCACTAATTGGACACCTTGGCATACTTGTCATTAGCACTCAGCAGCATACCGGTGAACAACTCAGCCTTGCTTTTGTGGCGACTATGTTGGCATGGCTAGTCACATTAACTATGTTTATCACTCATAAATTCATCCGCAATTTATTGTTTTTACCAGTTGTTTGCTTTGTCTCGGCTTTTATTATTTTAATAGATTTGTTTTTTCCTGCTACCACCGGCATCTCGGTCAACATGTCGGTAGGCATGATAATGCATATATTGTTATCGCTAGTAGCGTTTGGTCTGCTGAGCATTAGCATGCTCTATGCCTGTCAATTAGCTTACATAAAACACCAGCTAAAACAAAAAAGCCGCATTATGATAGCGGGTCATTTACCGCCGCTGCAGTCGGTAGAACGTATTTTAATGCAACTTATGACCATAGGCACTGTATTGCTGCTTACCGCGCTTGTTAGTGGATTTATATTTATCCCCAATATGTTCGCCGAGGGCTATGCACACAAAACTATTTTATCTAGCATTGCATTGTGCTGCTATGTGGCATGCATATTGCTGCATCATTTTATCGGGTTAAGAGCCCGCATGACCATTATATTCAATCTATTCGGCCTATTTTTACTCACACTAGGCTACTTCGGAAGCCGCGTAGTAAAAGAGGTATTGCTGTCTTAATGTCAGGCAAAAATTATGGTACGACTATGCCCACTTTATTTCACATATTTTTTTTAGGAATTGTTAATTGAACTCTATAGATACTTCTACCCTGCTTATTGTTTTGGGTATACTTATAATGTTGTCTGCCTATTTCTCAAGCTCTGAAACTGGCTTGATGAGTTTAAACCGGTATCGCTTAAAACACTTGGCAAACGAAGGGAAAGCAGGCGCTATTCGCGTTGAAAGACTGCTACAACGACCCGACCGGTTAATTGGCTTAATTTTAATTGGTAACAACTTGGTCAACATTGCCGCTACTACCATTGCAACAATTGTCTGCATTCGCCTTTACGGCGCTGACTATGGCCCGTTGGTAGCCACCGGCGCGTTAACCATTATCATATTGGTATTTGCTGAAGTAACCCCTAAAACCTACGCCGCGCTATATCCAGAAAAGATAGCCTTTCCTAGCTCCTTTATTCTCATTCCACTGATGTTTTTGTTTACGCCCCTAGTGAAGTTTATCAACTTTATTACCAACGGTGTATTAATGTTATTACGTATTAATCCAGTGAACGGTCCCGGCACCGCTTTAAGCCAAGAAGAGTTGCGCACGGTGGTGCATGAAGCGGGTACATTAATTCCGCAAAAACACCAAGATATGTTGGTCAGTATTCTTGATTTAGAAAAAGTCACCGCTGAAGATATTATGGTGCCGCGCAGCGATGTTTATGCTATTGATATAAACGATGATTGGAAAATAATACAAAAACAGCTAACTCATTCACAGCACACAAGAGTGCTGCTTTTTCGTGACAGCATAGACGACGCCGTTGGTTTCATGCATGTGCGCGACGCTTTACGCCTATTAGCAAAAAACCAATTTACCAAAGCAACTATGTTAAGAGCCGCACGAAAAATATTTTTCACACCCGACTCTACGCCATTGCATTCACTCATGTATAAAATGCAGGCATTACGTGAACGCATTGGTTTAGTGGTAGACGAATACGGTGATATTCAGGGTTTGGTGACCTTAGAGGATATTCTAGAAGAAATAATTGGTGATTTCACCACGTCAACTGCACCTGACCATAGCAAAGAAGCCATTGAGCAGCCCGATGGTAGCTTTTTAGTCGACGGCAGTGCCAATGTTCGTGAATTGAACAAAGAATTAGATTGGGCATTTCCAATTAATGGCCCCAAAACGCTTAATGGCTTAATCTTAGAATACTTAGAAGAAATGCCTGACACCCAAGTGAGTTTGCGTTTGGCTGGCTATCCAATCGAGATAATCGAACTGTCTGATAATATGATTAAAACGGTAAGAATTATTCCTGAGTTTTATCGGTCACCTGACGGTGAGCGCGCTGACTAGTTGCGTTAACATGCGCCTAATTCGCTCCCTAAAGCTTACCATCACGTTTTAATCGCGCTTGAAACTTAAGTGTTTCAATTTTTTCATGTAGCTCCGATAAGCTAAGCATAATATTTTTCAACTCATCATCGTTGTTAATGTCAGAAGCTGCTGCGTGTTTTTGCAGTGCTAATTGGAGCGTAATAGGCAATGTTAAATTTTGCACTTTACTTTCCTTTCCTTTCCGTAGTGTTAAAAGCCTTGAAACATGGCTAACTTTTTACCTATCCCTGTATCGTTTGCATAATCGATAACGAGTGTATCTGCAGTTTCAAAAAATGAAGCGTTAAAGCCTGCACACATGAGATCTGATAATAAACTGACTAATGGCATATGGGTAACAACCAACATGCACTTTGGTGCTTGTGAATCGCACGCATAAGCATGAATTAAATCAGCACACTTAGCTGCATTCCCAATAGGCGTTATGGCTGCAACGGTTTCTTGCTTGTGTATATTTGCATACTTGGCCAGTGCGCTAATTGTTTGCTGAGTCCTTAAATAGGGACTTACTATAGCTAAATCTACATTTACGTTTCCATCATCAGCGCAGTCACTACCTTGACTTAGCCTAAATAGATTTTGACTTAACCACTTGCCGACATTTTCACATTGTTGCGTGCCATAGTCCGTTAGGGCTCTGGTACTATCGGGCTCTCTGTATTGTTCGGCTTCGCCGTGCCTCATAATGATTAAAATCATATAACTGTATTACCGCTTAATTAATATCTTTCATTCTAGGTTGCTGGCACAAAGCTTGCTTTAAAATAGTTACTAAATTACGTTAATTGGCTATCAGATATAAATACTCACCATTGCGATAGGGGGGTATTGGCGAAAGCTAGCTTGACCATGTGATTTCTTTGCTACATGATAATACATAGTTGTTCCAAGACTAAAAAGACCACAGGAAGTAACTAATAAATGGTACTACTAACCGGTAGCGTCAAATTGTCACCGATACTTATTATTAACGACACTTATTATTAACGACACCTTAAACGATTTCTTAACATCACGACGTTTTAGCAAACGCTGTCACATGACAATTTTACGGGTTTACGATTGCAAACACATGTCTTTAATACCTTGCTGACGAATTGCCGCACCCTCAAAAGCGGATTACAGTTGGCCTTTATCGAACCAGGCAAAATCCATACAAATGCTCAGCAAGCCAGTATTTCGGTAGCTTTGAACCAAGGCAACTTTCATGCCCTTGACTTCCCCGATGGCTTTGCTCACCTTTACGAACACATGATATTTAATGCTAGCAATACGTATAAAAATGGAGACGCTTTAGACAAACATTTATTTGCTCACCATGGTCAGGTTAATGGCTGGACCCGAGATTCTTCGACCCATTTCCATATGAATTGTGATAGTGACGGTTTTGAAAGAGCCTGCGATATCTTTTTAGACCGTTTATGCGCGCCATTATTTTCATATGAAGATATAGAAAAAGAAATAATTGCAATTAATGCAGAGTTCGAAGCAAAAAAAGAAGGTAGCGTGCGCCAGTTGTTGTCAGTCCAAAAAGCAAGCTGCAATAAAGCACATCCTTTTAGCGTCTTTAGTAACGGAAACCAAACAACCCTTGGCGTGTTAAGCACATCACAAACTCACGCTCTATTACAAAAATATCATAAAAATGTTATGCAGGGTAAATACTTATCTATATGCATAGGCATAAACACTGACGAGTATGACAACACATTAAAATTTGCGCTTGCCCAAAAAATTGAAGCTGCATTTGCAACAACAAATAAGCAAAAATTCAAAAATCAATTAAGCAATAAAAACTGGGGGCCTGTTTACTTACCACAGCACTTAAACAAATTTATTCAAGTGGCACAAGACAATGCCCACCATCAATTAATTATCACCTACATATTGCCTAAAAGACAGTGTGAAAACTTCGCCAAACACACCAATACGCTTTATATCATGCTATGCCATTTACTCGAGAGTAAACATGAACATGGCTTGTTCCACCTATTAAAAATAGGCAGGCTAGTAATCGATATTCACAGCTATTACAAAGCACTAGACGCACACAGTGATGAGCTGGTAGTGAGCATTCAGCTTAGCCATGATGGCGCGCAAAAACCTCAAACCGTTTATCACTACCTACAAAGCTATATTGACTTTTTGCAACATGAAAAAATAGAGCCTTGGCGCTTTCGAGAAAAAGCGAGTCAGTATTCGTTAAGCCTTAATGTAAACAAAGGCAGCGGTCTACTGCAAGACTGTATTGAATTGTCACAGCTTATGAGCCAACACCAAGCCTACGCAATAAAGACAGACCCGCATAACAAACGAGGGGATGTCTTTAACACTATAACGGCAAAAAAATTCCAAGCGGCAAAGCAGAAATCACAAGACAGCAATACAAGTCATGAACAACTTGAACCTTGGCAACTCATGCCAGATATGATCTCGCAGCTCAAACAACAAAATACACGTGTTTATTTTATTTCACCATTAGCCCATACCGACCGCAATTCAGCACATTACAACACACCCTATGGTGTGGAAGCTCTTGTCACCAAAAATCTAGCCCCACTTATTACACCGTACTTTATTAAACCGCGCCAAAACCCCTATATGGCAAGCCAATACCCGCTGGTTAACGCGCAAATTGACCCGACCAAACTTCTGCTTTTAAAGAGCATACAGGGCAATTTTAAGTTTTATCAAGACCTACGCTTCAATTTGCCAAACGGCGAGTGCTATATTTCTATTACCGAGCCTGAAATGTATGGCTCAAGTATTCAACTTGCCGCAAAGCGAGTGTGGCTGTCGTGTTTAAACGAGTATTTAGCAGCTACATTTTTTGATGTAGAACTTGCGAGCATTCATTATCGGGTATATGCGCATAATCATGGCATTAGCATACATACTGGTGGACTCAGTGAACGGCAATTACTGTTATGTATTGAATTGGTTAATGCCATTCGACAATTTAAAGCCAGCATACAAAATATTGAACAACACCTGTATAAAACATTATCGCTTATAAAAAACAAACCCAAACAGCGTCCTGTTAATCAACTTTTCGCGCAGTTAAATGAATATTATCAGCATGATGAAAAAAAACAACATGCACTGCTTATCAGTCTTGAAGCATTAACGCCCCAGGCGATATTTATCCAGCAGACCCATTACTTTAGGTATAATTTTATAGAAACCTTGCTAATAGGTAATTGGAAAACCGAATCGGCAAAACGTTTTTATAAGCAGCTTAATACACGTTTTCAGGCCCTGCGAAGCGTCATTAAACCTAAACTTACTAGCCCACCGATAGTATCTGGCCAACATATACACCTAACGCTTCCACCAAAGCATGGCAATAGTTTGGTATGGCATTATATTCCACTACTCAACGACCGTGAAAAAGCGCGTATAGCGCAAAGTAAGCCGCTAAAGTTAAAATTATCTGCACGTGCTTTAGTGCTTGAAAAACTATTATCTCACACAATTTTTGATGTGTTGCGTCAACAGCACAAAATGGGTTATGAACTAGGGATTGGCTATAAACCCATTGGTCGTTATCCAGGTATTGCAATGTACGCGGTATCGCAAACCCATTCAACAGATGATATTTACCAAGGTATGCAACAGGCAATCGCCAATGCGAAGCGCATGATTGTTAACCAACAGGTGATAATAAAAGAGGTGGTTAACGCACTGACAAAACAGGTCACACCAAGAGAAACCGATATTAGCCAAACGGCTAGCCGCACTTGGCTGCATTTTGAAGACCAAAACCCTATTTTAGCCTACTTAGAGCTTGTAGATGCCCTTGCAGCCCTAAGTAAAGATGAAATAATCCAAACATTGGACAATCTTGCGAACACTAAAATAGGGCAAGTAACCATGGCAGCATCGGCGCATGAAGGTGTTATTGGTGGAGCATTTAACGCAACGATCACTCAGTCATTTGCCGGTTAATGACAGGGTATATTTCACCTAAAATTGTGCGCTATGCATTTGCATAGCGCACGTAAAAATAGCAAAAGGCGAGGGTTTTAATTCAGCTTGAAATATATCACTTAATAAAAACTTTGCTTTTCATCGCGCATTTTGAGCAATATTGCCGCAGGTGTATATTTATCGCTGTAGCTCGTTGCATAGTGCTCTAGCCTTGACACCAAATGCTCTATGCCTAACTCATCCATATATCGGAACGGCCCACCTTTGAAAGGAGGAAAACCAATACCGAAAATGGCACCAATATCGCCGTCGCGGGCATTTCTAATAACGCCCTCTTCTAAGCACATTGCAGCTTCATTAAGCATGAGTAACAAGCAGCGCTCTACCACGGTTGAATCGGTATATTTACTCGCTGGCGACACACCGAGTAATTTATAAATTGATTCATCAACCTCTTTACCACTGTTCTTGTCGTTTGCTTTACCCGAGTAATCATAAAAGCCTGAGCCATTCTTCTTGCCTTTCCTATCATTTTCTAGCAACTTTTCAAAGGCATCAGGCGATCCAAAGCGTGCTCCAAATTGACTTATTAATATAGGGATAATTTTTGTACCTACATCAATACCGACTTCATCTAGGAGTTTAAAAGCACCTACCGGAAAACCAAACTTTACAAGCGCGCGATCGATAGCATCAATCGGCTGCCCTTCCATTGCCAAAAAGCCAGCTTCGCTCATGTAAGGAGCGAGTATTCTATTGACATAAAAGCCCGCGCCATCTTTTACGACTATTGGCGTTTTTCCTTGGCGCTTGGCAAAATCAACCGTCGTTGAAATTGTTTGCTGAGAGGTACCTTGATGCGGTATAACCTCTACCAAGGGCATTTTATCTACCGGTGAAAAGTAATGCAAACCAACCACGTTTTCTGGACGCTTTGCTTTTGCGGCTATATCAGCAATAGGAATCGATGAGGTATTTGAGGCAAAAATAGTGTTGTTGTGACAATGTGCTTCTATCTCTGCCACCATCCTTTGTTTCAAGCCTACATCTTCAAACACAGCTTCTATAGCAATGTCGACTGTTTTGTAACCTGAGTAATCTAAACAACCCGTAATATTTGCCATTTGTTTTTGCATTTGAGACGACAGCATAAAGCGTTTTTTGACTTTCTTATTGAGGATGTCGTAGCTATATTTCATGGCGCCTGCAATACCATTGTCATTGATATCTTTTATGCGAACCGGCACCTTGGCTTTTGTGGCACTAACAAAAGCAATACCGCCGCCCATTAGGCCGCCGCCCAATACGCCAATTTTCTTGACTAATATTGGCTTTACACCTTCCACGCCAGTTTCTTTTTTCATCTCGGTGGTGGCAAAGAATATTTCACGAAGCTGCTTTGATTCAGGCGTCATAACTAATTTACCGAACAAATTCGCTTCAGTTGCATAGCCTTTTTTACGATTGCTTAAACCCGCTTCAATGCAATCAATAATAAACATGGGGGCGGGATAATTACCCTTAGTTTTTGACATAGTCTGTCCACGCGCTTTTTTGAACAAAATGCCACGACCAAAAGAAGTATTTTCAAGCACTTTGTTGGTAATAGATTTTTTCAAGACACGACTTTTAACCGGTTTTTTGGCCAACTCAATCGCCACATCGATCAATATAGACTGCGGCACGCATTCGTCAACAATACCGTATTTTTTGGCCTGCTTTGCACGCACTGAACTTCCCGTCAACATCATTTTCATAGCTTGTTGTATGCCAATAAGTGCCGGTAACCTTTGCGTACCGCCGCTGCCGGGTAACAAACCTAACTGTACTTCAGGCAGGCCTAGCTGTGTTTTATCGCTGTCGCTACATACTCGGTAATCACACGCTAGAGCTAGCTCTAAGCCGCCGCCCAAGGCAGGACCATGCATAGCCGCTACAAATGTTTTGCTAATTTTTTCCATGCGATCAAACAAAATCTGACCTTGAGTCGACAGGTTTTCAGCATCTTGCGCCGACTCGCAGGCCGCCAGCATGCTAACGTCGGCACCCGCTACGAAGGAGTCTTTTTTACCGCTAGCAACGACTACGCCTTTTATGTCGGCATCGCTTTCTATTTGATCTAATATTGCCGAAATCTCATCGCCAAAATCACCTTTTAAGGTGTTCATGCTCTCGCCAGGTACATCCATGGTTAAAATGGCAATACCGTCTTGGCGTTTGTGTAAAGTAAAAGCACTCATTATTCTGTCTCCACTATCATAGCTGCGCCTAAGCCACCGGCTGCACAAGCGGTTAGTAGGCCTGTACCACCGCCGCGGCGATTTAATTCGTTTAACATTTGCGTAATCATGCGTGTACCAGTTGCGGCAAACGGGTGACCATAGGCGAGCGAACTACCCATTACATTAAATTTTTCCATATCAATTTCGCCGGTAGCCTTATTACGGCCTAATTTTTCTTTGGCAAATTTGTCACTGGCAAACATTTTCACATTAGCGAGGGTTTGCGCTGCAAAAGCTTCGTGCATTTCAATCAGTGTTATATCGTTTAATGTCATACCTGCGCGTTCAAGCGCCATGGGCGTTGCATATGATGGCCCCATTAGCATGTCTTCCCACACATCGATAGCCGCAAAAGCATAGCTTTTTAGGTAACCTATTGGCTTATAACCTAATGCTTTTGCTTTACTTTCAGTCATCATAACAACCGCCGATGCTCCATCGGTAAGGGGTGATGAAGTAGCTGCTGTTACCGTGCCGTATTTTTTATCGAATACTGGGCGTAGTTTAGCGTAGCCTTGTAAGGCGCTATCAAAGCGAATGGTGTTGTCGCGTGATAGAGCGTCCTTATAGGGTTCAGCGAAAGCCGTCATCACTTCACTATCTAAATTACCTTTTTCCCAATTTTCAGCGGCAAGGGAATGTGAACGGTGAGCAAGCGCGTCTTGATCGGAGCGAGATATTTGATAACTTTTGGCCATTTGCTCTGCGGTTTGTCCCATAGACATACCCGTAGAGTATTCAGCTACCGCAGGAGGAACTGGCATTAGGTCTTTTAGGCCTAATTTTCTAAAAATAGCAAACTTTTGAGCAAGGGTTTTGGCTTTTTGTAAATCGATTAAGGCTCGTGCTAATTTCTTAGATACACCAATTGGTGACACCGACGTTGAATCAGCACCACCTGCTATGCCAACCTCTATATTCCCTGCCAACATTGATTCAGCAATATTAACCGTAGACTGAAAACTTGTCGCACATGCTCTTGATACACTGTAAGCATCGGTGTGTACGCCCATACCTGTGCCTAAAACAACTTCACGGGCAATATTTGGCGCCGCTGGCATTTGCACCACTTGTCCGTAAACGACTTGCTCTACCCATGTTGGGTCAATATCGTTACGGATAATCATTTCGTTGACTACCATTTTGGCAAGATCAACTGCCGGTACGCCATTAAAGTAAGTTGCCATTTTGGCAAAAGGAGTACGTAAACCTGCAACAATAGCTATTCTATCGCCACCATGGGTTTTCAGCATTTGTATTTTGGACATATTGCTTCCTTCATTAAGAAAATCGTGTCATTGGCTGCAAAAATTTGGGTTACCGTTATACAGCTTTTTAAGCTTCGCTTGACCATATTAGATGACCCTTCAGTAATTTACTTGTTACCGTCAACTAACAAGCATAACAGGTAAATTTATACGTTCTAATCGTTTTAACAGTTTCTGGTCTGACCACTAAAAAATACCCTTATTGTTGCAAAATTAACGGCAAATAGCAAACCGAGTACTTATGCACCAACACTCACAATGTTTATGAAACTTTTATGTTCTCAATAGGTCAGATAAATTACATTTTAAATGGGACGTTTTTATAGCGCAACTTTAGCCGCTATATTTGGGTCTACCGTGCTCAGTATTTATGCTCTGACAATTGCTGTTATACTGATTTTTATAGCATACACAAAAAATTCACTTGAGTTCTTAATACTCAGACCAATATAAAAACAGTAACGATAAATTCTTCATTTTGGGAAACAAACATGCACAATCAATTTACCGCACTACTTGAGCATTTAGATTCACAGGTATTGGGGCAAAGACACTTAACGCAGAGTATTTTGATTGCTTTGCTAGCCGACGGCCATTTGTTAGTTGAAGGTCCTCCAGGTTTAGCCAAAACAAGAGCGGTTAACGCACTTTCTGCCGGCATAGATGCTAACTTTCACCGCGTTCAATTTACGCCCGACTTGTTACCGGCAGACTTAACAGGTACCGACATTTATAGACCTGAAACCGGTGAATTTGTATTCCAAAAAGGCCCGTTGTTTCATAATTTGGTGCTCGCAGATGAAATTAACCGCGCGCCGGCCAAAGTACAATCAGCGTTACTAGAGGCCATGGGAGAACGCCAAATTACAGTGGGCAGTACAACCTATCAATTACCGTCGCTTTTTTTGGTAATGGCCACGCAAAATCCATTAGAGCAGGAAGGCACTTATCCTCTTCCAGAAGCACAACTGGATCGGTTCTTAATGCACGTTGAAATTGATTATCCTGATGCCGCTACTGAGCACAAAATATTAGCCTTAACTCGCGCAGAAGCAATTAGCTCACTTGCAAAACATAGCCCCTTGGACAATCACGCCAAACTAACACAAGAAAATATTGCCCAGGCACGCACCGAAATTTTAAAATTGCATGTGTCTGATGCCGCTGAAGCTTATTTAGTGCAGCTAATAATGGCCACTCGCCAGCCCGAAAAATACGATGCTGATTTAGCCCAGTGGATTGAAATAGGCGCAAGTCCTCGCGCCACTATTGCACTTGAACGCTGCGCTCGCGCGCACGCTTGGTTACATAAGCGTGACTTTGTAAGCCCTGAAGATATTCAAACAGTATTACCTAATGTACTTAGGCACCGCCTTATATATAGCTATCATGCGCAAGCTCAAGGGATTACGTCTAATCATGTGATTGAAAAAATTCTTGCCTTGGTTCCCGTGCCTTGATAATTAATATAAGAGCGAACAAGCATGAATAAAAGAGCGATTAGCTAACATGGTAAAGACGCAAGATTTACTGTCAACGTTACTATCAAACGGAGTGAACTGCGAACTATCGGAGCTAGTACGTTATCGTGCGCTTGCCGGAAAACTAAATTTAGCACCCAGCCGCAGTGTAAAAAGCAGTATGGCAGGCGCCATGACCACCCGCTTCAAGGGCCGTGGAATGGAATTTGACGAAGCCCGTCATTATCAGCCTGGCGATGATATTCGCAGCATCGATTGGCGTGTTACCGCGCGAACGGGCAAAACCCATACAAAACTCTACAGAGAAGAACGCGAGCGCCCAGTGCTAATTTATGTAGACTTGTCGGCGTCAATGCATTTTGGTACTCAGCTTCTGTATAAATCAGTGCAAGCACTGCACGCCGCCGCACTCATTACGTTTAGCGCACTGTCGCGAGGCGATAAAATTGGCTGTATGGCGGTGTCGAATAATACCGACATAGAGCGAAAACCAAAAGCTACGGCTAAGCAGGCTTTATCGATGCTTAACCAACTGGTTGATTTACAAAAAAGTGCAATAGCTGAGGCTTATTTTGAGGTAAAGCAAGCAAAAGGCAAACGCAATGATGCGCGAAGCGAAGGGGTAATGACGGCTGTAAATAAAAGCACTCACCATATGAATCAATTGGCCATGCTGGCACGACCAGGCACCTTGGTATATGTAATTTCTGATTTCAGTGACTTTTGTGATAGCGCGTTTTCTGTGTTGGGTAAAATTAATCGACATTGTGAAGTTAGGCCCCTGCGTATATTCGACCCCATTGAAGAAGCCCTACCAAACGTTAATACTATGCAAGATGTGTTGCTTAGCGACGGCGAGCAAGACCAGCATATACTGTTAGGCGACCGCAAGGTAAATGAACAATACAAGCACATAAGGTCATCAGTATTTAACGCGCTTAAGGCTGATTTAACAAGTTTAGGCTTACCGCTGAGACAAATCAGTGCTGCCTTACCCATTGAACAACAGCTTAGTGTGAGTAAATCAGGTTTAGTGTTGGGTGAATTTATATGAATCCACTTGATCAACTAGCCGATATTGCTACACCAGCAAGCGTTTCATTATGGCCATTAGCCTGGGGCTATTGGCTTCTAATTGTACTTTTATGCGGTCTACTTATTGGTTTAACCGTAAGCTTATTTAGGTTTAGAAGTAAGCGCCACGAAAAGTACAACGCCGTCGCCGCATTAGCGAGCATAAACCCACAAACGCCCTATTTTGCCCATAAAGTACAGGTGGTAATGAAAACACTTTGTGCACATTATTTACCACATGAGGCAAGTAAAACGCTTTATGGCAGTGCTTGGCAGTCGCTATTATTGTCGGTATATAAAGGTAAGCAACTTGCTGAAGTTGAGCACGCCATTATTATGCTACAAAATTGCCTATATACGGCGGCTGATGACAATAAGCCTAGTAATGTTAACAATGATTCAGAAAATCAAGAAATACCAAATATTGAGCAAAACCAACAAATTTTGATAGCAATGAAAGATTTAGTGAATACCAGCTTTCCATGCAAAAAATATAACGCTGCGCCCCTAGCCGGTGCTAATGAATTACTATCACAACGAAAGGCTACCCATGTTTGAATTTGTATGGTGGGCATTATTAGCCTTGTTACCCTTGCCTATATTGGTGCGTTTGCTACTACCTGCTAAACCAAAAAGTGCACAGGTCGCTTTATATTTCCCGAATGTCACACAAGTGGCTGAATCTACCCAGAATAAAAGTAAAAGCTCATACACGCGCTTAATGCTAATGAGTATTGCATGGATAGCATTAGTACTTGCTTGTGCCAGACCCATTTGGTTTGGTGAACCCATTGCTATCCCCAGTGAAGGCCGTGAACTTATGCTAGCAGTCGATTTATCAACCAGTATGCGTCAACAAGACATGGTGGTAAATGGACAGCGAGTTGACCGACTCGAAATGGTTAAGTATGTTATGGATGACTTTATAGACCGTCGTGTGGGCGATCGTCTTGGACTTATCCTGTTTGGTGACACCGCGTATTTACAAGCCCCGTTAACTTTTGATCGAAATATAATTAAGCAGTTTTTAAATGAAAGCGTTATTGGACTAGTAGGCGACAGTACCGCTATTGGTGACGCAATTGGTTTAGCGGTTAAGCGCTTTAAAGAAAAGGAACGGTCTAACCGCGTGCTAATATTATTAACCGACGGTCGCAACACCGCAGGTAATATTAGTATAGAACAAGCCCTGTCATTGGCGGTGGCGAATGAAGTCACGGTATATTCAATAGGCGTGGGCTCTGACCAACAAATACAAAATAGCGTATTTGGGCAACGAGTCATAAATCCTTCTTCAGACTTAGACGAGCGTATATTGCTAAAAATAGCAAAAGACACTGGCGGCGAGTATTTCAGAGCCAAGAGTACTGAACAGCTTGCTCAAATATATACTTTGTTAGACTTACTCGAACCCGTTGAGGGAAGTAGCCAAACACTTCGCCCGCGCGAGGAGCTTTTTTATGTCCCCTTAATTATAAGTATTTGTATTGTTGGTCTTATTGCCCTTTGGCCATTGATGCTTATGGCAGTTAGAAAATTAGCAAAACGAGCATCTTCAAATCAAGTGCTAACAAGCGCCAATAAAGGTGGTCTGAAATGAATGAAATAATACAAAACTTTCAATTTATTCGTCCACAATGGTTATGGATACTGCCGGCTATTGTGATTGCTTATTCAGTAAAACTGAAGTTTGGTAAAGACCAAAACGTATGGCAACAAATTATCCCGGCCCATCTTTATCAACAAATGATTGTACGAAAAGGCCTAGTAGTATCAAATAAATTCATGCATTTTGCCGCGGCATCATTATTGTTAGCGGGGATCTCGATTGCAGGGCCAAGCTGGGAAAAATTACCACAGGCGGTATATCAAACGCAAGCTGGCAAGGTCATTTTAATGGATATGTCTATGTCTATGCGCGCCACTGACTTGTCGCCAGACAGGCTAACAAGGGCACGCTTTAAAGCCATTGATTTGGTTAACGAAGTAAAAGAAGGTGAAACCGGCCTAGTTGCCTACGCAGGAGACGCATTTGTAGTAAGCCCACTTACCGACGATGTGAACACCCTTATAAGCTTAATACCTGTCTTGGTGCCAGAAATAATGCCTATACAAGGAAGTATTGCCTTAAACGGACTTCGTCAAGCCGCCTTGTTACTCGAAAATGCTGGGTATCAGCAAGGCGCCATTTATTGGGTAACCGATGGCATTCGCTATGATGAAATAAAAGAAGTTAGAAACTTTGTTATCCGCTCTTCGTTTGATGTATCTGCCTTACTAATTGGCACAGAAACCGGTGCACCTATTGCAATGCAAGACGGACAACTTTTAAAAAACTATTCGGGTAAAATTGTGGTACCAAGTATTAATTCTCGATATATGAACCAAGCAATGGCTGGCACCAAAGGCATGTATCATTTGTTTACCAATGACAATAGTGACATTCAAGCAATTAAGCGCGAAATAGAATTTAATCAACAACAGCAATCAAAAGAGCTTGAAAACACAAGCGGTGATACCTTTAAAGATATGGGCCCTTACCTCATATTATTATTGCTGCCGGTCGCGGCTTATAGCTTTAGAAGAGGCGCACTAAGCATAGTTTTTGTGGGCAGCCTAATATTGGGATTAAGTACCAACAGTCCTAGCGTTTATGCTTTGCAAACACCAACAGCGCAAAATGGCTCACAACTAACACCTCCAGAAGTCACCTTAGCGAACGCATCCTTTGATGCTGAAAGCCTGCTTGATAAGGCATTTAAAAATGCTGACCAAAGGGGGAAAATTGCCTTTGACAATAAAGATTATAGAAAAGCCGAAACACTTTTTGAAGACAGTGAATGGCAAGCTGCCAGTGCCTACAAAGATGGGAACTATGAACAAGCTGAAGAGTTGTATCGTCAACTAGTTCAGCGTCCCGGCAGCGAACAAGGCGATGTACTAGACAATTTATATAACAAAGGAAACGCGCTAGCTAAGCAAGGCAAACTGGAAGACGCACTTAGTGCTTATAACGAGGTGCTACGTGCTGATCCTAGTTACGAACCAGCAAGCGTCAACAAGCAACTTATTGAAAAATTGCTGGAACAACAGCAGCAAGACAAACAAGACCAAAATAATGATTCGTCTGAGCAAAACAGTGACGAACAAGAACAAAGCGAACAACAGGGCGATTCACAAGATAAGCAAGACCAATCAAAGTCTAGTGAAGAGCAAAATAAAGATAATTCGCAGCAGCAAAGCTCCGAAGAAAAAAGCTCAGATCAAGAAAGTTCTCAGCAACAAAACGCCGAGCAAAAAAACGATGAATCGCTGAAGCAAGAAGCGCAAGAACAAGCACAAAAAGAATCTCAACAAGCGCAGGCTGAACAACAAGACGACGCTCAAAATCAGGATCAAGAATCGTCTGCTCAAGAGGAACAGCGAAGCGAGCAAGAACAAACATCAGCTATTTCAAATCAACTCAACATGGAAAATTTAACGCCTGAACAAAAAGAAGAATTGCAACGAATGCAGATGATCCTAAATAAAATTCCCGACAATCCCGCTTTTTTGCTCCAGCGTAAAATGCAGCTTGAAGCTTATAAACGTAAAAGTGATCCCATGCCTCCTGAACAGCAAAATTGGTAGTCTGTATGAACCCTAAAAATAACCAACCACATTTTTCATTTGCTCAGCGTATGTTCATGCTAATGAGCATTGCATGTTTGTTCAGCCCACTTATATATGTCGCGTCTGTTAGCGCGCAAGTATCAGATTTGACCACAAGTGTTGATCGCAATAATATTTTATTGGATGAATCTATTCAATTAACCCTTGTTGCCGCAGGGTCAGCGGCGCGAGACGCAATAGATTTTAGCTCATTGCAAAGCAACTTTAGAATAAGTCAGCCTTCCTTTAGCCAATCTACACAAATTATCAATGGGACTATGTCACGCACCGTTTCATGGGCAGTAGACTTATATCCAAAACAAATTGGCTCATTCACTATTCCTAGCTTTAGCATTGATGGTAAATCCAGTAACGAATTTACAGTAAACGTACTACCCGTCGATACCGCAATTAGCGACCAACCACGAGAGTTTTTTGTCACCTCAAGCATAGACAATCAAACTGTTTATTTACAACAGCAAATTTTATACACCGTTAAAATTCACCTTGCTCGAGAAATTCAACGAGGTCAACTAACACAGCCTGATTTGGTCGGTGCTATTGTTGAGCAAATAGGAGAGGATGAAGACTACCAAGAAATTATTGATGGTGTGCGCTATCGTATTATTGAAAGAAAGTACGCAATTATTCCCCAGGCAAGCGGAAACTACGTTATTGCAGGCCCTATATTTGAAGCTGATGTACCGACTAATTCCCGCCGTAGTTTTGCCAATTTTGGCCGCAGTAAAACGATTG
Source organism: Glaciecola sp. (assembly GCA_047636735.1). Classification (GTDB taxonomy): domain Bacteria; phylum Pseudomonadota; class Gammaproteobacteria; order Enterobacterales; family Alteromonadaceae; genus Glaciecola. The sequence goes on along the minus strand of JBLIGC010000023.1, from coordinate 6,799 downwards.
CAAGACGCGCGTCGGATATCAACATATCGGTACGCCCTATTCCTGACAATTACAACAATACATGGCTACCCAGTGAGTTAGTAGAAATCATTGAACAATGGCAAGGTAATACCCAACCCTTCATGGTGGGCGAGCCCGTAACTCGAACAATTACGCTAACGGCTCTTGGGCTAACAAAAGAACAACTGCCCAATGTCAATTTGCCTTACCACCCTAGCTTTAAGGTATATCCTGAACAGCCTAGCTTAGCTACTGTTGAACGTAACAATAAGTTAATTGCCCAAGGTGTTTTTAACAGCGCAATAATTCCTGAAAAAGCCGGTAGTTTTGTACTCCCCGAAGCCCGCATACCTTGGTTTAATGTAACTACAGGTGAAACTGAATTTGCGATTTTACCGGCCCGTACAATTGAAGTAGTGCCAAAGCCAGCAAATGCCCAAGTACTTCCGCAAACTGCTACACCTTCAAATCAACAGGTAAACAATACGCCCAGTAACCAAAGCGCTCAGCCTATGCTACCTATGCAGCAACAAGGCATGGATTGGCTTCATTACTTATTAGTAGCTTCTAATTTATTTATGCTGGTAGCCTTTTATGTATTTTGGCTTATGAAAAACCAATCTAAACAGAGTCAAAAGCAAGCGCAAGTTACTGCTATTAGTCCGTTTATCAATGAAGAGACTTCGTTTAAGCGCGTTAAAGAATGCTTAGAGCAAGGACAACTGGAAGGACTAAGCCATGCTCTTGAAATATGGCTAAAAACTATATTTACTGGGCAGTTCTATTCAATTAGTGCAAGCTTGGCAACATATCCAGAGTCAAAAGCGCTTGACACTTATAACAAAGTACTAGCAAATAGTTTCTCATCGCAGCAACAGCAAATAGACTATCGCGAATTTATTGAACGTTTAACACAGTTTAGAAAGCTCGCAAAAACCAATAATAATGAAACTGCATTGTCGATGCTTTACCCAAAATAGTCGGGTTATAAAAATAATTTACAATAAGTTGGCCTTATGGGAAATAAATCTGAAGGTGTCACGGTCTTATCTGACATGAAGACAAAACAAACCCGATATGAAGCTTTGGTTAGAGCATTTCATACCGATATCTTTAGATATGCGGTGTGGTTAATCAAAGACAAAACTATTGCAGAAGACGTTGTACAAGAGACTTTTTTGCGCGCTTGGAAATCGCTAGACTCCTTAAAAGATGAGTCTGCCGCTAAAGCATGGCTGATAACGATTTTGCGTCGAGAAAATGCTCGACGCTTTGAGCGCAAACAATTTGACACCGTTGATATTGACGATGTTTCTATTGCAGATACAGTAGCACATAGCGAAGATACAATGCAGCAGCGAGAAATTCGCAGAGCAATCATGAGCTTAAGTATAGAATATAGAGAACCCTTGACGATGCAAATCCTGATGGGGTTTAGTGGCGACGAAATAGCCAAGCAACTTGATTTAAACAAAAACACCGTCATGACACGGTTATTCAGAGCTAGAAATCAATTGAAAGAAAAACTCACCTCTCAAATGAATTATGGGGAGCAGATTAATGGATGATTTAACCTTCAGAAAAGCTGTTTACGCTGAACCTTTTACTACCGACCCCGCCGTAATAGATGCCGCAGCCCAAGATCCTAAAAAACAAGCCTTTTGGGATACCCTTAAAACCATGGAAAATGAGCTTAAGTCTGCAATGGAAATTCCAGTACCTGAAAATTTAGCAGAAAAACTAATTTTAAGACAATCCATTCAGGTGCATAAAAGCCATTCACAAAAACGCCCTTGGTATTTAGCGCTAGCAGCATCGATAGTTTTTGCATCAGTATTAACAATTGGCATGCTAAAAACTGGCAGTGGTAAGTTGACCGACGATGTATTGGCGCACATGAGTCATGTTGATATAGAAATGATGAATAGCGCAAAAATTGGCAACAAGACTATAAACGAAAAACTGGCTAGTTTTAACGGCCAAGTCAATGGCGACTTGGGCGAGGTAGTATCAGCTAACTACTGCTACCTTGATAAAATTAAAAGTTTACACCTTATAATACGTGGTGAGAACGGCTTAATTTCATTGTTCGTTGTACCCGACTCTATCACCGAATCACTGACTAAAACGTTTAACAATGCCACCTATAAAGGGACATCTTTCTTGCTCAACTCCGCCAGGGTGATTGTAGTTGGAGAGAATCAAGCCGACATAGAGCAACTGCAGCAACGTGCAAAACAAGCAATGTCGTTTACAGCTTAATACACACCTCTAATAATATTGTTAAGCGCCTACTATTTAGACGATAGTTCAAAGGCGCTTTTTTTATGCGCTTTTTATTTAGCTTGCTCTATTTATCATAAAAATCACTTTCCTTCTTTTTTGTCTTCATCCTGTTAGACTACGGTAGTAAGTCACTTAAAAAATATAATAAACAAAGGAAGCTTTCATGGAGTTTGGCACATATATATCGCTAGCAGTGTATTTCTTGATCATGTTGGGCATAGGACTTTATGCCTTTAAAACCAACGAAGACAGTGCATCGGGCTATTTACTAGGGGGCAGAAAGTTAAGCGCTCCGGTCACCGCTCTTTCTGCGGGTGCATCTGATATGAGTGGATGGATGCTAATGGGGGTGCCCGGAGCCATGTACGTATCGGGCGCCTCATCACTGTGGATTGCTTTTGGTCTGACCTTAGGTGCGTGGATAAACTATTTAGTGGTAGCGCCGCGTCTACGAATTTTTACTGAGGTGGCCAACGACTCCATCACTTTGCCTGATTATTTTGAAAATCGCTTTTTAGACAAAACCAGAATGCTTCGCGTAATAGCGTCAATTGTTATCATTCTCTTTTTTACACTGTACACGTCTTCAGGCGTGGTAGCCGGCGGAAAGCTATTTGAATCCTCTTTTGGATTAAGCTATCAACTAGGCATATTTATTACGGCAGGTGTTGTTGTGACCTACACCTTTTTCGGCGGTTTTACGGCTGTATCTATCACCGATTTTGTGCAAGGTTGCATTATGTTTGTCGCGCTTATTTTAGTACCAACCGTGGTTATATTTGAATTAGGCGGTATAAATCAAACCTTAGAAAGCGTAGCCGCCATCAACCCTAATTTACTATCATTAATGATAGATGCCACCACCGGTGAAGCGCTAGGCTTTATTGCTATCATTTCGTTATTATCTTGGGGCCTAGGATACTTTGGACAACCTCATATTATCGTAAGATTTATGGCCATAAGCAGTGCTAAACAGTTACCAGCCGCCAGAAGAATTGGTATGACGTGGATGATAGTGTCGCTAGCCGGCGCTGCCATGACGGGTATATTCGGGCTGGCTTACATGACCGGCAGCGGTGTTGCGCTTGATGATCCAGAAACTATCTTTATTGTGCTGTCTCAGCTACTCTTTAATCCATTGATTGGAGGTTTCTTATTAGCTGCTATTTTAGCCGCCATTATGAGTACTATATCGTCTCAGTTATTAGTAACGTCTAGTTCATTAACCCGCGACGTATATGCTTGTTTTATCAATAAGCAAGCAACGGAAAGTCAGCAAGTAATGGTTGGGCGTATTTGCGTAATTGTTGTTGCTGTTGCTGCTATTGGAATGGCCTTGGGCGAAAACAAGACAGTATTATCTCTTGTGAGTAATGCATGGGCGGGTTTTGGTGCTGCTTTTGGTCCTTTAGTCATTATATCGCTAATTTGGAGTAAAATGACCAAAGCCAGCGCAATTGCAGGCATGTTAGCGGGCACTATTACCGTCTTAATTTGGATCTTTGTGCCAATTAATGCCCAAGGAACTGTATTATCTTCATATATATATGAAATAATCCCTGGGTTTTTAGTCTCCTCGGCCGTTATAGTAACAATGAGTATACTGATGCCCGATAAAGACTCGGAAGTATCTGCGTTATTTAATCAATTTACGCGTCGTTATAAAACAGACGCTTAAAATCACTATTCGTAGAGGCATATGGCTTTTTTCGCAGCACGACAACCTATATTAGACGTTAATAAAAATGTGTACGGATATGAGTTATTGTTTCGTACTGGGGCCGATAACGTCTTCCCTGATATTGACCAAGAAAAAGCCACCTCGAAAATGATTGAGGGCTTACAGTTTGACTTAGGGCTAGATAAAATTTCCTCGGGAAAGTTTGCATTTATTAACTTTACCGAAGAGTCCATAATCAAATCGTATCCAAGGCTCCTCCCTAAAGACAAAGTCGTTATTGAAATTCTTGAAACCGTAAATCCCACAGACGAAATTTATACCGAACTAAAAGAATTATACGATGAAGGCTATGTTATTGCCTTAGACGACTTTATCCATAATGAGCAATGGGAACGATTTTACGAGATATGTAAAATTATAAAAGTAGATTGTTTAAACATCTTAGAGGATGAACTAACAGAAATCGCTAGCTTACAAAAACGCCATCCGCATATTTTACTGCTCGCTGAAAAAGTTGAAAGCTATCAAGAATTTACGCGATATTTAGATTTGGGCTTTGATTTATTTCAAGGCTATTTTTTCAGTAAACCTGAACTGATGACAAACGCCAGTATGTCTTCATCTCAGGCATTGCTCTCGAGTTTATTGACCGAGATTACTAAAGATCAACCTAACATTAAACTTATCACTAGCAAACTTGAGATGGATGCAGGCTTATCTTTTAAAGTGCTTCGATATACACAATCGCCTTTATTTAAGCGTGCCGGTAAAATTGAAAGTATAAGACACGCTGTTATAATGCTAGGTGAAGCCGAACTAGAACGCATTATAATGCTACTATTTGCAGCCTCATTAGGCCACGACAAGCCCAATGAACTTATCAAACTTTCAATGCACCGCGCAAAATTTTGCGAGAGTTTGGCTGTAATATCACGCACAAAAGACAATATCTCTTCAGCATTTCTAGTTGGTATGCTCTCACTTGTTGATGCAATGCTAGACGCCAGTATAGAAGACCTTATTGGCAATATGCCGCTCTCAGACTCTATTAAAGAAGCACTACTAACAAAAACTGGCTGGCTCGCAGAGGCCGTGTCGATCTGTGAAATAATTGAAAAGGGTGAGTGGGTAAAGCTTGATAAAGCCTGTGTTGTTATGAAGCTTGAATATGACAAAGTTGTTTCGGCATATTTAGATTCAGCTATTTGGGCACAAGAACGCCTTGAGTTAATGGTCTGACCCCATTGCTGTTGCTAGTTCCCCTTCCTTTTATATAGGCTTAAGTTAACATGCTTATAACAAAACCATCTAATAAGTTATAAAACCGTAATTAACGATAACGAATTTTGATGGTAGGCTTCTCAAAAGATGTTATTATTATATGCATATAATTAATTGGTATAAAAAGTTTTAGTGATTAGGCCGCGATACCACCCTAAATACAAAAGGTGAACTTGAAGTGGCTAATTTTTATCTTTTAATTAACACAAGTAGAGTAAAATATGACTACTAAATTGCCCTCCATGACGCATCTCAAACAACTTGAGGCCGAGAGCATACATATCTTCCGAGAAGTGGCTGCTGAGTTTGATAACCCGGTAATGCTTTATTCGGTAGGAAAAGATTCTTCAGTGCTATTGCATTTAGCACGAAAAGCCTTCGCACCGGGTACTATTCCCTTTCCACTTTTACATGTAGACACCACATGGAAGTTTAAGGAAATGATTTCTTTCAGAGACCATATTGCCAAAAAGCTTAATTTGAACCTGCTTGTTCATACCAACCAAGAAGGCGTTGAGCAAGGCGTGAATCCTTTTTCAGTTGGCAGTGCTAAACATACCGACATAATGAAAACCGTTGCCCTTAAACAAGCCTTAAATCATTACAAATTTGATGCTGCCTTCGGTGGTGCTCGTCGCGACGAAGAAAAGTCTCGTGCAAAAGAACGTGTATATTCATTTAGAGATGAAAATCATCGTTGGGATCCCAAGAATCAGCGTCCAGAGTTATGGAATATCTATAATTCGCAAATTAATAAGGGCGAAAGTATTAGGGTATTCCCCATGTCTAACTGGACAGAGCTTGATATATGGCAGTATATCTATTCAGAAGATATTGAAATTCCTTCCTTGTATTTGGCTAAACCGCGTCCGGTAGTTGACCGCGATGGTGTATTAATAATGGTCGACGACGAGCGCATGCCACTAAAAGAAGGTGAAGTACCGCAAATGAAGTCGGTGCGTTTTAGAACCCTTGGCTGTTATCCACTGACCGGGGCGGTAGAGTCTAAAGCCGACACTTTGCCAGATGTTATACAAGAAATGCTACTAACCAAAACCTCAGAGCGTCAAGGCCGTATAATTGATAGCGATTCGTCAGGTTCAATGGAGAAGAAGAAAATGGAGGGTTATTTCTAATGACAACTAATATTGTATGGCATGAAAGTACTGTGAATAAACAACATAGGGCGACCAAACTTGACCAAAACCCAGGGGTTATTTGGTTAACCGGCTTGTCTGGGTCGGGTAAATCGACCATAGCTAATTTATTAGAAAAACGCTTGTATGAAGCAAACCACGCTACTTACTTGCTCGACGGCGACAATGTTAGGCACGGCTTGTGCGGCGACTTAGGCTTTGACGACAAAGCCCGTGTAGAGAACATTCGTCGAATTAGTGAAGTTAGTAAACTATTTGTCGACGCGGGTATGATTGTGATCACCGCTTTTATTTCGCCCTTCAAAGCAGACCGTAATTACTGTCGGTCTTTGCTAAAACCAGGCGAATTTATTGAAGTGTTTGTTGATACCCCCATTGAAGTGTGTGAAAAGCG
>JBLIGC010000022.1:0-25157 GCA_047636735.1 Glaciecola sp. | reverse complement strand
AGCATAAGCGCGCGATCGGGATCGGGTATCACGGTAATAATAGCCTCAGGTAAATCGTGCTCTTTCAACACGTTTTGCATTACCTTGGCAATTGCTTTTGAAGACTCCAGTGCCTCTTTACCACCGCGCAGTATAATGGCATTACCTGATTTAAAGCATAACGCACCAGCGTCGGCAGTAACATTAGGCCTAGCTTCATAGATCATGCAAACTACGCCTAGTGGAATGCGCATTTTTGATATTTTCATACCATTGGGTCGCGTGGTAATATCACGGACTTGACCTACCGGATCGGGCAAACTAGCCACCACTTCAATACCTTGAGCCATTGCGTTAATACGTTCTTCGTTAAGTAACAAACGATCTAGCATGGCATCATCTAGACCATCTTTTGCGGCCATTGCCATGTCTTTATTATTCGATTGTATAATGGCGCTAGCACTTTTTCTAAGCATAAACGCCATTTCCAATAAAATAGTATTTTTCTGCTCTTCGCTTAATCGAATGATTGTTTTTGCTGCCTTGGCCGCATTTTGCGCCAAACTTGTGATTATGCTCATGAGTTCTCCAGCACTGCCATGTGCTTATTTGAAATAATTGAATTGTGTAACAGTGAAGAATCTTTATCTAATTTACCGCGAATTTCATCATCAGCCAAATAATTTAGCAAGCAACTGCTGTAGTTTGCCGTTGCTTTAGCAATTTTATTGCCCTCATCATCTCGCAATAATATAGTATCTCCCACCGAAAATTCGCCTTTAACGGCAACAATACTGTTACTGGTCACGCCATTTTGTTGTCCGTCAATCTCACTTTCGGGATATCTAACTATTACCTCACCAGATTCTTTCACCGTGTGTGTCATCCAATGCAAGCCTGCTGACATAGGTTTAGTATCTGCCATAAAATGCGTGCCTGGATTAAATCCACGGCTTAATTGTTCAAATGATTTAGGGTCAAAGCCGTCAACGATGTAGGTATCAATACCATGACTTGTTGCTTTCTCAGCGGCCTCTATTTTAGTGCGCATACCACCTGTGCCCTGATCACTAGTTGCACCACCAGCCATTGCAAAAATTTCATCTGTTATATCATCAACCTTGCACAACTTGCGGGCGTCCGGATGCTGCTGCGGGTTTTTATCGTATAAACCATCAACATCGGTAAACATTATAAGTGCATCGGCGTCGATTGAACTTGCAACCATCGCAGCTAAGTTATCATTATCGCCTACTTTGCTGTCATCTGTCGTTACCGTATCGTTTTCGTTAATTATAGGCAACACTTCATGTGCTAATAGAGCCTCTATTGTATCGCGAATACTGTCAAAGCGATCTTTATTACGTATATCGTCATTTGTTAATAATAATTGCGCTGAAGGAAAATCAAATAGTTTATCCCACATTTCCATCATGTCTGTTTGACCTGCAGCGGCCATAGCGCGCTTAAGTGCGACGGTCATAGTTTGGGTATTAAACCACTTTCGACCTGCTGCAACCGAACCCGATGATACAAGCACAATTTGTTTGCCTTGCGTTCGACATGTAATAATGAACTGTGCAATAGCCAACAAATTATGCGAGCTACAACCATTGTTTTGAGGCGCTATTAGTGAACTTCCCACCTTAAGAACGACTCTTTTTTTGTCACTGATTGACATATTTCCTCTTTTTTAAATAATGTATATGACACAACTAAAAATTTAGTTAGTGTTCAACCTATTATTGTGAAGCAATTTTACTTTTATATCAAGATTATCTTGGCATAAGCCATGCCAAACCTGATTTTTGGAGCGTTCACCTCTATATTTAACCATATTAAAAATAGTAGCATTGAAGTTATTTACAAAAAAACAACAAACTTTGAAATGTTTCTTTGTAATTCAAGCCAACCACAATAAATGCATTTTTCGTTACTTTACGGTATTATTCGCGGAATTTTTAAAAAAGACGTTTTATGAGAGACTCTTGTTTTTCAAAGAGTCGCCCAACAACAATCACATGGCTAGCAAAATGACAGTTAATACCATCGATCCAAGGCAAAGCGCAAAACAAACAACCACCATGAAAATACCCGTTAAAACTCTTAATAGCGATATTTTGAACAGCGGCAGTACTAATGGTCGAATTGGCTTTATTAGCTTAGGCTGTCCAAAAAATCTAGTTGATTCAGAGCGTATTTTGACCCAACTAAGAACCGAGGGATATGATGTAGTTCCAAGCTACAATAACGCCGATTTAGTTATTGTAAACACCTGTGGTTTTATTGATTCAGCCGTTGCAGAGTCTCTTGATACAATTGGTGAAGCTTTAGCGGAAAATGGAAAAGTAATTGTAACCGGTTGTTTGGGCGTTAAAGAAGATGAGATAAGGCAAGTACACCCTAATGTCTTAGCCGTAACGGGTCCCCATGCATACGAAAGCGTTGTTGAACAGGTACATAAGTTTTTACCCAAACCAAAGCACAATCCATTTTTACATTTGGTACCTGACCATGGGATTAAACTCACGCCAAGACACTTTGCCTATTTGAAAATTTCCGAAGGGTGTAATCACCGTTGTACCTTCTGCATAATACCTTCTATGCGCGGCGACCTAGTATCCCGACCTGTGGGAGAGGTTCTAAGTGAAGCCACACGTTTAAAAGCCGCTGGCGTGAATGAGCTATTAGTTATCTCGCAAGATACCAGCGCGTATGGCGTAGATGTAAAATATAAAACTGACTTTTGGGATGGTATGCCGGTAAAAACACATATGCAGCAACTGTGTGAAAAACTTGGCCAACTTGATATTTGGGTGCGTTTGCATTACGTCTATCCTTATCCACATGTAGATGACCTTATCCCATTGATGGCTGCGGGAAAAATATTACCCTACTTAGACATTCCTTTTCAGCATGCAAACAAACGCATTCTACGATTAATGAAAAGACCTGGCAGTGCAGATAGAACCATAGAGCGTATAAGAAAATGGCGCGAAATCTGCCCCGAATTAGTCATTCGTTCAACCTTTATTGTTGGCTTCCCTGGCGAAACCGAAGAAGAGTTTGAAGAGTTATTGACCTTCCTTGAAGACGCTCAGCTAGATCGCGTAGGCTGTTTTAAATACTCACCCGTTGCTGGCGCTACTGCAAATCAATTACCAAACCCTGTAGACGAAGCCGTCAAAGAAGACCGTTTACAACGCTTTATGCAGGTACAATCAGGAATTAGTGCACAACGTTTATACGCGCGCATTGGCAATGAATATTTCGTAATTGTTGATGAAGTCACCAGCGAAGGGGCAGTAGCAAGAAGCTTTGGAGAAGCACCCGAAATTGACGGTGTTATTCATATCAATAATGAACATAATTTGGTACCCGGCACGCGTTTATGGGTTGAGATAATTCATGCTGATGAGCATGACTTATGGGCAGTTCCCAGTGAAGAGCAAGAGCCAACTGAATAGCAATTACTAATGCATTATTTACCTAATACCAAACGTTACAAATGCTTAGTAGCGGCTAAGCATTACATTAAACGGTAAATCAAAGCGCCTTGCCATGGCCATTCAGGCGATCAAGGTCTTCAGGAGTGTCAACGCCATGTGGTGGAGTTTGATGAGCTATTGCCACATGAATATCAAAACCATGATAGAGCACTCTGAGTTGTTCGAGCGATTCTATTTTTTCATAGTGACTGGGGGCAAGTTTTATATATTGGTGAATAAATGCGGCTTTGTACGCATATATTCCAACATGACGGTAGTAGGCGTTTTCTTGCATCACTTGGGTGTTTTGGACCCAATTACGGTCGTATGGAATAGGCGCGCGGGAAAAGCATAGTGCTTTGCCGTTTTTAGCAAAGGTTACTTTCACCACATTTGGGTTGTCTAGTTCTGATTTAACGCTAACAGGAAAACAAAGTGTAGCCATTTGTATGTTAGCATTGTTGGTCGAAGCGACCAATAAATTATTGGCAACCTGTGTAATATTTTGAGGCGGAATAAAGGGTTCATCGCCCTGCACATTCACGACAACAGTGTCGTTATGAATGCCTTTTTTATTCAACACTTCAGCAATACGCTCGGTACCAGATTCATGCTCGCTTGCGGTGTAACATACTTTTCCTGAAAAACTTTTTACAACTTCACCGATACGTTTATCGTCAGTGGCAACAATAACATCTTGGGCTCCCGCTAGCAGACTGCGTTCATATACATGCTGTATCATAGGTTTGCCTTGAATTAGCGCAAGCGGCTTGCCAGGAAAGCGCGTTGAGCCGAATCGGGCGGGAATAATCACTATAAATGACATAACGTTGTCCTGATAAGTAAATTTATCTATTTGTTAGGCTTAGTGCTGGCGTTTGGTGCTAACGTAAGCTTTCTATTTCATCTAAGGATAACTGTCTTGCTTGGTTTTCTATCAGCACCGGAATATTATCTTTTATTTCATAGGCTAAGCGGTCAAATTTGCAGACTAATTCGGGTACTTCTTTGTTCACTAATGTGGTTAATATTAGTGAACCTTTGCATGCTGGACATGCAATAATTGCCATTAACTTTTTATCAAACGCCACTTTTGAATTCCTCTATATAAAAAAGTCAAAGAATAGGTAATTACCTCGTATCTTTGCACTTAAAGATTATCATTGCCCTACAAATTATATACGGCTTTTAGCTAATAATTTAGCTTTTGTCTGAATGCCATCTTCAATAAGTTTATAAAACCTATCACAAAGAATGGCATCTATGCGTAAGTACCACATATTAGGATGTGAAAAACCGAGGCATTTAACCGCGTCTTTCTCTGTCATTAATACCCAACCCGATTGAGGAATATCGTCTTCAACAAACTGATGATGGTCGGCAAATCCAACCGTTTTATCAAGCTTAATATTCATGCTAGTTAGGGTATCAAAAAAACGCCTCGGGTCGCCTATTCCGGCTAATGCAGTAACAACAATATTGCTAGGTTTATTTTCGAGGCTTATAGAGAAGTCGCCTAAGCTTTTTTCTTCATGTGTGAATATATTAATCCAGCAAGCAGGCTGAAGACCCATCTCAAAAAGGTTCTTTGCAGAGTCATTACTGACGTTATTAGACTCAGATTGAGCCGTAAAGCCAATATTGTGGACAATTGCATCAACTTGCTGTAGCCGCCATTTGCCCTCTCGCAGAGGGCCCATTGGTAATAAATAACCATTCCCTAAACCGCGTTTGTCTAGCACACATATTTCAATATCGCGCTTCATTGCGTAATGTTGCAGTCCATCGTCGCATATAACTACATCCGCTTGGGTATTTTTCTCAAGGAACTGCACGCCTCTTGCGCGAATGGGGTCGATAACCAGTATGCATTGTTCTCGTTTAATTATTAATGCTGGCTCGTCACCTACACGTTGTGCTGCATCTTTTTCACTGACAAGATAAGGAAAGCTTGACTGACGCCCGCCGTAACCTCTTGACAATACAGCAGGATTATATCCCCTACTTCGCAAGGCTTTGAGCATCGCAAGTACCAGCGGTGTTTTACCATTGCCACCAATACCAATGTTACCCACCACTACCACCGGGATACTAGCGCCGGTTGATGGCAAGCCCCCAACATCGAACAACCACCTTCTAATTAACGACAGTAACCAGAATAAACAAGTAAAGGGAAACAGGCACCACACCCATTTATTTTGCGTATACCAAGCATCCTGTAACTTACCTAACATAAAAAGTTAAGCCTATATTTTGACTCGACAACATGCTGTCAAAAAACGTCTTTGAAGTGTGTATAAAAACCATTACTGCACAGAAAATTGTAAAGAGTGAAGCTGCGCATACATACCATTTTTTGCCAACAGCACCTTGTGATTTCCCGATTCAATTATTTCGCCGTTATCGACTACCAGTATTAAATCGGCATTTTCGATAGTAGAGAGTCTATGTGCTACTACAATACTGGTGCGTGAGCGCTGTAACTCATCTAGCTGCTGTTGAATGAACTTTTCTGATTCAGTATCAAGAGCAGATGTTGCTTCATCTAATAGTAGTATAGGCGAGTCGGCGAGTATCGCTCTGGCAATTGCTATTCTCTGGCGCTGACCTCCCGATAACATAAGGCCGTTCTCGCCAACGATGGTATCGAAGCCGTCACGTTGGTGTTTAACAAAATCGCTTACATGCGCCATATCTGCCGCTTTTATAATTTGCTCGCGGGTTACCTCACCCTCTTTACCATAGGCAATATTATTTGCGATGGTGTCATTAAACAATACAACTTGCTGAGAAACCAAGGCAAACTGTTGACGCAGGCTACGCAGGGTAAACTCATTAATATTTTGATCGTCAAGTAATATTTGGCCTGAATCAGGAGAATAAAAGCGGGTTAATAAGTTTGAAAGTGTCGATTTACCGCTGCCTGACCGACCTACTAAGGCAACGGTTTGCCCTGGGCTCACATCAAAACTAACATTTTTTATAGCCGGTTCACTTCTTGTTGGATAGGTGAAAATGATATTTTTCAGACTCAACTTACCTTGGGATCTACCCAGTACTGTTTTGCCTGTATCTATTTCATTTTGAGTGTCGAGCACTTTAAATATGCTAGCACACGCTGCCATGCCTTTTTGAAACTCAGTGTTCACAGTAGTCAACTGCTTCAAAGGTTTAAGTAGCATTACCATGCACACAATTACATTAATAAAAATCCCAACGGTAAGTTCCTCAACCATAGTGGGTAAACTCGCCGCGAATAATACAAAAGCTAAAGCAACCGATGCAATGATTTGAATAGAAGACACACTGAGTATTTGAGCGGTAGTAAGCTTCATATTTTGCAAGCGGTTCTGATTATTTCTTTGCGCAAATTTATCCGATTCATATTGCTGGCCATCGTGCATTAGAACCACTTTGTGACCTTTAACCGCTTGCTCAACGCTTGCAGTCAAAGTACCCATGGCTTGTTGTATAGCCTTACTTACTTTGCGAAATCTTTTACTTACAAAAGAGACAATGAACCCTACTATAGGCCCAATTAATAAAAAAATAAGCGATAGTTTCCATGAATAATAAAACATTACCGCTAGTAGGCCCAACACAAACACACCATCTCTGACCAAGGTAAGCAATGCTTTCCCCGCCGCGCCGCGTACTTGTTCAGTGTCAAAAATTACTTTTGAAATAAGGCTGCCCGACGAATGATGGTCGTGATATTCAACCGGCAAATGAATAAATTTTTCAAACAGCTCTTGGCGCATTTTCATTACCACCTGGGTACCAATGTACTCAAGCGTGTAGGTGCCCATAAAATTAAAAATACCCCTAAGTACAAAAAGAGGCACTATAAAATAAGCGGCTGTTTTTAAATAATCGTAGTTCCCAATATTAAGGCTTTGGTCAATTAATGGCCTTACTTGAGAAAAAACAAAGGTATCAACACCTGCATAACCAATCATGCCCAGCACAGCGAAAAAGAAAAGAAGCTTAAACGGTTTTATGTAGGTCAAAAAACGGCGCAGCACTTTTCTTGATTGCTGTTTTTCAAGCGATGAGTCTGCGCTATTGACGACAGGTTTTGATGACATTAACGAAACAACCTATTTTGTGGCCTTATCTTAGTTTACCTTTTTTTTGTGCTTATGCGCTAACTTATTGGTTATAATCTCATAGTAAGTTTATTGGAACATGCCCTTTCGTTATCCATTATTACCCCGTAACATTCCACATGCTTATTTTTATCAACGCCCTTGTTTTAAACTATCGTGCTTTAAAGAACCACCTTGCATATTCATCATCTCTGTAAGTACTCACTATAATATCTTTTCTTGTCATCATAAACTTTATTTGACCTTGCTGCCCAGTTACATAAATCTTAGCGTTTATCTTTTTATATCGGTTCAACACGCTTGGCGCAGGAAATCCCCAGCGATTATTATTACCACTAGTAAAAACCACATACTGCGGTAAAACAGCATTAATAAAGCTCATGCTTGATGAGGTTTTACTACCATGATGCGGCGCTATCAATATAGTACTATTTAATAGATTAGTGCTCCCGTACAAAGACACTATTGCAGCTTCACTTTGGTGTTCAATATCTCCTGTGAATAAAATTGAATGCGTTCCTTTTTGTAATTTAATCACACAGCTATGATTATTTTCATCTCCAGAAATAGGCGATAACGGCCATAAAATTTGTATGCTGTAGCCTAAGTAGGTGGTGATGCCTGATGGAAAACGCTTAAGAAAAGCATCCCTGTTGCAGCCTTTTTGCGGCGATAATGTGTGATGAATCTCAAGGTTTTTTACAATTACGTCGGCCCCACCAGCATGGTCATTGTCTAAGTGACTTACAATGAAGTATTCAAGAGTTTTAATGTTATTGCTTTCAAAAAAGGGTAACAACACCGAACTCGCCATACTAAAATCAGCAAATGACCCACCGGTATCATAAAGTATTGTGCCCCGTTCATCGCGAATAACAAGCGCACTTCCTTGACCAACGTCCATCGCATATAGGTATGATTTATTTTCTAAGGAGGCTTGCTTGTTATGCATCAATTGATGCACAGCGGCAATACTTAGCAGACTAAAAACAAGTGACTTTTTTCTGTACCAAGGAGGCAATATTATAAGAAATAAAACAAAAATTACGATTGGGTGAGTTAACCCATTAATGCTTTGCTTTACCACATCTGAATTTTGCCAATTCTCCCCCAATAGGCTAGCACTGAAATTATCAAGCCAACTTAAAATCCAAAACGTATGCTCAAAACACTCGTCTATTAGCCAGTATATGACCTGTATTTCAATATTAATAATGGCGGCAATGGCCGCAACTAAACATAGCGGCACCAGCACAAAGGTAATAATAGGTATCATAAAAAAATTGGCAATGAATGAGATAATAGGTAACGACGAAAAAGTAATCGCAATCATAGGTAGAGTGACGACACTTATAAATAACTGTAATTTTATAGTCTGCCCAAACTTGCCTAAGACGGTGGCATTTGCCGCTAATTTGAAGCGCCACAAAAAAAGCGTAATTACCAGTACCACAATAAAACTGAGCCAAAAGCTAATGCCTAATATTGCGAATGGAAATAAAATAAAAAAAACAGTCAGTAGTAATAGTAAAACGTTTGGCGTTCGCCAGTGTTTCGAAAATACAACAAGCAAGGTCCACAACAACAAAGTTATTAAGGCTCTCATTACTGGAATTTCAAAGCCCGCAATAAATGCATAGCCAACACACATGATACATGGAAAAATTAATAACCATGGTTTGACGTTAGTGGTAGAGGCCATGCTAGGACTAAGAGATTTTATATAAAATAAGCCTTTAGTAATAAGCAGTGTAAAGCCCAACACTATGCCTAAATGCATACCCGATATGGCAAATAAATGGGCGGTACCAGTGCGTTGCATCAAATCCCAATCTTCTTGTTTTAGCAAGCGCCTGTCGCCATAACTTAAGGCTAATATCCACCTTATATTGGGTATATCATGTTGCAGTAATTGGTTAACGCTACGCTGTCTTATACTGGGATTGTGTGAAATAACTTGGTTTGATGGGCTTTGTCTCACATAACCCAAAGCCGCTATGTTTTTACTCGTTAGCCACTTTTGATAGTTAAAACCATCTG
The DNA here is from genome assembly GCA_047636735.1 of Glaciecola sp. Taxonomy (GTDB): domain Bacteria; phylum Pseudomonadota; class Gammaproteobacteria; order Enterobacterales; family Alteromonadaceae; genus Glaciecola. The sequence goes on along the minus strand of JBLIGC010000022.1, from coordinate 15,541 downwards.
GATTGGCTAAACCTGTAGGTGGCTTTAAGCGGATAAATAACCTAAGTTTATCCCCTTGTTGTAGTGACAACTTTGGTGAATACCACGACAGTCTTACCGTGGGCTTAAAAGTAAGCTTGCGTTGGCCTATGGTATTAATAATAAAATTAAATTTAAGAGCGCGCTTTGCGAACAAATCAGAGGCATTTTGATTATTATGCCCCTCGCCGGCTTCTTTCTTACTCACACTGTTGGCAGATAATGGGGCCTGCAAACTTATCACTTGACCTTCCACAATGAGATTTTTGTTATGATAATTGACATCAAGTTGCCATGTAAGATAATAATAGCCGCACACACTAGCCCATAAAAATCCGATTAACATTCCTGTAACAACAGCCGAAAACCTAAGTGTCAACACAAATATTAGCGCAATAATTGCAAAAGCAATGAGTGATATTTTCGGTAAACTAGGCCATAATACACTGCTCAAAAATACCGTTATAAACCCAAGCAGAGTTTTTTCACTCTTCGTCATTGCAGTTACCCGAGAAAACAGCCGTGAGTATAATAAAGAACCTTATCAGACGTTTTTCGCCCAGCCAACAAACGGTGAAAAACCATAGAATGCTAAGAATGTTTGGCACAATGCTACACGACCCGAATTTATGGTTGCTTAACCGTCGTTCTGCCAAAGGCGCCTTTGGTATAGGACTTTTCTTTGCTTTTTGGCCAGTTCCTTTTCAAATGATATTATCAGCCGCTATTGCCATTCCATTAAGGGTTAATTTACCCTTAGCGGTTGCCACTGTTTGGGTATCTAACCCCATTACCATGCCACCACTATTCTACTGTGCTTACTTGGTAGGTAGTACTGTACTTGGGACCGAAATGTCATCCTTTGACTTCGAATTGAGCTGGGCATGGTTTGGTCAATCTTTAACAACAATTGGGCCTGCCTTTTTACTAGGGTGTATTATTTGCTCTGTGGTGGCTGGTGCCGCTGGTTATTTTTCTTTAGAGCTGGTATGGCGCTGGTCGGTAGTTAAAGCATGGGAAGAACGCCAGCGTATTAAACGAGAGATAAACTAGCCTTACTGGCAGTCCAGTCTAACTACACAAATAACGCTATAGCGATGCTCACATAAATTAATGTTTGTAAAACATCGCATCGATAACAGTTAATCCATTTTTCTAATATGTTTACGTTAACATAAGCAAATTTCCTTCTTAGCTGACATCGTCTGTTAGGTTTGTTTAGTTACCCACAAAACCCTCTGAAAACAATAACTGATATCACCAGCACAAATAATATGCTACAACAGATTTACCTTACATTTAATAGCGCAGTCTCAACTTATATTTTGCTTATTCACCTGCGTTTAAAATTGAGTATCAGATTGCCAAGCCCGCACCTTTTTATACTCATAAAAGATTATTAAAGAATAGCTTGCTATGGCTTTGTGTAAAATAAAGAAGGAAGTAGACAATGAACACTTTAGACATCCATAATTCGCGCAGAAAATTTCTTCAGCAATTAGGTTTGGGCGCGGCTTGTTTGAGTCTGGCCGCTAATACACCAATGGCTTTTGCTGCTAGCAATCCAATATTATCGTTTCGCCAAAACGCGGCGCCACTTTTGTTGCATTATAATGAGAATTCACTTGGTATGTCTCCCAAAGCATTGCAAGCAGCAAAACGCGCTATTGAATTGTATGGTAATCGTTACCCCGGTGAGTCATTGTCTGAATTTAAAAATAAACTTGCTGTTTATCATCAGGTTCAGCCCGAGCAGTTAATATTGGGCAACGGCTCAACTGAAGTACTGCAAGCTATAGCTACCTATTGCGCTCAACAAAACGCCTGCATGATTGAACCTAAACCTACGTTCGGCGCACTTAGAAGATATTGCAGAGCTGAAAGTTTGAATGTGATACAGGTTCCTGTAGGACAAAACTTTGAAATGAATATTGCTGCTATGAAAAAACAAGCAATGGCGCAAACTGGCGCAGTTTTGATCAATATATGCAATCCAAACAATCCTACTGGGAATATTGTCGATTTCAGCGTGTTATTTGAATGGATAAATAGCGCACCTGATACACACATGTTTCTAATCGACGAAGCATATTTTGCATATGCACAAGCCAACCCGCGTTACAAAAGCGGCTTAGATTTAATTCAGCAAGGTAACGACAATGTGGTGATTAGCCGGACATTCTCGAAAGTGCATGGTATGGCGGGAATGCGAATAGGTTATGGCGTTGCTACAATAGAAACAGCCCGTAAAATCGATGCCTTTGCCCGTGGATTCAACTTAAGCGCTGCTGGCATAGCTGCCGCCTCAGCAGCGCTGGACGATACAGGTTTTTATAAAAAGAGCATACAATCCAATCAGTTATCGAAGAAGATCCTTATCGATACATTAAATGATTTGGAACTAGCCCATATATCAAGCGACACCAATTTTGTTTTGCACAAACTAGGTGCGCCTTTAGCTGAATATGTTGCCCATATGCAACAAAATGGGATCCGAGTAGGCAGGAAAATGACCAGTGACGATAGCTGGAATCGCATATCCTTAGGCACGCCAGATGAAATGAAGGTATTCACCAAAGTACTATTGGAATTTAGGCAAAAGGGCTGGGTGTAATAAGCCTAAACCAAAATGAAAACCAAGGCTCGATTGTCCTTTTTATTGAGTTTGAGCTTATTAAATGGAGCGGTACAGACTAGGTTTATAGTGCTAATTTATAACAACCTTAACCTTAAGTCATAATATGATCACTGAGTTTTTTGCTACTTTATTCATCTCGCATCAAAATTTGCTGTGGGTATTTACCATCATACTTGACCTAAGCTTCGCGTTGCTGCTGTTCAAATTATTTGGTCGACAAGGCCTGTATGCCAGCATTGTAATAAGTTTGTTGTTAGCCAATTTACAGGGACCAAAATTGACAGAGGTCTTTGGCATGCAAACCAGTATGGGCGTGATCTTGTATTCCAGCATTTATTTTGCAAGCGATTTGTTGGGCGAACGCTATGGCAAAAAAGAAGCCAACAGAGCAGTACTGATTGGCTTTGTCGTTAGCGTCATTTTTATTGTTATGACTAGTATTAGCTTAATGTATTTGCCCTCATCAAACCCTAAAACATCAGCTTTCGCCCAAGAAATTCATCAAGCAACATCTAGCCTTTTTGCTTTTAGTCCAAGATTTGTATTTGGTTCATTACTGGCTTATTTTATCAGTCAACGTTTTGATGTGTGGATATTCCATTACATTAAAGAAAAAACCAAAGGCCGCCATTTGTGGCTACGTAATAACCTTTCAACAATGCTATCACAGGCTATTGATACTCTAATTTATGGGGTTGTAGTTTGGTGGGGTGTTGTCGATTTTACAACCGCCATGCAATTAGCATTAGCCAAGTACTTTTTTAAAGTAATTATTGCGCTAATCGATACGCCTTTTATCTACTGGGCGCGAAACTGGAATGTAGATAAGCGCGATTGGGTGTCGAATAAGCCCTCATAATGATCAAGGAAATACGAGGGCGTTAGTTTAGCGTTTTTGCTTAGAACGCTTATTTTTTCTGAGCTTAACCTTAGCTTTACTTTGTTTGCCCCAAGCTATGGGTGCTTTACTAAGTTTTTTATTAACCGTGACAAATTCGCGATGATGGTTTTTCAACTTAGACCCTGCTCTCAACTCCTGACTAGAAAACAATGGTGTCTTTAAGTGGCTGGCATACAACTTTCTTTGCTTACCATTGCTATTGTATGACTTAGGTTTATTTAACCTATACGCCACACCTCTTCTATGTGTTGGCTTATGTTGCCAACGCTTAGACCCATAACTATTGGCTATACGACTATAGGAACGATAATGTCTGGTTTTATAGTGATCACTAACAACTAACCGACGAGTTCGCCATTTAAATGCGCTGAAGTGGTAGTTAAAGCTTATATCAATACCCTTGCCCCAGTGAAATCGACTCGCAACCTTAGTTAGGAAATACACCGACAAGTGTGGACGATAAGGCCAATAAACAGGAGGATAGCGATTCCAATGCCAGTTACCATAAACCACCCGAGTATCGTAATACGGCACATACACAATTTCTTTTTGTAGACCTTGAATTACAATTTGTTTATCAAGCCTAGTCACTCTCATATTTTGTATATTATCAAACGAATTGGCAAGCTCTGCTTGGTGACGTAATGCTTGAATAGTGTCTAGTACGCGCACTTCATCTTCTAAAAATGCATCACCAAGATTTTGCGTCCACCGAAGGTCTTCGTTTAACCTTTCAAGCACACTTGGAAAACCAACAAGTGCAACAACACTTGGGTCCCAACCTTGTTTTTCAGAAAGCTGTACGACTTCAGACACATCAAAATTGCGATCTCTTTTTCGCCATCTATAGGCTTCGACCACTTCTAAAGGATAGGTAGATGCAATTAATATATGTGCTAGCAAAGTATCTGGGTAAAGCGCTATTGGCGCTAACATTTGGGATAATTCGGCTTCGCTAAATTGCGCCGTGTTTAGATGGCTATAATCTTCATCACTAGCACCTACATTAGGATTTAGTAGTAACTGTATTAGCGCAATCACACAAACAATGGCTCGCTTTTTGATAATATTCATACACACTCCAACGCTCTGTTAGGGTTAAGTTTCACTAGCTGAATATGAATAATACAAGACTGAATATGAACGTAAGCTGACTATATGATATTTTTACCGAGGGTTTTCAGAATTAGCGGCGTTTTGGCTCAGTAGTATTCGGTTTTAGGGTTGCGCAAAGCCTAGTGTAAATTTAGCGCCTCCTAATTCGATAGAAGAATCGATGTGCAGACTTCCTTGATAATTGTCTACTAGATCTCGAACAATTGCTAAACCAATGCCGTGGCCTTGCTTGTATGTATCGGCTCGTTTACCACGTTCTAATACAATTAACTTTTGGCTATTGGAAATACCTTCACCATCGTCTTCAACCACTATAGATAAACGTTTGTCTTGCTCGTAAATACTAAGCGTAACAGTACTTTTTGCTGCTTTGCAGGCGTTGTCTAGTAAATTGCCAAGCATTTCAGTTAAATCAGCTTCATCACCGCGAAACGTAATATTGGGCTTAGGTTTGCGCATATAACTTAAGTCAATAGTGGGGTAAATTTTAGCCAATGTGCGTAGAAGCTTGTCAGACACAAGCGCCACTTTTATACCTAAATGCCAAGCACTGCTGTTGCCGCTTTGTGCTCGCTTAAGCTGGTGGCCAATAATGCGATTAATTTGGCTTATTTGTTCCATTGAAGCATCACTCAAATCTTTTTGGCTTTGCATTACCGCTAAAGGTGTTTTAAGGCTGTGAGCAAGATCAGCAAGCGCATTTCGATAACGCTGTCGCTGTTGTTGCTGCGTTCTTAAAAGCGCATTAAGTTGTTTAGCAACGGCATTGAGTTCTTTTGGGTATTGCTGCGACAATTGCTCAAGCTCTCCTACCTGCACGGCATTTAACTCTTGGGTGAATCTAGCCAATGGTTTGAGCGTCCAGGCAAGCCAAAAAGCTTGAATAAGCAAAAGCACTACAATAAGCACCAGCAGCAATGTCCATAGCTGTTGGCTAAACGCTTTTTGTTGTTCTATTACGCCGGCCAAATCTTTAACAATGTGCAGGGTTATTGGCGCTGATTTGTTATTTGTGTTGGCTGCTGTTCCTGACGTTTCAAAGGCAACGGTAAAACTGTATATAAAATGAGATTCACCGTTGAGCTGTATTTGTGCAAAGCGGCTGTTTCCAAGCTTAGGCGAGGGTAAGTCTTGCGAAATACTTGCGCCTAAAAAAGAATTCGAAAACCATACAATAGGAAGTTGCTCAGAATCGGTGAGCGGAACAAGTGAATTATCACTTGATATAAACGCATAAAGACCAGAGTTAATGACATTAAATTGATTTTCTAATAAGGCCTCGGGCATCTGTAACTCGCCATTTTCAATTTCGGTGACAGCCAGTATTGAATAAAAATACGCATTTAACTGTTCTTTAACATTAGCCCTAACCTGACGTTCAAATGCATTGTTTAAAGCAATTCCAATGCTCGGTAATACCACCACAATAATTAACAGGGCACTCACCATAATGCGAGTGCGCAAAGAATTAAAAGGGTTGTTTGGCCTATTGAGCTTATTTGAGTTAGCGCCGCTGATCATTAAACTCTACCTTAACGGTCACAAACTTGCCTCACCGAGTAGTTTGAGTTTATAGCCTTGCCCTCTAAGCGTCTCAATTGGGCCAATTTGACCGTCGGGATCCAACTTTTTACGCAAGCGACGAATAAATACCTCAATGACATTTGAGTCTAAATCGAAGTCTTGATCATATATATGTTCAATTAACATGCTTTTAGACTTTACTTCGCCTACATGCATCATCAAATATTCTAATAGTTTATATTCCGAGCTGCTTAAGTTTATTGACTCATTTCCCATTTTAATTTTGTGGGTGCTGGTATTTAAGCTCAAAGGACCATTTTGAATTAATGCACTGGACTTACCTGCCGAACGTCTTATTAGCGCATTAATCCTAGCTATCAGCTCTTTGGGATGAAAAGGCTTGGTTAGGTAGTCATCAGCCCCTGCGTCTAAACCTTCTACTTTATCTTGCCAATTGTCCCGCGCGGTTAAAATGAGTATAGGATAGCCTTGATTAGCTGCGCGTAACTGCGAAATTAGCCCAATGCCATCGAGTTTTGGCAAACCTAAATCGATAATAGCCGCATCGTAAGGATATTCCTGGCCTTGAAACAAGCCCTCTTCACCATCGCTGACTGTATCGATAGTGTAATGGGCGTCTAGCAAATGTTGTTTTAAATTTGTTTGAAGGGCTAAGTCGTCTTCAACAAGCAATAATCGCATGGCTTCTTCCTTATTATTGGACTGAGCATAACTGATAACGGCTTAGCGCCTAATCATTTGTCCAGAAATAGCGTCAATATACACATAGAAAACAATACCATCGTTGCCGAGCAGTTTTGCTTTATAACCGGGATTCCCATTAACCTTATTAGACGATACGCTTAATACTTTAGCGCGGTATGTTTTTTTTATCATTTGTGTAGCTTGCTTACTATTTTTAACTTTATAATCTTGCTTAACATTCTTATTTGGTGCATCTATAACGCGTTCGCCAGACGTATTTAATCTATAATTTGCCGCAGCCTCGGGCGCAGGAAACATAAACAAACCGACAATTAATAACACTAACGCTATTTTCATAAACTCCTCCCATACCAGCTGATACATTTTAGTTTAGAAGATCCTTTAAAACCAAGAAACATAATAAGCACACTAGGATGTAGTTTATCATTTTAGTTATCTTGTTCGTTATCTATTTTGATTTCATTATTAAGCCCAAAACATGAACATTAGCTGAATAGGGTCTTAGCGCGATGATTTACCCAACCTTTGTTGGCATAATTATTTAAAAAAGTATTTGACGTGTTCAGCTTGTATTCATCTGAGATGGTTTTAAATGATAAAAGACAAAACACGCAAATGAAACGGAGATTGATTATGAATACGATCAACAATAAGACCCCCCCCACAAGCGCAAGTATACATTGCCCAATGCGCAATATGGCTTACAACTTTAGCAAGCTTGCATTTTATGTAGTGCTTGCAACTAATTTTGGCGTCCTTTATATTGCGACAAGTTCAAACGCTACAGCTTTTAACACTCAAAGTGACTTACTAAGCTCACGCTCATCTGCGGTAAACGATGAAGATAAACCCGCTATGCAAGCCACTATGCCAAATAACCTAGGTAATAACGAGGCTCGACAAGCTGCATTAATGGCGATTAATCAGCTTGAACTTGTAACTAGGCAACGAAAAACCCGTGACCAAGTTATACACGAACGCAAAGAAAAGTTTATTAGCAAAAATGCCGTTGTAGGGACATTATCGGCTCAAAGTGCTCGTTCAGGCAATTATACAGAATTTGGTATTTATGATGCTTCAAGCAGATTACTTGAAGACTTCGATTATGACGGGTTTTACCAAACCTTTAGTATAACCTTCGACGCTGATGTTTATGGTCAATATGCTGGGGAGCGAGCAAATGTGTTTGCCGACCTTTATTTAAGTCACGACGGTGGCCCCTGGGAGCTATATTTCACCACCGACTTCTTCACAATAGTAGACGATATAAGCGAGGATGAATTTGAAGTGATAACCACATTAGATTTTGGCTACACTACCAGTCATTATAACGTTTTAATAGATTTGTACGAAGTCACTCATTACGAACCGGTTGCAACAATTAGCAGCGAATATGTTGAAGCTTTATATGCTTTGCCTTTAGAAAGTTCTATCAACGATGAATATGTTGTTGTCGAGTCTTATCCATCAACAGTAATAGTTGGAGGAGGAGTGTCAATTTATGGTTTACTAGCACTCGTATTGGCCCTTGGACTACGTTTTGTCAGGCGCTACAAAGAAAATCAGTAATAACCATAAAGCATGATACTTGTTGCTCGTTTTAAGCCAACAAGTATCAACCTTACATTAAGGAAGCTAGGTATTCGACAAGTGCATTTTCATCCCAAATCTCAATACCTAAATCTTGCGCTTTAGTTAATTTTGAACCTGCCTTTTCGCCCGCTACCAACAAATCTGTCTTTGCTGAAATACTGCCTGATACCTTTGCACCCAACTCTTGCAGCTTTGATTTAGCTTCAGTGCGCCCCATTTGAATCAAAGTGCCAGTTAGCACAATGGTTTTGCCCAACAAAGGCTGTTTGTCTTGCGATGGCGGCGCTATAGTCGGCCATGTAATACCTGCCGCAACAAGCTTATTTAATACGGAAATATTCAAAGGCTCGCGCAAAAATTCATATAAATGTTTGGCGACAATTTCACCCACTTCTTGGACCTCTTTAAGTGCCTCCAAATCGGCATTAAGCACAGCGTCTGCAGTTCGAAAATGAAGCGCTAAATTGCGCGCCGTCGACTCACCTACTTCACGAATACCCAGTGAATATAAAAATTTAGGCAGGGTCGTTTTTTTCGACTCTTCAATTGCCCTCAACAAGTTTACTGCAGATTTTTCAGCAAAACGTTCAAGCGATATTAATTGAGACAAGCGCAAAGCAAAAATATCAGCCGGGTCTTGAATAAGTTTTTCATCTACCAGTTGGTCTACAATTTTGTCACCTAAGCCTTCAATATCGAAGGCTTTGCGTGAAGCAAAATGTTTTATAGCTTGTTTGCGCTGTGCTGCGCATATAAGCCCGCCGGTGCAGCGCATAACCGCTTCATTTTCAACTCGCTCAACATGCGAGTGACAAATAGGGCATTCGCTAGGAAAAGCAATAGCTGCAGTATTATGAGGTCTTTTACTCATTACCACCGACACCACCTGCGGGATAACATCGCCTGCGCGCCTAATGATAACGGTATCGCCTACTCGCACGCCTAGTCTGTTAATCTCATCTTGATTATGTAAAGTGGCATTGGACACTGTTACGCCCCCAACAAAAACTGGTTCTAGACGAGCAACAGGAGTAATTGCACCAGTGCGGCCAACCTGAAACTCGACGTCTCTTAAGATGGTAAGTTCTTCTTGTGCTGGAAACTTCTGAGCCATTGCCCACCGCGGCGCTTTTGATACAAAGCCCAGCCTATTTTGTAAAACTATATTGTTTACTTTAAACACTACGCCATCAATATCGTAAGTTAAGCTGTTTCGCAAACTCCCTATTTGACCAAAATAATCAAGGCACGCATTAAAACCTTCTACCACTTGGGTTTCTTTACACAGTGGCAAGCCAAGTGTTTCTAAACACGCTAAGCGCTCACTATGACTTTGAGCTTGGCTAATTTCACCGCCCTCAACAACCCCTACCGAATAAGCATATAGCCGCAGTGGTCGTGATGCGGTAATTTTTGAATCAAGCTGTCGAAGTGAGCCAGCAGCTGCGTTTCTTGGGTTGACGAATACTTTGTTGCCTGCCGCTTTTTGCTCTTCATTTAATACTTCAAACCCTCGTTTTGGCATAAATACCTCCCCTCTAACCTCAAGACGGTTGGGTATATTTACGCCCCTTAGTCTTAATGGGACATTGGCAATAGTTTTTACATTCGCGGTAATGTTTTCACCCACTTGTCCATCGCCTCGGGTGGCTGCTTGTTTAAGTACTCCGTTTTCATACAAAATACTAACCGCTAACCCGTCCAATTTGGGTTCGCATGCAAACTCAATAGTTACACTGGTATTTAAACGGTCTTTTATGCGCTGTTCAAACGCCCGTAAATCTTCATCTGCAAAACCATTATCTAAAGACAGCATAGGAATTTCGTGTTGAATTTGGTCAAATTTAGCAAGTGCTGCTCCGCCCACTTTTTGACTGGGTGAGTCCGGCGAACTCAAGCTTGGGTAGGTTTTCTCAATCGCTATTACTTCTTGCATTAAGCGGTCGTACTCTATATCGGGGACACTTGGATCATCTAGCACGTAATACTGGTAATTATAATTTTCAATAGTAGTTTTTATTTTATCAAGGTATGCGTTGGCAGCCTCAGGGGAATCAAAACTAGGGGTCATTCATTTTTCCACTACAGTCGTTTCGCATTTAACAATGCGATTGTTTTTTAGTTTATTGGTTTAGTTTGAAATAATCTTTTATTTAGCGCTTTACTTAGGTCTGAACTCTGCTAAGTCTAGCTATGCGCCTACGCTCAAACTCTCGTATACGCTCAACATACTGCTGTAGGCTTTGTTTACTTAAGCCCACCTTGTTGCCGTCAAGGATTCTACAACCAAATTCATCAGATAATTTACGCGCGGCGTTATGCATCATATTAAATACTTGCTGTGGGTCACCCTCAATAGGTAACATCATAAACAACGATAAACCGTAGGTACTGAAATTTTCAATATTATCTATGTCAAACACACCTGGTTTAAACATGTTTGTTAAGCTAAACAGTATTGGGCCCTTGCCGTTTGTATTTACATGGCGATGAAATATATCGTGTTCACCAAACTTAAACCCTAAAGTGAGGAGCATCGGTAGCAAACTAGCACCACTAATTGGATTTTCGTCACTGGAGCGCACATTAAGCACCAAAACATCCGTTTCACCAACAGTGGGCTTTGATGATTCATCGGCCTGGTTAGCTTTGTTTTTTTCCCCCCCAGCAATAGTTTCATCGTGTTTTGCCCCTTGCGCTTGTTTATTTTGACTATATTGTGACTCGTCAAAATCTATACGCATCTGGTCTTCGGCCGCTTTGTCTTTTAATAGCGGTTCTTTTCTTATTTTTTCGGCAACAGTTTTTTTATTACGTCGCACAAAGCGTTTAGCTTGTTCGGCAAAACTTAGTTCCTTTTCTACGCCCACGGGCGGTTCGACTTTTGCCTGTAACTTAGCAGATGTGAGTCCTTCTTGAGCATTAAGCGTGAAATCAGGTGCTTTATTAACTTGCGTCTGTGGATGCTTGGTATCCGTGTTAGCAGTTCTTTTTTGTTCGCTTTGAGGAGTCAATTCTGCCTGTTGCACTGGTTTGTCAAGAGTGGATTGTTTAAGGAGAAATTCAGGCGGCTGACCAAAAGATTCGTCACTCGTTGTGGTCATGACTGGCTTACCAAACTCAGGTTTTGGCTGCGTTACTACATTTGAATATACCGGAGATTCGCTTTGCTTAACTACCGATAGTGTTGGAATAACAGCTTCCTTCTCGATTTGTTCAAATGCCATACTAGACGACGGCAAAACCTCCTTTGCATCATCGTTTTTTAAGTCACTAAGCCCAAATTCAGGCGTGCTATCATTTTCTATATTAGTCGAAATACTTTCTTGACCAAATACCTTGGGAGTGACCATTACATTAGCTTGGGAATCCGCGTCATTTTTTGCACTTTTTATTTCACCATCATTCGGCTCATCCGTTGCATCAATAGCAGTCAATTGATCAACTTGTGCATCGTCATTAGCAGCACTGCGTCCTTCAGACACTGCACTGAACGATAAAGGCTCAACGTCTTTGCCAGTATTATCAGTTGGATTAATAACGACACGTGCTTTACCTACACCTACATCGTCATAAAAGGTCCCTTCTTCATCATCAAAACCATCTTGCTGCTCAAAGCCAGGCTCCCAATTGTGAGATTGAAAGCGCGCTTTTTTTTGCTTTTTAGCGTTTTTACGAATAGTCCACATACCATGCAACAATACGCCTCCTATAATTAGGATGCCAATAATCGATAGTGTAAACTGTAGTTCTTTTTGCATTATTGCCCTTGATAATATTATTTTGCGTTTTTATTCCGCAATTGCTAATGCTTGTTCCATATCAACCGCAACCATTCTAGATACACCAGGCTCTGCCATTGTTACACCCGTTAAATGTGTTGCCATTTCCATTGCTACTTTATTATGCGTAATATAAATAAACTGCACCGACTCAGACATTTGAGAAACTAACCTACAAAATCTTACTACGTTCGCATCATCAAGAGGCGCATCCACCTCATCTAACAAACAAAATGGTGCTGGGTTAAGTCTAAATATCGCAAATACCAATGATAATGCTGTTAGCGCTTTTTCTCCACCAGATAATAGCCCAATTGTACTATTTTTCTTTCCTGGTGGCCTTGCCATTATAGTAACACCTGTATCGATCATGTCATCATCAGTTAACTCCAAGTATGCCATACCCCCACCAAAGACCTTAGGAAATAAACTTTTTAAGTCGCTGTTGACTTGATCAAAGGTTTGTTTAAAACGAGTACGCGTTTCTTTGTCTATTTTACGCATAGCATTTTCAAGGATTTCCAATGCTTGATTTATATCTAAATTTTGTATATCTAAATGTTCTTTGCGCTTCGCTTGTTCTGCATATTCATCTACCGCTGCTAAATTTACCGCTCCTAAACGCTGAACACTGGAGGATACTCTATCAAGCTCACTTTGCCATAATGTTTCGTTTGCATCTTGCGGCAAGGTATCTAAAACATCCTTTATCGATTGCTGTAATTCAGTCAATTGTTCAATAAAAGACTGCGCTCTCACATTTGCACTTTCTAGGCGTATGCGCTGTGCTTCAATTTCGGTCTTTATTGTATCCATTTTACGCACTGCACCATGTTGACCTTTTTCAATGTTGGCCATATCGGCATCAATTTTCGCCAACTGATCGTTTTGATGTAACTGAGATAGGCGCAATTGTTGTTGCTGAGTGAGTAATAATTGTAACTTTTTGTACTGCTGCTCTTGCGGCATTAATAAATCATCCAGCTCTAACTGCAAAAGTATTAGCTTTTCTTTGTTGGCATCTAATTGCTGCTGTTTGTTTCGCTGTTGCTCTTGTAGAATTTGTAAACTATTACGAATTTGTTGAATCAACATAGACTGCTCATGCAGCCCCGATTGCATTTGAGAATGTTGGGATTGCCATTGCTGCTGCAGACTTCGTAAATTTTCATTGTTTTGTAAAGCCGAGACTTTAGCTTCTTCAAAATGCACAACTTCCTCACTTACATCTTCAACTTCTTGCTTAAGTAATTCAAGAGACATGCCTTCTTGCGCCAAGCGATCTTCGTGCTGATTTATTTCTATCTTTATTTTTTGAATACGCTGCGTACTTTGCTGTTGTTGAAAGAGCATATTTTGATAAGTGATTTCTGTCGTCTGCTGTTTTTGCTTATTTCGCGACACTTGTTCATTTAAGGCATTACGATTTTGTTGTAATTTTATGACGATACGGCTGGTTTTTTCAGCCGTTATTTTTTCTTGTAAACTGGCATCTTGATCATCACAGTATTGCTTACCCAATAGCTTTATTTGCGCAGCTCTTGCTATTTTATTATCACCTTGTTGATGCTTTATAAAAGTATCATGGGTATATATATTTCCGCTAGGAGATAACACCCTTTGGGCATTTGTTAGTGCCGACACCAGTGATAACGCATGTTCATCATCTTTTGCAATATGATAATGATTGAAAAGTTGAGGTATTTTCTCATTTAGCATTAGACTGGCTAAACTACCTGCCACTTTTTTACGCGTAAAATTTTGTTTGAAAAGTAAGCTTTGCTGAGCGTTTTGCCATATATTGGGGGACCATTTTTTGGTACTACCCGAACTTAGCGAGGCGTCAATTACCCAAGCAGACGCCATTTCTTTTAACACACTGTTGAGCATTTTCTCTGCGCCCTTTTCAATCTGGAAAAACTCCCACAGCGGCTGTTTTTGCAGTGGGCTTAACGCAGTATCTATTTCAGCTTGATCCTCGTGTGAGCTTGAGCTTTTTGTGTTTGTTTCCATTTGCAGGGCTTCAAGTGCATCTAACTTAGCCTTTACGGTTGTAGCTGTATTTCTTTTTTGTTCAAAACTTTGCAGCGCGTCTTGATGCCTCGTGTCAGCGATAGTTAGTTGTTCATTAATTATGGACACTTGCTTTTGTTGATCACGTAAACATAACGTAATTTGACTTCGCTGCTGGGAAAGTTCGTGTAATTCTTCAGTAAGGGCCTTGTGAGTTAAACTGACCAACTCTTCTTTAAGCTCATTTAAACGTGTTTGTGTGCGCGTTTGTAAACTTAGCGTTTGCTGTATTTGACTATGCTTTTGTTGTAATAGATGGGTTTTACTATAAAACGCATCTTCTTTTGTTTTGGTTAGACGTAGTTGTTTCTCTAAGCGCTCATCTGCATCGTGTTTTTTATCTTCTAATTCGATAAGCTGTTCTTGAATAAGCTCTTTTTCAGGCTCAACCTGCAAGCGTTTCTGTTCACCCTGATTAATTTCATCAAACAAACTTTTGAGTGTTAAAAGTAAGCTGGCTTCGCTTTGCTTAATTTGCTCAATTTCAGATTGAATTTGACTCGCACGTTTTTTAGCAAATAACTGTGATTGTTCTACCTTGGTTACTTCGGTGCCCACAGTAAATATTTGCTGTTGTAAACCGTCAATAGCTTGTTGGCTTATTGATTGTTGATTTTTTAGTGCCTGCCAGCCCGACTGATCGCCTTGCTGACTAATTAACAGCTTGTCGAGCATTCGTTGTTTTTCGGCAATCTCTAACTGTGAATCGCTCACAATATGACTTTGAGCCACCCATTTAATGGTGGCCAACTCGGCTTTTAATGTACGCTCTTGCTGTTTGAATTCTTTATAACGATTTGCAGTCGTTGCCTGACGCTTCAATTTAGCAATTTGTTCACCTAATTCTTGGCGCACGTCTTCGAGTCTATCGAGGTTTTCCTTGGTATGCCTTATACGCATTAGGGTTTCTTTGCGTCTGTCTTTGTATTTTGAAATGCCCGCGGCTTCTTCTATAAAAACGCGTAACTCTTGTGGTTTTGACTCAATAAGTCTGGAAATCATGCCTTGTTCAATAATGGCATAACTTCGCGGCCCTAAACCGGTGCCTAAAAACAAGTCTGTAATATCTTTGCGCCTGCACTTGCTTGCATTTAAAAAATAACTAGAAACCGCATCTTTTGTGACCACTCGCTTTACTGATATCTCGCTATAGGCAGCTAATTCCCCTTG
>JBLIGC010000021.1:0-25908 GCA_047636735.1 Glaciecola sp. | reverse complement strand
TGACATCAGCTTGCAAAATACAGGCAATTTCTCGTAGCGCAATATCATTGTGTAGTAACGCTGTGTTGACTGTTTTTGTAATGTCACTACTTTGCATAAATACCGTACTGTAGTCTTTGTTTTGGTGTTGCTTTAATAAATCATGCCGTGCTGCCCTAAGACAATGTAAGTCTTCAGCATCAAGTACTAATAACGCTTTAGGACAACAGTGCTTAACGCGCCAGGCAAACTGCTCAAAACTAAGGTAGCGATCAAAAATAACAATGTCGGGCTGTAACACCATTATTTTCTCATTAAAGCTAGTACAGTTAAGCTGTATAGTAAAAACGTTAACCTGCAGCGACAAAAGATCATAGCTTTGCTGTGTTGTCTGTGCTGCGCTGCAAAAACTTACCTGCCAATTATACCGCTGCGCGGCTTTGATATAGCTCAATATGTTCTGACCTGCAGCAGATGACTTGGGTTCAGGCCATACAAACCCGATGAATAACACATGCATTATGTTTTATACCTAATTATTTATGTGTACATGAATATAAATCAAATAAGACTATTGTTTCGAAACTCACGTGTACTTTGGTAAATAATTATAAGCTAAGTGATGAGTAAGTGGCTAATTAAACTAAAAATAAACTACCGAAATTCAAAGAATTGCCGAAAATATAGATATAACGCGGAATGTGTCTTCTATGTTAATAGTACACTAACGAAATATCTGTGAATTATGGCAACTAATATTTATCTGCACAATAAACAGGAGTAATACCGACACAATGAACGCTATTGAATACGCCCAAAGAGCCAACGAACTTTTTGCTGTACCAAATACGTCGAATCAGTTGCGTCTTTTGTTTGAACGCGATAATTCAACAATGAAAAATATCGCTGACGTTGTAAGTGGTGATCCTGGCTTAGCGTTACATTTATTAAAGTATTCGAACAGCTCACTATATCGCTTTGAAAGAAAAATAGAATCTTTAGAAAAAGCTATTCAGGTTATAGGCGCCAAAGCAGTTTATGAGTTTGCCTTAGCTTTTGGAATTACTAATATGCTAGGAAATGAGCATAAGCAATATATTGATGTAACGAGTTTTTGGAAACAAAGCATATTATCTGGTTTGTATGGTGCTTATTTTGCTAAACGATGCAAAGAACGCGATGTTTCCCGATTATACACGAGTGGTTTATTACATAATGTTGGCGAGCTTGCAGTGCTAAGAGTCAGCCCTACGTTGGCTCGAGACTGCAGTCGTTTAAAAGTGGGGATATTACCAAAAAAGTGTCAAGAAGACATATTAGGGTTTTCATATGCAGAGGTATCGGCATCGATATTACAACAGTGGCTTGTGCCTGATTCATTGGTATCAACAGTCGCTATGCAACATCATGATGAAGCGCCTGCCATTACAGTTGAATCACAAATTATGCAATTAGCATATGCACTGGCGGTTGTGAATACTTACCCCAAACATTATTGCGTGGACTTACACATACCAGAATTTTTATATACCAGTCTTCAGCTTGGTGAAAGTGCCTTACAGGATGCTGAGGAATACTGTAAAGAGCAGTTTGAGTCCTTAGCCACTATTTTCAAAGCAGCTACCAACTAACCTGCTTAGCCCAAAAAAGTCACCGTTTGCTGGCTCAATCCCATAACTCCACCATGAGCGCCCCAAATAGAGGCTTGAGTATGGTCGTATCCATCTGCTGTTTGCCAAGTAATTGATTTATAGGCAAGTCATTCGCTTAGGTTTATTTCTTTCTGGGGATAAATAAGTTCTATCTTAGCGTACTTGCAGATGCTGGCAGCACCTTCATTTATGAATATTTTGAAATGGCTTCAAAACGAGGACGTTACTTCAGGCCTTGTTAATTAAGCTTAGCTACCATCAGTTTATTCTATCTTTACAAATAGAACACATTATTTAAAAATCGTTAAACCGAGTTGTTTTGTGAATAAATCCACACAAATAGAAAATTCATATTCGCCATCAATAGCCTACACAAGATATGCGCTGCTTATCGTCACATTGGTATACGCATTTAATTTTATACACCAACAAATTATTGAAATATTATCTCCTTTTATAAAAGAATATTTAAATTTAAATGATACTCAGTTACGCTTGCTGTTTTAATGAAGTTAACCATTAAAGAGCCTAAACGCACTGCGGCGCCAAGTGGTTTTACTGCGAGATTGGGCAGATGCAGAAGCGTGCCAAATGCAAGCTTAGCAATAAAAAGTTTTAGCATTAATGCCCAATCTATGAGAATAGATTGGGCTCAGAATTAATTAGTAAAACAGGGCAACCATGGGGCGCTTGCGCCGCTTTTCTTTTTGCTTCTCAATAATGTCGAGTTCTTCTTGATTTGAAAAATTGGCGTCCCACTGCGCTAACTTTGGTTTCATTAAGTAGAACCACAGTGGCGGTATTAGTGCGATAGTAATGGTCGATATGTAACCACTAATCATCATAGGGGCTTCAGGCATAGGCTGTAACTCCTCAAAGGGTACAGCGCCTTGTGCGTGATGATGAGAATGCCGAGGTAAATTAAACATAGCCCATGTGCTAATTTTTCGGTTTGAGTTCCATGAATGTTTCGGTTTTACTGGTTGGCGAGGGTGCCTAACTAAGCCATAGTGCTCTATATAATTCACGATCTCTAGAAAACACTTTCCTGCCGCACCTATTAAGCCTAAAAACACAATGCCTTGCCAGCCAGCAAAAGCACCTACTAGTAACAAATATCCAATAGACATAAACCAGCCACGAATAACTTTGTTGTGGTAACTCAACACAGCTTGTTTTTTACGTGTTAAACGGGACTTTTCAGTATTCCATGCTGATTTATTCGTACCAATGACCGCATAAACAGTGTGCACATAAACATTTCTACCTCGGGGGGCGGTTGCTGAGTCGGCTTCTGTTGCAACTTTAGCGTGGTGATTATAGACATGCTCTATTGAAAAGTTGGCATCTAAGGTTAGGCTCATTAGCCACCTTCCAAAACAAACATCTTTGTTTTTACCAATTCGATGCACTAATTCATGTCCAACAACGGTGGCAATGCCGCTTAGCATCAGCCCACAAAATAATACTGCCACTGCTAATTCGAATAATCCGGTGTTTTGTTTTGCCTGCACGAAATCATAGCCAATCCATTCTGAAAAATTTGCCATAAACGCCCATTCGTATGGCGTTACTAGCCATACAGCAATGAGCAGTAAAATACCGCTCAAAGGGCCCGAACCATAAAGCATGGCGTTAATAATTAGTTTATTCGTGAGTATTGGTGTACTTGTATCATCGCCCAAAAGAGTGTCACCGATAACGTATATGCTCGTAAAAACAGTGAAGCCAATAAGAATAAAATAATCGGCAAATAATAAACAAACGCATCCGAGTAGCACAATTACGTAATAATGGAAGAATTTTAAATAGTGAAACATGCAGTGACTCCTTATAATTATAATAGTAGTGTGCCCCTAAATTAGCCATTACGTGAGCACAATGTCTGTCAATGAGGAGTCATTTATTGCCAGTTGGCAATAAAAGACGTATATTTCATATCTTCAAAAAATTTCGGGGTAAGTCACAATGCTATATGTGCCTGTTTATTATCTAGGTCATTTAATTGATGTGCTGCAAGAGCATGCTTTTCCCATACATGAATGGTTGACAGAACAGGGCATAAGCAAAGAAAAACTGTATTCTTACGATACAAAAATAGATCCCGCTCAATTTGATCATTTATTAAAGAAGGTGTTGTCACATCATAGCAGGGAACATTTAGGGTTAACCGTTGGTAGAAAATTACAAATTGCTCACCACGGTACCTTTGGTCTTGCTTTACTAAATTGTGAGACAATTGAACAGATCATCAAATTTGTGCAAAGGTACTTGGTTATTCGCATTCCCTTTATTGAAATTAGTATAGTGTATTATGACAATGAAGTAGTTGTGCTGGCTAAAGATACGCACTGGCAAGGCAAACTCCACCGTTTTGTAATAGAGGCGGTGACAGGTGCAGTTTTAAATATATTTGCAGCTTTGCTGCAAAGTGTCCCGAGTTTGTCAATATCGCGCTTGTTCTTTGACTATGAAAAGCCAAATTATAGCGACAAGTACAATGGCTTGGCGGTGAACAAAATAGAGTTTAATCATGGTTACTGTGGTATTGCTATAGATAAACGTAGTTTGCAGACTAAAATTCCTAATGTAGATAAGCTAAGTTTTATACAAGCAGAGAAAGCCTGTGAGCAAGAACTTGCACGTTGGCTGAAATTTGCGAGTTTTACCGGTAAAGTTCAGCAATGTTTAATGCAATATCAGTCCTCAAGGCCAAATTTAGAAGACATTGCCCTGCGGCTAAATGTAAGTCCTCGCAGTTTGCATCGATATCTAAAAGCTGAACAAACAAGCTTCAAAAAAATACTTGATATCCATCAGGCTGCGGTCGCAAAAGAATGTCTACTTATTTATGGTTACTCAGTAACGCAAACTGCGGCAACGCTTGGTTATGTTGATATTGCAAATTTCAGGCGCGCCTTTAAACGATGGTACAATTGTACTCCCTCAGAATTTATTTTCGAAGACAAACATCAAGGCTCATATGATAAATAAAGCGCCTGAAATATTTTTGTACTTTGCCCATGCAAATGGTTTTCCGACAGGGAGCTATAAAAAGCTCTTTAACCATTTGCCTAAGCAATATAATGTGATAGCAATAGATAAACTTGCTCATAACCCACAGTATCCTTTAAATGATAATTGGCAAAATCAAGTAGCAGAAATGATCAGTTTTGTTGAAAGTAATAAAGGTGAACATGAGAAAGTAGTGGCCGTAGGACATTCGTTCGGAGCTTTAGTGAGTTATATGAGCGCATGTTTGCGACCTGATTTATTTTCTGCGCTGGTCATGCTAGATCCGCCTTTAATGACCGGATTAGCGCGATACCTTTTCAGGTTTGCGAAAAAGACGAGGCTAATTAATAAAATAACACCAGCGGGCATTACTTTATTAAGGAAGCAAAAGTGGCATAGAGAACAAGACTTACATGCCTATTTTTCTAAAAAAGTCTTGTTTAAAGACTTTGATCCTGACTGTATTAATGATTATATTTCGTCGGCTATAAGCGAACAAGGTGACCACATGCATCTTAATTTCGATGTAGAAACCGAAGCTAATATTTTTAGAACCATCCCACACAACTTACCTACATATGCTGGTAAATTAAAAGTGCCTAGTGTACTAATAACAGGTAAAAATACAGATGTTTGTGTACCAGTTTTAAGGAAGCCTTTTTTAAAAACAAACCCAAGTGTTACTCATATTGAATTTAAAAAAGGGAAACATATGTTTCCCTTAGAATATCCAGTAGAAGTAGCACATGCTATTGCTAATGTGTTAACAAATATAAACAAATAGGCCCGTATATAGACTATTTTAGTTCTGCTAGCATCTCGCGCGTGACCAATACCACACCGTTTTCAGAAACCCTGAAGCCTCTTGCCCGATCATCGTCATGATTTACACCTATTTGGGTGTTTTCAGGTACTATTGCGCCCCGGTCTATAATGGCTTTTTTAATCACGCAGTTTTGCGCAACTTCAACTTCGGGCAATAAAACAGACTCTTCCACATCTGAATACGACATTACTTTTACATTTGAAAAGCAAATACTGCGTCTTATTGTGGCACCGGAAATTATGCAGCCACCAGAAACTAAAGAGTTTAAGGCTTCTCCTCGGCGATCATTTTGCTCCCATACGAATTTAGCAGGAGGCAATTGTTCTTGATACGTCCAAATGGGCCATAATTTATCGTATAAATTGAGTTCAGGAATAGGTGCCACAAGCTCCATATTTGCTTCCCAAAAACTATCTAAGGTACCAACATCACGCCAGTAAGAGTCGTTTTTTGCACTCTTTTTAAAGTCAAATGCGCATACTCTGTGATTGTCGATAATACTCGGAATGATATCTCTGCCAAAATCATGCGCCGAATCTTTATTTTGTGCATCTAGTTCTAGCTGTTCAAATAAAAATTCGGTATCGAAAACATAATTGCCCATTGAAGCAAGGCATGAGTTAGGGTCGTCGTGCAGACGTTCAGGCTCACTTGGTTTTTCTATGAAGCCGGTGACCTGGTTTTGTTCGTCTACAGCAATAACGCCAAAAGAATCTCGCGCTTGTTCGACAGGCACAGACATACAGCTAACCGTCATTTTCGCACCTGATTCCACATGCTGAGCAAGCATAGGGCCATAATCCATTCTATATATATGGTCGCCCGACAATATCATGACATATTTAGGTAATTCATCTCGTATAATGTCAATGTTTTGATATACCGCATCGGCAGTGCCTTGATACCAATCATCAGAAAACCGCTGCGACGCCGGCAACACTTCAACCGATTCGCCTAATTCTTTTTTGAAGTGTCCCCAACCACGAACTAAATGACGAATTAAGGAATGTGATTTGTATTGAGTGAGTACACCAATATTACGGATGCCGGAGTTAATGCAGTTAGATAATGGGAAGTCTATGATTCTAAATTTACCGCCGAAATATAATGCAGGCTTTGCACGCCAATTAGTTAATTCGTAGAGTCTAGAGCCTCTGCCGCCAGCGAGTACTAGAGCGTAGGTGTCACGGGTAAGATTACTAATGTAACGATTATTTGGTTTTTCCATATTTGAGATCATTAACTTAAAATTAACGTAATATCTATACTAAGTTACTTTATTGCTAAGGGCAATGATTTACTTATGGCAAGTACATAGGGTTTTATTACTTGAATTTAAGAGCTATTTTCTATGTAAGTCAGTACAGTATTGCTCCACCGATGGAGAAGGATATTATTTGTGCGATACACGTCAAGGCGAATTGGCTTATCTCTAATTGCCAATAAAGTAAGTGATTTGTTGCTATCACCTAAAACAACCTTACCAGCTCTACTTGCCTTTGCCGGTGCGCCCGCGTTTCTTGTTTCTTTGTTAGTACCTATTAGGGAATCGGGTGCGCTGTTGCCACAAATAGTGTTTGCTAAAATTCTTACGCATTACCCCAAGCGTCACATTGCTTGGCAAATAGGAATGTTGATGCAAATGTTTTGTAGCTTATCGATATTTTTGGCAGGTTTTAGTTTACAAGGAGTTATGGCAGGCGGGGTTATGGTTATCTCTTTGGCGTGTTGGAGTCTAAGCCGATCATTATGTTCTCTAACATATAAAGATATTCAAGGCGTTCATATAAATAAAGGCAAAAGAGGAAAGTTGATTGGCAGTGCTTTAACTATATCAAGCTTAATTACTATGATGGTAGCAGTATCAGCTTTGTATATAGATAATAGCGGCAGTCAAATTGGCAGTGATAAGCTTCTCCCTATATGTTTAATAGCAATGCTTGCGCAGGTGTTCTGTTTCGTTATGATGTGGCCAGTAAAGACTTGTTTAGGTGAGAAAACGTGTAATGAAGAAAATAATACTCACCAAATTAACAAGGACGAAGAAAAACATAAACATAAACAAGCCTACGGGGCATTTTCATCTTCTGAAAAGACGATACTTAAGCGTTTTGTTGCAATGCGAAGCTTATTATCTCATTCAGCTTTAGTAGCGCCGCTTTTTACCTTGGCATATTCTGGTGGTGCTATTTCAATATTATCCTTTCTTATTATATCTCAAGCAATGGCGGGTGTAGTTTCTTCTTATATATGGGGGGCATTATCTGATAAACGAGCGCTTTTGAGCATGAGATTGGGTGCGTTTGTTGCTGCAGTGGCAAGCGCCATATTGTTAATTATTAGCTTGAAGTTTGAACATCAGTTGCATAACGCTTGGCTCATAATAGGCTTGTTTTTTATTTTGGGAATAGGGCATAACGGTGTTCGCACAGGGCGTAAAATATACTCGATAGATATACTGACTGGGCATAAACGTACTACATTCGTAGCCTTAACTAACACCATTGTTGGTGTGTTTATGCTATCGATTGGAGTATTTTATTCATTTTTGCTGCATTACAGTGTTATTGCCACGCTAATATGTATGTTGGTAGGATTGTCATTCGGCGGTTTATTGACGTTTACGGTGAAAAATGAGAAGTAAACTTTTAGGTACTTACTCTTTTAATGATTTCGCCATCATTGCTTGGCCTGTTTTAGCTTGGTTATTGCGTTGCAAAGTATTGCTTATATTATCACCAATTTGCACCAGTTTGTCTAAATCTACGCCTGTTTCAATCCCCATGTTGCTGAGCATATATATTAAGTCTTCTGTTGCTAAGTTGCCAGAAGCACCTGCAGCATATGGGCAACCACCTAGTCCAGCTATTGATGAGTCGAAAGTGTTTATGCCCTGTTGTAGCCCAATTAAAACATTGGTAAGTGCCTGTCCATATGTATCGTGGCAGTGTAAAGCGAGTTTGTTAACGGGAAGCTGTGATATTAGTAAGTCAGTGAGCCTCTTTGTTTTTAGTGCAGTACCTACGCCAATCGTGTCGCCTAACGAAACCTCATAGCAACCAAGGTCGAGTAGGGCTTTGGTGACATCCAAAACTGATTGAGGCGATACTTCACCTTCATAAGGGCATCCTAGTACACAAGAAACATAGCCTCTTACCGGTATATTATCTTTGCGGGCTTGTTCTACTACCGCAGTAAAGCGCTCGATGCTAGTAGGAATGTCGCAATTAATGTTTTTCATTGAGAATGCGGTCGATGCACTTGCAAAAATAGCGACAGTATCTGCTTTTGCGGTCAAAGCTCCCTCATATCCTTTAAGGTTAGGCGTAAGAGCACTATAAATCACACCCTCTTTGCGCACAATTCTGGCCATTACTTCATCTGAATTAGCCATTTGTGGTACCCATTTAGGCGATACAAAGCTACCTGATTCAATATGCCGTAGGCCAGTCTGGCTCAAGGCGTTGATTAAATTGACTTTATCAGTTACTTGCAATGGCTGCTTTTCGTTTTGTAAGCCGTCTCGTGGACCCACTTCAACAATATTTGCATTTAAGGGATAATTTATGTGCATGTTATGGTCTCAATTATGTCAAATCCGGCTTGGCGTTATCTTTATCGGGGGCAACAAGCGATACCAATATTTGCCCATCGTTAACTAAGTCACCAGCTTTGCCAAAGCATTCTTCAACAGTACCGGCAAAAGGGGCACGCATGCTGTGTTCCATTTTCATGGCTTCAACCACAACTAATAAGTCATCTTTTTCTACCTGCTGTCCTTTTTCTACGCGCATGGCTACCATAGTGCCGTTCATAGGCGCAAGAATATCGCCGGCATGCTGCTGTTCGCCCAGCGACCCCATATCTACTTTGTATTTGCTGACTTTAAGCAGACCTGTATTATCTAATATCCAGGCAAAGTCATCATTTTCATAAATAGAGTAAGTCGCTATAAAGTCGGTGGTGTTAATAGTTAATAGACTGTTGGTTTTTGAGGCGTTATAGGCATAATTTTGTTCATTTATTACAACTGTCCAGCTACTTGTATCAGTATGATGTTGTTGATAACAATGGTAATTGTTATTATGCGTAAATGTTACCGCTTGCATGAGCTTATGATTCAGCCTAAATCCTGCATAGTCTACAATACTTGATTGCTCGCCGGCAGTTTTAGTATTTTTAGCACTGAGCATTGCAGTTATGGCAATTATTTGTGTGGGCGTTAAACCTTGCGCACAATTGTGAGCTGTTTCATCAATAGCGGCAATTGTATCTGCGTGGCGCTCAATAAAGTCGGTGGTTAGTATCGCTTTTCTGAACGGTTCGCTATTTGCTACTTTAATAAGGTAAGGAATATTTGTAGTTACCCCACAAATCATATATTGCTTCAAGGATTGTATTAAAAGGGCTAGTGCTTGATCTCGATTTTCCGACCACACAACTAGTTTTGCAATCATAGGGTCGTAATAAATAGACACTTCATCACCCGACACTACCCCTGAATCAATTCGCACATGCTTGCTACGAATGGGCTCAATTAGCGATTCAATTAGACCGGTAGATGGCAAAAATTCGTTTTCTGGATCTTCTGCATAAATGCGGGCTTCAAAGGCATGGCCTTTAATTGACAAGGCTTCTTGAGTTTTGGGTAAGGGTAAATTATTAGCCACGGCAATTTGCCATTCAACTAAATCTTCGCCCGTAATAAGCTCGGTTACCGGATGTTCTACTTGTAAACGCGTATTCATTTCCATGAAATAGAAAGCACCGTCGCTGTCGAGTAAAAATTCGACGGTGCCGGCATTTGTGTAACCAATGGCAAATGCCGCTTTAAGCGCGGCGGCACCCATTTGTTGGCGAACATTCGAATCCATCCCGGGCGCAGGTGCCTCTTCAATTATCTTTTGATGTCTGCGCTGAACCGAACAATCTCTTTCAAAGAGGAACACGCCATTACCGTGGTTATCGCAAAAAACTTGTATCTCAACATGTCTGGGTTCGGTTAAGTACTTTTCCACTAGCATGATATCGTCACCAAAACTATTCATAGCTTCGCGCTTGGCGGCTTCAAGTGCCTCAAAGAAACCTTTTTCGTCCCAGACTTGTCGCATACCTTTGCCGCCACCACCAGCGGCAGCTTTTAGCAGTACCGGATATCCCATTGTGTTAGCTTGCTCACGTAAAAAATTAGCGTCTTGATTATTGCCATGATAGCCGGGCACTAAGGGCACATTGGCCGCTTCCATTATTGTTTTAGCCGCAGACTTAGAACCCATTGCGCGAATTGCTGACGAGTTAGGACCAATAAAAATAATACCGTTTTGCTCGCATTTGTCAGCAAAATCGGCGTTTTCAGACAAAAAACCATAACCCGGATGAATAGCGTCTACGCCTAATGAAATAGCTTTTTGTATAATTAAGTCGCCGTTTAGGTAGCTTTTAGTGGCCGGCGCTTCGCCAAGGCATACTGCTTGATTAGCTAATTTCACATGCTGGGCATTAGTGTCAGCTTCAGAGTATACCGCAACTGTTGCTATACCCAATTTGTGTGCACTTTTCATTACTCGGCAGGCTATCTCACCGCGATTGGCAATAAGAATTTTCTTAATCATGGGTATCTATCCAATTAGCTGGACGTTTTTCTAGAAACGCCGTGAGTCCTTCTTGACCTTCCTGAGATACCCGAGCTGCTGCAATCTGCGTGCTGGTATATTGCATTAGTTCAGCATTAATGGGCTCAAAGGCGACTCTGTCAACTAGGGCTTTTGCCATAGACACAGCATTGGGACCGTTTTTAAGCAGACCAGATGCTATGCTGGCTACTTCACTGTTTAGCTCGTCTTCGCTAACCGCTTCGCTAATCAACCCAATTCTTCTGGCGCGTCTGGCGGATATTACCTCTGCGGTCATAAATAGCCGTTTAGCAATTCTAGGTCCTACCGCTTGAATAACATAGGGCGAGATTGTAGCGGGTATTAAACCGAGTTTTACCTCACTTAAACAAAACTTACTCATACGACTTGCTATTGCAATGTCGCAACAAGCGACTAAGCCCACAGCTCCGCCAAACGCACTACCTTGTATTTTTGCAATAGTTGGCTTTGATAAGTGATACAGTTTTGACAACATTTCAGCCAGTTGCTGGGCATCGGCAAGATTTTGCTTTTGTGTGTATGATGCCATTTTTTTCATCCAATTAAGATCAGCACCCGCACTAAACGATTTACCCGTAGATTGTAGAATCATTACGCGCACATTGTCGTCATTTTCTACACGTTCAAAACATTCAATCAAACTACTAATAACATCTTCATTGAAGGCATTATGTACCTCGGGACGGTTAAGCGTAACCGTAGCCACTGCGTTTTCAATACTTAATTCAACGTAACTCATTAAGATACTCTCACTTTACATTACTTGTTCTAATTTAATTATAACAACGTATATTCCATCACTACTGTCATTATTTATTGATACGAGCAAACTAATATCAACCACTGCACTTGCTTTTTTCACACCTTTTTATCTAGTAATAAAGTGCGACTGCTTACATTCTAAAAACACCAAACTTAGTATCTGCAATTGGTTTATTACTAGCTGCTGACAAAGCTAGACCCAATACTTTTCGGGTATCGGCTGGGTCAATAACGCCATCATCCCATAACCGAGCCGACGCATAATATGGATGCCCTTGGCGCTCATATGTGTCTATAACTGGCTTCTTGATAGCGTCTATAGCCTCCTTACTTAAACTTTCGCCTGTGCGCTGTGCTTGGCCTTCTTTAACTTGTACTAACACGCCTGCAGCTTGTTCACCGCCCATTACTGAGATTCTTGCATTGGGCCACATAAATAAGAAACGTGGATCGTAAGCTCGACCGCACATGCCGTAGTTGCCGGCGCCAAAGCTACCGCCAATAAGTACCGTTAGTTTTGGTACTTGCGCGCATGCCACAGCCGTTACCATTTTTGCGCCATGCTTAGCAATACCGCCAGCTTCATACTGCTTACCTACCATAAAACCAGTAATGTTCTGTAAAAACAATAGTGGAATGTTGCGTTGGCAGCAAAGTTCAACAAAATGGGCGCCTTTTTGTGCACTTTCACCAAACAATATACCGTTATTGCCCAAAATACCGACCTCAAAACCTTCAATACGAGCAAATCCGCACACTAATGTAGTGCCATAAAGAGACTTAAATTCATGAAAGTCGCTGTCGTCAACTATTCGCGCAATAACCTCTTTTACATCATAGGTTTGCTTACTGCCTTTTGGAATGATGCCGTATATTTCATCACTGGCATAACGGGGTTCAACGCTTGGGTGCTTTTGTAACGAGTTAATTGTTTGTCTATTAAGCCTAGCTACTGCATCTCTAGCAATAGACAGTGCGTGATGGTCGTTATTGGCAAGATGATCAACCACACCCGAGGTTCTGCAATGCACATCACCACCGCCTAACTCCTCAGCAGTAACCACTTCACCTGTCGCCGCTTTTACCAGTGGTGGTCCGCCCAAAAATATGGTGCCTTGTTCGCGCACTATAATCGATTCGTCTGCCATAGCCGGAACGTACGCGCCACCGGCCGTGCAAGAACCCATTACCACCGCTATTTGCGGAATATTTTGTGCAGACATGTTAGCCTGATTAAAAAAAATGCGGCCAAAATGTTCCTTGTCAGGAAATACATCGTCTTGCCTAGGTAAGTTGGCTCCGCCGGAGTCTACTAAATAGATACAAGGCAAATTATTTTGTTGCGCAATTGTTTGCGCACGCAGATGTTTTTTAACGGTCAGCGGATAATAGCTACCGCCTTTTACGGTAGCATCGTTGGCAACAATCATGCACTCAATACCGTTAACCTTGCCAATACCAGCAATTACACCAGCACACGGCACATAGTCGTCGTATACTTCCCACGCCGCAAACTGAGCAATTTCTAAAAAACTAGAGTTCTTATCTATGAGGCCTTCTATACGGTCTCTTGGCAGTAGCTTACCTCGCGACAAATGTCGTTCTCGAGAAGCTTCCCCACCACCCAGCATAATATTAGCTATTTTTTGCTGTAAATCGTTAACTTGCGTCTGCATATGCTGACGATTCTCAATATATGCATTGCTTTTAGTGTTTATTTTTGATTGGATAATTGGCACTGAACAATCCCCGTTATTTTGATTCGTTGAAGAGTTCTCTGCCAATTAGCATGCGTCGTATTTCAGATGTGCCGGCACCAATTTCATACAGTTTTGCATCTCGCAATAAACGCCCCGTAGGATAATCGTTAATGTAACCGTTACCACCAAGCAATTGAATTGCATCTAGTGCCATTTTTGTGGCAAGCTCTGCTGAGTATAAAATAGCACCTGCGGCGTCTTTACGCGTTGTTTCTCCGCGGTCACATGAACGAGCAACGGTATAAACATATGCGCGAGCTGCATTCATTTGCGTATACATATCGGCTACTTTGCCTTGCACTAGCTGAAACTCACCAATTGATTGACCAAACTGTTTACGATCGTGAATGTAAGGTACAACTGAATCCATGGTGGCTTGCATAATACCCAGTGGACCGCCCGATAACACAAGCCTTTCATAATCTAGGCCACTCATGAGTACACGCACACCGCCGCCAATTTGGCCTAAAATATTCTCCTGGGGTACTTCAGCGTCTTCAAATACAAGTTCACATGTATTTGAAGAACGCATGCCGAGCTTATCGAGCTTTTGCGCCTGACTAAATCCAGGTGTATTTTTTTCAACAATAAACGCAGTGATGCCTTTTGAACCTGCAGATGTATCGGTTTTAGCATAAATAATAAAGGTATGTGCATCGGGACCATTCGTTATCCACATTTTATTGCCGTTAAGGATATATTTATCGCCTTTTTTTTCTGCTTTAAGCTTCATGCTGACCACATCTGAACCTGCATTTGGTTCACTCATGGCAAGCGCACCAATATGTTCGCCACTAACCAGCTTAGTAAGGTATTTTTCCTTTTGGGCTTGAGTACCGTTCTTGGCTAATTGGTTTACACACAGGTTTGAATGAGCCCCATAGCTTAGACCAATCCCAGCAGATGCTCGGCTAATTTCTTCCATGGCCACGGTATGTGCTAAATAGCCCATATCGGAACCACCAAACTCTTCACTGACCGTTACACCGAGCAATCCCATATCGCCAAATTTTGGCCATAATTCATTAGGAAACTGATTGTTTTCATCTGCTTTAGCCGCCAACGGGGCAATTTCATTTTGAGCAAAGTTATATACATGCTCTCTTAGCATATCTATGTCATCACCAAGTCCAAAGTTTAGCGTAGGATAGGGCGCGGTTATCATGCAACACCTCTTTTTATGTCGTTGAGTTCTTCTTCACAGCGAGATTCAACATCATCAAGTTCATTCATTAACATTTGAATATCGTTAAGTTGTTGTTCTAACACTGCACGTTTAGTTTTGGTAAGTTGCAGCATTGTTTCAAGCTGAGCTGCAGAGTTTGGGTTGGTATCATATAGTTCAAAAAGCGTACTAATTTCTGCTAATGAAAAACCTAAGCGTTTGCCCCTGAGGATTAATTTTAGTCTAACTTTATCTTTAGTATAATAGACGCGTGTTTGCCCCCTTCTTTCAGGAACCAAAAGACGCTGTTCTTCATAAAAGCGAATAGATCGAGGGGTAATATCGAAAACTCTAGCTAACTCGCCAATACTGAATGTTTGCAATGACATTTTTATGACAACTCGTTAAAAACAATATAACAATCTTACTTTACGTTTACGTAAAGTCAAGTTAACGTAAACGTAAACACAAATTAGACATTGATATTTTAGTGAGTTTAAAGCTTTGAAATATTAACTAAAGGTATGTGGATTAGCTTAGCTTTAGGTCCACAGGAACAATAAAAAACTGGAAGTAAGTGGGTTTAGATATTAAATGGGCGACAGTTGCTGTTAATTTTTCCTTTTTAAACTATAGGGCTATGTTGCCAATTACCATCATCTAAAATAACGCGGCATTTTAGATATTCTTGGTGGCTGCGCCATACTTTTTTGTTTAGTTTCACCGTTACGCCAGGGAATAGTTCTTTGTTGGCAATTACACGAGCATTAATTTCATATTCGCGCTTAAGTTCTTGTAATTCTGCTTGTGTTTCTCTTAACCATCGAAGTAAATCCCGTTCAGCTTCAACTTGAATATTAAGTGCGAGCAGCTTCTTTTTTAAACGTGCCGGTATTTGCTTATTATTAACATCTGATAATTTCATTTCGTGACTAGCATTAATTGCTGATAGTTCTTTGAAAAATCCTGATACAACATTGTGCTTATTGCATAAAATATTGTAACCCTCGCTGAAATCTATGGTTAATGCACTGCCAGAAATTGCGCCTATGGTGCCAGCTTTTAGTGATGAATAGCAATTAATGGTGCTGGCAAACAAGTTTCCCATAGGGTCGGCAATTGCGCCCACTGTAATGCTGCCTTTAGCCTTAACCCGAGAATAAGCGAGCTGTTTTGCTACGTTTATATCTTTTCCTGCAATTATATCTAGACCCTGAGCATGTTGAATGTAAATGCTACCGCCGGCAACAAGCCGACAATCTTCCTCGTGCATTTTGCCAGTTGCGCCTTGGGTAATAATAATATCACCGCCAGAGCGAATAAATGCAGATTCAACAAATCCGTTAATGGTGACATCGCCCTTAGCAATAATTTCCATATTTTCGGTTACATCGCCATTTACAATAACAGCCCCGTCATATCTTATATCACCAGTACCAACGTTGACCCCTTTTGAAGCTGTAAATGTGTCATCTATAAACATCACTCCATTTTCAAACTTTGGCTGCCCAGCAACCGCAGCAATTATAATGTTTTCGTTATTTAGTGAAGGGGTCGTATTCACTCCCATTTTTATTTTTTCCCACTTGCCAGGTGAAGAAGCTATTTTTTCGCCTTTAATGGTAGTGCCTGAGCGTCCTTTAGAGGGCGCAATTCTTTGTGCTACAGGCGCGTTCATTTTAACGCAAAGTATATCGCCTAAATCGCGCATATCTACTTTAGTACCGTCCATTTTTTGAGGAGCGAGTATGCGATCTAGCGCATTAGGAACCAAAGCTTTAATAAATGAATTTTTACCATTTCTAGGGGGTAAGCCTTTTGCAATAATTTGTGTAAGCTCTACATCTGGCTTCGCGTCTATGGCTTGCTGGAGCAGATTAATGACACTCTTTCGACTAAAACCTTTAATAATGCCTAGCTTTTTTACATCGTTTATTACATCGTTTATATCAGGAATGCTAGATTGCGAATGCATTGTTAACGTCATGGTAGCCGACATATCGTCATCACTAATTGATATTGATATGCTTGCCTGATTTATTTCGCCAATAACTTTTTTTATGATGTCTTTGTTGTTTTTAGAAACCGCCAGGCTAATTTCATCTTGTAAACTAAGCACACTATCTTTACATAGCGTAAAATCTGAAAATTTTGGTTCAGATTCATTCTCAGCTTTGCTTTTAGCAATAAAGGCTACTATATTTTCAATATTAAACAGTCCTTCAAACAAAAGCGGATTTACAGCTATTAAAAGCTGCCTTTTGTCATCGCTGCAGGAAAGTGATATTCCGTTCATATATTTAGTCACTCAATATTGTTTTTGAAGGTAATTATGGGAATCGGGCATTTTGTGCTAATAACCCGTCATTCATTATATTTATCGGCGAGTTGGAGTAAAAGTATAGGAACTAGTGCGCTTTGAAAGTGCAAAGTGTAAAGTGTAAAATAAAGTTGCCATTTTACTTTACACTAATGGCATATATATCCAATTTTTATTATCTAAAATAATTCGGCATTTGGCATATTCTCTTTTGGCGTGCCATTGTTTTCTATGCAACTTTACAGACACCCCACAATGCATAACATGGGTGGCTATTACTCTGACACTGTGGTCAAAACTGTCTAATTTTTCTTTACTTTCTTCAACATTAATACGTAGCCAGTTTACAAAGACTCGCTCTAAGTTTAACTCTTCATTCATCAAAGCAACCTTTTCTTTTAATGCCTTACTGGATTTACGATTGTTAATTGTTGCTATCATAATTTCATGCTGAGCGTTTTTAGACGTTAGTTTTACAAATTCAGCATTAAGACGTTCGTGGGTTTTTAGAGCGTTGCTATGGCTTTGAGTGTAGTCTATTATTAATTTGCTACCTGACACTGCGCCAAGATGGCCAGCTCTAACTGTTTTGGCACACATTACAGTACTGGCGAATAATTTACCGATTGGGTTATCAATTTTACCAATCGTAATATGCCCACCGCATTGAATATGTGAATATGCGAGTTGTATGTCGACGATAAGATCTTTATGTGAATTTATCTTAACCCCCTGGGCATGACCAATATAAATACTCCCCCTTGCTATAAACTCACAATCAAGGTTTTGCAATTTTCCACTTGCACCTTGAACAACAATAATATCGCCACCGGCTTTTATGTGTGCTGACTCTACAAAGCCGTTAACCGTTATATCACCGCTAGCAACCACCTGCATTTTTTCGGTGATATCACCGTTTACAATTATTGAACCATCAAAATTTACATTACCGGTAGAAACATTAACGCCATTCACTATATACACGTTGTCTACTTCAATATTCAAATCAGTAACTTTCGGTAAGCCTGCGATTGTTGCCAGTATTAAATTTTCATCAGCGTTGTCGATACATGTGTGTTTTCCTAACTTTATTTCCTGCCACTTACCATTTTCTGATAAAAGCTGTTCACCCGTTACGGTAAAGCCGCTACGTCCGTCAGTTGGACTTATTCTACGAGCAATGGCTTCATTTTTTTTCACACATAAAATATCGCCAAAATCGCGCATATCAATTTTTTCGTCTACGATATATTTAGGTGTTAATACTCTTTCTAATGCGCATGGAACGAGTGATTTAATAAAAGAGTTATTGCCGCCGCGAGGGGGTAATCCTTTAGCAACAAGATCAGTAAAAGTTCTCCCACCCTGCTGACCAGATACACTTTGAATAAGTTTACGTATCCGTTTTTTACTAATTCCTTTGGAAACATCATGTTGTTTTAATACCCAATAGATATCGTCTAAAGAGGCGAGTTTGCCCATGTAAGCTGCAATTAGTGTCAGTTCTGCTGACATTTTATCACCAGCAATGGTAACTTCTATTTCTGCATCTTTGGCATGAGCAATAGTTTGCTTAATAGAGGACATTTCGTTAACCTCGACCGCATCTTTGAGGGCTTCAGCTACAGTAAAAAAGGCACCTTCATCAATATAATAGCCCGAAAACTCAGAATGGTTGTATATCTGA
Organism: Glaciecola sp.; assembly: GCA_047636735.1. Classification (GTDB taxonomy): domain Bacteria; phylum Pseudomonadota; class Gammaproteobacteria; order Enterobacterales; family Alteromonadaceae; genus Glaciecola. The sequence continues at coordinate 7,088 of JBLIGC010000021.1, read as the reverse complement.
AAAAGCGCTTTAGCCTCAACGATGCCGTCTATCAGAAGAGGCTCAATTTTAATAATCACCTCTCTTTTGTTCGGGGTTAGCGTTAACTCTATTCCCTTCATAAAAACCTTTGAATCTATTTTTGTATAAATTAATGCGCAGCCCTACATCCCAGTTAATTGCTGCGCATAGCGTTTTAAAGACTGCAAGACTTTCATTTTTTCAGTGTGTTGTTGGTATTCACGGCTCAACTCGTCAATTGACAACAAGAATTCTTCTACCGACAGACAGCTTGTTTTACCGCCTTGGGTTAACCTTTCTTCTACGTGTTGTTGCCAACGTATCATCTCTTGTTCTTCTAACAAACCGGGGTGATTTCGGGCGCGATATCTGAACAATAGCTTGTTTAATAATTCACTCTCAAATTTACCGCTATAAATAGTAAGCTGCTCAGGTAAAGCTAGTCTAACCTTTTCCATCAAGTGATTATCGGCAGGTGAGGGAAATTCACTAGTATATAATTGTTCGTCTATATTGTTGGGTACCGGTTTAGTTTCATGTAGTGAATACACGTTTGTACATAATTGTGTTAAGAAGGGCAGTTGGGCTAACCGTTTGTAATGCTCAAAAGCAATAGATAAATTAATACCCAATTCAGCCGCTCTGTCTGTAGACAAGGTTTTAATAGGTGCAACAAAAGGGCATTTATTCACCGCAATATTGTAAACACCAGGAGACTTCGAGTTTGAGTGAGTATCGCCCTCATTTAATGATGGTTTTATAAACAACGCTTGCTGTAGATTTTGCAGATGATTTTTTTCAAATAAATCTATCGGCTTGAGTAAATCAATACACAACACCGCATTTTTGTTGGTAGGGTGCGGACACACCGGCATAATCAAGCTACAACAACCCTTAGAACTTGCAATAAATCCGCTTATATATACGAAAATGTTCTTTTGAAATTGCTGCAGCATGCCGTTTACTTGATGCTTACTGCGTAACTGCCAATAGTAGTCATATAGCTTGGGTTGATTGGTCTTGATAAGTTTAGCGATACCAATCGTCGCATGCACATCACTAAGTGCGTCATGAGCAGCCTTATGCCCTATATTGTTAGCCTTGGTGAGTTCTTCCAATTTAAAACAAGGTTTGCCATTATCGTATACCGGCCAATTAATACCGCCTGGCCTTAGCGCATAACACGCTCGCACTAAGTCAATTACATCCCACCGAGAATTATTATTTTTAAACTCTCGCTCGTATACCGGGAATAAATTACGAAAAAGTAGATGGCGGGTAACTTCTTCATCAAAACTTATGCTGTTATAACCCGCCACACAGGTGTTTGGTTGACTCATTTGTTGATATATTTTATTTGCGAACACTGGTTCAGATAAACCTTTAGTAAGACTAAAGGTAGGCGTAATGCCGGTTACTAAGCACGCTTTTGGATGAGGTAAATAATCGAGCGGCATTTTACACAGCCAGTCAATATTCGCTTGGTTATCCAGCACATCTAAGTTTAGATTGGTTCGAATAGCGGCAAATTGCACAGGAAAATCTACCTTTGGGTTGATACCGAAAGTTTCATAATCGTGCCACAGTATTGTTTCTTGCATTTTATTAGTCATTTATGCTTTTAAATTATTGGGTTAATATTTTTCAATTTTCACTGAGTTTTACTATGGATCTTATTCCTACACAGAATTATTACCATTTAAACCATAGCATAATAAAGCAACAACTTTATTATTAACGATAGAGCACTTATCGTGTCAGTAAGTTAAACAATAGTCTAAAACTCATTATATATTTATTTTATTTGTCATATATTATTAGGAAATATATGCGTTTGAAATAATATTGTTCAGCAAATTCTATGTATTATTAAAGCGCATTAAAACAGCGAGTTAAAAATCTCAACCATTCTAAGTGATTCATGTGCATAGTTATTCTATTAATGGCTATACAAAACGGTTTTTAGACTAATTTTCTGGGCAGTGCCAGTGTCAAAAATTTGACGCGGGCTATGGTGACACAGGTTTAATACAATAGACGATTACAACTACAATAAAGTTATAATAAATGCATTTTAATTCCATTTAGTAATAACGATTTATAACTATTTTCCCTTATTATAAACTACGTAATTAATCAGGTAGAAAATATTATGAACGAAACAGTATTGCCAAATAATGATTACTTCGAAAAGTACACTGCAACAAAGCGTAACGCTGCGAGCTCTCAACAAATCTCTACTAGCCCGCCACAGCAGTCTTTACTCTATATCACGCCGGTCTTTTCGATGCGCAAGTTAAGAGTAATATATAACGAGTTAACAGCAAGCGAAGATTTTGAGTTTTCAAACTTCGATGCGTTTAAATATCAAGTTCTAAACTCTGTTGCGCCTCAGTTAGAGTTAAACAAATGGCAAACCATTGCAGCAAGACGATAGCCGCATGGAATGTTTACAACTAGTATTTAGGGTGATTGCCTAAAAACATGTAAGACATTGGACATTTTTCCATATTCCTCTTATTCTGCACCTCAAATTAGAATAAGAGGATGGATTATGGCTTTACGTGTTTCTCACCCGGTAAGTAAATTGATATTGGGGTCATTACTTGTTGGCTTTTTTGGTCTCACCAAACATCCTGTTGTTCAAATGAGGTCCTTTAAAAACCCTTCAAATACACTGGTTTTACTCACCGCATTGTTCGTGTGTATATTTACAGCGTCTGCGGCCAACGCCGACATATTGTCTAGCGACAAGGCCCAACCTAAGGTGGCCATAGCGATACATGGTGGAGCAGGCACAATATTAAGATCAGAAATGACGGCTGAAAATGAAGCCGCTTACATTGCAATATTAACCTTAGCTATTAAAAAAGGTCACCAACAATTATTGCTGGGCAAAGATGGTACACAAGCGGTTACCGCTGCGATTATGATAATGGAAGACTCTCCTTTGTTTAATGCGGGTAAAGGTGCCGTTTACACCTACGACGGCATTCATGAATTAGACGCATCTATTATGCATGGCAAGCAAAATCAAGCGGGTGCGGTTGCGGGTATACGCACTATTAAAAATCCTATCTTGTCAGCTCTTTTAGTTATGCAGAAGTCTGAACATGTCATGCTTACAGCAACAGGAGCAGAGTCTTTTTCAACAATGCATGGACTTGAGACGGTACCCAATAGTTATTTTAATACCCAGCGTCGATTTGACTCCTTACAAAAAGCAAAACAGCGCATTGACGCAAGTATATCTGAAGTACAAAGACCTACTGTTATTCAAGACTTAATTCAGTATCAAGACCATAAGTTTGGCACCGTGGGCGCGGTTGTCTTAGACGCTATGGGGAATTTAGTTGCCGGAACTTCTACCGGTGGCATGACGGCAAAACGATATGGTCGTGTTGGAGATTCTCCCATTATTGGCGCTGGCACCTATGCGAATAATCAATCTTGTGCAGTTTCTGCTACCGGTCACGGAGAGTATTTTATTCGGTATAACGTTGCTTCAGATATTTGCGCAAGAGTACTATATCAAGGCATAAGTGTTTTAAAGGCGGCCAATACCGTTATGTTTGATGTTCTAAATGCCGAAGCTGGCAGTGGAGGCGTAATTGCCATCGATAATAAAGGCAATATTGCAATGCCGTTCAACACCCCAGGTATGTATCGCGCAAGCATAGATACACAAGGTAATTTAACTGTAAGTATTTATAAAGACTAAATGATCAATCCAAATCCCCATTTCTCAGCACTCGATAAATGTAAATTACAAGACCAGTTCGGACTAAAACGTCGCTGGTCGAAAATACGCACTATTAAAGATAACGAGAAACGAGAGCTTGCTGTTTTAGCATGGCATGAAAGTGTAAAAGAAGCTCAGCATAAACTGACTTTACGTACAAAGGTAGACGTTTTTATAGACTACCCATCGCTGCCTGTATCCGATAAAAAGGAAGACATTAAAGCGCTCATTGATAAACATCAAGTTGTAATTATTGCTGGTGAGACAGGCTCGGGTAAAACTACGCAGCTACCCAAAATGTGTTTAGAACTCGGTCGTGGCCGAAAGGGCATGATTGGGCATACACAGCCAAGACGTTTAGCTGCCAGAAGTGTGGCCGCCCGAATTGCAGAAGAGCTCAAAACAACCGTTGGCCAAGTTGTGGGTTGTAAAGTAAGGTTTTCAGATCAAGTGTCTGATATAAGTCTCATTAAACTGCTGACCGACGGCATGTTACTTGCCGAAATGCAGCAAGATAAACTGTTAAGCCAATACGACACCATTATTATTGATGAGGCCCATGAACGTAGTCTAAACATTGATTTTTTATTAGGGTATTTAAAGCGAATATTACCCAAAAGGCCTGATTTAAAAATTATTATTACGTCGGCAACCATAGATCCGCAGCGCTTTTCTGAGCATTTTAATAACGCGCCCATAATGGAGGTAAGCGGCAGGAGCTTTGCGGTAGATATTCAATATAGAGACTACGTTGAACAGCAGCAAGCGCAAGATCAAATTGAAGCCATAAGTTTAGCGGTAGAAGAATTGTTTGCACATGGCCGCGGTGATATTTTGGTTTTTTTGAGTAGTGAACGCGAAATTAGAGAAACCCAACAAGCCCTGCAAAAGAAACAATATACACACACTGAAGTAATTCCTTTGTATGCAAGGTTAAGCGCCAGCGACCAACAAAAAATTTTTCACCCACAAGGCCGAAGACGCATAGTGTTGTCCACCAATGTGGCAGAAACATCTCTAACAGTGCCGGGGATTAAATATGTAATTGATTCTGGTTTGGTTAGAATGTCTAGATATAGCCACCGACTAAAAGTGCAGCGCTTGCCTATTGAAGCAATCTCGCAGGCATCGGCAAAACAAAGAGCAGGACGCTGCGGGCGAACTTCAAAAGGCATTTGTATCCGCTTATACAGTGAGCAAGATTTTCTCGCTAGGCCTGAGTTTACAGATCCTGAAATTACCCGAACCCATTTAAGCAGCGTAATTTTACAAATGCTTAATTTAGGCTTGGGTGAAATTCAACAGTTTGAATTTATTCAACCGCCTCAAGAAAAATTTATTAAGGACGGTGTTCGTTTATTACAAGAGCTTCAGGCTGTTGATATTAGGGCAGGCCGCTTGCATTTAAATGAGCAGGGCCGAAAAATGGCGCGTTTCCCGCTTGATCCTAAGTATGCTAGGATGTTGCTTGCGGCGGGTGAAACCGACTGCGTATCTGAGGTTATGATAATAACGGCAGGGCTGAGCGTGCAAGATCCGCGCGAGCGCCCTCATGACAAGCAACAAAAAGCAGATTTAGCGCATGGCGAATTTGCGGATAAAGATTCAGATTTGATTAGCCTATTAAATTTGTACAAGTCATTTAAAACGCAGCAAAAAGAGCTGAATCAAAATCACCTTAGAAAATGGTGTTTGCATCATTTTGTGCATTATCAGCGCATGCGAGAATGGCAAGACATAACGCATCAGGTCAAACACATGCTAGTGTCGGTTGGCTTACGATTAAATAGTGAGGAAGCCGATTATCAAAAAATCCATACGGCTATGGCAATTGGTCTTTTATCGCAATTAGGTTTAAAAGATATTAACCATGAATATTTGGGCGCGCGTAATAGCAAGTTTAAAATATTCCCGGGGTCTGCGTTGTTCAAAACCCAGCCCAAATGGATTATGGCAGGAGAATTGGTCGAAACAACAACACTTTATGCACGCCAAGTTGCAAAAGTAGAAACGCAGTGGATTGAGCCAATCGCTCAGCATTTGTTGAAAAAGAACTATTTAGAAGCGCATTGGAGCAAAAAGCACGGATCAGTAATGGCATACATGAACGCTTTGTTATTTGGCTTACCCATTGTATCTAAGCGCTTGATTAACTACTCAACTATTGATCATGTGCATACCCGAGAGCTATTTATTCGCCACGCCCTAGTGCAAGGCGAGACTAAACTCGACTATGCCTTTTTACGCAGTAATCAAGCCTTGGTTGAAGACATCCAATTGCTTGAAAAAAAGACCCGACGTAGAGATATTTTGGCAGACGAAGAAGACTTAGTCGCATTTTATGATGCCCGCGTTGATGAGTATGTCTGTAGCGAGCAAAGCTTTACTAAATGGTGGCGCAAAAGCAGTCAAAAAACGCCTGATTTATTAAACTTTGAAAAGCATGAACTATTAAAACGCGATGCCAGTGATATTACTGAAGCGGCATTTCCAGATACATGGCACCAAGGCAGCTTAGTACTTCCGCTAGAGTATCAATTTGAGCCAAATAGAGAGCTTGATGGCATAATTTTGGTGGTTCCAATTGAGCTACTCAATCAGGTTAAAAATATTGGCTTTGATTGGTTGGTACCTGGATTGCGTCATGAGTTATTGGTGGCTTTAATTAAATCCCTGCCCAAACGTTTAAGACGTAATTTTGTGCCCGCTCCTGATTATGCCAACGCCTGTTTACATGAACTGCAAGCCACTGACAAGCAAGGCAATATTTTATCTATTACGCAAGCATTTGCTCTTAAACTATTCAGAATGTCGGGTATACAGCTATCAAGTGACGACTTCACTACCGAAGGTCTCGAAGCCCACCTTACTATAAATTTTAAAGTGATCGATACCAAAGGTCAGCAAGTCGCCATTAATAAATCGTTGCCAGCTCTCAAACAGCAGCTTCACCAGCAGCTAATGCAAACTATAGACAAAGTAGTGACTAGCGATATTGAGAAACAAGACATTAGCAGCTTCGAAACAGAAACGTTGCCCAAAATTTTTACACAATCACAAAGTGGCTTTGAGGTTAAAGCCTACCCAGGCTTAAGTGCTAATGGAAAAAAGGTAGATATAAAATTGTTTACCTCTTTGCAAGAGGCACAATACGCGCACAAGTTAGGCCTTATAACACTGATAAAAAATAACGTGCCTTCACCCATGAAATATTTACAGGAGAAACTGCCAAATAAGGCAAAATTAAGTTTGTATTTCAATCCATTTGGTCAAATACAAAAACTCATTGACGATATTATTGATGCATCAATAGATGAATTATTACAGGCGTTTGGCGGAGCGGACA
>JBLIGC010000020.1:0-26069 GCA_047636735.1 Glaciecola sp. | reverse complement strand
ACAGTTCCTTAAATTCGCCTATAGAAACTGAAAAGCCTCGGTTGCTGGCAGCCTGAAGTGCGGCAGAAGTAATAAAGTGGCGACGGCTGTCGATTCTATTGTTAAAAGTGACATCATTGCAACTTGTTGTCCATGTTCGATTTGACTGAACCTCTTCAAGAAAAGCTAAGCGTCCAACGAACATCGCAAAATCCCGCGCTCCACAAGCCTTTGTTAGTCCAAAGAGTGCAGCGGTATAGGCGTTGTGCAAAGTGTCGGGGTACTGCCCTCTAAGGCAGCCCTAAGGGTGAAGCGAAGATAGGGAAGAAAGCTACCTGTTGGCTGTAATGTGCCATTTCAATAGCTTCTCGGATCTTGACATGATAAGCCCCATCTCATGACGTCATGGTAGAGCTATAACGTACCATCAGCCAAGGTGTTGCCCGATATTTAGACAGACTGTGTAAAAACTATTGATCACCTTTTGGTCTAAGCTGACAATTCTTATGATCAATCCTAATTTCTTCAACACACCAAATGAGAAAACACAAAACAACCCTCAAATACAGCTGTCACAGAGGCTAGTCTATAGTGTTAATTTGCCTTATATTCCTAACTTTTTAAGGGTAGAGGATTGATAAAGGACGCTGATTCAGCCTAAAAACTATTCAAATAACATAGCAAAAAAAGATGTTGCAAGGTGTTTAGGCATTATTTACAAAGGGATTGACATTATGATAAGGCCAAAAGCCATGAAGGTTAAGTGAAAGGAAGAGACAAAAAAGCGAGAGCAAATGCCCTCGCTTCATCTTGTAGGCCTTATCGCCTAAATCTACCTAAGCCTTAAAAATTATATACCGTTGCTTTTGCAAGTAATTGCTTAACATCTATCTTGTCCTGCACGCATCTAGTAACGTCTGCCGCAGTAAATATATATATGCGGTCGGTATTTCCATCTGGGTCTGCGTTATTAAAATTATTTAGAATAAACGTAATATGTTCGTTTTTAGGCAGAGCTCGTAAACCGGCCCCAAAGCGACATAAATTATTAGAAACGCTCTGTTCGAACGCATCCAAAAACGCTTTGTTTGCCTTTACCATTTCCGCTTTTTGTAGTTCACGCTTTTGTTTTTGCTCAGCTTCAATTTTAAGCGCCACTTCTTGTAATTTTAGCTTTTGCTCGTTTAATGATTTATTTTGAGCATTAAGCTTTGTTACCTGCGACTGAATCTCTTCTTTACGGGTTTTGTCTGCCGTTTGCAGTTCAAACTCTAGGTCTTGGGCACGGCGTTCAAAATCACGTAAGCGCCACTCTATGTTGCGGGCCGAGCTTCGTGTTTCACGTAAATTCTGGTTATCACGGCCAAAGGCATGTTCAGCATCTTCCTTTGCATGCTCTATAGCCATTTCGATCTCAACTTGTTCGATTTCTTCGAATATACGAGTGCTGGTGACCGATCTAGATGGAAAGGGAGGTACGGGTGGCGCAGAAATGAAAATGTTATCGCCAAAGCGCAAGTGTCTGCTTTTATTTGAAGTAGCAATACTATAAACCACCCCTTGCCCGGCCAAATAAGTAGTGCGTAAGTCACGCACTACTATAATTTCACTTTCGCTTGCTTGCTTAAGTGCGGTCGCCATTACGCTATCCATTATTTCAAGCTCTTTGCTAAGCGCCTTATAATCAATAAGGGCATAACTTGGGAAACAAACCGCTATGCCAAACATAAGCGCAAAGGCTTTGCTTTTGCCGTATAGCGCTGGTTTGCAAATAGTGTGTAAAAATTTTCTCTTGTTCATAACTGTCACCTTAATCATTAATAGATATCTCTGATAACGGCACGACGGAGTCGACCCTATAACCAGTTTGTATGTTTATTTCTGCTTGCAAATCGTTCATTTGACGGGCATAAAAATTTTGGTCGTCATATCGTTGTTGATTCACAAATTTAATTAATTCGGCAAAATCTTCTCTTCGCTCTTGCCTACTTGAAGCGAGTAAGTACTTAGTCAATTGTGTGTTTGTTTGCAGCTGCTGTTTTTGCATGCTGTCTACATATTGCGTGAGTAAAGCTTGGTTACTTCGCTGATATTCATCCAATCGACTTTGCACCAGCGTTTCTATTTGTGCAGTTGGTATCTGTGCGCCAAATCCAACAGACGCCCGGCCATTTTCAATATTAATATTAAAATCTGTAGCCACCATAAACAGCGCTACAGTAGAAAAGCCAAAAGCAACTAAAGACATAGCTTGCCTTTGCCACCAAGATGTTTTTTCTGCAAATATGAACTTGGACTTCTTATCCCATTTAGGCGGCTCGAGTGCTAACGATGTATCACCTAATAAGCTTACATAATTAGTGCGCTCAACTTGCATCGCAAACTCAGGGTCAGTAATGCAAAGTTGCTCAAAATCTGCTTGCTGTTCAGAATTAAGATTCCCCTCAAGCCAAGCTGAAAATAGAATGATTTTTTGTGTATCTACGCCTAGTTCACTCATGATCGACCTCCATAGAATAATTAGTTGCTTCACTTTTCAAATTCGCAAGAGCTGCGTACAAACGTGACTTAACTGTATTTGAAGACACATCAAGCTGCTTTGCGATTTCTTCAAACGTAAATTGACTAAAAAATTTAAGCTCAACCACTGAACGTTGGTTAACAGACAAACTCTGCATTAATGTGAATATTTGTTGCTTGGACTGTTTTATCTGCAGTGACACTTCCGGCGTAAAACCGCTAAGTAATTCTGGCTTTTGCTCTACCTCAGGCACTTCATCTAGACCAATATCTGGCTTTTTACGACGAAAGAAATCCATACACCTAAAGTGGGCAATTCTAAACAACCAAGATTTGAATGCACCCGTGCCTTGATAGCTCGCTAAGCTGTTGAAAACCGAAATGAAAATTTCTTGCATAAGGTCACTGCCATCATGCGGATTGCCCGTCATTCTCACCGCGTAATTAAACACCGTTTTTTCATAGCGAGACAAAAGACTGAACCACGCGCTCTTGTCGCCCTTAAGCGCTTTTAGAACAAGCTGTTCGTCGGTGCTGGTAAACAATGTGATAATTCCGTTTGTTTAGGTCTGGTAATATAGTCGCGGCTAGACCAAAAATAGTTTGATAAAAGCTAACTTAATCTGGATTTAGTTACGTCAAACTTGAAATACTATGCAATGTGTGTGATTTTTGTACATACTGTTTGTTATTTCTCCATGCTTAGCCTGTCGTCTTTTTGAGACTTTGTATATTGAAGCGTTCTAGTTGAATACTTAACCTTTATTGCAAGGAGATTAATTATGAGTCCATTTAAAAGGAATATGACGAGGGTCGTCATTTTCACTTCCATTGTGCTCTTTACTGCCGCCATAACAAGCGGTATCTATTATCTGAAAATAAAGAAAAACGAGAACATTCAAAATCAGCTACAGCTCAAAGAATTGCGAGTAGCCGCTTCAGGCATTGGACTTTCGCTGGAGAAATTGAAACAAATTGCTAAGTATTTTCGCGGAAATATGAGTTGCGATGTAACACAAGCCCTTGGGTAAAGTAGTGGATTGGCTATCTTGTTGGCGACCAGTTAATCGAGATGGCCGAGTTCTTAAACAATGCTGAAACGGTTTGATGAGTTTATTAATAGCAAATGACTTTGTTCGCTCTGCTCAACATGGTGAGCAATTAATTATTTATCCGGTATCTGGGTGTTATATTCAATTTGTAGTAAAAGCCCCATGGCCACAAGTTTTTTTACAATGGGGAGCTATTGTAATTGAATTAATTGGCTTATTGTTAGTTGCAATTGAACTATACTTTCCAAAAACGTCAGCGAGTTTAAACAGCTCCATTCACTGCTAGTTATCTTATTGCCTGTCATTTTGATTGGCGAGTTTTGGACTGTTTTCTTCCTCGCCATGAAGCAGACTTTGTGACGCAGTTACTTGAGCGCGAAGCTTGCTGTTTGGAGCAAAAACACCAAGTGTTGGCTAACTGGCCATATTCGCCCCCAGTGCTAGCAGGGCGTTCAACTCGATGATATGTAGTACTTGGATGAGGAATTACCCTGAGTTCAAAGAGGCCTTATGTGAACAAGGCAAACCATTACCTATATTTGTAGAGTGCAAGTTTGATGATTTCTTGCGTTGTGGTGGGTTTAAGCATAGCTTTTTGCAATTAGTACGTGCAAACTGTAGACATAAAAAGCATGCTATTGGCCATTAAAAGCGGTGATTAATGAATGGCTCGCTCTTTTGTTGCGATCCCATAAATAGCAAAAATCATCGCCAGAAGAAAAATAAATGTTGAAGCCCCTCCGGCTAACAGTACCGATATATGGCGACTTTCAATATAATGCTGTGGAACAACATTTAACACAGAAAGTCCACTGGCTAACCAAAATATCGACACCGAAAAAAATGATAATACCCAAAGCATCATAATCCATTCTTTTAATAGGCTTTGCTTGTTTGCTAAATGGGCGTAAAAAACTGCGGCTGAGAAGGACAGGTGCAATATTCCCCATAAAACATAATGACCGCCTCCCGGAGAGTTAAGCATTGTGGGGTACCCAATTTGTAAACCCCAGCTAATTTCAATGCAAGCAAGCCCCACTCCTGCAAGCACATACAGATATAGTGTAGGATTGACTCCCTGTTTTAGGCTATCTTTAGTGGAAAACAAATAAGCACCTAAGCACATAATAATAGTGCTTAATGTAGCAAACATGAGCGGTATTGCAGAACCTTGATTAAAAATAACTGCAGTTTCTTTAATAAAAGCTTTTTCATTAATAATACCCAAAACAGCGCCGGACTCGGCCATTCCTTTGGTTAAAAAGTAGTAATAAAAAACAGAGATAGATCCTAAAGCAGAAATTATGATTAAACCGTATTTTTTTATTTCTGAGTCGTAAGCGTAGGGCGTGAAGTTCTTTTTAATTGGGGAGAAGTGACGATTCATGAAAAATATGAGATACGCAACGGCATAAGCCTGCGTGTATAAAACGGCATCAACAAGCCCGTTAATCACAGCATGGGTTTGCCCGGTATCTAAAGCCGCCAATACCATCCAGTCATATCGTTGAAACGGCGCAGTTAAAAATGAACCAAAGGCAATCGACATCCAGCCCATATGCTTATTATATTCACGCTTGCATAGATAAAATACTGATACGCCCATCGACAACAGCACTATGCCCGACAGAGTGTACAAGCCGGCTTGTCCTGTTATACCTTCGTACGTTTTTTCTGGTCCCGACCATATTAAATAAAACCACACACTAATGCTTAGTGTTACGCCGCTCAAAATAAAAACACTGCCGAACACTCTATGTATTTTTCTATATTTTCTTCTGAAATACGGCCAAAATTGAAAGGCCCCTAGCATTAAACATATCGCGCCGCATATCATATGAAGCCCAAAGTTTCTCTTTTCGGTGACCGTTTTGCTGTTGTTAACGATATACGGCTCTATATAGCTTTCTTCTCCGTACGCGTATTCAAGTGAGGATAATTCTCTGATGGTTTTAAAATACAAGCCATTCGCAATTTCAGATTCCGACTGTAAAACCTGACTTTCTACTTGAGTATTGTTTACGTCCTGTTGAGATGCTGCGATGCTAACAAGCGCTTCGTAGGCATCAGTATTGTCAGTGCCTTTCATCAAATTCATACCTGTGTTTACAGAAATAACTGAAAACCCTAACAGGAATAAAATGGCAATTGCTGGCATTGTTTTTTTCAACGATTGAATGTATGGAGGATTCATGGTTATGCTCATTTATATTAGCGATACGCTTAAGCAAAGCATTACTTCAACACCTTGATGTGAAGCCAACAACACAGACGGCGTATATATTCGGTGCACACTCCTTTTGCACCCGAATACTCTTTCCCGGTTTCTGTTAGGTACATTTTTTTTGCGTATTGTAAATTAATTTCACCCCAAACATCAGCAAGCTCAGCATTTTGAGACATTGCCATTTTATCAACTCTCTGTTTTTTAATATGAATCAATAACCAGCTGAACGTCAGCATTAGTGCTATCACACGCTTATAAATATAGGTATCTGGTTCAGCATTCGCAACAATTGGCGCGATCAGTTTTGGATACATGGTATCAAGATGCGGCAAGCCGTAAGTAATAAAAGATAAATTCCAAGTTTGGTATAAGGATGCCCATTCTTGAGAATGTCCAAAACGCATTATCGCATCATTATTCATTTTTCTATTATTGAACATGACTAATATTAAACCTGCTTTTGCATTTTTCCCTCTTTTACATAAAGCATCGCGAAGTGCGGCTTCTAAGATATTAATATTTAATAATGATCTCCATAATATTTGCCCAAAATAACCAGAGTTTTTAATAGGTTTATCGGCGTACCTGCTCAAACGCCCAAGATAACGTTGAATGACGAAATTAACCGAAGCAATTTTTACAGCTAAAAACCAATTTTTGGAAATCTTATAGCTATCGATTAAGCAATACAGACTGTTTTCTCTAATGCCATAATTTTTTCTTACGGAGATAACAAAATCGAATATTTCCGTGCTCCAATATGGCTTGCTATACATCTGCTCAAGCAATCTATTCAATACATAAATGTAATTGATCATTTTGACTATTACGCTATGTAAATCTTGCGTATTCGAGAATGTTTTTTCATTATTAATATGCTGTATAAACTCAATAATTGCGGGATGTGAAGTGTATAGACCTTGGCTCATGGTTCTGATCATTTCTGATAAATCGACAGGTGTGTCAAATTCAGTCTTAAACACATTCATGAAAGCTTGGCAGTTTGACAACATCATGTCGTTTTCAATAATATCTTGAATAATTTTAGGGTCAGACTCCATATTCAAATCAATATTCAAATCAGATAAAAAAAAACCAACAACATCACTTTGAACCTTCATTTGATATCACTTAATATTGCTAAGATAGATATTAAGTGTAGCTTGTAATAAAAATGTAACTAGTGTTATATTATGACAACTTAAAAGGTCATTTACTGCCATTAACGCGGGTATATTTCATCATTTATCGACTAAGTATATGAGTTTAGAAATTACTAGAGCCAAAATTCCTGTGCTGTACTCCCAAATGCTGATTAGAGAAGCGAAGTCTTGCGGTCAGGATATTAGTGAGATCATAAAAGGGACAAAGTTGTCATTACTAGACCTTGAAAACCCAGAGCATAAAATTACACCCCAGACGCAGAATATTATCCTTCATAATGTTCTTCAAAAAATAGAATGCTCATCTACTCATTTAGCATTCACTTTAGGGGCTAGTTTACACACCTCAAGCCATGGAACCATTGGTATACTATTGTTATCTAGCCCGAATATCAAAACGATGTTTGAACAGTTTGTAAAGTACGCCAGCTATAGTCTTCCGTTTGGTCGAATATCACATCGAGAAAGTAGCAGCCATATTATTTTAGAGCTTGATGAAGTTTTACCTGAATTACACCATGATTTTTATTTTGAAACGGCGGCAGCAAGTATTCATAAAACTCTTGAAGACGTTTTGGGTTCTTCAATTACAGGCGCCAGTTTGCATTTTCCTTATTCTCCAAAACACCCCAATGCCTACCCAGAACATTTTCATCATGCTGTATACTTTTCTTCGTCAAAATTTGAATATCACATTCCCAAAAATATTTTATTACTACCGTCACTTTTATATAACCCAGACTTATATAAATATACACAGTTATTATGCGAACATCGCCTGATAGATCATGACCAAAGTAATGTATTGACACAGAAAGTGCGGAATTTATTATATTCATCACCTACAAAAACTTGGATTTTTTCTGATGTAGCAACACACTGTAATATGTCCGAACGCTCTGTTTATCGAAAACTAAAACGAGAAGGCGCTTCTTATAAATCCATTTATGATGATGTTCGAAAAGCACTTACTCAGCAATATTTGACAGAAACCGACTTAAGTATCAATCAAATTGCTGCCTTGCTTGGTTTTAACGATGCATCTAATTTTAGAAGGTTATTTAAACGATGGTTCGGCATAAGCCCTAGTCAATTTATCTCAATGTCAGATAATAAATCTGACCAACAAAAACAATCAGACTAGCGTGTTTGTATTAATTTCTTATGGCTACTAAAATCTACGCGGGGTATCGCTGCCATCTCAGGGCCTTAGTCATGAAATTTACACTATCGATTAAAGGTTAGCAATTCGCTACACAACAACCAGTGCCCCTTTAGTAGTCAAGTCTTTTTGGCCACGGGGTAATCATACTTTAACAGTGATTTGTTGAATATTTTTTTCTTCGACGCACCACAAATATATACTTTCGGGACATTAACGGTTATACCTAGGTCGTGTGACGCCTTGATATCAGGTCGGCTTTAGTACCCTTTATCTGCAATGACGGTGATATCTTTTTCTGCATCGCTTACTGTAATTTTTTTGCCACTAAGGTTAATTGCCCTCTACCCGTCGTCATCACAACTTCATGATTAGGAATTAGATGATGCGTGGTTTCTACCGCCTTTTGTACGTTGAAGAAAACCTGTCTATCCTAGTGGCGAGTTAGCAATAAGCGTGCATCTTGGTCGTTCTTCGATACCTGCTTGGATGGGTGGTCGTTAACTTCTTTTTCAATAATCCGCTGCTCTGCTAACCGTTTTTTCAACCATTTTAGCTTGGATGGTGAAGCCTTGTTAAGGCTTTTCTGTGTCTTATCTTTGTCGTCCATATTGCTAAGGTATTCTTCAATACTCTTGTCAACTTTGTTGCTTTGGTACTTAACATTACTGGGCAGGTAGTTATTGGCCTTGCTATTAACCGCCTGAACTTGCTGTCGTCAATGGCGAAGAGAGAGTCGGCGAACATGCCCATTTCGTGGCACATCTAAACGAACTTGGCACGGCTGCCCTTTATGCCTTTGCCATTGTCCTTTGTGAAGTCAGCAATTGTTTTGAAGTCCGGCATGAGTTGATCTAGTAAGCACATCAGTTCAACATCACCTCTAAAAGATAAATGTGCTGAAATATTAAGTGGCTCGCCTCCTGGCGCTCCTACTCCTTTTTTGCGGATATACGTCAACACAACTTGTGCCAAGCGCTAAAATCTTCATCCTTTTCCCTTTTGGTATAATGTGACCAACCAATATATTGCTGTGTCATAAATGCTGACTGTTGATTTGCATTCAAAATTGAACCAAAATTCCTATCGTTTGCATACAAGCTTGACCATCTAATAAGCTGCTATTGCCACAATACATGTTGCTAACGATTGATGTAAGCGGATCACTCATTCAATGCAAACGCTTGTCAATAACGAGCAAAAATTAACATAAAGACCTAAACGTCGATATTTACAATACCAAATCAGTGGTCGAAAAGTTAGTTGATGACCAACAAAGTATTCAAGTTTCTGTCATTAAAAATGCAACTCACATAATGCTTGATGCCAAATATTTTAATGAACAAGCCCCCGGTCTTACATTTTTATTTAAACTAATTTGGAAGGGAGATAAAGCCGTTGTACCAGAATTTCATGATGTTTTAGATGAGTGCTTAAGTCGTCAGAACTAACCAAATCTAAGCCAGCCAGTGGGCTTGATAAGCTATCAAGTTTTTTGTGTCAAAAAAGTCCACAAGGCAGCCCTGTGCATGCTGATTAAGTCTTAGGTTAAAGTCTCCTAATGCTGATATTTTGATTACAAACGACCATACGGCAGTTAACGTTAATAGGACATGTCATTGTAAAAATAGTTGCTGGCATCGCATCAGGTTAACTATTTAACTTCTGTTCATCTTTTTTTTATCTCAACGTTAAAAGTGTGTCAGGACATTTTTAATATCAATGGCTTATTCTAGTCTCATGTTGGCACGAGATGAAATTTAGCTGCAGAAATATCGAGCCCTTTAGCAGAGGTTTTACTGAGGCAAAAAAGGTTAATGAGTTGTTCGCTTTTTTGCAGGAATCATTGAATAAACTTAATAGGAAATAAAAAAATGAAAGTTAAAAAGTTATTAGGAATTGCAGCAATCGCTTTGTTATCTAATCAGGCGTTTGCAAATGCGGTAGTCGTTAATCAAGGGCTATCTGAGCAAGAAGTGTTGGCCGCTCAACAAGGTTGGTGTAACGCGCTTGTTGATATCAGTAAAACTAACGAAGATAAAGGACAAGCTGAAGCCAAAGTCCTCGCTAAGCAGGTTATCGACGCAGCCTATGGTTATGAAATGGGTGCCGTGTTATTTAAACCTACACTTACCGTAAAACCTCAAACATTCCGCCCTACCAGTGAAGGTGCACTTTCTTATTTTGTAGGCGGTAATACAAGCTTTCCAAGTGATTCAGGTTTTGCACTTAAAGGCTGGCAGAAATGTGAAGTTGACAACAATGCAGTTTTCATCGCCGGTGATAGCGCTTCTACGATTGGTAAAGTTCACTTTACTGCAAAAGACGGCAGCGTTACATCTGTAGATAAAACTTGGGGCTTTGTAAAAGATGACGCCGGTGATGTGCGCATTGTGCTACACCACTCATCTCTTGAATTCCAAGGGTAATTAAATGCTTTACACTATGATCACAATAACGGCCTAGTGAAGTTAGTTTAATTAGAATGCCGAGCTTGCCTCGGCGTTTTGCAATTTAAGAAGCCTATTTTATAATGATGGTAAATATCTTGAAGACTGCTATGCGCATGGGCTTATAAACTTAGTCGTTAACCTAGAGCTCCTATCAGAAATCTTAAGCTAATAAGATAAGCGCGTGTACTAACCATCCTTGTCGTTCTATAATAACAATCTTTTTGATGGGGTATCATAGTGCAATACAGCTTGAAGGGACGCTTTGTCATCACCGCAATTACACTCTTCTTACTGGTTTGCCTAGCCTCGGCCGCTCTTTTTTATACGGCACAGCAATACAATTTTTATATTGAGCGTAGTGTGCGTGTTCAGCAAGTTTATTCTAATTATAGGTCCGTCTCAGACCACACCTACCGTAAATTAAGTGCTCTTGGTCAAATTGTTGAAGAAAACACTCTTAACAACTTGAATGCGCGATATCGCAACAAAGAAGCGCTGCGCGCTGCGTTAAGTAATGTAAGAAAAAGCATTGTTGCTAAATTGGCTCATTTAGGTGATTCCGCTGACGTTGTTGAGTTGGAATATTTTAATAAGATAGAGCTCCTAGCAGAAGAAATTATCAGCGGAAGTAAGCTAGTTCGTGAAGCGGTTGAAAAAAGCCAGCTAGATTCAGCTGTAGTAGCGTTAACAAAACTCCGCAGCTTTGAGGTCGAAGGCAGTTTTATTCGACTGATTGATGACGCGATTGATGAAGAGTTACGAAATGTGAGAGAAACACAACTGGTGGTACAAAATCTCAACACGCTTTTAACTAGGCTTTTAGGCATTATTTTCTTCTGCTTTATCTTTTTTGGAGCTTTCCTGCTTTTCACCACATGGCGCGCACTAACGCATCGATTACAAATCTTCGAGAGTGCAACGGGTGCTTACCAAGCAGGAGACTTTTCTGCTCGTGTAGACAATAATGTTAAAGATGAATTCTCAGGTCTTGCGGTCGCACTCAACAACATGGCCTCTGAAGTAGAGATGCAGAGGCACCGAGAAAAGAACACACAGGAAAACCTCGAAGCAATTATTACCAGCCGAACGCAAGAGCTACGAACCAGCAATGACAAGTTAGAGATGATTAGTGAGACTCGAAAGCAGTTTCTTGCAGATATTAGTCACGAACTTCGCACACCGCTTACCATCATTCAGGGAGAAGTAGACCTTGCTCTTAGAGAACACGCTACAACTCCAGAACAGTTTCGCATAGCATTTCGTCGAGTAAAGGAGCAAGTTCTGCACACTGCCAGGTTCGTTCAAGATTTACTTTTTGTTGCTAGAGCTGAAGATGGTAAAGCACCCATCCACAAGAGCACAATGTCAATCGTGCCTTTGATTGTAGATATTTGTGAAGACTTTGCGGTTATCGCAGCACAAAAGAATATTAATATTATTAACCGTTACCCAAAAAATGAGATAGTTGTTAACATCGACGCCAGTAAAATTAGACAAGTGTTCACTATATTGCTGGATAATGCCGTTCGTTATTCGTATCAAGACTCCACTATAGAGGTGGATATTCGAACGCGTAAAACAGCTCTTATTGTCGAGATTAAAGACTCTGGCATTGGTCTAAAACACAATGAAACGAGTCAAGTTTTCTCCAGATTTTATAGGGGCAGTGAAGGTTCGGGCAAAGCTAGCGGAACCGGCTTGGGTCTGCCTGTGGCGAAAGCGATTGTAGAGGCCCACGCTGGTACTATTTCATTACAGGGCGAAATGGGTGAAGGTTCAACGGCAACAGTAACGCTGCCTTTGATATTAAATCATGAGGTAAGCCAATGAGAATTTTAATAGTTGAGGATGACGACCGAATTGCGGACTTTTTGATGAGAGCATTGCAGGCAGAGGGACACAACGTTACTCGATTAGATTCCGGCAAAGAAGTCGTTAGCGTTGTTCGTGGCGGGGACTTTGAATTTATTCTGCTAGATATCATGCTGCCTGGTAAGTCTGGTATAGCGGTATGCCAAGAACTGCGTTTTAGAAAAATAAATACGCCCATTATAATGTTGACGGCAATGGATAGCACAGAAGATATTATCAATGGGTTAAAAATAGGGGCCGATGATTACATTACAAAGCCTTTTGATCTTGACGAACTCATGGCCAGAATTGAATCTGTGTGTCGAAGACAGCAAGGATTAGATGTCGTCAACACCGAGCTATGTATTGCAGATGTTCAAATGCATACCGATTCTAAAACGGTCACCGTAGGCGGCAAAGATATATCGCTAACGGCCAAAGAGCTCTCTATCCTTGAATTACTGATGAGCAACCCTAATAAATTGTTTTCCAGAGAACGCATATTAAACAATATCTGGGGCGCCAATTCGGATCCCTTAACTAACGTAGTTGACGTCTATATTGGTCGTATAAGAAAAAAACTCGGAAAGGATGAATCTACCTTTATCGAGACGGTCAGAGGTTTAGGATATCGTATCGACCCACAAGCTGAGGTAAAGCTAAAAACTGAATAGCGGTGACCACCGGCAACTTGTAAAGCGACAATAGAGATTCATACTTTACGGTATGATTCCGCCGTTTTTTGGCTATTGACGTGCATTTACACAGTTTAAGTATCTTACTATTAAGGCTGTAACGGATATTCAGTGAGCATTAGTTGCGGCTCAAGTAAGCGAAGGTTAGATATCTAAAATTGTCTTCTCAAATTATTCACCGTTATTCGTACTTCTGGCACTTGCCAGAACGTTTCAGAACATAATCATCGAGCAGATTCGCGGTGAGGGGCTTGCGTTGGTTTAAATTGAAGTCAGTAGCGTGTTAAGAAATGAAATGACGATGCTTTTTTCTTGTTAAATGCTTGTGCAAAGCTTTGTATAAATCAACTTGATATTTGAATCCGATTTCGCACTGACGCATGGCTCAAAAAGACTAAAGTAATAAAAACGTTCGTTCATGGGCATTGTTTACACATTATATTAACCACTTTGGCATATTCTAATATCACTTATCATTAACGCGTTAATCACGCCGCTATGCCTTAACTCATTCATACTATATAATTATGTAATCTAATTTTACTCAAGACTTTACATGCCCAACATCGAACTTCCCAAAACAGCAGACTACAACGCCTTTTTCAACAGTGTTTTACGCCGTCTTAGATTTGCCTTATCACTAGACGACATCGCCACTATTAATATTTTCAAGCTTGTTGACTACAAGATGGAAGAGGAATATTTGCATGGTATGATGAAACAAGAAGAAGAGTCGGGTTTTGTGCCCTGCCGCGATAAAATATTAGCCTTGTTTTTAGATGGGCTCATTATTAAACGGCGCGGTAAGCAAGACAATCCCAATGCAAAGCCTATAAAAGTGCTGTCAGGTAGCGATAGACTTTCAAATAATGATATTTTACGTAAAGTCAGAATTGCCATGAGCTATCGAGAAGATGACATGATGGCTATTTTGCGATTAGCCGAATTCAACGTGGGCAAAAGCGAGCTGTCTGCTTTGTTTAGGAACACCGATCATAGAAGCTATCGAGCCTGCCAAGACCAGCTATTGCGTAACTTTTTGCAAGGCATGGTGATAAAATATAGACCTGATGCTAAACATAAGAAATAAAATACTAGGTCTGAGAAAGCGTTGATTCATTAGCTTTTAGTTCAATTACCTTTTGACTGAATAACGTATGTAACATTTGCGTTTGAATAGACACTTTATAATTTACAGCGGCTACATTTTTAGTTAGCTGTGACTGTGTATCGCATTGCAACATTACACCTGTTGTAGCTTTGCCCATAGGTACGCATAATGTCCTTGCTATGTACAAAACCATTTTTTTCATACAAATGAATGGCCGCTTCACACTTTGCATTTGTCAGTAAAAATAACATTTTCACATTCATGTTTGCTGACTGTTTAATAACATGGTGCAGAAGCTTTTCTCCTACTTTCAATCCACGCACCGGCGACAGTACACCCATTTTGGTAAGCTCAAACGCGCCCTGTCCTTTATTAAGTAAGGCGCAAGTAGCAATAATGCCATGCTCAAAATGCTCGGCGAACCATATTCTGCCGCCCTTATCAATAATGTAATTCTGCGGGTCGCAAAGCACTTTTTTATCTATATCCTCTAGCACAAACATATCATTGATCCACTGTTTGTTAATGCTCTCAAAGTGATGAGCAAGTGCCTTTGTATAGTCCAAAAACGTAATATTATCGTGATTTAACGCTCGTTTAGCAGTGGTATCGCGGCTATTTACACTCATACTTAATTTACCGGCTCGGCGATTTGAATATCGACACTTGGCTCTGGCTTTAATGTTGCATACAAACGATTGTCGGTAACTAAGTATTGTTTAGCTGCCTGCTTTACGCCTGCAAGCGTTACACTGTCAACCAAGGCGTTGTAGTCAGCTATTGGCAAAGGTGTGTAAGGGGTGTAATGATTTAACATGTAGTTTAACCAAAACCCATTTTCTTTTAGGTTTTTGTCTCGACCAGTTTTGGCTTGAATTTTAAAATTGTCAATTTGTTGCTCATCAATGTCACCGGCGATGAATTGTGCAAACACTGCATTGACCTCACCATATAATTCATCAACGCGTTGTGGATCGCAGGTAAAGCTTATATTAACACTGTAGTTTTGGTAGGGCCACCGGCTCAATCTAGCACTTACGCTAACAGAATAAACACCGGCTAATTCTTCTCGTAAACGGTCCCGTAAGGCTTTTTCAAGCGCGTTTTTAAACGCTGACATTACCATTTGATTTTGATAAGACCAAATGCCTTCGCCAAACAAACTAATAATAACAGTAGCTTTGGGCTCTGTGCCTTTTTCCATATGAATTTGGTAATCGCCTTGTAATGCATAATTAGGCAGCTTAACGCGCGTTTCCTTACTGTTGGTAGTGGGTAAGCTGGCAATATAGGTAGACAAATACGTGTCCATTTTATCCAAATCGATGTCGCCTACAAATACAAATGTAAAGTCGCTGGGATTGGCAAAGCGCTGTTGATAGACCGCATAAATAGTGTCTAGGTTTT
Organism: Glaciecola sp.; assembly: GCA_047636735.1. Lineage (GTDB taxonomy): Bacteria > Pseudomonadota > Gammaproteobacteria > Enterobacterales > Alteromonadaceae > Glaciecola. Next base: position 10,449 of record JBLIGC010000020.1, on the reverse strand, counting down.
GTTTGTTGAGCATAGCCACATCAAACTCTACATTACGCGGATTTCCCAATTGTGTTTTGGCTTGTATCGCAGCATAAAACTGAGCGTTGGGGCTGTTATATTTGTTTTTTAGCCTAGGCCTGTAAGAGTCTTTTAGCCAGTCAAAGCGCTTATGGTCTTTAACGGGCGCGGTAAAACGTAAATATATACTTTGCATCATATAAATAAGGTCTTGGTTGTTACTGCCCCCAGCCATACTTTCTGTATATGTATCAATGCTAGGATTAACAGAGAAACGTTTTTCACGCGAAAACTGGGCAAGTTGCTCCATGTCTAAGCTGCCTAAGCCCATAAAATTTAAGCTATCCATTAGTCCAAACGAGGTAAGGTAAGTTTGGTCATCAACAAGCGCATAGCCGCCATCACTTATGGCTTTAAACTGTATCGCGTTTTCTGTAAATGTAGTGGATTTTAAAATCACCTTCACGCCATTTGACAATAACCATTGATGTGCATCCCATTTTTCAATATAGGTTTTATTTAGTACTGTACCTGGCATAGGCAACTCGTTCATTAGCGCCGACACCTGCTTTTTATCTTCTAATACTTGGGTTGGCGTGCTTTGCACTTGTTGCCAAATATTCCCCAGTTCTGCCTCACTAGGCAACTGGTCCTCCATATTGCTAGGCGCATTTAAAAATACGACAGCATTTTGATGCCCAGCCCACGTCTTCATTTGGGCCTGAATATCGGCAAGCGTAATTTCACTTATAAACATTTTTGATAAAGTAAAATCTTGCGCCAAACTCGTTATGGGCGAGCCATTTAAGAAATGGTTCACATAGCTACCTAAATATGCACCATGTTGCAAAGTATTTTGGCTCTTAATTGCACTTTCAAACCATTCTAAATACAACCTTTTTTCAGTGGCCAGTTCCTGCTCACTTATACCGTGGTCGACTACACGCTTAACTTCAGTGAGCAAACGCGCAAATGCTGCTGCGGTTTGATTAGGCTTAACACTGGCGCGAAAGAAAAACTCTTCGGCCGTTGGGATGGTTTGATTCGCCCCTATACGGGCGCCCACAAAGGGGCTAGTGGTCTCTAACGCCAGATCGTTTATGCGTTTGGTGAGTACGCCACTTAATACATTTTTAATAACACGTTTTTTATACTGCTGTTGCGTGTACTCGCCAGTTTGCGTTTTATTTCGCCACGAACTCGACAGCGTTATTCCGGTCAACTCTGCATCGCTAAATATATTAATTACTGGGGTGTCGTAAACCTCTAGATATTGCGTGGGAATAGTCACTGGCGTTTCGGGTCGCTCAATCTTTCCAAAGTACTTTTCAATAAGAGTCTGAATTGTGCTTGAATCAAAATCACCTACAGCAACGACCGACATTAAATCAGGCCGATACCACGTATTATAAAATCGAATAAGATCTTCATGTTTGCCTGACGTAATAATTTCTTCAGTACCAATGGGTAAGCGACTTGCATAGTTCGTGCCGGCAAACATTACTGGCCACTGTTGTTTAGCAATCCGTTCGCCTACGCCTTTGCGCGACCGCCACTCTTCTAGAACAACACCGCGTTCTTCGTCTATTGCTGTGGCATCAAAGGTGACTTTATGCGCCCAATTTTCAAGTATATGCATTGCTTTTTCAATGACCTGCGGATTATCAGAAGGTACTCGTAACTTGTAAATAGTGTTGTCAAAGGTGGTGGTAGCGTTTAAATGAGCGCCAAAGCGCATGCCTATAGACTCTACAAACTCGATAATTTCTTGTTCTTTAAAATCTTGGGTGCCGTTAAACGCCATATGCTCAGCGAAGTGCGCAAAGCCCCGTTGGCTGTCGTCTTCAAATATAGAACCGGTTTTTACAACAAGCCTAAGCTCGGCAAAATTCTCAGGTGTGGCATTTTCTCTAATAATGTAACGTAGGCCGTTGCTAAGTTGACCTTTTACAATATTTTCGTCTATTGGCAAGCTTGTTGACGCCTTTAGCTTCGCAGCAATGCCTAAATCCACTTGAGTTTGTGAGGTTTCTGCAGGTGTATTTTTAGCCGTTTCACAAGCTAGCAGCAAACACGTAACGCATACCAATACAGTGGACCTAATCGCGATCACTTTACGCTTACTACTATGGCCTTGACTTTGATTTATTATTTGCTTTTGTACGCGTTTGCCATTGTAAAAACTGTGTAGCATTTATGATGACCCTTTTAAAATTTGGACGCGCATAGTACTTTACTTGCTGCTTTTATGGTAATTTAAAAGCGCGATAACATGGCATCTCACTTGTAAACGTCAGTAAATACGATGATAAAATAGTGACACAACTAAAACACGAAGTCTCATGTACTTTGAGACTGCGCGCATCCTAGCTAGCTTAACAACAGCCAATAGTGAGGAACAAGCGTGGCCATGCCAGCGGCCCACACTAGGCTTCTTAAAAAATGCCAATTCGCCCAGTAAAAACCCAAATACAAAAACCGCAAAATTACAAATGCAACACACCATTGCATGGTATATACGTTATATTTATCTAGCGCGAGTACCAGCAAAATAGTAGGCGCAAAATAACAAATCGCTTCAAAACAGTTGTTATGCGCAGCAACCGCTCTTGCCCCTAAGCCCTCTAGCCTAGCCTGTTGCTGCCTAGGATGCTTGTTATCGTATTTACCTTGTTTAAATAGTGCAAAAACAACCGGCACTTTCGCAATTATTGGCATAATCACCACCACCGCCATACATATAATAATGATAAACACTTGCTCTCCCTATTTTTACTGACTAGTCTATGCGTATACAAAATTTGCATCGGCTTTGCATCAACACATTATTGGCTTTGCTTTGGATGTGCAGATTACAGTAATTTAACCTGACAAAGGGTAATATTTTAATTATGTTATATTTATGAATATATTGTTAGTAGAAGACGAGCCAACAGTTGCTCGATTTATCCAAAAAGGGCTTAGCGAACACGGCCACACTGTAGAGCATGCCGACAACGGTAATGACGGTTTAGAATTTGCTATTTCGGCGCAGTATGACGTTATTATTTTGGACAGCATGCTGCCACAAATGGACGGTATAGAGGTACTAGTTAGTTTTAGGAAGCAAGGTGTAACTACGCCTACCCTTATCCTAAGCGCTAAAAACAAAGTTGATGACAAAGTGAAAGGATTACGTGCGGGCGCAGACGATTACTTAACCAAACCTTTCGCTTTTGAAGAACTACTAGCACGCGTCGAAATATTATCATCTCGCAATATACCCAAAGACAACACCAATTTAACCTTAGGTGAACTTGCCTTAGATCTTATTAACCGCAAGGTCACTCGTGAAGGTCAGGTAATTGATTTGCAGTCGAAAGAATTCAAGTTGTTGGAATACCTAATGCACAACCCCGGTAAAATCGTAACGCGCACAATGTTGCTTGAAAAGGTTTGGGAATATAACTTTGACCCGCAAACCAATGTGATTGACGTACACATAAGCAGATTACGTAATAAAATAGACAAAGGCTTTCCTTATCCAATGATTGAAACTATTCGTGGGGCCGGATATATGATTAGTAGCCGGTAAGGCGTATAGTGTGAATAGGAAGTAGACAATGCGCGCCATCACCGATTATACCAAAAGCTCCAGCTTTGTGGTGAGCTTCTTTTTTATAATTTTACTCATGTTAGGCGTTGGATTTAACACGTATACCTTAACTGTGGCTAACGACGACCTCTTGGTTCGTGAAACACAGGCTGCTATTCAAGCTGACTTAGGCGGTTTTAGAAGTCTTTATAGCGCTTCAGGCCGCACAGCGGTAAAACAAACTATTGATCAGCGTGTCTTAAACCAAGCCAACGACTTCTTATACTTCCTAAAAGATAATAAAGATAATTATGTAGCCGGAAATTTAGCGCAATGGCCCACCAACAACATCGAACTTATACGAAATGGCGTACTCGATATCCAAGTTACCCTAGGAAATGAGTATAGCTTCAAAGGTAATACTGGTGAGGCTGTAAAAGAGCGCGCCATGGCAATGGTTATTGAGTTTACTAATGGCGACAGCTTGCTAGTTGCAAGAAGCGTGCAAGATATAGAATTTGCCGTAGCACTTGCACGAGCATCATCTTGGGTAATGATAATAATTGTATTCGTAGTTGCTATTACCAGTTTGGGCGTGGCCTATTATGTAGTGAGTCGTATAAACAAAATTGCAGACACCGCCGATGATATTATTGCCACTGGCAATTTAAGCGATCGTTTATATGTTGAGTCACAGTGGGATGATTTAAGTAAACTTGCGTTGGTACTTAATCAACTGCTCGACAAAATTGAATCTTCTGTGCGCGCTATTACGTCGGTTTCAGACAACATAGCGCATGACTTGCGCACCCCATTAACGCGTTTAAAAAGCCATATAGAACACTTAAAAGACAGCAAAGAACGTGGACGATTAATTGATGAATGCGACAACCTCCTTGCTATTTTCAATTCACTTCTTCGCATCAGCGATATCGAAAATAGTAACAAAGTAGCAGGATTTTCAAATGTCTTGCTAGATGAGATTGTTAGTGATGCGGTGGACTTATATTTACCGCTAGTAGAAGCAAAAAATATTACGCTATCGTTTAAAGCCGAAGTTATTGCAGACTTCATTGGTGACAAAGATTTATTGTTTCAATCGTTTGCCAATATTTTGGACAATGCTATTAAATTCACCCCAGAAGATGGGCATATAAAAGTGAAACTAGAACAAAAAGGGTATCGTGTTTTATTTAGCGTGGACGACTCAGGAGTGGGTGTCAACAAAGCAAACATTGTTAAATTGACGCAGCGCTTTTATCGCGAAGACAGTAGCCGGTCCACGAGCGGAAACGGCCTTGGACTTTCGTTAGTTAGCGCGATTGTCACTTTACATGGTGGTAGAATATGGTTTGAACCCTCACAAATAGCAAATTCAAAAGGCCTGCGTTGTGTGTTTAATCTTGTTTCTGCATAAAAATGCTAACCTCAGCCATAACAATACCAAACTTTTTGATGTATGACCTATTCATCATGTTATTGCTGTCCATTGCAAAAAACCAGTCGTCAAAATTAACGCGATAAGTAGTTCCATCAACATCTAAATCCATTTCATAAGCGAAATTAAATGCATTGCCATAAGAAGTGCCCGTAGCATCACCCGCTATGTCGCCCGCACGCCCGGTATATGTACCGTTTTCATTTTTAGTTAGGGTCCAAATACGCTTAAGCGGGCCATCGCCCATGCTGTATTTAAAGGTTTCGTCTAAAATAAGTTTGTCATCTTGGATACTGCCGTCAATATTAACAATAAAACGTTGTACCACCTCCCCAGAACGGTTTTGCACAATACCCCAAGCCGTAACCTTGCCATTAAAAAAAGTTTCTAGGTCAAAACTAGGTTGCTGTGTTTTATAATTTTCGCCGTCTATCGATATTGAGCAAGCTGACAAAAGAAACACAGTAGACAACACCGCGCATATTTTATAAAAAAAACGTTTCATTTTTAACCTCATTATTTTACTAGTCCCAAAAGCTGCCGTCTCATTTCAGGTTGCGATGTCTCTTTAGACAACCAAATATTAAAAAACCATTTACTAAATTCTACATCGTGGACTTTGCCTAAATGCGCATCGTTGAGATAAAAGTGACTCACCTGCTGTTTGTCTACAACGCCGGTTATCATTTCTCCGTCTTTAACATTTGGGAAGATGTCCTGCATTTCTTGATACCATTTAGCCAATTTAACTTCGTCCTCCATGCCAAGTTTGCGCATTTCGTCTATTGAGCGACTAGCAATTTCTCTCCCCTCAAAATCTCGTAAGTATTTTAGCTCAAGAGCGAATGGTTGCTCCGCATCGAAGTTTCCCTGCGGTGCAATTAACACTGCATCATAAATATTGAAAAAGAATACCTTTAATCTCGCTTTGCCAACTATCTCGGGGGATTCAAAGTACGGTTGAAAATTTACCGCAGAAACTTGAGAACTTGCACTAAAACATACAACGCTGGCGATAAACACCACCGCAAAGCCCTTAGTAACTAGCTTAAAAAACATATATATTAGGTCCCAGTGTTAAGAATACTTATTATTTAAAACGTAAAGGGCTACGCTTTAGATTATTAAGTTTGTGTAATAAAGGTATAGCTCATCACTATACGTAGCGACAAGTATTTATACTAATTATCATTTACGCTTATAAGTAGCGTCGGTGGGGTCAAATTGTGATAAATGTCAGTCTCAAAATTCGCTTAACCACCATATATTAAAGAGAGAAAATGAATTTAAATATACAGTTACCATCGCCCATAACGCTATTAAACGATGTAATAAACGTCCCCGCGGTGCTTGGCGCTAACAGCATTGATAAAACATTAACGCAACATAATATTTCAGTGCTGTGTAAGCGCGACGACTTGATCCATCCTGTTATTTCTGGCAACAAGTGGCGTAAAATTAGCGCCTCACTTGCTACTATTAAGCAACGCCAATATAAACATGTAGTCAGTTTTGGGGGCGGTTATTCTAATCATTTACACGCATTGGCTTATGCATGTGCGGTACTTAGCATCAAATTTACCGCGGTTATACGTGGTGACTACAGCAGCCAACTCACCCCTACGTTATTAGACATGCAGCAGTGGGGCACTCAATTACATTTTGTTTCCAAAATACAGTACAAGAAAAGAACCAATGTCGAATATTGTCGTGAACTGTTAAAACATTTACAGGCCGATTACTTAATACCTGAGGGCGGCTCCCACGCTGAGTGCATGAGTGGTGTTGGTACTATTTTGACAGAAATTGCGTTACAAGCACCTGATATTACCCACTTCATATTGCCCGTAGCGAGCGCCGGCACCCTGGCAGGTTTGTTAGCAAGTAAAGATTTGCCGCGGATAAAAGTAATTGGCATTGGCGTCTTAAAAGGTGAAGGCTATTTGGAAGGTTTAGTTGAAAATCTTCTTGCCAATATGGGAGTAACCCACATAAATAAGGAGTGGGAAATTTTGCATGAATTCCATCACGGTGGCTATGCAAAAACAAGTGAGGAATTAATGCACTTTGTAAATAGTATTAATCAATATCAAGGACCAAACACAAATGCTGAAGGACTAGCAATTGAACCTATTTATTCAGGCAAATGTTTTTATGCACTTAGCACCTTGCTAAACCGGGGTTATTTCCCTCTAAATAGCAAAATACTTATTCTGCATACTGGAGGACTGCAGGGTGCAAGGCTAAGGCAACTAACTGGTAAATTATAAAATGGTAAATCAAATCAGAGCATACAATTTATACGCCAGGCGAAAATACCTAACAAGCACGATGCTGTAAAAAGTATCGAAAAAAAAGAAAAATGAACTTTTATTATGACGCTACCGTTAAATATTATTAATGTTACTAACTTGGCAACACAATGCACTCGCACCTTATTTTACAACAACATCTGCCATATGCGCACATGATAAGTAATGCTTTAGATTTTTGCGAGTCTATGTTGGCGCGTTCTGATACATTGTATCCATTCGCCTTAGTCACTGACAATAGCAGCAACAGCGACATTAGCTGTATATTTATTCCTCATAAAGACCAGCGCGTACAACCACATATGATTGAATCGCTTCAAAAACAAATTGAAACACATAAAGTATTAGGTTCGGAGTCGGCTAGTGTTCTTGTTTACGCTGCCGAAATTACACACCCAAACTCTACCGAATCGAACGCTTTAGTTTTCACTATTACCGATTCGCAAGGCCAAAATACCGTTTCTATATATCCCTATAAACATGTTCAAAACGGCATTACCATTAGCCAACCCTGCACCTGTAACTTTTCAGACTAAATCGATACTTGTCACAAGGTCCGTCACATCGTATGATCTTAACCAAGAAGCGATTGGAATACTAATCGACCAAAACTCATTCACTACAAATATAAAACTGTTTTTCCTAAGGAACTCTAGTATGTCAAAAGTGTTAATTATTGGCGCAGGCGGTGTTGCTGCTGTCACTATTAAAAAGTGTTCACGTTTACCGCAGTTATTTGATGAAATTTATTTAGCTAGCAGAACAGTGTCAAAATGCGAAAGCTTACAGCAAGAAGTGGGAATTGACCGCGTTAAGGCTGTATTTACTGTAGATGCAGACAATGCCGACGAAGTAGCGGCACTCATCAAGCAAGTTAAGCCAGACTTAGTGGTTAATTTGGCTTTGCCTTATCAAGACTTACCCATTATGGATGCCTGCTTAGCAACCCACACTGATTACTTAGATACCGCAAATTATGAGCCAAAAGATGTTGCCAAGTTCGAATACTCATGGCAGTGGGCGTATCAAGAACGATTTAAAGAAGCGGGTATTATGGCCCTGCTTGGCAGTGGGTTTGATCCTGGTGTGACAAATGTATTCACCGCATACGCCGCAAAGCACTACTTTGACGAAATACATTACCTTGACATTGTTGATTGTAACGGTGGCGACCATGGCCAAGCATTTGCGACTAACTTTAATCCTGAGATTAATATTCGTGAAATCACACAAGCGGGTCGTTATTTTGAAAACGGCGAATGGAAAGAAACTCCGCCATTAAGTGTGCGTAAAGATTTAGATTATCAAAACATCGGTGTGCGTGCCTCTTATTTAATGTTCCATGAAGAACTAGAGTCTATTGTTAAGCACTATCCTAGCTTAAAACGCGCACGATTTTGGATGACTTTTGGCGACGCTTATTTAAATCATCTAAAAGTATTAGAAGGCATTGGCATGACAAGCATCGCGCCAATAGACTTTCAGGGCCAACAAATTATTCCATTAGAATTTCTAAAAGCCGTATTACCTAATCCCGGTTCATTAGCCCAAGGCTATACAGGCCAAACCTGTATAGGCACTTACATAACCGGCATAAAAGACGGCCAAGAAAAAACAATATTTATCTATAATAATTGCAGTCATGCAGCCTGTTTTGAAGAAGTGGGCGCCCAAGCCGTATCTTATACAACGGGTGTCCCTGCCATGATTGGTGCAGCGCTGATGTTAAACAAAACATGGCACAAACCGGGCGTTTGGAACATGGAACAATTTGATCCAGACCCCTTTATGGATATGCTCAAAGAACATGGTTTACCTTGGCATGTAATGGAATGCGAGAGTCCATTTAAATGAACACATTACTTGCAAACCAGCATATACCCAGCCCTTGTTATGTGTGTGAAGAAGACAAACTGCGAGCTAATTTAGCCATTATGCAAGATGTGCAAACTCGCGCTGGTGTTGCCATAATACTTGCGTTGAAAGGGTTTTCCATGTGGTCTACCTTTGATATTGTGCGCGAGTATCTGCAGGGCGCTACCGCCAGCTCGGTGTGGGAAGCTAAACTTGCCAAATATGAAATGGGTAAAGAGGTACACGCGTATTCTCCGGCATATAAACAACAAGATATAGATGAACTAATTAACTTATGTGATCATATCTCATTTAACAGTCTTAACCAGTGGCAACAATTTAAAACACAAATACTTGCATCAAAGGTATCGCCAGGTCTGCGCGTTAATCCTGAGAATCAAGAAACAGACATTCCATTATACGACCCTTGTGCACCGGGTTCGCGTTTAGGCATATTAGCGGCACAGCTAAAAGGCGCAGATATTACGGGTATTGAAGGATTTCATGTTCACAATTTGTGTGAGAACGATTCTTTTTCTGCTCTGCGCACGCTGCAAGCTATTGAAGACAAGTTTGGAGAATACTTACCCAAGTTGAAATGGCTTAACTTAGGCGGTGGACACCTAATGACCAGCGCCAGTTATGACCGTGAGCATTTAATAAGCACGCTTACGGCGTTTAAAGCAAAGCACCCAAACCTTCATATCATTTTAGAGCCTGGGTCGGCTGTGGCTTGGCAGGCTGGTTCTTTAATAGCTGAGGTAGTCGACATAGTCGAGAATGAACAACTCATTGCCATATTAGATATTTCCGCTACAGGTCATATGCCAGATGTACTTGAAATGCCATATCGTCCGGCGGTACGTGGTTCAGGATTAGCCTATGAAAAAAAATACACCTATAAACTAGGCGGTAACTCTTGCTTAGCGGGAGATATTATTGATTACTACAGCTTTGATAAACCGTTAAAAGCAGGCGACCGAATCATCTTTGAAGACATGCTTCATTACACAATGGTAAAAACAAGCTTTTTCAATGGTGTTGAACACCCTGCCATCGGCATAATCCAAAGTAGCGGCAAGTTCACGCTTGTTAAAACATTCACTTATGATGATTTCAGAAATAGACTCTCTTAACCAATACAATCGTCACCACAGCCGGTAACATGAAGTCTTATGCCCTTACATAAAATAGCGCAGTTTCCCTGCGCGGTTATCTAACGTCGAATATTTGTGGGCTTCCAAACTAAATATAGCGAACGTAAATAAGAG
>JBLIGC010000019.1:0-26250 GCA_047636735.1 Glaciecola sp. | reverse complement strand
CTTGTTGGGAGATGTCGAGTGTTTCATCGTTGGCATACGATAACGAACTATGCTTCGCTGGCAGTATATCTTCGTTAGTTAGACCTTGTGAGTCAACTTTCGGATATCGCTGCCACGCATGCGAGTTCACTTCTAATGCTGTATTTGCAACTGTATTTTGTGTGCTCTGAGGTAGGTTTTCTCGCTGGTACCACGTGTACATAAACCAAAAGTTAGCACCCAAGGACACAGAAAGCAAAATGCTAAGCCATTTTATTAACTGCATACTATATTTCCTCCTCGTTGTGTTTAATGGTACTTATAGCAAAACAATAAACACCTTAATACTGCTAAGAGCCCAATGCTACATGGCCATATATTTTTTGAAAAGCGTCGGGCATTTTTTTAGGCACACCTGTTTGTAGACTCACACATACAAATTGGGTTTTTGCCGTAAAAATAGTTTTACCATTTTTAGGATTAATATATTGAAATTGTCGACTTAGTCTAAACTTCTTATCACAGCTCATAATCCATGTTGCACAAATTAGCGTGTCACCTAAATGTGAAGGTAGATGATAATTAAGTTCGTGCTGTGTTATTACCATTGCTCGGTCTAGTGCTTGGTAATCGACAAAGGTTAAGCCTATAAACTCAGAATGTTCCCACGCTAGTTGCTCTAAGCGAGCTAAATAAGCAAGGTTGTTGGTATGCTTATAATGGTCGATATTTGATGAAGCTATTTTCCATTCGCTCATGAAAGGATGCGCATGCAGCCAATTAAGCGTGGAGAACTGCGCGATATCCTTGGTATTTTCATTTGTCATCTAAAGGTCTGTAAATAAAATATAATTTAGAATGAGGTTTATCATAGCATCGGCTATAATCTAAGGACTAACAATTGTAGTTAAAAACATTAAAAAATCCCAAATTTCTGAAATAAGAGACTATCAATACTAAGCCTATGCTAGCCAATTGTGCCAAACATAATAAAGACAAGCAAAAAAGTGACCGTGATCTGCAAAGCATATTTAGCTTATGTTTTTCTGCGCATTTCAATACACAATTGCAAGGCGAAGCACCTGAACCTTTATATATACCTGCGAACGCTAAGCAGACATTGAGCACTATTTTTTACCGTCATGACTACTTTTCAAGCGCGCTTCATGAAATTGCACACTGGTGTATTGCCGGCGCTAATAGGCGTCAGAAAATAGACTATGGATATTGGTATGCCCCCGATGGCAGAACTGCGCAACAGCAAACTGACTTTGAATTTGTAGAGCGCAAGCCACAGGCACTTGAATGGGCATTTTCAATAGCGTGTAATATTCCGTTTCGGGTGAGTATCGACAATTTGAATTCGCAAGAAAACCAAGATGACAAAACTTTAGCGCGTCAACATGATCACTTTACGCAGGCTGTAAACAGGCAGCTAAAACACTACGTTACATACGGTTTTCCAGCTCGCGCAAGTCTGTTTTTGGCTGAATTACATAAATTTTATTCAAGCCCAGCACTCATCCTTAACGATAAACGCTTGATGCTAAGTACTTCACTTTGCGATAGCACTGTATGCTAACCCTTTACAATAGACATGATCCTAAAGTTATCCATAACACTATCCACAACAGCATCTATAGTAATAAAAATAAGGTGGCACCCTAATGACTAACACGAGTGCAGGCCGGCGCTTCAGATTAGGCTTAATTATTAATCCGTTTGCGGGCATTGGCGGAGCTTTAGCACTTAAAGGTAGTGATGGTGCCGAGGTTAGGACAAGAGCCATGGAAAATGGCGGTGAACAACTTGCTATGCAAAAAGCATCGCTTGCACTTAAGCAGTGTTTAGCAATTAAAGACCAGTTAACAATATTAACCGGTAATGGCGATATGGGCGAAAACGCCGCTAAGATGCTTGGTTTTGAATATGAGGTAATGCATAGAAGTGATACCCAAACTGAATCTAAAGACACCCAAGCACTGGCAAGTAAATTACTTGATGCAAAAGTAGATTTAATTCTGTTTGCGGGTGGCGATGGTACCGCACGTAACTTATGCAACGTCGTAAGCACCCTTGTGCCTGTTTTAGGGATACCCGCAGGCTGCAAAATTCACAGCGGTGTATATGCAATAACGCCAAAATCTGCGGGCATCGTTTTACGTAAAGTCATTGAAGGCGAATTATTGTCACTCCACGACGGCGAAGTTAGAGATATTGACGAAACCTTATTTAGACAAGGCAAAGTTATGTCAAAGCATTATGGTGAAATGAAAATCCCCAGCGAACTTACCTATATACAAGCCGTTAAGATGGGTGGCAAAGAATCTGACGAATTATTGTTAGACGATATTAGCGACTATGTTTTAGAAATAATCGAAGATTTCCCGGAGACTTTTTTTGTTATGGGGTCTGGCAGTACGGTGGATGCGATTATGCAGCAAGCAAATTTGCCTAATACCTTATTGGGCGTAGATATAGTCAAAGCCGGTAAGGTTATTGCGCAAGATGTTACCGCGCGCGAACTTTTGTCTATTACCGCGGGTAAAGACAGTAAATTAGTGGCAACGATTATTGGTGGACAGGGACATATTTTAGGGCGTGGGAATCAACAGTTATCGCCTATGTTTATTAAGCAAATTGGCAAACAGAATATTATACTAGTGGCGACTAAAGCCAAACTACATTTATTAGGCGATAAAGGCTTAATTTCAGATTCTGGTGATACAGAGCTTGACGATGACCTAGCCGGTCCTATTTCCGTAATTACCGGGTATAGGGATCAGGTACTGTACTTCGTTCGTCATTAAAAACATGTTCTGTTCAAATCCAGCCATACAATTAAGAGGTACTATCTTTGGGAAATGCTAGTGAGCAACTCATCCGTAACTTTAGTGAGTATTTAGATATTAAAGAGGCCCTACTCGATGCTTATATTGAAACAGGAAGTGATCATGAGCTTTTTATAGCCAGTTATATCCATGGTCACTTCTCGGTGATAGCGGCTAATTTAATACATGCAATTCAAGCACCGGAAAATAAAAGTGCAGGTCAAGCTCAATGGCAACAGCAAACACAATATATGTTGTCTCAGTCCATTAATAGTGCTATTGCCAATAACGAACTTGTTGGGGCTGATGCGAAAGACGTAATATACATGACAAATATGTTGTTTGTGAATGACAATGACAATGAATAAACCGTATTGACCGATATCGCTACTACAAAGAAGTAAGGTCAAGAACTTAAATGAAAATGTCCTCTTTATCACTCACCTTGCCGATACACACAACTGCATTTAAACATTAAGAAGCTACAAAGTTTGCGCAAGAAACGTGACTAAAGTGTATCCCGAAATTTCATTGAAATCCCCGTTTATAAAAAACTAGCTAAGTTGGACCCAATTTTGCTTAGTCTGAAAGTATTATTTGTTCTTTTAGGATTAGCATATGAAAAATGTTGTCAACAGTATTGGGTCTGTATTGCTCTGTGTTCTTTGCGTGCTCATTATTTTGACCTTGTCAGGCTGCGCCAATTTGTTGTCACAACAGGCACCTATACAAAAGTCTAGTACAACTTCCGCATTAGGAAATTCAGAACTGATTACATTCAGACTGGCACAAGAGCTTTTTGCAAACATGCAGGCAGATAAACAGTATCGATACGCAGTCGCGGGTTTTGTGCCTGTAACCAGTATGCAAACAAACCTAAATGAACAAGGCCCGCTTATGCTATTGGGGCACCAGCTCGAGCAGGGACTGATTACGGAAGCTGTGCGGCGCGGGTTCGTGGCACAAGATTATAAAGCCAGTAACGCTATTATAATGACCGACTTATACGATCGTGTCCTGTCTAGAGATTTAGACCACTTGTCTCAATTGCAAAATGTTGATTACTACATTACCGGCACTATTACGCCGCAGCAAAACGGTGCCATGGTTAATGCACGTGTGATTAATGTACGTAGCAAAGATGTAGTAGCAGCAGCAACCCGCTTTTTTCCAGCAGATTTATTTTGGGAAAAAGAACAAGTTACTTTGCGTAACGGGCAACTTTACCGAACTGAAAAACCCAGCAATGTATCGACTAATTTGGAGTAATATATGAAACTATGCACGTTATTTTTAACCATTATTTTTCTTGCCGGATGCAGTTCTTTGCCGTCTGTTGAGCAATTGTTTGCCTCTTCTTCTGACGAGCAAATAAATGATGGAAACGATATGAATGAAGGGCGTCAGACACAAATCAATGGCGTGGTTGATATAAATGCCAGCGCCGTAGGCAACGCAAAATTAGATAAACAGGCGCAAACGTATGGGTCGGTAGATGCTTTTGGCTCTATTAGTAGACCGCCTCTTATGTCGTCTACCCAAGGCCCTTATAAAAGCATGCCGTTGACGAAACATGTGGGTGACTATGTAAGAAACATGGCACAAGACTTAGTCTCTAATATGGAATATGTAAGTGAGCGTACCCCTGTAGCGGTGACCCATTTTTCGCTAATAGACAGTGATTTAAAGCAAACTAATTTACTGGGTCAACAAATGGCAGAGTCGTTTGTTCATGAGTTTCATAAGTTTAGAATGCCGGTAGTTGAGTTTAAAGCGACGCAGTTTATACGTGTAACCGAACTCGGTGATTTTGTGATGTCGAGAGATTTTCTCGACTTAAAAAGTAATACGCCTATTCAATATGTACTTACCGGCACCATGACTAAACACCAAGGTGGTTTTATCGTAAACGCTCGTATGCTAGGAATGCAGTCAAATGTGGTGGTAGCAAGTGCCCAGTCTTTTATACCGTTTTATATTGTAGATGCTTTGCTTCCCAGTGGATCATCGAGACAAAATGACCTGATTGACGGTGTACGTATTATTGCAGGGGAATAATATGAAAATTTTAAATACATTGTGCTACGCTTTATTGCGTGGCGTTAAGACGCATTTACAAGTTGCCACTATATGCACAATAGCTATGATATTAGGTGGCTGCGCTGCCGGGAAATTGTTTATGGCGGGTTATCAGCCTCCTCAAACAATCGCCGATTTATTAAATGAACAACACAATTTGGCAGGCACAATTGTGCCTAATGGAATTAGTGGTTTAGCCACGCGTGAGCAAAATCGTAGTAGCGATCCAATTGGACGTTCTTCTTATAATGATGCAGGTTCACATGAAGATACAAATAATATGTATGCTGAAATGATGCAGCCGCCTGTGAAGCGCTTTACGCCAATGTTTACATATAAAAGTGTGCAAGATTATGCCGGACAGCTAGTCATGGATTTGGTGAAAAATGCAAATGGATTAAGCTCTCGTGCCAGAATTGGGGTGACTTCCTTTGTGAAGCTAGACTACACCTTACAAAATACGACAGTGTTGGGTAATCAAATGGCAGAGTACTCTATTTCAGAGATTCAACAATTTGGCTTAAATGTAGTCGACTTCAAAATGATGCCTGCAATTAAGGTCACAAAACAAGGCGATTTAGCATTTTCACGTGACGTATTAGAGCTTTCCAATAAGAAGGTTATGGACCATGTGTTGTCAGCCACTATGATTGATAAAGCCGACGGCGTGTTTATTAACGCACGCATTATTGAGTTGGGTACTAATAGAGTTGTGTCGAGCGCGAGCGTGTTAGTTCCGCGGTTTGTGAGTCAACAAATACACGCTCAATATGTCCGCTATGGCGCCGATTAAAAAAGCGTAAGCGCTATGCTGGCCATGGTTCTCGGCGAATAAGTGAGCGCACAATAAATCTGTTTGGGTTTACGGTGTCAAGTAAATGCTTGGCTAAGGGCATTGGTTCATCTAGCATTTGACTCACTAATATCTCTGCCATTAATGGTGCGGTAGTCAGCCCTCTTGATCCTAATCCTGTCAATACGAACACATTTGCATCGTTACTAGGAATAGGATAACGATGCAAAGGTAAAGCTTTATACAGCTCAGCTAATTCTTTAAATTGAGATTCGTTTGGCATTGCGCCTACTACCGGTAAATGGTCGGGTGAAGAACATCGCACCGCAGCCCGTGCATAATTATTGGGGTTGAGGCGCGCTTGTTGAAGCTCGTTTTGCCAACTTTCGTGCTGTATACTTTGGATATGCATAGCAAAATTCATATTTGTTTCTTCGTCTCGTAAATCGCAATTAGTATCATTTTTTATATAGGTTGACCCTAGGGCGTGAAAACCATCGGCCGCGGGCGTAAAGTAACCCTTGTGACAAAGTAAGGTTTGTAATCGAGCTAATACGCTATTAGTACTCGCGGGATAGTCATTTGACACCATCTCAACTTGGCCGCGCGTTAATCGCAAAGGGATCACGTGCTTTGTCATAGACTCACTGCCACTGCCCATGGCAAGGACTAAAGTAGGTGTATTATGAACATGTTTTGATTGGGCTGGCTTGGTATCAGCAATATTAGTAGGAATTCCTCGTATAGCGTTATGCGCGAAGTCGCCATTGCTAGTTTTAAGCGTTAATTGAATGCCTTGTGTATCGGTGCATTTGTAACTTACCAGTTGAGTCTTGTTTTGCAATGTGAGTAAACCACTTGCTTGGGCTAATGTAAGACAAGCCTGCACCACACTAGGGGGTTTAATCCAACCAGCATTGGGAATATGCAAACAAGCGTACGGTATCGGAATATTAGCAATATTTGTGGCTTGTTCTGAGTTGACAAAATGCGCCACTTCTTTGGGCCATAATTTAGCGTTGGCTAATTTGCTTAATCGAGCCTGTGTGTTGTCATTAAATGCGAGTTGTAGTGCTGCGCACCACGCATGACTAAATGGCTGTGCTGCGTTTAGGGTTTTATAAAACTCGCTGGCATACAAAAAACTATGCAACTGAATTTGACTAGCGGCATTGTTTTGCGCGTTAAGCTGCGGATAAAAGCCCCCTATGGGGTTACCTGATGCACTATCACTTGGCAAATCTCCCTGCCATAGCAAATTAACGTGCTTACCTCGTTGGGTTAGTTTTAAAGCCATGATGGCGCCCGCTAGACCATTACCAACAACTGTAATTTGTCTATTATTAACGGATTTTATGCCTGAACGCACAAAATAAGGTGCCTCCAGTTTGTATGATTTTGGGCTTTGTTTTTCTAATGTATCGCCTTTATGTGTGTATTCCATAGCCTGTAAATTGTCATTAAAGGTGCCCAAGAGCATTTCTCGTTTGTGTCCAAAGGCCTTTTGTTTTGAAACATTAAATCCAGCGCTTTGCAAACCTCTTTTGACCTCACCTGCAGAGGTAAAGGTTGCAAAGGTGCAGGTTGATTTGCTTAAACGGGCCATTTGTTCATACAATGCTTGCGTCCATATACTGCTGTTTTTACTCGGCGTAAAGCCATCTAAAAACCACGCGTCTACTAATCCTAATGGTTGTTTTTGTATTTGCGCAAAAGCGTCAGTAGCGTCGCCATAATGCAAATCGAGGACTATCTGACCCTTGCAATATTCATTGTTGAGTGAAAAGTGTCGTCTATGAATACCGGCAACAGGAATAGGATATTGCTCAATCCATATTTTACTCAGGTCAATATAGCTAGCTGGGTTAGTTGAGACACTGGTTAAAAAGTTATCTTTTTTCCACCCTTCCAATATACTCTCGGCATCTTTTTTGTGCAGTGGGTGTATTTCAGTTGAAATAAAGACAAGCTTTGTTAATGGGTGGTGTGGATAAGATTGTCGAAAATGCTGAAAATACTGCACAGTTCTAAAAAAATTTAAGCCTGTGCCAAAGCCGGTTTCAGCAATACAAAAGAAATCGTTGTTATGGCGTTGCCATCTATTTACCAAATCGTTTCCATCTATAAAAACGTAGTCAGTTTCTTGCGCGCCGTTAGTTGCGAAAAAGTATACGTCACCATAATCGTGTGAAGCAGGCGTGTTTTTTTCAACCATGTAAATATTGGCGGGCGTTATAGTTGTTACTGTTTTGCTTTCTATGGGCTTTTTTTTCACGATATTAGTAAACCACCATACTTTTTATTTAACACTTTTTATTTTTATCCTGCTTAAAATGTTTTTTTCAAAAACCTTAACAAACAAAAGATCTGTTAAAGAATACGACTTTATGCCACATTATACATAAAACCGTTCTCTAGTTTTAAATCTACGCTTGGTAACATGTAGGTATTGTTATTTAAGGTTGACAGGTAAAGCGTTATATCAGTTAGACTAGGATCGCTTTAAAATTCAAAAATGGCACAATTTTGGTGCCCTGACTATTTTTTCAATTAACAAAAATTAAAAAAGGTGAAAAATGAAACGAGCGGTAATCACTGGCTTAGGCATAGTATCGAGTATTGGTAATAATGCAGATGAAGTAAGAGAATCGTTACGCCACGGTAAGTCGGGCATTACGTTTTCTCAACAATTTGCTGATGCAGGTTTACGCAGCCAAGTGTGGGGCGACGTTAAAATTGATCTTAAAGAACACATCGATCGCAAAGCTTTGCGTTTTATGGGCGACGCGGCTAGTTACGCATATTTATCGATGCAACAGGCAATAGCAGATGCCGGTCTTACACAAGAGCAATATTCGAGTGAAGATGTAGGCATTATTGCCGGCTCGGGCGGCGCAAGTTCTGAAAATCAAGTTAATTCAGCCGACATTATGCGCACAAAAGGTGTAAGGCGAGTGGGACCATATATGGTAACGCGCTGCATGGGCAGCACGGTTTCTGCTTGTTTAGCAACGCCTTTTAAAATAAAAGGCGTTAACTACTCTATTTCCTCAGCGTGTGCTACCAGCGCGCATTGCATAGGTAATGCACTTGAAATGATTCAACTGGGTAAACAAAAAATGGTATTTGCCGGTGGCGGTGAGGAACTCCACTGGTCTCTTTCAGGTCAGTTTGACGCAATGGGTGCGCTATCGACTAAGTATAATGATAACCCAGCCGTTGCTTCACGTACCTATGATATTGACCGCGATGGCTTTGTTAGTGCTGGTGGCGGTGGTATGGTTGTGGTTGAAGAGTTAGAACATGCATTAGCACGCGGTGCCAAAATTTATGCAGAAATTGTTGGTTATGGTGCTACTTCTGACGGATACGACATGGTCGCACCAAGCGGTGAAGGGGCTGTTAGATGTATGCGTCAAGCACTCAAAGATGTTGATGAGCCTCTGGACTATTTAAATACCCATGGCACATCTACTCCGGTAGGCGATGTTAAGGAATTAGAGGCGATTCAAGCTTTGTTTGGTAGTGATTGCCCTGCGTTAAGCGCAACTAAATCACTAACGGGACATTCACTGGGAGCGGCAGGTGTGCACGAGGCTATATTTTCTTTATTGATGATGGAAGGGGGATTCATTTGCCCGTCAA
Source organism: Glaciecola sp. (assembly GCA_047636735.1). Classification (GTDB taxonomy): domain Bacteria; phylum Pseudomonadota; class Gammaproteobacteria; order Enterobacterales; family Alteromonadaceae; genus Glaciecola. Next base: position 16,923 of record JBLIGC010000019.1, on the reverse strand, counting down.
TCAACATTGATAACTTAGATGATGCGGCAAAAGGATTAAATATAATTACTAAGCCTACAAAAGCCACTTTGAACGTAGTTATGTCAAACAGCTTTGGCTTTGGCGGTACCAATGCAAGTTTGGTATTTAAGCGCTACACCGCTTAATTGATTAACACTGGGGATAAAAACAAAGGGTTGGCGAATGCCAACCCTTTGTGAATGAAAAAGGGCTTAGCTTATGGACGTTAAATCACAAGTTTCAAAACAAGAGTGGCAAACGCGTGTTGATTTGGCCGCTTGTTATAGGATGGTTGCCCACTACGGGTGGGACGATTTAATTTTTACGCATATATCGGCACGTGTTCCTGGCCCGCAACATCACTTTTTGATTAATCCATATGGCTTATTATTTGAAGAGGTGACGGCGTCTAGTCTTGTTAAGGTCGACTTACACGGCACTAAAGTAATGCCTAGTGAGTTTGACGTTAATCCGGCAGGTTTTGTTATTCATAGCGCTGTTCACGAAGCAAGGCATGACGCTCAATGCGTTATGCACTTGCATACGACCCAAGGTGTTGCAATATCGGCATTAGAGTCAGGCTTGGGTCCGTACAGTCAACAATCTTTGTTCGCACTGGCTTCTATAAGCTATCATGACTATGAAGGCGTGGCCTTAAACCCAGCTGAAAAAGTAAGGTTAGTAGCCGACTTAGGCACAACTAACTTTATGATATTACGCAATCATGGCTTACTTACCTGTGCAGACAGTATTGCGGACACATTTTTGGCTATGTTTATTTTGCAGCGAGCCTGCGAAATTCAACTTATGGCGCAGGCAACCGGCGAACCGTTAGTGTCTGTGAACGCACAAATATTAGCGGGTATTCAAGCCCAAGCGTCGCAAGTAACGAAAGGGGCTGGTGGACAACTAGCATGGCCTGCCATTTTGAGAAAGCTTGATCGTATGTGTCCAGATTATAAAGCATAGAATAGTCATAGCTTGATTTTATAAAGCCCAATTAGAAAAAGCCAAGCCATAAAAATGAAAATATTAGCCGACAATGCAATGCCTTACTGGGAAGAATTTTTTCTCCCCTTAGGTACTGTTAAAACTTTCACGGCGGGTGAATTAGTTACCGATCACTCTGCTCTACCTCTTTCAACAAAGCTGCAGGCATATTTACCTTTAGTTGAGTGTTTGTTAGTTCGCTCAACCACAAAAGTAGACCAAGCATTGCTTGATAAAATGCCAAGTTTACAATTTGTAGCGACTGCTACCGCAGGTTATGATCATTTTGACATTGCTGCATTAAGTGCCAGAGGTATCCAATGGTATGCTGCCGGTGGTTGCAATGCACAAGCGGTTGCACAATATGTTGTATGTGCGCTGCTGCAACTGGCCGATGAAGATTGTTTTTTAATCCAAGACAAAGTAGTTGGAATAGTTGGCCATGGAAACGTTGGAAGCCTTGTAGCGATTGCTATGAATGCCCTTGGTGCTAAAGTAATTGTGTATGACCCTCCTCAACAGAGCAGCCTAGATCAGCATAAACAATTTACGTGTTCTGCAGCCGAAAATAACAGTATTACAGTACCTCGTTATGTGCAGTTTAAGGATATTTTACAAGCAGACATTATTTGCGTACACGCCCCGCTTAACAGTCACATAGGTCATCCGTCACGTCATTTGTTTGATGCAAGCGCGTTTATGCAACTCGACAGTGAACAATATTTGATTAATGCTGGAAGGGGAGAGTTGATTAATAATCAAGCTTTACTAGAGCATTTTGAGATGGCAACAAAAACTAATACAAGAGGGCTTAATGTGGTATTGGATGTTTGGGAAAACGAACCAAGTATCATGACTGCGTTAATTCCTTATTTACGCATAGCTAGCGCGCACGTTGCAGGGCACACACTGGAAGGTAAAGCAAATGGGACTTTTATGCTCTATCAGCAACTGTGCAAGCGCTATAAAATACCAGAAAAGGTGCAGCTAAATGCTATTTTGCCTAACGATAACACAAAGCTAACACAGCTTATGCAAAGTGCTTTGGCCGATGCAGATGCGCTTGACTTGTTGGGCGCACAACAGTTAGTTAAAAAAATGTGCCATTTAGTCTATGATATACAAAATGATGATAGAGTTTTTCGTCACCACATGGCACAATTCACTTCTTTTGCTAGGTTAAGGCAAGAGTACCCAATCCGTAGAGAATTCAGTGCGTTAAGACTTGACGCTGCGGATAATAGAATCACTGCATTACTCGATGGAATTGGGTTTATCATTTCTAACGACAGCACACCATCACAATTGAAAAAATAGGATGATAAAAATGTCTCAAGCTTTTAATGTTGCAATATTAGGTGCAACAGGTCTGGTAGGTCAGGCGATTATAGATATACTTGCAGAACGAAACTTTCCAGTAGATACTCTATTCCCGCTGGCTAGTGAGCGGTCTGCCGGTGGCGAGATAGAATTTAACGGAAAAACAATTACCGTGCTTAATGCAGATGAATTCGATTGGTCGAAGGTTCAAATTGCCTTTTTCTCCGCGGGAGCCTCGGTGTCTGCAAAGTATGCACCTATTGCCGCTGAGGCAGGTTGCGTAGTGATTGATAATACCTCGCATTACAGATACGAACCAGATATTCCATTAGTAGTACCAGAGGTAAATGCGCACGCATTAGCCGACTTTAGGAATCGCAATATTATTGCCAACCCAAACTGCTCTACCATTCAAATGGTGGTAGCGCTTAAGCCTATTTATGATGCTGTAGGTATAGACCGTATTAATGTATGTACGTATCAATCAGTATCGGGCGCCGGGAAAAGTGCAATGGAAGGTTTGGCTAGACAAACCGCAGAGTTGTTAAATGCAAAGTCGGTGACAGGTGAAGAATTTTCACGTCAAATTGCTTTTAATGCCATTCCCCAAATTGACGAGTTTATGGAAAATGATTACACCAAAGAAGAAATGAAAATGGTGTGGGAAACGCGTAAAATATTAGGCAATGATAACATCTTAGTTAACGCAACTGCGGTTCGAGTGCCTGTTTTTTATGGACATGGCGAAGCCATCCACATTGAAACTCAGCAACAAATTGATGCGCAGGACGTGAAGTCTTTATTAGCAACTGCGCCGGGTATAACCCTGTATGATGATCGCGAGGCTTTTCCAACGCAAGTGAGCTCTGCTAGTGGCAATGATGGGGTGCATGTGGGAAGAGTAAGAAATGACATATCACATTCTCATGGCATTAATATGTGGGTAGTTTCGGATAATATTCGAAAAGGCGCTGCCACCAATAGTATACAAATTGCCGAGCTACTAATAAGAGATTATTTGTAAGTAAAAGAGGGCTTTGGCCGATACATTGCAGAACTATATAATTTTCAACAAGGCAATATAAATTTGATATATATGGGTAATATTCAAAAACTAGGTAAACAATACGTGATGAATTTTCATATACGTCTTTTTTACTGTGCTGTATTTGTTGTAGTTGCTAGTTTGTTAAACATTGAAGTATACGCCCAAGACACTCAAACTCCAGCTCCACAAAGGTCAAATGCTCAAATACAGGGCCCTCAGATTCAAGGTGCTCCACGCTCACAAATACAGGGTCCTGTAGACAATACGCAGGTGTATTCAGGAGTGGTATATGGTCCCATAGACCAAAACGATACTCTGTGGCGAATTGCTAGCCGTTATAAGCAAGATTCGCGTTTTACTGTGTATCAAACCATGTTAGCGATTTATGAATTAAATCAGCAAGCTTTTGAAAATGGTAATTTTAACACCATGGTGGACGGCGCTACATTGCAGCTACCTAGCGATCGTTATATTGCCAGAATAGATCCTCAAAGAGCGCGTGCAAAAGCCGATATGGATGAAAGGGCATTAGGTAGAGGTCCTCTAACAACAAGCGAGCCATCCCTTAACAGTACCGCTGGCGGCGAAATAAGTGCCCCCGTTCCAGTTGCAAATTTGAAGCCTGAAATACCGCTTGTTAATCAAGAAGATCTTTCAAAAACATCATCTCAATTACAATCTCAATTAAATGACCTACGCAGCCAGCAACAGCAACAATTTCAACAATTAAAGAACCAAGTTGCGGCTTCTATTAATTCAGTTGAAGTACTGCTAGATGAAAATAAAAAGCTGAATGAGCAACTATTAAAAATAGATGAGAACTATCGAAAAGTAACACAAGAGGTAGAAACTGAATTACAAACTCAAATTGATCAACAGGTAGAACAACTTAGCCAGTTAATAGCGTTGGTTAAAGACGCTGAGCAACGGCGAATAGATAAAGAGTCGGAATCAATATTTACGCTACTAGCATCTCCGATAGTTCTAGTCATTATGATGAGCGTAGTAACACTTCTTATTATTCTTGTGCTGGTAATTTATTTATTGAGAAGACCCACTCCCGCAAATGTCGCTAGTAGCATACCCGTTTCAAAAGATATTGTTGACGATGAACTTGTAATTGGTGAAGTAAGAGATGAGCTAGATCAAGATTCAGAAGATTTGATGGCAGCTTTGTCAAACGACGATACAGTAGAAGAAGACGATATTTTATCTGATGCACTAGAAGACGACGATGCAATTAATGCACTGTCAGATGCCTATATGGAAGACGATTTAGATGGCTTAGATGACATGTTGGTGCCAGACTCACCTACTGCGGTGTCTGATATTGATGTGTCAAGTGACGCTAAGCGTGCTGAATTATATGATGAAGATGATGCGTTCGCATTACAGGACGGTGAAAGTATATCGTTAGAAGACGATGATTTATCGCTAGATGATGACTTCTCCTCCTTAGACTTGTCTGAGCCAGATGAACTTACCAATGACAACGATATTGGCCCTGAAACTAAAAATGACGGCATTAGTAGTATCACAAGTAGCGCGTTGGATGAAGTCCAAGACAAGCCCGATGGCACACCCGCGGGCATTGATTTGGATAAAAATGGCGAAATTGATGAAAACACAATGGAGCAAATAGGGAATCAAATACGATCTAATGACGAAACGATTACCCGAATGGCAGACGAAATACTTGAAGAGTTAGATAAGGTACCTAGCGACAGTTCCGATATAAATGAGTTAACACAAGACAACAATGTAACTGATACATTTGATACTGACGACCTATCAAATGAGTTATTGCTTGATTTAGAAGAAGACGAGCAAGACACTAGCCAAAAGCTTGACACAGCGTTAGACGCGATTGGCGACAATGTCGATTTGGGCAGCGCATCGGCTGACAAAGGATTAGCAGTTGAATCACAGGAATTGCCGGATAAGTCATTAGGCCTTAGTACCGACAATGATGGTAATGCATTGGACGAAGGTCTAGAAAATGAGCAAGTTTCAGAACTTACTGATGAATTGTTTAAAGAGCTTGCAGATGATGAAAGTGAAGATTTCGGCGGTCTACTTGACGATCTTAAAGACATAGAAAGCGTCGCTGATAACAATCAACAAAGTGATACTGTAGTTAGCGAGATGCTCGACCAATCGCCAGTGACACCAAAAGAAATAACCAATGTATCGTTAGATGCTGATGATTTGTTAGATGACATTCCAAGTTTCACAAGCGATATGTCAGTAAATGACGATGAAGTAGATGATTCAGCACAAGACAAGGTAGCGGCTAAAGCAGAGTCAGCTAAAGAAGTTGAAGATTTAATAGAAGAAAGCTTATCGGCCGAAGCTGAGCAAGTTAAACAAGCTGAAGAACGCAAAGCGCTTGTAAACGTTATGCCTGATGAAGTCGATATGGCAGACACGCCCCAGAATAATAGTGAAAGTTCAGTAAAAAACAATACAAAATTAGATTCAGAAGATGCCCTTGACTTTGTAGATGAATCTGATGAAGACGTGTTAGCGGGACTTAAAGATTTAGATAATTGGTTAGACGAAGATGAGCAATTTGAAGCGCCAAAAAAAGCACAAAACGACGAATTAGATTTGTCTGCACTGGCCTTAGACGATCAATTTAACTCTTTAGAAGACGACGGTGGCTTCTTAGACGATGGTCTTATTCAAGACCTAGACAATGCTAATTTTGATGATATGTTGAACGACTTAACAATCAATGATGATGAAAAAAATGATGCAACTACCAGCAAGCAATCAGTAGACGACCCGCTTGGGTCGGCAGGCTTAGATTTAGACGCGTTAATGAGTGAGCAATCTGGGACTAGTGCGTTTGATAATGAGCAAGAAGATTTTCAAATAAAAAATGCATCAGCTCAGTTGAACGATACCTCTGAAGACTTTGTAGACGTAGATGATTTGTTAGCAGAAAGCGATGCTATGGCCCAAATGAATGATAGTGATAAGGAGCTTGATCTAAATAGTTCTCTTGATAAGTTTTTATCCAAAGAGCCAAGCGAAGTTGAAGCGTATGCTGCCGATGTAGAGTCTGACCAAGCCAGTAATTTAGATTTAGCACAAGTATATATTGATATGGAGGACTTTGAAGCGGCAAAGGAGTTGTTAGACGAAGTTGTCCGATTGGGCAACCAAGACCAACAACAAGAGGCAAATGGCTTAATATTAAATATTAAGCCGCAATAGTAGGTCGTAGTTTTCGTTAACGGATAAATTAGCCATCAAGCGGTGTGCTAAATTCTTCAGACTGCTCAAAATCGCCTGTCATTGACGATAATTTGCCATCTACGAAGCGAAGTATTAACTCTTTGTGAATGTCCTCACCACGTTTGCTCATACCGCGTTTCATATCGTAAACATAGTACCAAGTGTTAGAAGTAAAGCTGTCTTCAACCACAGGGTTTCCAAGCACAAATTCAACTTGTTCTTTGGACATTTCAATGCGTAGTTTGTCGACGTCTTTTTGGTCGAGAAAGTTACCTTGAGGGACATCAATACGAAATATCCAATCGGAACAAGCTGTAGTGAACAAAGTAGCGATTAAAATAAAGATTATATAAGCTGATTTCATGTTTTACCTATTATAAATTTTGCGCAAGCATCCTACCTTACCTGCGTATGACCATTCAAGTTATAAATGGTTCGAATTTTAAATAGTCCCTTATAACTTTAATAAATCTTTTGCATTAGCAATGGCGGTATCGGTAAGTTCATCGCCAGCAAGTAGTCTTGCTATTTCGTTGATACGCTCTTCTTTAGTGAGTTTGAGCAAAGTTGTTTCTGTAGTTTTTCCGTCGGTTACCTTGCTCACAAACAGCTGGTTATGGGCTTGCGCCGCTACCTGAGGTAAGTGTGTTACACACATAACTTGTGCTTTTTCGCCTAAACGTCTAAGCAGTTTTCCTACAAGTGCAGCAGTTGGTCCACTTATACCGGTGTCGACTTCATCAAATACCATGGTGGGAATAAGAGTGTCTTTAGCACTGATCACCTGCAAGGCTAAACCAATACGTGATAGCTCGCCGCCTGACACGACTTTGTCCATAAGATCTAATGCTTGTCCTGGATTTACTGATAAATATATTTGCACAATATCATTACCAACGGCGGTAGGAGTGGAGTTAAGTTCTTGGATTACACGAACATCAACAACTGCGTGGGGTAAATTCATTTCCCTAATCGATACCTGTATTTCTTTTGACAATTTTTTAGCGGCTTTAGTACGAGAATCGGATAGCAGTTTACTAGCTGCTAAATAGTCATTGTGATGTGTATGAACATCTTGGGTTAGTGACGTTAAGTTGTCTTGTTGTGCCACTAACGTTTGATACTCTTTAGCGAGTGTTAAGTGTGTCTCATAGAGTACTTCAGGTTTTACTTGATGTTTGCGAGCTAAGTCCATGCAACTGCTATATCGTGCTTCAATATGCGCCAGTTGCTCTGGGTCGGCTTCAATGCGGGTTTGATAATGTTCCAGTTCACTAGATGCATCCTCAACTTGGATTAAGGCACTTTGTAAGCTTTCTATTACATCGTTTACGCTATCGTCAAAGTGAGCAATATTGTTTAGAGATTTTATGCTTTTTTGTAACAGCGATAATGCATTTGTATCGTCATTGGTCTTTAATGTATGTATAGCAAATTCAGTATTATCGATAAGTTCTTGAGTATTACTGAGTTTTTTAAAATCATTTTCGAGCCTTGCAAACTCATCTTCCCCAATACTAAAATCATCTAGTTCTTCCACTTGGTAGGCAAGAAGGTTGCTGCGATCTAATCGCTGTTGTTGTTGAGCCTCGAGCTGTTTGAGCTGTTTATGAGTTTGATGATAAATAAGATGTTTGTCAGCAACCTTTAACAGTAACGAAGAATGCTGGGCATATTGATCAAGTACTTTGCGCTGGAATTCTGGTTTCAAAAACTGATAGTGGGCATGTTGGGAGTGAATTAATGCAAGTTTGCTTCCAAGCTCCTTGAGCTGGCTTAAGTTTACTGGAATTCCGTTTACAAAAGCTTTCGAGCGTCCTTCAGGGTTAATTACCCGCCGAATAAAGCATTCGCCGGGGTTATCGTCTTGTTGCAGTTCGTGTTCACTTAAAAAGTCGCGCGCATTTTTGACCTTTGATATATCAAAATGGGCGACTACTTCTGCCTTGTCTGCGTTTTCTCGGACCATGTTTGACTCTGCACGGTCACCTAAGCATAAACCAAGTGCGTCCAGTGCTATTGACTTACCCGCACCGGTTTCGCCTGTGATAGCGGTTAAGCCTTGACCGAGTGTTAAATCAACTTTTTTAACAATAGCCAAATTTTTAATTGCGATGTGTACCAACATGACTTTATCTACCTATATATTTTAAACAAGACAGCTCCAATAGGGTGATTTAAAAAACCTATAGCACTGATAATATATACAGTAGTTATTCGGGTGTAAAGATTAGTTTTACATTAAAAGAGTTTACTGCCCCAATTTAGTTTGGTGCGCAGTACATTAAAATAAGAATATTCAGGCGGGTGCACTAAGCTAAGTAAATTTGGACTTTTCTTTATATGTACTTCATCTCCTGGTGCTAGACCAATCACCACATGGCTGTCGCAGCTTATTTGTACATTGTCAGTATTTTGATTCGAAATTTTAAGTGTCAAAGGTGAGTTTGCATCAACTACTATTGGACGACTGGTTAAGCTATGCGGAAACATAGGCACCAAGGTAATAGCATCTAACTGGGGTACTAAAATTGGACCGCCACCCGATAATGAGTAAGCGGTAGAGCCAGTTGGCGTTGCTATAATTAGACCGTCGGAGCGTTGGCTAAACACAAAGTCGTTGCCAACATATAGTTCAAATTCCATCATGCGTGCCACTTTACTATGGTGCAGTACAATTTCGTTTATCGCTACATGTGTGCTTTTCAGCTTATTGTTGCTGTGTACTTTGGCTTCAAGTAAAAACCGTTCTTCACGATGAACTTGGCCAGCAAAAATGCGCTCTAGTTGACGCGAGATATCTTCTGGATTTATGTCGGTTAAAAAACCAAGATTTCCTCGGTTTACGCCAACTACGTCTACAGGATAGCCCGCTAGTACTCTGGCTGCTCCAAGCATATAGCCATCTCCGCCTACAACAATGGCAAGGTCTGCTTGTTTGCCAATGTCTTCCATAGAACAAACCGCTAATGATTTATTGTCAATTGAGTCGGTAATTCGGCTTTCTATTAAGATATTACAGCCGCGTTGGGTTAGTTCTTTTACCAATACCGTTAAGCTTGCATAAGTCCCAGAATGATTGGGCCTGCCTATTAGTCCAACGGTTTTGTAACGCATATCATTATTTACTCTATAGCTTTCAGACAGTAAAGGTATACGCAACGCTACTGATGTTGCAAGAATAATTTAACTAATTTGTAATAATCTTGTTATCAAGGGTACCTAAAAAGTCTATAAATGCTTTGCTTAAAAGCACAATAAAATTAGCAAAAATGGCTTGAAGCCGTGAATTCCGTCCCCATTATACAAAACATAATGCAAATACGTGATATTAATCACTCAATAATCACCGTTCAACAACCAAAGGTGGAGCGCCCAATGACGCAAGAAGATGCTTCTAAAGAAGATACGCAACAGCCAAGCAATGAGGCCAACAATGAGTCTCAACAAGAAACATCCACTCCCTTAGAGGGCACGGTTTATGGTCCGGAGTCTGACGAAGCGCTTGCACAGCAAGGCTTTGACTGGAAAATCTATGCTGATGAACTCGAAGGCAAACTTTCTGCCGCTGAAGCTAAAATTGAAGAGCAAAAAGATAGTGTGTTGCGAGCTAAGGCCGACTCCGAGAATGCAAAACGGCGTGCGCAGCAAGAAGTAGACAAAGCGAGAAAGTTTGCAGTTGAAAAATTTGCCGGCGAGTTATTACCTGTTGTAGACAACTTAGAGCGAGCCACGCAGGCCGCTGACGCTGAAAATGAAGCCATCAAACCCCTTCTTGAAGGCATTGCATTAACGCATAAAATGTTTATGTCTACGTTTGAGAAGTTTAAATTGGAAGTTATTGACCCGCAGGGCGAGATATTTAATCCAGAGCAACATCAAGCAATGTCAATGCAGGAAAATGAAGAATTACCACCCAATACGATAATAGCTGTTATGCAAAAAGGCTATTCGTTGAACGGCAGATTACTTAGGCCAGCAATGGTCATGGTGTCGCGCGGCGGTTCGAGTTCTGTTGACACTCAAGCGTAAAATGTTTGGCAGCAGCGATTGATTAGTACAGATGGTTAGCGTTTTACAATAAACGTGAACTATTAAAAAGTAAGATATTTATTTATTCACCTATTGAAAATAGGGTTACTAGCCCCACCTTATATTTATTGTAAGTAGGCATTAAAAAATTCGGAGACATCACATGGGTAAAATTATTGGTATAGACCTTGGTACAACTAACTCTTGTATAGCGGTACTAGATGGCAAAACTGCAAAAGTAATCGAAAATTCTGAAGGTGATCGCACAACGCCATCGGTAATTGCTTACACGCAAGATGGTGAGATTTTAGTAGGTCAGCCGGCAAAACGCCAAGCTGTGACAAACCCTACTAACACTTTGTATGCAATTAAGCGTTTAATTGGACGCAGGTTTGAAGACAAAGAAGTTCAGCGTGACATTGATATTATGCCATTCAAAATAGTGAAGGCTGATAACGGTGATGCATGGGTTGAAGCAAATGGCGATAAAATGGCGCCACCGCAGATATCGGCTGAAGTCTTGAAAAAAATGAAAAAGACAGCTGAAGATTATTTAGGCGAAGAAGTTACAGGCGCGGTTATTACGGTCCCTGCATACTTTAACGATTCGCAGCGTCAAGCAACTAAAGATGCGGGCAGAATTGCCGGTTTAGAAGTTAAACGTATTATTAATGAACCAACTGCTGCGGCTCTTGCTTATGGCATGGACAAAAATAAAGGCAACAACACCATAGCGGTTTATGATCTTGGTGGCGGTACCTTCGATATCTCAATAATTGAAATAGACGTAGTAGATGGCGAGCATACCTTTGAAGTTCTTTCAACTAATGGCGATACTCACCTAGGTGGCGAAGACTTTGACAACCGTATGATCAACTATTTGGTAGAAGAATTTAAAAAAGAACAGGGCTTTGACCTACGAAAAGACCCACTAGCCATGCAGCGTCTTAAAGAAGCCGGTGAAAAAGCTAAAATTGAGTTGTCTTCAGCGCAACAAACGGAAGTTAATTTACCGTACATTACCGCTGATGCCACAGGTCCTAAGCATTTAGTGATAAAGGTTACCCGTGCTAAGTTAGAATCGTTAGTTGAAGATTTAGTAAAGCAGTCTTTAGCGCCGCTTAAGCAAGCGCTTGCTGATGCCGATCTTAGTGTAGGTGAAATAAACGATATTATTTTGGTGGGCGGTCAAACTCGCATGCCACTAGTACAGAAATACGTGACTGAATTCTTCGGTAAAGAGCCGCGCAAAGATGTAAACCCTGATGAAGCAGTAGCGGTGGGCGCAGCTATTCAAGGTGGTGTATTAGCCGGTGATGTGACAGATGTTTTGTTATTAGATGTTACTCCGCTATCACTTGGTATCGAAACCATGGGTGGCGTAATGACGGCGCTTATTGAGAAAAATACAACCATACCTACCAAGAAGTCTCAAACATTCTCTACGGCTGAAGACAATCAGGCGGCGGTAACGGTTCATGTATTGCAAGGTGAGCGAAAGCAAGCCCAAGGTAACAAGTCGTTAGGACAGTTTAATTTAGAGGGTATACGTCCAGCATCACGTGGCGCACCTCAAATTGATGTAACATTTGACATTGACGCCGACGGTATTTTGCACGTATCGGCTAAAGATAAAGATACTGGTAAAGAACAAAAGATAACTATTAAAGCATCTTCTGGCTTGAGTGAAGATGAGATTGAGCAAATGGTGCAAGACGCTGAAGCTAATAAAGAAGCCGACGCAAAATTTGAAGAGTTAGTGCAAGCACGCAATCAAGCTGATGGCATGATACATGGCACGCGTACACAAATTGAAGAAGCTGGTGACGCATTAGGTGAAGAAGATAAAGCTAAAATCGAAACTGCCCTTGACGAGCTAGAAACTGCACGTAAAGGCGAAAATAAAGAGTCGATTGAAGCGAAAAGCCAAGCGGTAATTGAAGCTTCTGCTGCGTTAATGGAAATTGCACAAGCAAAAGCTCAAAGCGCGCAGACTGAAGGTGGTGATGCACCGCAAAAGAATGCAAGTGATGCCGGTGAAGACGTAGTTGATGCTGAGTTTGAAGAAGTAAAAGACGAAAAGAAATAATGCTTGAAAGTCACCATAAGCTAAAGCTTGGTTTATAGCAGCATTAACTAAACTATAGTCTATAGCGCATAACAGGCGCAACCTCAAAAGAGTGTTGCGCCTTTATTACGAAAGCGGTTTGTAGTTTGAAATTGTGCAAATACGCTCTTTATCGGCACGTAAATACGTGTACAAAGTAAGTTAACAACAGTTTGGCAGTGCTAATGTTAGAAATAATTGCAGTCGCAATTGCAACAAAAAGTGCTGCCATAAATAAGTACGAATGGGTGGTTTATGTCTAAAAGAGACTTTTATGAAGTGCTAGGAGTGACTAGAAGCACCGAAGCACGTGAAATCAAAAAAGCCTACAAAAAGTTGGCAATGAAGTATCACCCGGACCGCACGCAAGGTGATAAAGCGCTTGAAGAAAAGTTTAAAGAAATTCAAGAAGCGTATGAAATATTAACCGATACGCAAAAACGCGCGGCCTATGATCAATACGGTCACGCCGGGGTTGATCCTAACCGTGGCGGCGGCGGTGGTGCCGCTGATTTCGGTGATGTTTTTGGTGATGTTTTTGGGGATATTTTTGGCGGGGGCCGAGGCGGTGGTCGTTCCAGAGCGCGTCAGGGTTCAGACTTAAGATACAACTTAGAAATGTCGCTTGAAGAAGCTGTTCGTGGTAAAGAAGTTGAAATTCGTGTGCCTACCTTAGTTGAATGTGATGTCTGCGATGGCTCAGGTGCTAAGAAAGGCTCAGCGCCTACCACATGCCCTACATGTAAAGGCAATGGTCAGGTACAAATGCGTCAAGGCTTCTTTGCGGTGCAACAAACCTGCCCAAGCTGCTCTGGTAAAGGAAAGATTATATCAGACCCTTGTTCGCCGTGCCGTGGACAAGGTCGAATAGAAAAAACTAAAACACTGTCGGTTAAAGTACCTGCAGGTGTCGACACCGGCGATCGTATCCGGTTGTCGGGTGAAGGTGAAGCCGGAGAAAGCGGTGCTCCTGCTGGTGACTTGTATGTTCAGGTTAACGTTCGCGATCATGAAATTTTTACGCGTGATGCTAATAACCTTTACTGTGAAGTACCCTTAGGCTTCACTTCCGCTGCGCTTGGGGGTGAAATACAGGTACCTACGCTAGACGGTAAAGTAAAGCTAAAAATTACACCTGAAACTCAAACCGGTAAAATGTTTAGGCTGCGTGGTAAAGGCGTCAAGTCGGTACGAAGCGGCAGTGTAGGAGATTTGATTTGTAAGGTAGTTATTGAGACACCGGTTAATCTATCGGCTAAACAAAAAGAGCTTTTGCAAGAGTTTGAAATATCGATTAATGGTCAAGCGGCTAAACATCGACCTAAAGAAAAAGGTTTTTTTGATGGTGTTAAGAAGTTTTTTGATGATTTAACCAATTAATTGTTTACGCGTAAATAGATGTATAAATAAAACCTCAACATTTTGTGTTGGGGTTTTTTTTTAGTGAATAACACTACAATAATTGTGTTAACTTATCTAAACTAGGTTAGTTTTAACAGACTGAATTTTTAATGATAATAATAATTTATAGCAGTAAGATAGTGTTATGAATTGCTGATTATTGTCTGTTGGACAACTGCTTTTTGACTATATAAATTTCATCACAATACAGGATACTTTATGCAAACATCATCTTTTGTTTTACTCGCAGCAACATGCTCGTTGATGCTCGGCACAGTTTCAGTTGCGCCAAGTGCTATAGCAAGCGAAGTGAAAAAAGCATCAAGCGAAAAACAAGCGGCTACGGCAGTTACTTTTAGGAAGTCTTTACTTCAACTAGTTCGCAGCAACATGGGACCCCTTGGTGCAATGGCAAAAGGTAATATTCCAATGGATGCTGATGTGATTGCAACAAATTCGCAAAGAATAGAATTTTTAGCTGACATGATGCACGATTATTTTACCCTTGATACGACCGCTTACTCGTTAGAAACCAAAGCCAAAGACGATGTGTGGAAGGAACACGCTGATTTTACCAGCAAGGTAAATAACATGGTAACTGCCGCGGCAGACTTACAAGCGCTAGTTGCTAATAATCAAGAAGGCGATTTTAGAAAAGGTATAGGCGCATTAGGCGCAACCTGTAAAGCTTGCCACGATGATTATAAAAAAGACTAATAAATACAAAAGGACTATAAAATATGCAAGCATATGCTGCAAACAAAGCGGGTGAAGCTCTCGCAAAAATTGAACTTGAGTTACCGCCCTTGGGCGTCGACGAGGTGAAAATAAAAGTCAGTTACTGTGGTATTTGTCACTCTGATCTTTCTATGATAAACAATGAGTGGGGCGCATCGGCATACCCATTAGTGGCGGGTCATGAAATTGCCGGTGAAATTGTTGAAATAGGCAGCGCGGTAAGTAACCACAGTGTGGGTGATGTTGTGGGTTTAGGCTGGCACGCTGGTTATTGCGAAACCTGTCGTACCTGCGATACCGGTGATCACAATTTATGTGCCTCTGCTAGACCAACTATTATGCATCGTCATGGTGGTTTTGCAGAGTTCGTACAAGCGTCACAAACCAGTGTGGTAGCATTGCCGACGGGACTAGATATTGCGTCAGCAGGCCCTATGTTTTGCGGTGGAATTACGGTATTTAATCCGCTTGTACAATTTGATATTAAACCCACAAGTAAAGTTGCTGTAATTGGCATAGGTGGTTTAGGTCATTTAGCGCTGCAATTTTTAAACGCATGGGGATGTGAGGTTACGGCTTTTACGTCCAGCGAGAATAAAGCAGATGAAGCAAGGTCGATGGGTGCGCATCATGTAATTAATTCCACCGATGCGAAACAAATCGAGACAGCTAAGAGTCAATTTGACCTTATTATTTCAACTGTAAATGTTAAGTTAGATTGGAACTTGTTTTTAACTACATTACAACCTAAGGGTCGTTTACATTTTGTTGGAGCCACTTTAGAGCCTCTTGATATAGGCGTTTTTTCAATATTAAGTGGACAAAAAAGCGTTTCAGGCTCGCCAGTAGGAAGCCCTGAGACGATAAAAACGATGCTAGATTTTGCTAATCAACATAATATTAAACCTATGGTTGAAGTGTACCCTATGAGCCAAGTGAACGATGCTATAGCTCACCTAGAGTCGGGTAAAGCTAGATATAGAGTTGTGTTAAAAGCTGATTTTTAAGCGCGAGTCGGTATGTCTGGAATTAGATAAGCGTAGTTATAAAAACACAACTACTTAAAATGTTTACGGGTATTGTTTAATACCCGTAGAAATCGTCGGAGGGAGGTGGCGGTAGTACTTCAATTATTAGGTACATGGCTAGGGCTGTTATTAACAAACTTATTAACAAACCAATCCATGGGAAAGATTGGTGTGACTCTCCATGGTTGTTTTCTTGTATTTGGCTGGTCTGTTTTGTGCCGCTTATCATGGCACTCGTTAAGCCTTGCTTTAATGCAAATTTGTAATACAAAATTGCAATTACGTGTAAGGCAATAAACCAGAATAATATCGTAATTACGTTGTGATGTAGAAAATTAGCGATGCTCTGTGCACTATCGCTGAGCACGCCAAAGTAGGGTCCATCACTGAATATTTCGTCACTAATAAATAAACCGCTTATAGCTTGAGTCAAGACTAGTGTAAGCAACACAATGACCGAATAAGCACCTGCAGGGTTATGCCCTAAAAACTCACTAAATGAATGCCTATTGCGCAAATATTTAACAGTCGTGAGTGGCGACACCACAAACTGACTGAATTTGGCATAATAGGTCCCAAAAATACCCCAGCAAAGTCTAAATATTATTAGCCCTATGCAAGTGTAGCCTGCATAAAAGTGCCACTGCATAATGTTTGATATCCAATTATCATCTAGTATTTCTGCACTTAAATATTGAAAAGTAATGATTAAAACTAAGCCCCAATGGCAAATTCTTATGGGAATATCCCACACCTTCTGCGTTTGCATTTACGTCTGTTCCCTTTTTTATTTTAAAGCTTATGTTGTTGGATATTATACAAGTTATTTAACTGTTCGACATTATAGTACAAGGTTAAGTTTAGATATAGTGGCGTAAATTGTGGCAGGTTCGCCGGCATTGTTCAGGGGAACGTTAAGTATATTTCAGGTATAGCTGTCCTTGCTTTGCTAGCCAGTGAATTTTCGTGCACAATAATAACCCTAAGTTTAATTGATAGTGCTAACGGCGTAAAAG
>JBLIGC010000018.1:0-26493 GCA_047636735.1 Glaciecola sp. | reverse complement strand
TTCAAAGTCAGAATATCTCCTTTGGCCGCAGAGCCGACCGCAAGAGATACATCCTAAATGGTCCCTAATGAGCACAATGCAGAAGTGCCGCAAACCAAATATAATATAGCTTTTGGAACCAATATTAATATTCACTTTCATCTGATTGCGAAGTTTTTTCATCAAATATAATGCCGCAACGAGTAGCAATTTCCTGAGCGAAAGCTTCGCCGAGTTGGCGCAGTTTGATTAGGGTGGTGTTGGGGTCCGCAGCGAACGATTGCTCTGCATTAACGGCAAGCTGCAAAAACATTGGATCATGTTCTTTAAGGAACCCAAAATTCGATGTAGTGCTCTTCGTAAAAATAAAACGCTCTTCATGGCTATAAATCAACTTAGATTATTTTGTTATGCTGAACTGCTTGTTATTAAATCCCAAAGTAATAACGAACTAATTTATTGTGTCAGTGATTCTGGAAAAAATCACTCCTTTAGTTAGCTTGCTTCATTTAATGAAAAGTGAGCACCGCGATTGCAGCGTCACTTTCCAATTTTATTTATGACTTCCCATCTTTATTTAGGAAGTTCCAACATTATTTGACTACCACACTAAGCGCACATAGAAACGATTCTCACAGAGTTTAGGAAAACGAACCGCTAACTGGGCATCAAGCAGATACACCATCACTGGGCAAAATAACATCGATAGCAACCAACAGCTTACATACAGAATGTCCCGGCAAGTTCGGGGGGAGTTAAACCTCTTGTTAGATCGCTTATTTTTCAATGCTTAAAAACCGGTTCAGGGCGTACCCTTCGAGCAGAGTTATTCAAAGCCCTTCACCAATATCGAATTAGCCGTACTCCCCGCTTCGCGATGCTTTGAGATAGCTTGATACTCATCAGACATTAACCACGTAATTGCGCTTCGCTTTGAAGGAAATTCAATAATCACAGAACGTGTAGCTTCCCACTTACCGGCCAGGACGGTTGGCTCTTCATCAACGCTGAGCATTTGGCCGTCGTACTTTTCGAAGACTTCGGTAAAGCCGCTTTCATACTCGTCGTATTTAGAGCGGTCGTGGATAGTAAGTTGTGAAACAATGTAAACTGTCATAAAAATTCCCTATAAACTTTTAACATGGACTTAGTTAGTGAATTGATAGTACATTAATCGCAGAGGATTAATGACTAACGCTAGCGTATGAATGTTTATAAATTTGATGAAGTTTACACTTAAACTATTTCTAAAGCACAAGGCCTTACAAAGCCAAAATGATTAAGCATATAACTTCAAAACCCTACATAACACAGGACAGATAAAAAATGACTATTGGAACAGACCCCATTCTTTTAGAGCCTGATGTGTTTGGTGCATTTGCCATCGGCCAAGGCCACTGTGTTGGTAACGTGGTATATCTTTCAGGTCAGGCGGCAATAAACGATGCCGGTGAAATTGTGGGTGAAGGTGACATTACTGCGCAAATTGACCAAGCCATGGCTAACATTAAACGAGCTCTGCAGGCCGCAGGCTCTGACATTGACCGGATTTTTAAGATCACGGTGTATCTTACCGACATGAACAATTTTGAACATATAATGGCCATGCGTCATCGATATTTTGCTGAGCCTTGGCCTGCTGATACCACTGTGGGCGTGCTATCACTGGCGCTACCGGAACTCATGGTTGAGTTGGAAGTTATCGCTACGCGTGCTTAATGTTATATGAGGCTCGCAAGTTTTGTATGCTGATAATCGAGACCGACGCTAGCGTCTATGACAGCGTCAAACCATAATCACGTGCCTCTTACCTGTTGATTTCAGCAAACCGGATGATGCCAAACAGCGCCGCTTACTATCGTCATCTCCGCAACATACGATTATTTGATCTATGAAATCTCTGAAGCATAATTTATACCTTCGGGCAGGTAACATCGCCACAAGCTCTAAAATGAAGCCAAAACAATGAAAAAACTAAAGTCTGTAATGTTAACGAGGGCTAACACTACCCGCAGTTAAGCTAACCGTTAATACTAGCGATTGGCGGTCCTCACAACTACGGGGGCATGTGCGGTATGTCTTACTGTATGAGTGGCTGTCCAATCATAGTAAAGTTTGATAATTTTAAGCTGCAACGCATCGATATAGAGCTAGACATCTACTGGCGGCTCTATACCCATTTCGCCTAATCTATTTATAAATACCAAATAAGCATTTTGTGCCACTACCGGTCATTTCAGGCTCAATAATATTTGCTCTCTTAATGAAAGCGGAAGTTTCAAATCATTCCCAAGACGCGATGCAAAAGCTTGTTTGCCAATTATCGAGGAAGTTAATTGTAGGGCGGCTAAGAGCGAACTCCGGACAGTCAGCCCCTGATATACGGAGGATTGAATATCCAGTTGTGATCCAAAAGATACTCAGTCATCTGAATACAAAGAATGACGAAGTCGTCGAATTATTACCCCCACAAAGTCGAGTACCGCCTCAGATAAGCCTGTTTAAATAAAAGCCGTTCATCATCAGAAACAAAATTGGTTTGCACAACAGCCGAAGGCTCTTGTCTTGAATTCTGAATTACGTGTAAACATTTGATTAATAGCTGAAAAATAGCCGACTTTCACTCCCTTAAGAATATAAGATAGATGTCAATATGGAAAATATGAGGCATCATGTATTTTGATTTTAGAAAAAATGACGTTTTATTTTACCTATACTCAACCGACTCGCTTAAATTTAACTAACAAAATTCGTGATTAGGCAACACTAACAGACTTAATACCTGAAAACCGAGCATATCTTTGCCCAAGATTGGGACTATTTCATAAATTAAATAAACATGTTAAGTTAATTGTCTATTTATTAGGCAATATCAGGAGAAAGCGCATGAGTAAAGGAAACAGGCTGGAAGGTAAGGTTGCAATCATAACCGGAGCGACCGGAGGCATTGGCGAGGCGACCGCCAGGTTATATCTGGATCAAGGAGCCAAACTTATGCTTGTAGGCCGATCGCAGGAGAAGCTTAACGCTCTCACCAAGAAATTAGGCGACGGTGATAATATTGCGTACGCTATTGCTGAAGCCGATAACGAACAACAAACTGCCAATGCAGTTCAGGCTACAATTGATGCTTTTGGAGGTGTTGACATCCTCATGGCCAATGCGGGTACCGAAGGGTTGGTTGGTCCGATCGAAAGCCAGAGCTATGAGAATTGGCAACGGGTTTTGAACGTCAATGTTATCGGCGTTTGGCTCTCAATGAAATATTGTGTCGCACCGATGAAAGCGCGTGGGGGCGGCTCGATAATTGCCATATCTTCCGTTGCCGGCATGACTGGATTTCCAGGCATGTCACCCTATACCGCCAGCAAACATGCCGTTTTTGGATTGGTCAAAACCTCGTCCTTAGAACTTGCCGAAAGCAAAATTCGGGTCAATGCGATCGGGCCGGGGCCGATTGACAATCGTATGATGCACTCACTTGAAACACAAATGGCACCACAAAACTCACAAAGTTTGCATAATCAAGTTGAAGCGATGATCCCTATGAAACGCTACGGCACAGACCAGGAAGTCGCGAATATGGCACTGTTTCTTGGCAGCGACGACTCTACGTATTGTACCGGATCCATCCACATGGTCGACGGTGGCTTCATAGCGGGATAGTTTAATTATAAAGTAAAGGGGCCAAGCCCCCTTAAAGAATATGGGTGATAGGCTAGCTCCGTTATCTAGCCTCGCCTAAGAGGTTTTTATACTCACTTATTTAAGGGAAGATAAAAGGTCCCAAAAGACCCTATTCGCCTCTTCCAACTCTGTCACCCTGACCATGAGCGAGGGTACTGTCAACTTATTGGTATTAGACGGTAAAAATCAGTTTTCAACAGCTTACGCCTAATTTTGAATGGAACTAGCCTGCGACCATTCGTTAAATGCTCGTTCTCGAAAGAACCGATAATTTTTGGCACTCATTAAATGGCGACCAAGCCTAAACAGATTATTAACCACACCATGACAGGAAAGAAATCGTTGAGCCTGGCGTTGTGATTTAAATTTCCTCATCTGCCTTTCCTGTTGTCGACTAGGTTGATGGGATAATTCGCATCGCTTGTTTTCGTACTGCTGGGTTGAGTGTTCCACGCTAGGTATTAGCTCTTTCTTTGCTGCTGAATAACCGCGCAATTTATCGGTGACTATCCTGACTGGGGCGGCTTGCTGGCCTTTAAGTAACTTTAGGAAGAATCGGATCGCGGCTTTCTTGTCTTTACGTTTCTGAACGAGAATATCAATTTCATCGCCATCGAGTTAGACGCCCGCCAAAGATAATGCACAGCACCATTGATCTTTATAAATACCTCATCAAGATACCAGGTATCGCCTAATGGCCCTCGCTTCATCCTGATTTGACGACAATACATTTGACCAAATTTTTCACACCACTTTCTGATAGTTTGGTAACTGACGGTAATGCCTCTTGCTGCCGGCAATTCTTCGATGTCACGAAAGCTAAGTGTAAATCTATGATAAAGCCACACAGCGTGACTGATTATTTGGGGTGGATAGCGACATCCGGCATAAATATTGGTATTTTTCATGCTCCGATTATTGCATGTTTCTGAGTCAGCTTGTTAACTTGACAGTACCGCTTGTTGATTAACGTTGCTATTTTACGATGAGAACGTTTTTCTGTTACTCCTTCATAAATCTGGTATCGTTCTTCTTCGGTCAGTCGGGTATATGTCTCTGGTATAGTGGGGTCACATTGGGTTTTAGTCGACCGTGAGTTTCGCCCACTGGCCATCAAAATTCAATGTGTCGAACTGGCGACTGAAATCCGCGAGTTATATTTACCTTAATTTGCTCACGACAAAAACCTAATACACTCTTATAAAAATTAATGGAGAAAGCTGATATGATCAAAACTTTAAATTTAGCAAAATTAACTACGATAACCTTGCTTTATTTGCTCATTCCTTTTTCTACTGCTAATGCTCAAGATACCAAAGACCCATCACGACTAAGCCTGCAATCATTTTTAGCAATATACGCGTGTGCCATCAGTGGGCATGGTGCTTGGATGTGGGAAAGCCCAAGTGGTGCCGAACATGTCAGATGCTCAGGCCCACCAAGTCATGCAGCAAATTTAATGCCTGCCATGTCTAATGTCTCAACCAGAAGCCAGACTCAGAACTCTCATTTCATGCTAATAAATGTTGTTTATGATGATTTTGATGACTATTTAGTTGTAAGTAATCAATACGGTAAGGTCAGTTTACGAAAATATTCAAGCTCAGAATTACAGCTTATTAAACCAACGTTACGCGATAAAACATTTTCTCAACATGTGGGTTTTATTTACAAAACAGATCCGTCTAATGTGCCAGCACAGGATGATATCGCTGAATATTTGGCTCTAATCAACAACCAGCAAATTCACCCATACGTATATACGGCACCAAACCTCACAGCGCCCATCTATGCTGCCGGCATTCCCCTTATGACTTTTTGCAACTCTTTTCCATCATGCCTGTATAAACAAGAACAATTGGAACGATGGTATATGGGCAATTCGCTTGAATTAGGTCCACAAACTGCCATTCTTGCTCATAATCGTTTACCAGATGAGTGTAATCCGTTTAAAGACAATTTCCGGCCCACTCACAATGTCGATGGACTAATTGTTGCGGAGCTGCATAATGATTTACGATATCTGAGTGATCAAAACTTACAAGACATTAAGGATAAAGGTTTCAATTTAGAATCTCTGTATGAGCTTTCATTCGATGAAAATTGGGATGTTGATCCTACAATTATAAGAAACAATCCAAAAGCTCCACGAAAAGCTATTGTCCAGCCAACTAACGGCAATGACAACACCTCAATTTCTTCACTACTTAAAACTGAAGCCTACTATTCAGATTTAATTCAAAACAAACTTATCGTCAAAAATCTTTCTGCTCCAAATTGTAAACTTACTTTTCCCCCCAAAACTATTGATCGCTCATAGCCGACCGATTATCGACTTTGACGACATTCGCCTTCATGCCCAAAACGGCCCTGCTTGTTTTTTATTGAGTTTGCTTTGCACTTACAATAATAAGCAATTTTACATTTTTGCGCATGCTTAATTTGTTGAGGTGGGGCGTCTATATCTTCTATACTCATGCATAAAGCAGCCTGAGCTAATGGTTGGTTGGATGAAAACTAGGTTATAGTAGATTCTTTACTTGCATTTAAGCAGGCGGGAGCAGATGGTATTCTTACTTATTTTGCTATAGATGCTGCGCGCTTATTGAACCAACAAAAAACACGGCTTAACTGCCGTGTTTCTTGCGTTACCCATTTAGAAATTATTTTGATTTTCTGCGTGATAAACTTAGTGCACCTAAGCCGCCTAATACTAGAAGCATAGTAGCAGGAGCAGACACAGGGTCTGGAGTGATTGGTGGCCCACCAACACTATTACTTGTAAGCTGAGCATACGCGGCACCCACCCCGAAAGGCGAATCTAAGGCAGTACCAGTAATGGTGTAGGAACCCGCGCCTAAAAGAAGTTCGCCTGAACTCCAATCAGAAGAAGCAAAAGCAAAATCAGGGTCGTTTGTGTTTGTTGGGCCATCACATGTGCCGTCAAAGAAAGGTAGGCTAGTGTTACCTGCCGATATACCATTTACAAAAAATGAGAAACGGTCACCAACACAGAAAGCATCGGTAACGACAAAGAAAGCATCACTTGCGATTGTAAAAGTAAAATTATCACTCCATGAAGAGCCTACTTCTTCAAAACCAAAGCTTTGCCAACCACCGTCTAGGATGAGGGGGATTGCTGATGCTTGGGTTGATATTAGTGCAGTACTAAGAGCAGTTGCTAGCGCTAGTTTTTTAAATAAAGATGGTTTTGTTTTTTTCACTATCCTATTCCTTGTATAGCTTTAATTTTTATATTATAAGCAAACTAATATCGTTGTAATGCCTGCTCAAATTTTAACCGTGCATACAGCGTACCATTAATTTTATTTTTATTAAATTCATAGGCTTAAGTTATGTAATTTGAATGCAACTCCTAATGCTGTAAAAAAAACTGACACTTTTTTAGAGAGCATTAAAGCCATCATATCGATACTTATAAGTCATTGCTCCCATACTATTTCGGTTGCGTGAATTTGCTTTACTGAAACCAGCAGCATTTAATAAGTCCATGGTGTATTGCAGCATATCGTTATTGCCGCAAAGCATAAATCGGTCATCTTGTGGATTGATTGCTGGCATGCCAATGGAATTAGTTAAGCGGCCGCTAGTCATAAAGTCGGTTATTCTTTGTTGGTGATCTTCTTTGATTATGCACTCATGAGCTTGCTGAAAATCAAAGTCTTCGCTATGGGTCCTCAACAAGGGCAAAAGGTCTTTACCTTACAAACCCTACCTGCGAGTAACGAAGGAGAGTATGGTCAGGTAGCCAATACCTCTCCATGTCTTTTTCAAACTCCATTCTTATGAAGGCTGCCAGCCATTTTGCTTCACGCACGCAAGAAGTTTGCAGCGAGGCGATAAAATAGCCATGATTAACATGATAGCTTGATGTTCTAAAAAACCCTCGACAGATCCGAAAAAATAATTTGATGATTTTTTGTACTGATAGAGGTGTGTTGTAAGGCTGTTTTTCATCTGTCATTTTCCTGTTGTGACAGAGTTCTGTGACAGACTTTAGCGTTTAGTCAAATCTCTTCCCGCTCAATCCCTTGTAAATAAAGGGACTGAGGGTGTATTTGGCGGAGAGAGAGGGATTCGAACCCTCGTTAGGTTTAACCCTAAACACACTTTCCAGGCGTGCGCCTTCAGCCACTCAGCCACCTCTCCGAAATTTGTTGCGCTGCAGTCTTTAGCAGACCGCGGCGCGTATGTTAGGCAAAACCATTGTGGGTTGCAAGTAAAGAATGCACAACAGCTTACCGATTGCTTAATCTTTGGCACGTAGCACTACAGAATATTTATGCGTTGCCCTTTATTTGCACTTTCAGCTCGGCTGCAAAATTTAACATTCGGTTCAACGGGAGCATGGCGCGCGTAGCTAAGCTTGGCTTTACAAACACCTCTTTGCCAATGGGGCTTATTAATGCTTCTTTTAAAGCTTGTAAGCCATTCATTGCCATCCACGGGCAGTTAGCGCAACTTTTGCAGGTTGCGCCCTCACCTGCCGTTGGAGCTTCAATTAGTGTCTTGTTGGGTGCCATTTGTTGCATTTTATAAAAAATGCCTCTGTCGGTAGCCACTATAAACGTTTGGTTGGGCAATTCGGCTGCAGCTTTTATGAGTTGTGAGGTTGATCCTACAACATCGGCCATGTCTATTACGCTGGCAGGTGACTCTGGGTGAACTAAAATGGCGGCGTCAGGATACAGGTGCTTTGCTTTTAGTAGCGCTTTTGCTGAGAATTCGTCGTGCACTATACATTCACCGTTCCACATGAGCATGTCGGCGCCGGTTTCTTTTTGTATATATGCACCTAAGTGACGATCGGGAGCCCACAATATTTTTTTGCCTTGGCTGTCAAGGTATTCGACTATTTCAAGCGCTATGCTTGAGGTAACGACCCAATCGGCGCGGGCTTTAACGGCTGCCGATGTATTGGCGTAAACCACCACTGTGCGGTCGGGATGCTGATCGCAAAATGCGCTGAAGTCTTCTATGGGACAGCCTAAGTCGAGTGAACAAGTGGCGTCAAGTGTTGGCATTACGACCGATTTTTCAGGGCTGAGTATTTTAGCGGTTTCACCCATAAACTTAACCCCAGCGACTACGAGGTTCTTCGCTGGGTGATCACGGCCAAAGCGTGCCATTTCGAGTGAATCGGAAACGCATCCGCCCGTGCTTTCAGCCAAGGCCTGAATAACAGGGCTGGTGTAATAATGTGCAACTAATACGGCATTGTTAGCAATTAACAGTTGTTTAATTTCAGCAACTAATGAGGCCTGCTCAAACTCTGATAGCTTAGCTGGCTTTTTTGGAAAAGGATAATTTATGGGTGCTATTCTATTAGCAAGAGTCATATACAATAAAGACGAGTTGTTGAGGCGTTTGAGTATCATACGCAGTTGTTATGGAAACGTCACTTGAATGTGCGTAAATTATGGAATAAGAAGGTTTAAACTGGAATATGTGCTTTGCGCAGTAATTGCTGACTGTAACATCGGCCTAATGGCCTTTAATGTTATATCTCTTGAAAATGGTGGGTCGTGCTGGATTCGAACCAGCGACCAATTGATTAAAAGTCAACTGCTCTACCAGCTGAGCTAACGACCCTTCAAGAGTACTTATTGGTTTGATAATTGGTGGGTCGTGCTGGGTTCGAACCAGCGACCAATTGATTAAAAGTCAACTGCTCTACCAGCTGAGCTAACGACCCACAATATCAAACTAAAATCTTACAAATTATAATACGCTGTAACCAAGTAACCTCTACAACGGGCGCATATAATACTTAAATCAGCACAAGGTGCAACCTCTAAATGCCTTTTTTATTATTTATTTATATAATTGAAGGTAAAGTATACAATGATTAAAAAAACTGACTGTTAATTAGTCAGTTGCTGCGATGCTAATCGTGCCGAAGTGCTATTAGGGTACTCATTAACTACTTGCTGAAATAAATTATTGGCTGCACTTAGGTTGCCAGTAGACTTCTCAATTAAGCCTAATTTCAATAATGAATCGCTGCGTTTAGGTGAATCACTAAACTTAGTCGCAACTTGTCTAAACTGCTCTTTGGCTTCGCTATACGCTTGTTGGTTGTACAGTAACTGCCCAAGCCAATAGTGTGCATTTGCCGTTAAACCGGTATTTGGATACTGCGCTAAAAACGCTTGAAAAGCAGGTACTGCCTTTACGTAGTCTTTATCTTTGAGTATTAAATTAACCGCTTCTTGGTACATGGCTTGTTCGTCACCTGGATTAGCGGGCGCATTTAAGTTGGAACCGCCACCACCGGCAATGTTATTGCCTAAGTCGGCAGAAGACTGCTGCATACTAGCAAAACGTCGGTCGAGTTCTAAGAACAGCTCTCGCTGTCTTTCTAGCAGCTTTTCAAGCTGGTGGTTGTGCAATTCAATTGAACCGCGCATATCGTCTATATCGCCCTGCAGCACATTAACTTGCGTTTGCATACGCTGTTGCGACTCGGTGCGTGAGTCAACAATACGCTCAATTGTGGCCAGGCGCTGTTCAAGTTCTACCGACGTTATACCCACGCCAATGCTCGCGACATTAGCCTGAGGTAGCGAAGCAGATGTTTGAGTTGGGGGTGTATTTTGTGCATCTACTACAGGGGCTTGCGCTAGGCAAACCCCGGTAACAAAAATGCAACTTACACTAATTAATAATTTAGTGTTCATTTTACTTATTCGTATACCACTACACCACGACGATTCTGCGCCATTGCGTATTCAGAAGTACCCATTACTGCAGGCTTCTCTTCGCCGTAAGATACAACTGTGATTTGTGACATACTCACGCCTTCATTGCTGAAATACGTTTCTATTGACTTACCACGACGCTCACCTAGGGCAATGTTGTACTCTGGTGTACCGCGCTGATCACCGTGACCTTCAATTACAACTGTTTGGCTTGGGTTAGCAACTAAGTAGTCAGCATGCTTTTTAAGTACACTAATAAAATCAGCTTTTATAGTAGCAACGTCAAAATCGAAATATACAGTATTTTGATTAACTAAAGATGCTTTTAGATCTTCGGCAGCTGCTTTAAGGCGTACCATTTCGTCTGCACGAGCAGCTTCTGCACGAGCAACAGCGGCAACTTCGCTTTCCATGCGCACTTTGTCGGCTTCTGCTTGTTCTGCAGCCGCAACACGGTTTGTTTCGGCTAGTATTTCTTCATCACTTGGGCCTGAGCTACATGCCATTACAGTGGTGGCCGCTAGCGCGAGTATTAGTGTTTTAAATTTATTGTTTGTAAGCATGCTTAATCCTTGTTGTATAAAGCCAATGTATAAAACCATTGCGTAATGCAACATATTATACCTGTATTTCTAGTCATAGTAAAAATGGCGACCAACTAGGCGATTTAACCTGCCCGTCGGTTGCCGGTAGTAACGCTTTAAAGCGTCCGTCTAAGGACACTAATGATAACACTTGTTTACCTTCATGAAGAGTACTATAAATGATCATACTTCCATTAGGTGCAATACTTGGTGACTCGTCTAAAAACGTTCTAGTCAACACTAGCATATCGCCAGTTGCTCTATGTTGTCTAGCTATATGATAATCGCCATTGGTTCGATTTACGACAATTAAATGTGAATTGTCTGGTGTTACCGCTACTCCAAGGTTCATTTCACCGTCAAACGTTATTCTTCTTGAACGTTTTGTAGCCAAATTCACCTCATAAATTTGCGGTCTTCCGCCCCGCTCCGAGGTGAATAGTATATTTTTACCGTCTGGCGTCCATTCTGGTTCAGTATCTATCGCTCTATTTCGAGTAATACGCTCCAATTGCTTAGTTGCTAAGTCCATAATGTAAATTTCAGGGTTACCGTCTTTCGACAACACCATAACCAATTTAGTGCCATCTGGCGAAAACGCGGGGGAGCTGTTAATGCCAGGATAGTTAGTAATGCGCGTGCGCTCGGTAGTATAAATATCTTGGATAAATATTTGTGGACGCTTACCTTCAAAACTCACGTAAGCAATTTTGTTACCATCGGGCGACCACGATGGCGACATAAGGGGCTCGGGAGACGACAACAAACGCGTTTCGTTAGCGCCGTCGTAATCTGCAATAACGAGTTGATACGGCAATGGATTAGTATCACGGTCGCGCACTACTATATATGCAATACGAGTTAAAAACGCCCCTTTTTCACCGGTTAAGGCCTCATAAGCAATATCGCTAATAATATGCGCATATTGCCTAAAATCCTCCCCTAATATAATTTTTTCGCGACTTACAATAATGTGATCTTTGGTCATTACCAAATTGCCATTAATAAGGGTTTTAGCTGCCCCACCGGTAAGTTGTGCACGAAGCACATCAATTAGTTCAAACTTAACCACGTATTGATCGTTGCCCGCAGGCGATATACTGCCCGTAAGCACGGTGTCAATACCTTTTTGTGCCCAAGCGGCATAATCCATTTCTTCATCGGAAGAGGGAAACTGCGGCATATTAGACATACTCACAGGGCTAAACTTACCACTGCGCTGTAGGTTATTTCCGATAACATCTGACAAGTTTTCTGGCAACACTGTATCGCCTGACCATTTAAAGGGCACCACCGCAATAGGACGAGCATTATTCATGCCTTCAGTAATGACGATGCGTAAATTAGACTGTGCATTCGCCATTTGGCTATTTATTGTGATGCTTATCGCAATCGCCGCCAACACCATAAGCATTAGTGTTTTGGTAATTGCACGTGCTGGCAACTTAATTCTACTCATTATCTCTCCAGTGAAACTTCAATATCAAACTTTCTAAATTGGGCCATTACTTCTGGGTCTTTTGACATAGGCAAAGTGCCTGCTCGCAATATAGCGGCTTCGGCAATCCGGCAAAGCGCAGGCTTACCCGATACCGCCGAGGTGGTTAATACTAATCCGTCGGGTGCCAACTGCACGTTAACCAAACAGGTTTCGCCAATAAAGCCGCCATCGGTTTGTAAATGCTGCTGCACTTTTGAATGCACCAATGCCTTATATTTTTCAACTTCGGTTAACACTCTTTTTTGGTTTGCCTGCGACATTGTTGCCTGTTCTTCTTGTAATTTTTTTGTAAGGGCTTTGTCTAACTCCTCTTGGCGCTTTTTTTGCTCTGCTTTTTCTTTCTCTTCTTTTACACGTTGTTCGGCAATTGCGCGTTCTTTGTTTTGTTCTCTTTGTAGCTTATCTTGCTGTTGTTCTTGTACTTCGCGTTTTTTGCGCGCCTCTTCAACCTGTTTCTTACGTAAGTTTTCTTTTCTTTGTTCTTCTTTACGCTTTATTTCTTGCTGGCGTTTTCGTGCAGACGCTTCGGCTTGCGCTTTTTCTCGCTGTTGCTCTTGGATTACGTTGCTGTCTATAAAGGTCGCTTTTACAATATCGGGCTGGGCTGCTGAAACACTCATTTGCGTTGAAACAAATTTTAATGGTTTTGCTGAAAAATTAAAACTTATCAACAAACTAACTAATATCACTAAATGCAGCCCCACCGACTTCAGCACAGGCGAGCGCAGTAGCTTTTTTATGCCGCTGTTGTTGTAGGGCGAGCTGGTAGACAAATTAGTTGGCTTGTTGGGCTGTGCTTGCTTCATAATATTAAGACTCGTCTGGGTCGGTCATTAAGCCTACCGATGGCACCCCAGCACGCTGCAACAGCACCATTAAGTCAATTACGTTTTCATACCTAACATTACTATCGCCATTAACTACCACAGGCGTTGTTGGTGCTACTTGCAAGCGAGTTTTAACTAATTCTGCCACCGCCGCACCACTCATTGGGCTTGACGGATCATCACCCACATTCAAATAATATAAACCTTGCTCATCGACCGATACAATCATCATCGGCTCGTCTTGGGTTTGAATAGTTTGCGCTTCAGCTTTGGGCAAATCTACCTGCACACCCTGAGTGACCGCTGTTGCGGTGGCCATAAAAATCACTAGTAACACCAACATAACGTCTATATAAGGCACCACATTTATTTCAGAAACAGGTTTACGGCGTTTACGAACGTACATTCATTTCTCCGTTAATTATTTTCTGTCAGCCAGACTTTGGCGATGTAATATAGCTGAAAACTCATCCATAAAGTTACCGTATGAGTTTTCAATTTTTTCCACTTGTGAACTAAACCGGTTGTACGCAATTACCGCAGGAATGGCTGCAAACAAGCCCATAGCGGTGGCAATTAGGGCTTCGGCAATACCCGGAGCAACCATTTGTAAAGTAGCCTGTCTTACCTGACCAAGTGCAATAAACGCGGTCATAATTCCATATACGGTGCCCAACAAACCAACATAAGGTGAAATGGAGCCAACGGTGGCTAAAAACGGCAATCTTTGCTCTAAATCGTCAACCTCTCTAGACATTGCAATACGCATTGCTCGGTAAGTACCATCTGTAATATTTTCTGGCGAGGTGGAAGATGTTTTACGCAAGCGAATATACTCTTTAAAACCTGAACAAAATATTAATGAACACCCAGTTAAATTGTCTTTTTGCGCTAGGTCTGAATACAACTGATTTAAGTCAGCCCCCGACCAAAATGATTCTTCAAATTCTTTTACTTCACGTGTCGCCTTTTTTAAAGCAGAGCCGCGTTGAAATATAAAGGTCCAACTCACCACCGAGGCTCCTACTAGCATCAACATAATAAATTGCACAACAAAACTGGCTTCTAAAACCAAACTTAACACTGACATTTCAGAATTCACTGCATACTTCCCTTATTAATTGCGTTACGTAACTCTTTAGGTATTGCCGTTGGCCGCGACCGCTTCGTATTAACACAGGCCACCGTAACCTCGGCACTTACCAACAAGGTATTATTTTTTCTTATTTGTTGCGCAAAACGTAAGCTCGCGCCTTTTTTTAATATTACTTCGCAGCTTACATGCAGCACGTCGTCTAGCTTTGCACTTTGTTTAAAGACAATATTCATATCTATGACGACAAAAGCTATAAATTGTTCCAATAAATTCTGCTGTGAAATACCAAGCGCTCTCACCCACTCAGTTCGTGCCCGTTCCATATATTTCAGATAGTTAGCATGGTACACAATGCCGCCAGCGTCGGTGTCTTCGTAATACACCCGTGATTGTATATTAAAATTATTCATGGATACACTTGTTAATTATTATTATGTATTGTTAATGGAATGATAAATACTTTGTTTTTCATAACCTTACAATTTATACTGATTAGATAAGCATGAGCTTATCTAATCCAAAAGTACAATTTTATTGTGTTGTCGGCATGCTATTTATCGTTATACTACAGCTCATACGAGATGACTTATTTGCTTATTTCGTATTTTTTCAATGACTCCCTTCCGTTGAATAGTATTTCTGGCCTGCATATTATGTAGGCCTTTTTTTATTTATTTTTTTACTTCAAAGCCTAAATGTAAATAGGCGCTGTCGGTGGCTATTCTGCCTCTGGGAGTGCGCTGCAAGTAGCCCTGTTGAATCAAAAAGGGCTCGATTACGTCTTCTATGGTTTCTTTTTCTTCGCCTATCGCCGCCGCTACATTTTCTAAGCCTACAGGACCTCCATTGAATTTATCAATAATAGCCAGCAATAACTTTCTATCCATTAGGTCAAATCCTAACTTATCTACATCTAGCATATTAAGTGCAAGCGCCGCTATTTCGCTGGTTACCTTGCCATTACTTTTGACTTGAGCATAATCGCGCACCCGCCTAAGTAAGCGGTTTGCAATACGCGGAGTACCGCGAGAGCGTTTCGCAATTTCAAGCGCACCGTCTTCATTCATATCCATATTTAAATGCTTGGCACTGCGCGTAATAATGCTGGTTAAGTCGGCTACCTTGTAAAATTCTAAGCGCTGGGTAATACCAAATCGGTCGCGCAGGGGCGAGGTAAGAGAGCCTGCGCGGGTAGTTGCCCCGATTAAAGTAAAAGGCGGCAGTTCAAGTTTTATTGAACGCGCGGATGGGCCCTCACCTATCATAATATCGAGTTGATAGTCTTCCATAGCGGGATATAAAATTTCTTCTACTACGGGGCTTAAACGATGTATCTCATCTATAAACAAAACATCGTTTTCTTCTAAATTAGTGAGTAATGCAGCTAAGTCGCCGGCTTTTTCAAGCACCGGACCCGAAGTGGTTTTAATATTCACGTTCATTTCATTAGCAACAATATACGCTAAGGTTGTTTTACCTAGCCCTGGTGGACCAAAAATCAACAAATGATCAAGCGCGTCTTCGCGTCCGCGAGCGGCTTCTATAAATATTTCCATTTGATCACAAACCGGCTTTTGCCCTACATAGTCAACAAGCATCTTTGGTCGTATTGCACGGTCAATGGCCACATCTTCCGTTTGCTCTTGGGGTCGTAAAATACTGTCGGCTTCTATCATATGATCATTCTCGTGTGCACTTGCATTGTATAAGGTATTTTATTGTAAAAAGCGTTTGGGTGTTTAGTTTAGTAAGTGTTTATGTGCCTGCACAGCCACATAAACGCAATTACACAAAAACGTTTACACCATCGATTTCAGTGAATCTCGAATAAGCGTTTCACTGCTAGCATCTTGAGTAGCAATTTTCCTTACCGCAGATTCTGCTTGATTGCGCTTGTAGCCCAAGGCAATAAGTGCGCTGATAGCTTCGTCTACGGCGGTTACCTTTGGTGCTAATAGCTGCGAGGCCGGCCCGCCCGCTAAAACTGGTTTATGAATGCTCAAATTAGGCAATGCTTCCAAGTCGCTTAGCTTATCTTTGAGCTCAACTACTAGACGTTCAGCAGTTTTTTTACCCACGCCTGGCATTTTTACCAGCGCGGTAATATCTTCATGCATTACCGCGTTTACAAACTGATTTGCCGACATGCCCGACAATATTGTACAGGCGAGTTTGGGGCCCACTCCGTTTGCTTTAATTAAGACTCTGAACAAGGTGCGTTCTAAACGGTCGATAAAACCAAAAAGCAGTTGGGCGTCTTCGCGCACAACAAAATGCGTAAACAAAGTGACTTGATGAGCAGTATCGGGAAGTTGATAAAAACTGGTCATTGGTAGCTGAATTTCGTAGCCCACACCGCCCACATCTAATACGATTTCAGGTGGTATTTTTTCTACGATAATGCCGGTTAATTGCGCAATCATAATTTGGCTTTTATCTTATTTGTAAAATATTTTCTAATTAGGTGTTTATTGTAAACGTCGTCGAACTGTTTTAGTAGCACTACCGGCCATTTTAATCATACTTTGTTGTGTATGTAAGTGACATAAAGCCACCGCAAGGGCGTCGGCAGCGTCGGCCTGAGGCGTTTTACCCAGTTTTAAGATATGCGTGACCATATGCTGGACCTGAGTTTTATCGGCACTGCCACTACCCACAACCGACTGCTTAATTTGTCGTGCTGAATATTCGTATACTGGCAGGTCAATAAACGTCGCTGCCACTATAGCCGCGCCGCGTGCTTGGCCTAGCTTTAATGCAGAATCAGGGTTTTTGGCCATGAACACTTGTTCTATAGCAAACTCGGTAGGTTGATACTGCCTTATTATTTCGCTTACACCATCAAATACATTTTTAAGGCGTTTAGGTAGGCTTTCATCCATGACTTTTATGCAGCCGCTGCCTAAGTATTCAGTTTTGTTGCCTTTCACGGCAATAATACCGTATCCGGTAATACGTGAACCTGGGTCAATACCAAGTATTATATGCACGAATTTAAATGCCTAATGTTATATGCACAGCGAATGCCAAAAATTGAGGGCTGGACAATTGCAACGGATTGTTTTTTACGCATGTGTGGTGTCAGGTACAAACTGCTCGATAGCGTGTTTGTTGGTATCTGACCACACTTTGGCAATAGCATCGTATTTAGATAGCCATTCATAATCGGTATGTTCAGTTAATATTATTTTTGACTGTGAGGGTACCTGCGCACAAAAAACATATTCGAAATTTTTAGTCACGCCCGGCGCATATCTGTAACGCCAGTCTTTCCTAATAGTATATTGATTAGTGAGCCTACAATCCATTAAGTAATGCAAAAATCCACCTTCGTCTTTGCGATCAAAAGCCAAATTAATACCGGTTTCTTCTCGTACTTCTCTGGCTGCAGTTTGCATGGGCACCTCGCTTACTTCCATAGTGCCCGTAACCGACTGCCAAAATTCGGCATCATCCACGCGCTGCAAAACCAGCACTTTATTATGCTCGTTATATAACACCACTAGCACCGATTCTGGTCGCTTAACGCTCATTAATACCTTTGTTGCTTTTAATCGCTATGCTTGGCGACTTTTAGCTGTTGTTAGTTATGCTGATTCACTATCGTGTTTCTTGCTAGCGTCTACTAAGGTAGCAATAGACAGTTCTTTAAGCTGCTGTGGATTAGCGATACCCGGCGCACCGGTTAAAGGACAAGCCGCGGTGTTAGTTTTAGGAAATGCCATTACATCACGAATTGAGTCTGCACCTACCATTAACATAACCAAACGGTCGAGACCAAAAGCCAAACCAGCATGAGGGGGCGTGCCATACTTTAAGGCTTCTAACAAGAAACCAAACTTTTCTTGAGCTTCTTGCGCTTCTATTCCTAGCAGCTCAAACACCGTCGACTGCATTTCCATATTATGTATACGTACCGAACCACCGCCTAATTCAACCCCGTTTAGCACCATATCGTAGGCGTTTGACAATGCGTCTTTAGGATTGTCTTTTAAGGCTTGCACACTGCTGTCGCTTGGCGCAGTAAACGGATGATGCAAAGCATATAAACGTCCGTCGGCTTCCTCAAACATAGGAAAGTCAATTACCCAAAGTGGCTTCCATTGCCCTGTTAATAACGAGAAATCTTCGCCTAATTTTATTCTAAGAGCGCCTAATGCTTCAGTCACGGTTGTGTAATCGCCTGCACCAAACAGTAGAATATCGCCGTCTTTAGCTTGCGTGGCGCTTAAAAGAGCTTCAATTGCATTGGCATCTAAGAATTTCAGTATGGGGCTTTGTAAACCTTCAACGCCTTTTGCTAGCTCGTTTACTTTAATCCACGCCAGCCCTTTTGCGCCATATACACCTACAAAATCGCCATATTGATCAATTTGCTTGCGTGAAAGCGAGGCACCGCCCGGTACACATATTGTTGCCACGCGCCCATTTATGTCGTTGGCGGGGCCGCTGAACACTTTAAACTCTATATGCTTTAAAGCATCTGCTACATCAACAAGTTCAAGTGGGTTGCGTAAATCGGGCTTATCGCTACCGAAGCGGCGCATAGCTTCAGCGTAGGTTATGTGTAAAAAGTCGCCTAAGTCGACATTTAGTAACTTTTGAAATAAATCTTTCACTAAGCGTTCGGTAATTTCCATCACGCCCTTGGCATCTAAAAACGACGTTTCTAAGTCTATTTGAGTGAATTCTGGCTGACGGTCAGCGCGTAAATCTTCGTCGCGAAAGCATTTTACAATTTGATAATATTTGTCCATGCCGCTCATCATAAGCAATTGCTTGAACAACTGAGGCGATTGCGGCAATGCGAAAAACTCGCCTTTATGAGTGCGGCTAGGTACCAAATAATCGCGCGCACCTTCGGGTGTTGCTTTAGTTAAAATAGGCGTTTCAATATCTAAGAAGTCATTGTCTTCTAAAAAGCGACGTACCGTTGAGGTAACTTTTGAGCGAAATACCAAACGATTGGTCATAAGCGGTCTACGCAAATCTAAATAACGGTATTTTAAACGCTGCTCTTCACTGTTGTCTTGATTCCAATCTAATGGCAATGCAGGCGCTTTATTAATCACAGTCACGTCTTGTGCGAGTATTTCAATAGCGCCGGTCGTCATATCTTTATTAATTTGTGAGTTAGGACGTGCACGCACTTTGCCAGTAATAGATAGACAAAATTCATTCCGCACACTAGACGCTGTTTGAAAAGCGTTGGCAGTATCGGGATCTACCACTACTTGAACAATACCTTCACGGTCGCGCAAATCAATAAATACTACGCCGCCTAAATCGCGACGTTTATTTACCCAGCCATAAAGAGTAACGGTTTGTTCAAGATATTTTGTGTCTATTTTTCCGCAATAATCAGTGCGCATTAATACAACCTTTCCTATAAATGTTGATGTAAAGAAGCCAAATACATTGAGTAATAGATAACAATTAGCAACGTGCAGCACTTAGCTTTTGGTTTAGCTAAGTATTATAAACTAAAGATGAAACAGACTAAACGAATGAAAAGAATTAATTGTGGAATTTACGACAAGTTTGTATTTTTGTCTGCGTGTGTTCAGTTGCTAACCTCAAAGCGGTAGTTTCGCTTTACACTCAAAAGCGTGTTTTTTTAGAGAAACTTAAAACTTAATTCTAAATGATATTGATTATCATTTGCAATTGTGTTTAAATATTTGTGTTCTCTAAAACCAACTACTCATAAATAAAGGAAGCATTTTGAAAAAGTCTTTAATTGCCATTACCCTATCGGCATTATTTTCAAGTACAGCAATAGCCGCTTTACCCGCAGAAGCCTCTTCAACATTAGAGCCTTCTGCAGGTTTAGAGTATACTGCCATAGAACAAATTACTATTTTTGGTTCTAAGCAAGCGCTTGATACTTCGCCAGGTTCGGGCGCTTATATCGATAAAGAAACATTAAACAACTACGCAGTTACCGATATTCAGCGCATATTGTCGTCTACCGCGGGTGTTTATTTTGTAGAAGAAGACGGCTACGGGTTGCGCCCCAACATTGGTATGCGTGGATCGAGTGCCGACCGTTCTGAAAAGATCACCGTTATGGAAGACGGCGTATTGGCTGCACCAGCCCCCTATTCCAGTCCTGCCGCTTATTACTTTCCTACTGTTGGTCGCATGAGTGCGGTAGAAGTGCTTAAAGGCGGTTCAAGTATTGAATATGGTCCTCGCACCAGCGGTGGCGTGATTAACTTAGTCTCGTCTGAGATTCCTGATGCAGCAGCAGGCGGCACCCTAGACCTCGCTTTAGGTTCTGATGGATTTAGTAAAATACACGCATTAGTGGGTGGTAAAAACGATACTAACGGCGGATTATTTGAAGTATATGATTATCGCGCAGACGGTTTTAAAGATATCAATTCAGGTCAAAACAGCGGCTTTGCTAAAACCGACATACTGGGCAAGTTCGAAACCTATTTAGATGCCAATAAAAAACATCAACTGGCGTTTAAACTTAAATATTCACAAGAGTCTTCTGATGAAACCTACCTTGGTATAACCCAGCAAGATTTTGACAATGGCAATCGTTTCCAACGCTATTCGGCTAGTCAAGTAGACAATATGTCAACTGAGCACAAACATGCCTCAGTTCACTACGATTATATAATTAGCGAAAACATGGATTTGAGCATGGTCGCTTACGTTAACGATTTTAGTAGAAACTGGTACAAAGTATCCAAAGTAGCGGGAAATAGTTTAGGCGGTGGCGCTGAAGAAAGTGCCAGCTTATTTGACCAACAGGTGGCCAATGGCTTAGTGCCTGACGCAATATCTGTAGATGTGAAAGCCAATAACAGAGCCTATTTATCGCAGGGTATACAGGCACAATTTGCTATTTACTTAAATAATCACCAAATAAACATTGGCGCGCGCATCCACAACGACGAAATGGATCGCTTTCAATGGGTTGACCAATATTCTCTTGCCGCCAACTACAGTTTGTCGACTATTAGCGCCGGTGTTCCTGGTACCGATTCAAACAGAATAGACAGTGCCAATGCTTACAGCGTATTTGTGCAAGACAAAATGACTTTTGGCAACCTTCAGATAACCGCCGGTGTGCGCTACGAAAACGTAAATTTAGCCCGTGATGATTGGGGTAAAACAGACCCACTTCGCATTGATGAAGCGGCCGCTAGGCGTAATGGCGTAGACGCGTTACTGCCATCGGTAGGCGCTACTTACCGACTTGATGATAATTGGACTTTGTTAGCGGGCGTACAAAAAGCTTATGCGCCACCAGCACCGGGTAACAATAATGCTGAACAAGAAGACGGTTGGAACTACGAGTTTGGTGGCCGTTTTGCATACAACAACCTAAATGGTGAACTAATTGGCTTTATGACCGCGCTAGACAACCTTCACGGCAATTGCACCGCCAGTCAAGGCTGCAGCAACGACCTAATAGGCCAGCAGTATAATGCCGGGAAAGTAGATATTTCAGGTGTTGAATTTATTGTTAGTCACGAGGCTACCATAGGTGATTTAAGCATACCTACACGCTTTAACTATACCTACTCAAGTGCCGAATTTGCCGAAAACTTCGATTCAGAACTAGATGTATGGGGCAGCGTGGAGTCAGGCTTTGAAATTCCCTATTTACCAGAAGTAATGTGGCAATTAGAAACAGGCTTACGCAGTGAAAAATGGCAGGTATTAGTTGCCATAAAACATGTAGACGAAATGCGCACCGTGGCAGGTGCAGGTGCTATAGCGCAAGAAGATGGCATTGAAAAACGCACTGTGGTCGACTTATCAGGTAACTATCAAATAGATAATCAACAAAGCGTGTATGCGGTTATCGACAATTTGCTAGACAAGGAGTATACAGCTACTCGACAGCACGGTGGTTTACAAGTAGGTAAGCCTAGATCATTGCAAGTAGGATACCGCTATAACTTTTAAAAATGAGCGTGTACATAATCAACAAATAACAGTTTGACTGGGGAAGGAGCGTTTATGGTGTGTCATAAGCGCTCTTTTTTTATCTGACTTAAAGTGAACCTAAGAGGTTTTTAGTTGTAAATTAGTCTTTTAAAAGCAAATAACGTGTTCAACTTCCGCGCGTATACCAAAGGTCCCACCAATAGTATGATCATGATGACTAGGCGCAAAGCATAGTACTTTTTCATTAGAGTGCGGTAGGCTAAGTTGGTAACGAATAAAGGCGCCTCTGAAATGCTTTTCTTCAACAATCGCTTTTGTTGGGCTGGCGTCGTCGTGCAGCACATCGTCGGGTCTTAATAATACTTTTACTTTGGGCGTAGCAGAATAATCGGCACCAGGTAATCGCATTTCGCCTAAGGCCGTTTTAGCAAACCACCCTTTTTCTCGCTCAACCGTTTCACCTTCAATAAACGCGCCCTCACCTATGAAGTTAGCGACAAAATAAGTGTCGGGTTCATGATACAAATCGTAAGCCGACGAAAACTGCTGCAATTTACCTTTGGCTAGCACCGCTATTTTGTCAGCAAAAGCAAACGCTTCTTGTTGATCATGCGTGACTAATATAGCGGTTAAGCCAAGCTGCTGGATTATCTCACGCACATCGCGAGCAACTTGTTCGCGCAAGGTAGGATCGAGACTTGAAAATGCTTCATCCATCAATAAAATATTGGGCTGAGGCGCCACCGCCCGTGCAATAGCAACACGCTGTTGCTGTCCGCCCGATAAATCGGCAGGGTACTTGTTTGCCAAAGCTACAATTTCCATAATTTGCATGTACTTCATGGCGGTTGCTTTTTTGTTTTCGCGACTTAGATTACCCAAGCCAAATTCAATATTCTGCTCAACGGTTAAATGCGGAAACAGCGCAAAGTCTTGAAATACCAAGCCAACAGAACGCTGGTTGGGCGGTGTAACGCTTTTTTTATCACTCACGCACCGCTGATTAATATCGATACTGCCATTGGCGACAGGAATAAAACCAGCAATAGCGCGAAGCAAACTTGTTTTACCACTACCTGATGGGCCTAAAACACATACAATTTCACCTTTCTTAATATCTAAATTAATATCACTAAGTACAGGCTCTGCTGCGTATGACAGGTTCAAGCCTTGTATAGACAACATAATTGAATTGGTTTGATTAATTTTCACTTTCGGCGTTTCTCGAGGCTCATTGTTAAAAATATAACCGGCAGCAAGCCCGCTATTACAATACTCACTGCTGGCAAGGCTGCGTCTATTAAGCGTTCATCCGACGCAAGTTCGTAGGCCTTAACAGCCAAAGTGTTCACATTAAACGGACGCAATATTAAGGTGGCGGGTAATTCTTTTAACACATCTACAAACACTAAAATAAACGCACTGACCAAACTTGCCCGCAACAGCGGTATATGTACTTTTTGCAGGGTAGCGGCGGTACCCATACCTAAACTTGCAGACACTTCATCTACATTGGGTTTAATACGTTCAAGACCAGTGTCGGTGTTGTGCATCGCCACACTCAAATACCTAACCGCATAAGCAAATACGAGAATAGTGATGCTACCGGAAATTAATAAGCCGGGCTGCCAATCAAAAAGTGCCCCTGTAAAGCGATTAATATTAGTGTCCATTACCCCTGCTACCTGCACCACACCAACTGCAATGACTACTCCTGGCAAGGCATAGCCTAAGCCAACAAATTGAGTTGCCAAGGCTATTTTACGACTGGCATAACGTCGCTTACAATAGCTTATGGTTAAGGCCAGTGACACAATTAATACCGAGCTAATAAACGCCAACTCTAAAGAAGTTGCTAACAGCGGCAAGTACTCTATAAATACGTCTTGATCAAAATACTGCGTAGACCACCACAGCAGTTGTATAAAGGGAATAATAAACCCAAAAACCGCAGGCAATGCGCATATCATAAAAAGACCTATCGATTTCAAAGGCGTTGTGGCTTTCGCTTTTATTGTACTTGCGTGCCTAGACTGGAAGCGACTGTGGTGTTTGCGGCTGCTTCGTTCTAGCCATAACAAAACAAACACCACCAAGCAGAGCATTGTTGCCAATTGACTAGCGGCCGCAGCGTTGCCCATACCAAACCATGTGCGGTATATGCCAGTGGTAAACGTATTAACGCCAAAGTACGCCACTGTACCATAGTCGGCCAGCGCCTCCATCATCGCTAACGCCGCTCCGGTTAATATAGACGGTCGTGCCAAAGGCAAGGCGACTTGCCGCATATGCTGTAATGGCGTGAGCCCAGCTAATTTAGACACCAATGTAAATTGCGTCGACTGTTCACTAAAGGCTGTTCGCGCTAGTAAGTAAACATAAGGATAAAGCACAAGTATCATAACCACCACCGCGCCTTCAAGACTGCGTATATCGGGCAGCATTTGTTGGTTTAGCGGCGCGTTGAACAAAGCACGCAGAAGCTGCTGCAATGGCCCAGAAAAATCAAGCATGCCCGTATAAGTGTAGGCAATAATATAAGCGGGCATGGCCAGTGGCAGAAGTATTAACCAATTGAGAAGTGATTTACCATAAAATTGATAATTCACCATAAACCACGCTAGGTAAGTACCTATAACGGCGGTCCCTATCCCCACGCCTATGGCTAATACGAGGCTATTAAATACATAACTTGCCAGCACGGTACTGAGTAAGTGTGACCACACTTGCGTGTCAATATTGGTAACACTGGCAAACACAACCAATAACGGGACTGCAAACAGTCCCGTTATTGTCCATGTGCTTATTTTAAGAAGGCTTATTTTGGCAAACATTTAAAAATAAATACGGCGTAATTATCATGTTTCTATTCTACCGTACTTTTTTAGAAAATAGCGCAATAAAATATTAAAAAGTACGTGCTTGATAAGCTTACTTAATAGGCTTATTTCCAAGCTGCACGGTCCATTAGCATCAAGGCAGCCGCGTTATTTTCACCTACTTTTTTAAGTGGCACGTTTTGGCCAGTGAATTCGCCGAAATTTGTTAATTGTGGACTCAAAGCAAGCCCTTCTACTACCGGATACTCGTGGTTTACTTCGGCGTACCACTTTTGCGCCGGTTCGGTTAGCATGTAAGCGAGTAACTTTTCTGCATTGGTTTTGTTTTTAGCATATTTTGTAATAGCCGCGCCCGACACATTTATATGCACGCCCATTTCATTTACGCCTTGATCGTGCCATATCACCTGCACCTGCTCGGCTATTTTTCGAGTGTCTTCGTCTTTACTAGTTAGCATACCGCCTAAATAATAAGTATTGGCAATGGCAACTGAACATTCGCCCGCAACCAGGGCTTTAATTTGATCGCGATCGCCGCCTTTTGGAGAGCGCGCAAAATTGGCCACCAAGCCCTTCGCCCATGCTAAGGTTTTGTCTTCGCCCCAAATTTCTATTAACGCCGATAACATAGATTGGTTGTAAATATTGCTGGAAGAACGAATACAAATGCTGTTTGCAAATTTACTGTCGGTAAGATCGGTAAGGTGTGTTATGGGATCATCGTTAAATGTGCCCTTTTTGATCATAATAGGCCGCGCACGCTTTGTTAACGCCACCCAGTGTTTGTTTTCTTCTATCCAATATTTGTCGGCTACCTTAAGCACACCGTCATTCTCAATAGCTTGGGTTAAGCCCATATTTTTAGCC
The DNA here is from genome assembly GCA_047636735.1 of Glaciecola sp. Lineage (GTDB taxonomy): Bacteria > Pseudomonadota > Gammaproteobacteria > Enterobacterales > Alteromonadaceae > Glaciecola. Next base: position 476 of record JBLIGC010000018.1, on the reverse strand, counting down.
CGCACCAAACGACCAATATCGGCCACCAAAATAACATCGGCGGGGGTAAATTGTCCTTCAGCTTTTATACGGCTAAGTAAGCCATCGCCCTTACCCGTGACTAAATTCACCTGAATGCCGCTTTGCTCGGTGAATTTATCTAGCAGCGGTTTTATAAGCGCTTCTTGGCGTCCTGAATACACATTTACTTCTTGCGCGATCAACCCAAAAGAACTACATATTAAAAGTCCAATACAGCACAACTTTTTAGCATTGAAGGTTTTTATACTTAAGATTTTATGACTCAATACGTTAAGATACATTTTGATAATTCAATCCTTATTTTCAAATGATAATAATTCTCACTAAGATTAAGCAAGTATAATGATAACGGAATAAAATAGCCAATGGTTTACTTTTATTTAGTATTTGCACAGAATAAGTGAAATATTGGCATCTATTTTGTATACCGCCCTATTAACATGAGTAATTAACAA
>JBLIGC010000017.1:0-30100 GCA_047636735.1 Glaciecola sp. | reverse complement strand
AGCATCCAACACAGCGATAGCTGACGTTAAGTAGATAAGTTCGTTAGTTTTTTCGATACTAATTACATCATCATATACGGTAGCAGCACCACAGTGGTAATTTAGTTTTAAAACTAGCAGGGTAAAAGTAAATTAATTTGCCCGTTAGTGCTTTTATTTACTGATCATTAAACAGTTGCTAACGTTTGATTGGCTTAGTGATTTATTAACCTAATTAGAATAAATGAAGATAAAAGGGTTAGTTAATATATTTGCCTGAGGTTAAAATGTACTCTAGCGGCTGTAAGATCGATAACCAATCACTACTGCAGTCAAAGAAACCCAACCATGTGAATCAAGATGGCTGCTGCATAAGAATTAGTTACGCAGTTTTGTATGTATCGGAAAAGACAAGGTTTTGATGCAACAAAAATGTAGCGCAAGATTCAGGACCAAGTCTTAGTTCAACACGACCAGCTGTAACTAAAACATTAATACCCGGAATGATACTTTCTGCTGACGGCTTTCATAGTTGGACATGGATAATGGACAAACTAAAACAATATAGGTCGAAGAAATGGTGGTTATTACTGAAGATGGTGATCAATACCTTATTCCGCCACAGAAAATTTAGTATTGGGTACATAGCAAAGCCACAGTTAATGCTTTTCGTTAAGCAAATTGGATTATTTTAATTAGGGGGATAAGCATTTAGATAAGGTGTGAAAACCTTGTTCACATCTAAATATATATTGATACGCGCCATGCATCGCAAATAAGCTATAAAACATTGAGTATAGTATAATTTTTATGCAATCGTTTACCATTCCAGTTTGTAACAACACTTACGCGATACATTTTTATTAAAAAGCACTTTATCTTTGAATTAGAAATACGGTATAGTAGAAATAGCTTCGATAGTATAATTACGAGCCAATAAATATTAATGTTTTATTTGCTGACGATTGTTTTTCTAAGCGGCTTTTGTGGAAAGCCTCCTGTAGATATCGTCAGTACAAGTTAGCGCAAGGCTCTTAAATGAGCCAACCCCCTAAGCCTGGAACTTTTGTTCCAGGCCTTTTTCTTTTAAATGCTACTGTTAGTAATAGCCCTTATTAATGAACAGCGCATTAATACTACTTAATTTTAACTTCCTTTAATTTGTCTAAGTAAGCCCTCTTGCATAGAAGAAGCTACTAGCAAGCCTTGCTTATTATAAATTTTACCTTGTACCAAAGCACGCCCGTTACCGCTAAAAGGGCTTTCCATTTCATACATTAACCAGTCATCAAAACGAAACGAGTGATGAAACCACATCGCATGATCTATCGTCGCCATACGTAAGGACTTGTCTTGAATCGCAAGACCGTGTGCCTGCAGCGCGGTACTTAAAAATTGAAAATCTGATGCATAAGCTAATGACGCCTGATTTAAAGCAACATCGCTCGATGTGGCATCGGTACCTTTAAACCAGAGTTGACGCTTTGGCTCACGCTTTATCGCATCAAATGAATGCGAAGCATTGATAGTACGAATATCAACAGGGCGATGAAACGGCAAAGCTTCCTGCATTTTTATCGACAACTTGTCAAAATTATCATCTTGAAACTTAATGTCTTTATCGACGGTTTCAGGGTCGGGCATATCAGGCATAGTACTAAATTGATGGGATAAGCCCTCTTCTACTTTTTGAAAGGACGCTGTCATATCAAAAATTGTGCGGCCGTTTTGAATAGCTTTTATCCGTCGCGCTGAAAAACTTCTTCCATCTCGCACGGTTTCAACTTCATACACAACTGGCTTAGTTGCATCACCGGGCAACAAAAAGTAACTGTGAAAAGAGTGAATGCGACGGTCATCCGGTAAACTTCTATAAGCGGCAATAACCGACTGGCCTAACACTTGACCACCGTATAACGCACGATATCCCAAGTCCCAACTTTTACCTCTGTATAAGCCTTTTTCAAGTTCTTCTAACTCAAATAACACCTGTAGACGAGCATCGCTCATGTAATCTCCAGTTAATAACAATAATAATTTTTATATGCAAGCAAGTATAATGACTAATGCCTGAATTAGAAATAGCTTTTATAACGGTACTCCACAGCTTGAATATACAATAGCTTGGTCCAAGGATTATTTATTGATAGTTTAGTTTTTCCTATCTGTGAAAATAATACCCGCAGTCGTAATAATTTATAAATAGTGGTTTATTAATACTACTGCCTATATTAGGATCATAAATATAGATGCTGCAGTTATATAGTCAGGAACCGGTGATGACCAATAAAGCAAACTACTCTCAAGGGATTTTGTTATTCACATTAAATACAAACCAGTTGTTTGCTATGGGTACACTTAAAATTAAAGAACTTGTACCTTATTTACCGTTAAATAAGATGCCTCACTCACACGCCACAATCTTAGGTGCAGCGACCATCAGGGACAGAACTATTCCTGTGATTGATATGGCGATGGCTATAGGCTACCGGCCAATACAGCCACAAGAGTTAAAAACCTGTTTTATCATTGTCACCGATTGTCAGCGTAAGGAAATTGGTTTTTTGGTGCGCAATATCAACAAAATTATCGAAATTAATTGGCGTGATATTGAGTCGCCACCAGAGAATATCGGAAGAAATGCATTCTTGACTGGCGTAACACATCTTAACGGTAAAATAATACAACTGTTAGACGTTGAATTACTATTATCGAATGTATTTCCAGACAACTCGGTGAATTCGTACCCTAGCCTAACCGATATTCAGCGAGAGATGGTAAAGCCCTTAAATATTTTAGTGGTTGATGATTCGATTGTTGCTCGAAAGCAGCTATCAGACGCGCTTAATGACCTTAATATTCCCTTTAGAGTGACATCAAATGGACAAGAAGCACTAACCATGATGGAAAAAAGCGCTAATGAAGGACAGCTAGTGCATTTACTGGTGAGTGACATTGAAATGCCCGGATTAGATGGTTATGAGCTTAGTTTTAACGTTAAAAACAACCCCAAAATTGCACAGGCTTACATAATTTTACATACTTCTTTGTCGAGTAAAATAAGTATAGGTCAGGCACATCAGGTAGGAGCCAATGAAGCGCTAACCAAGTTTGATGCAAATGAGTTGATTGAAGCTATACTTAGAGGAGCCTATCATCACCACGAGCTGATGCAAAAAGTTGACAACAATAAGCTGCCTACGACTCTATAACATTAGCTATTTGGCACATTGCCTAGAGCTACAAACCTTTAAGGCAGTAAACAGTTGAGTTAGTAAAGATATAATTTCACTTTAACATCCCAAATGCTTACCACTTCATTCCCCTAGGCCTACACTAATAGTTGCATTGCCTTCTATCAGCGTTATTACTCATAACTAACCGTCAAAAAGTGCACAGACATCGAAATCAACAACAATTCGATTAATTATTCCTGTTCGCTTAAACAACGGTTTGACCTGATCAGAGTTTATACTTAGGCCATCAATACAGTGCTCTTCGCCTTCATTATAAATAATGCTAATCATGTTGTTATTGTTATTGTTAGCGTTATAAATAATTGGTACTTGGCACCATGTAAATGCCAGTTGATTAGGCTCAATAGCTAACATTTGCCAATTACCAGCTGTATCTAAGTACTTAAAATCGATTGCATGAGTTAAAAACTCTTGTTTTCGTAATAATGCTGGCGTAAATGAAACCGCGCCGTTTGTCACATTAACACCTAACTCTATAAAGCGGGCTATTAATTCCTCTTTAACTTGTCCTGTCATACCGGGCTGTTGTGCACCTGCATGTTTAGGCGTATGCGAATACGGGTCGGTCGGGAAAGCACCGTATTCTTGTGGTGTTTTATTAAACCCAATTCCTTCTCTTATTTTGTAGTAAAGCTCACCCAGATGCTGGACTGTGCTTGGGCTTGCGTCAGTTGCACAAGCAAGCTGAAAGTTTTCACCCACCGCCAATAATAGCTTTGACACCATGTGCCAATAAATACAACCCAGCCCTTCAAAGCCAAACATGCCACCAGAGCGACCTGTAAACGCTAAATGATTAAAGGTTGCTTCATACAAATCAAAAATAAGGTCTTGGTCTTTTACCAAGGCTGGATATTTTTGCATTTGGGCTTTTATTCGCGTATCTAGGTCGCCTTTATTACCAATGTCGGCATGAAATCTAATATTTAAATCTGCATCTTTACTAACAATACTATCTTCTTTATCAGCCAACATATGCTGAAGACTATCTATGCCATCAACCTGTTGACTCGACAAACAGTTCTTTTGCATGAAGGCTGTTTGCTGTCTGTCTGGATACAGCATAAAAGTGTTTTGGTCGGGACGGTAAACATCACTATTAAACAATGCATCCACTACCTCTATAACTTCTTGCGGTTTCATTTTACCCGACGTTAACGCGGCAACCTGACCTTCTAGCATAGGGTACAAATAGTTAACGTTTGCGCACGTTGCGTTTAAGTCTAGTAAATTGTAAGCGTGATACAAACCATCTTCACGCTTATTGGTAGAAATAGTATGATCTATGGCAACAAGAGCTTGTTCGAACAAACTCAAAATGGCATCAATATTACAGCTAGATTGTCCACTGAAGCCTTCTTGTTTATACACTGTTTCGCGATACTTACTAGAGGCTTTACCCAAAGATGTTAAAGACGCTAAACGAAGCTCTGGCGATACTTTTTCACCCTGTAAATGGGGTGTTAGCTCTTTTAAGGCCCCTACAGTCTCGGTTAACCAAGTAGCAACTTCACTTGAAAGATTAACGTTATCGTTTTGACTCGCAAAGAGGTCTTGCATAAATAACACATAACGACGCATATAGTTTAGTGTGACCATAGAAAGGCCTTGTCCAACCAATGCGTTGTTTGCATCGTTCCACTCGGGTCGCTGGGTATTTAGCCAAATACCACCGTCTACGACTAAGTTACCTAATTTCGCTAACAATGGCACGAGTAATTTTTCAAGCAGACTTACCTGATATACATCACCGCTAGCATTTAACATTAACTTGCCATCAGCACCCATTTCAACAACGCGATTTTCGATTTTTTCAGATAAAGCTTCATCATAGACAACCGTACTTTTTGCGTCTTTTACTAAATCGTCAAAAGCTTTGATTTTATATGGCACGTTAGCATAGCAATAACGTTCACTTAGCAGTAACTGTAACAGTTTTTGCGGGTGAAACTGTTTTGACACTTCCAATAGTTTTAGCAAATAAACAATTTGATGGTCGCCCCAATACCCTATATAACTCCATGGGTCGTCTGGCTCTTCTACTTCCCAATCAATGCCCTCTTTAGTAATTCTATAAGGGTTATAACCGTCAAAGGTTGAGGCGTTAACAAACTTCGCAATCATGCCCTCAATAAATTCTGGATAACTATAGGCTAAAGCCTCCCAATTTTGGAAAATGTCGCGCCAGTTACCTTGATAAGTCAACAGTGGCTGGTTTTGTTCATCTTTCAACTTTATAACAAACTGATTCCATGGGCGACTAGGATCGCCATGACGGCGACCAAAATAAATCGGCAAATATTCTTGCGCTAAGCGTGTGAGCTGAGGATCGTTTAAGGCTTCCACTTTTGTCATTAATTCAGACAATAAAAATTGATCCGGTAGCGCGCTTACAAACGCACTGTTGTGCTCATAAACCTTGGCATTAAATTGTTTTACACTAGCCATAAAGTCTTGTTTATTTATACGGTATTGGTCACTAAAAATGCCGCCTCTTAACACGTTAAATAAGGTGTTGGCGTAGTGATGCACGCCTACAGACTCTTCATTAACGAGTTGAAAACCGTCTGCACTTGCTAGAATAGTTGCCAGTTCGTCGTCGCCTTGTGAAATGGACTGCTGAATATTGCTTAGTAACTCACTTTTAGTCCCAAGTGCTTGGCTTAACTCAGATATGTCGGCTTGAGTTTTTTCAAGATCGGCAACAATATACCAAGATTGTGTTTGCTGCGCCGCAAGCTGTAGCGAGGTTTTTAGAAGATAAGCACCTCTCACGCCTCTGGTTGTGCTTCGTATTGTAACGTCTCTACCTTGCTTAAACTGACTTAAGGGTTTACTTGATAAAATAACATCAGAATTATCTAGCCCTATTGAAAACACGGTTGTAGCACGCAGTGATTCACAAGGCTCAGCACGGTCTGTTATTGCTGAATAAAGGGTATATAGCGCTAGACCATTCGTGGTATTTACTTCTGTCCACTTATAGGCATCAACTAGGTTGCTCGACACCGTTTGGGTGAATTTTGGCGTACCTGCAGGCAATACATTTTGGATACCATCTATCAACTCAATATCTACTTGGGTGCTATTATGATTAGTAATTTCGCTGCTGCGCACAAAGCCATATTTGTCGCTAAACTGCCAAGAATACCTATAGCTTAGACCTAAGCTTTTATTTACTTCTTCAAAGTAAATTTTATTACCTAGGGTATTCTTATAAATATTGCGTTCAATATTATAAAATCCAACATGTTCAAGATTGAACGGTTCCCAATTAACAAGCTTGCTGTTGTAGGTAGTACGTATAATTGTTTTGCTGCCGGTATTTAGCGCATCATCATAAATTTTATCAACGCACTCATAAGGGAAAAGCGCGGTGTCGGGAGATACTCTTCCTGCGGTTAATGCGCCATTTGAAGAAATAAACAACCAATGATCGCTGTTCGATATGACGCTTATAAAAAATGGGTCTATTTGATCAACATTTTTAATCGCATAATATCGTTCATTATTAATAGTGACGAATTCACCGTTAACCATTGACTCGGGCTGTGCCTGTTTGGATGTATGTGTTTGCATGTAAAATTCTCTTTAGTGTACTTTTATTGAGACCTGCACTACTGGCTACTATATTTGCCTACTTTCGCTTTATTATATTATTTATGGTCTCTTCTAACCCGCCACTTTAGAACACAGCCACACATACGCAATTAAAAGTCGATTAAGTGGACTATTAATGCGACCAGTTAGGCGCTTGTATTAATATATAAGAATACTAACTGTATAGAATTTTTTCCACAAAAATCGTCGCTAAACTAAATTTGTAAATAAACAAATTGCATTAAAAACACCTTAACTATGCATCGTAGGGGTTTCTCGGATAGAAACGAGTGGGTAAAGCATCCTGTAATTTAAAAAAACGCGTATCTTTGTATGGCAGCTTCATAAAGCCTGAAATACCTAAGCCCATGATAATGGGAATAAAGGTAATTATTTCCCCAAGCAATGTTTTAAAGGCCTGTTCTTTAGAATGATCAAGAAGCGTGCAGTAACTGTGAATTTTCAAATGCTTTGGCAATGCCTCAAATATTATACAGCCCGTATGATGGATGTCGTTTAGCAGGCGCAGTATTTCCAACAAGCTAGTGGGCAGTTTTAAAAGTTCATCTGGGTCCTCGCCATCTTCAAAGTAGGAGTGCATACGTGACTGATCCTCAGCAATAGATACTTTGCTGAGGTCATAAGGAATAAGCATATTTTGACTGGGAAGGAATTTGGCTTTTTCATTGCGCCGCTCTAAATGTAGGGTATTTTTAGCGTTGAACATACACGACTTAAACACACCTTCACCGCGTATGGCTCGGGCTAGAGTTATCATGTTGTCTACGCTCCGGTCAAATGAATACTGCATACTTGGGTCATACAGCTTCAAAGAAGAATCAACATACATGCCCTCTTCTTGCCAGCGAATGGCTAAGCCACCTACAACAGGATATTTTCCTAAACGACTCACAGCTGATATAAAGGCTTTTTCAGTTTCGCCCATACCGTGTAAATAATTTTTGTAATAACGCTCAAATTGGGCGTCGTCAATATAATTCAAATTAGCATTGTCAAAACCGGCTTGATCACGTAAAAATGATTTTCGTGAACTATAAACAACGGTTTCAATATCTTTCGTGGTTTGACTGATCCACGTTGGTAGTAAACAGATACTGTCATTTGTTACGTCTTTTAAAACCAGACGTTTAAAATGGTGATAATTTTTAAACAAATAATCGCCACCGCTTAATCGGGTTTCATGGTCGTCGCTTAACAATGCTTCTAAACATTCCGCCAATGCTTGGGGTAAACCCAAAGAGGTCGGTTTAATAACATGACGGCCAAAGCGCGATGACTGGCCCGAAGCTAAAGCGTAGATGGTAGAAGCTAAGCCTTGCTCATCAAAACGAGGAGATGATAATTTCCCATTTAGTTGGTCGTCGCCTATAAAATATACGTCACCTAAACGCGCGTTGGTTTGTTGCATGTCACCTGACATTAAGTCCATTACATTATTACCAATATGTTGACCTTGATTATCAAGCTGTGCAAATACCGAAGAACCCCAATCAATCAACATTAAGGTTTGTGTGTCGTTATTCCATACTACATTAGAAGGTTTTACGTCACCGTGAACTATTGCTTTAGTCACTCCTTTTTCAGAAAAGTCGCGCAGGCTAACAAGCACGTCACATAAACACGTTAAGATATGTATTATGGTAGGTATAGGCAGTGGTCCTTGCTTCAAGGAGAACTGTTCTAAATCTTCACCCGGTGCACGTTTCATGGCTAAAATAGATTGACGTTTAATTTTTTGAAAGGCAATAACTTTGGGAATATTCGGATGTATCAAGAGGCCTTGCATATACGCTTCTTCTTCAAACCGATCTTGTACATGTTGAGGCAAGGTTACTTTAGAAAATTTAAATACTCGCTCTTCCCCCAGCGCTGACTTTCCCGCAAAAGCAAAGCCAAATGCGCCCTTCCCAATTAACTCAACGTTATAGTAACCCAGTCTTTCGAGCTGCCTTTCACATAAAGCAAACCAGTTTTTTAATTTTTTTGCATCTTTATGCGAGAGTAAATATACCGATTGGTCATCGGGGATATAAAAATGCTTAAGCGTGAGTTCTTTCATTTTATGTGTAGGCCTGACATTAAGTGCAGCTAAAAAACCCAAGCATATTTTTCAGCGTTTTCATTATTACCAAAACATTATGGAGATGGCACTAGCATAGATATATGCGACAACTCATTGGTATCGGACTGAATAGTTGTTTGCAAAAACTCCACTACAATTTTTAAGCTCGCGTCTACTTGCCACGGTGGATTAAATATCACCATACCCGAGCCATACATACCTATGTCTTTTGAGGGTGAGTGATGCGCAAACTGAACATCTAAAAGTCCCACATTGTGTTTAGTGGCAAGTTCGGTAAACGAATTAAGCATATTTTCACTTAAGCCATGTTTTGGGCTGTCTACTATGTCACCGCTTATTCTGTCAATTCGCTGTGCCGATAGCAGCGGATACCATATGCAGTATATTCCATTTTTCCACTTGCCTAAGGCCTTAGTCATAGCCTGCACAAGTTGTTCATACTCCGAAACCTGTTCATATGAAGGGTCTATTAATATTAGACCCCTGTTAGGCTTTGGTGGAGTAGTCGCATTTAGAAGCTCTAGACCGTCTCTGTGGTGACAGCGAAAATCTGTATGCCTTGTCCACTGTTTTAGATCATCAAAAGCACTAGGATGAAGTTCACTAAGTAACAAATTAGTAGTAGAAAAAAAATTTTCTGCGTAGCCCTTTTCTTTTACTAACAATTCGAGCATATCCCAAACAACTAATGGTGAACCAGGATAATTCGATTTAGCAATATAAGGCTCAATTACACCAATATAATCGGCAATTTCGGGCGGTATTTGTGCTGTTTGCAGTAACGATAATGCAGCTACTTCATCGTGATGGCTTTGCCCTTCAATTTCATAACAACCGCTGCCAGCATGAGTGTCTAAGTAAAAAAACGGCTTTTCTTTTAGACTTAAAGCCCTAATAAGCAAGCAAAGAGTCGCATGCTTAAGTACGTCGGCATGATTACCTGCATGAAATGCGTGTTGATAACTAAGCAATAATTACTCCATAAATAAAACCTAAATATACTAGCGCAAGTGTACTAGCATTTTCTCAGGATGACATAAATAATCCATCCACAAATTATTGAATTTTACCATAGTAGCGCCATCAATCACTCGGTGGTCGCCCGACCAGTTTACCATCATGACATTACTTGCTACTACATCACCATTTTCAGTAAACCTTGGTAGTTTTTGTGTTTTGCCCAGAGCAACTATTGCAACATCGGGTTTATTAATCACGGGAGTAGCTGTAATACCCCCTATCGCCCCAATATTTGAAACACTAATAGACCCGTTTGAAAGCTCAGCATTTGTGAGTTTGCCCACGCGGGCTCTTTCAATCATAGCATTAAGCTGCTCAGCAATATCGAACAAGGAGAGTGTTTCTACATTTTTGATGTTGGGTACTGTTAAGCCAATTTTTGAATCTACCGCTATGCCAATATTGTGCGCACTCAAATAAGTAAGTTCAGTGCCCGCTTCATTTAACCTGCTATTTAACACCGGAAAAGTCTTCATGGCTAAAGATAATGCCTTAATGAAAAATGGCAAGAAACTCAGCTTTACCGATTCACGTTCAAAAACAGGTTTAAGCTTGTTACGCAAAGCAATTAGATTGTCCATGCATAGCTCATCAGACACCGTAAAATGAGGTATGGTGCTAACACTTGCCATCATTTTCTTTGCCATAGCAGCACGAATGCCTTTAATACTTTCTACTGTGTCGCCGGCTTGTGGAGGCTGAGACACGAGTGGGGCCGGCAAAGATGGAGGCTGACTTTGGGTGTTTACAGGCGCTTGATGGGTCTCGTTGATGACACCAAGCAAGTCCCTTACATCTTGTTTTAAAACTCTGCCTTTTGGACCGGATGCACGAACATCATCTAAGGAAATACCATTTTCTTTAGCTAAACGCCTCACTGCAGGACTGGCAATAGCGCGGCTGACCACTATTGGCGGTTCGTGTTTTTCTCCCTGCTTGTCTTTGGCTGGCGTGTTGTTGAGATGTGAAGTCATGCTGGTAACTAACGGCACTGGCGCAGACACTTCACTAAGACTTGGGGCAGATACACTATTATCAGTTTCTTCTTGGGGTCCAGTTCCATCGATTGCTTGGTCGAATAAAGGGGTATGTACACCGGCTATATCGCCTTTATTGTAGTGAAGTTTTACAATTGTGCCGTTGTACTTAGCCGGTATTTCCACTACCGCTTTGTCGGTCATTACTTCTACCACAACTTGATCTTCAGTAACTACATCGCCTAGCGCAACAAGCCATTGCATAATTTCGCATTCAACAATACCTTCGCCAATATCGGGTAATATAAATGATTCAATTTGCTGCACGCTACTTTGTGGTGCCGTCATTTCAGTTGCTTTAACAGACTCATCATCAAAGGTTTGCATAGCAAATAATGGCTCGTGTACCTTGGCAATATCGCCCTCTTTATAATACAACTTGCTCACTATTCCATTGTGCATAGCCGGTATTTCAACCGTAGCTTTGTCGGTCATGACTTCGGCAATGGGCTGGTCTTCTATTACGCTGTCACCTTCTGACACTAGCCATTTAAGTAACTCGCATTCAACAATGCCTTCGCCAATATCAGGTAATATAAAATCATTCATATGCATGAGCCTCAGTAATCTAATGTGCGCTTAATTGCTTCGTAAGTTTTTAGATGATCAGGCATGTATTCTTTTTCATGCGCTAATGGGTAAGGTGTGTCTAGTCCACACACGCGCGCGATGGGCGCTTCTAAATATAAAAAGCACTCTTGCTGAATTGTAGCGGCTATTTCACTTGCAAAGCCACCGGTTAGTGGAGCTTCATGATTAATCAACAATCTACCTGTTTTATAAACCGACTGGCAAATTGTTTCAGCATCCCAAGGCAAAATACTTTGCAAATCTATAATTTCGCAGGATATCCCATCCTTTTTAGCCATTTCAGCCGCTTTTTCAATCACCTCTACCTGAGCACCCCAAGCAAGCAAGGTTATATCAGTGCCTTGAGCAACAATATCGGCTTTCCCCAGAGGTAACTCGTAATCAATCTCAGGCACTTCGCCTATAGAAGCTCGATAAATCTTTTTAGGCTCCATAAACAACACTGGGTTATCGTCACGAATACTCGCAATTAACAAACCCTTTGCCTGTCGTGGGTTACGTGGAATGACCACTTTCATACCCGGAATATGCGCGAAAAAAGCTTCCGGAGACTGTGAATGATAATGTCCACCCGCAATACCTCCGCCGTAGGGCGTGCGAATGGTTAAGGTACCACAGCTAAATTGTCCACCCGAACGGTAACGCCATTTTGCAGTTTCGTTTACTATTTGGTCAAAAGCAGGAAAAATATAATCACTGAATTGAATTTCGGCAACCGGCACCGAACCTTGGGCTGCTAAGCCATTTGCAAAGCCAATAATACCTTGCTCAGTAAGCGGTGTATTGAAACAACGCGGCTTCCCAAATTTTTCTTGTAAGTTTGAAGTGGCCCTGAACACACCACCAAAATGACCTACATCTTCGCCAAAAACCATTACCTTTTCATCGGCTTCCATTGTGGTAATAAGCGCATTATTAATAGCCTGTAGTAAATTCATTTTAGCCATTAACTTATCTCCCTGCCGTTTTTGGATATTCTCGCGGATATTTGGCAATATGCGATTCTAATTCTTTTAGCTGTTTTTGTAGATGCCAAGGGGGACTATCGTAAACATCTTCTATAATATCTTTGAGTGGATTAATAGGCACTTTTTCTGCTCGTTTTAAAGATGCCAAAATGTCTTCACGACTTTTTTCTATATATTTCTCCAGTTCTTTTTCGTTATACCAACCTTTAGCATCTAACCAGCGTTTAAAGCGCAAAAGAGGATCTTTCAACTGCCATTTAACTTCTTCGTCTTTGCTTCTATATCCACTTGGATCATCTGATGTGCTGTGTGCTGCAAGCCTATAGGTCATTGCTTCAATCAACACAGGCGTATTTTCGGCTAAGGCTAAGTTACGTGCAGTTTGAGTAGCGGCATAAACCGCCAATACATCATTACCGTCTACTCTAATTGTCGGTATACCATATCCGATGCCTCTTGATGCAATACCGTCACCCACAAACTGCTCTTGAGATGGGGTTGATATTGCATAACCATTATTTCGACAGAAAAAGATAGTGGGGCACTTTAGAACTGCTGCCATATTTAATCCGGCGTGAAAATCGCCTTCAGATGCCGCGCCTTCGCCAAAGTAGCATATGGTAATTGCTGGTTTACCTGACATCTTTTGACCATAAGCATAACCAGCGGCTTGCGGAATTTGCGTGCCAAGAGGTGACGAGATGGTCATAAAGTTAAGTGCTTTATCACCATAATGAATCGGCATTTGACGACCTTTATTAGGATCGAGATTATTACTGAACATCTGATTCATAAATTGGTCGGCGGTATATCCTCTGTATACTAACGAACCTTGCTCGCGATACTGCGACATAATCATGTCTTCATCTAACAACGCCGCCGTAGAGGCAACAATAGAGGCCTCCTCACCTGTGCATGCCAAATAAAAGCTAATTCGGCCTTGGCGCTGAGCACCCACCATGCGTTCGTCTAGTAAACGCGTAAACACCATGCTCTTATATATTTTAAGCGCTTCTTGCTTACTAAGTGCAGGTGTTTGTTTGTTATTTTTTTCTACACCGTCTTGGTCAAGCAATTGCAACATAGGAATATCAAGCAAACCATCTTTAATCACGTTTACTTCGTGTGTTGACTTAATGCCGTGCAAATGATTTCTTTCTTGTATAGTAGATATTGTTGACATAACACCTTCCAAAAATGTAAACCTTTGCGGACAAATTATAGGTGTTCATCAACAAAAGTTTTGGGTAATACGCTGAGCGAGTTAATACCCACTATTCTAGTTTATGTTTTGTTTATGTGTATTGCTAAATAGAATGAATGACTAATTTTTAGCATAATATATTTAATAATTTTGATTATATATTAGGATAACTGTCCTATTTGTAAAATAATTGTTTAATTTTGGCAACAATTGATTAAAAACAATTAATACAAACTATACTTTTAAAACATATAACCGATATATACTATTTAGGAGCTAATGTTCATGGAACATTGTACTGATCGTCAAATTTCTAATGAGATTTTTAGATTTAACTTGGTTCTTATTAATATAAACCTTTAATACCAAGCTAAGAAACTTTACTCGCAAACTTAACAAGCTTAGGTGAATAAGAAACTGATTAAATAAACCGCCGTTTTTAAACAAGCGATGTAGGTGAGGAAATAAATGAATTTAAATAGATTAGTCGTTCTTGCAGTGTGTATCGGCATATATTTTGCGTCTTGTGCTGCACACAGTAATGAAATCGCTATTTCATATGTTGACAACAGCCAAGCAGCTTCACTTATTTATGGCGCTAGGTTACACGCAAATATGGCTTCGCAAGTAGTGAAAAGTAATGATAACCCTTTGAAAAGCCGCAACCTTGCGCATAAAAAGTTTACTTACGAGCCAAACTTATCCCAATATACCATATACACCTATATTGTAGAGCTTAACGAACTTGCAGTAGCACAAGAACCTCAGGCAATAGCCCAGATGGCCTCACAAAGACAAAGCGCAAATGCTAATCCTAAAAACATGCAGATAAGCGCAGATCGTATACAAAACAACGCTGTTAACAAACAAATTTACAAAATTGAGCGTCAACAACAAGCATTTTTAGACCAAAGTGCTGCTCAATTCATTAATATCAAACCATTAGCGCGCTATAAATATGGCATTAATGGCTTAGCGATTCGTGCAACCCAATTTCAAGCACAAGCATTATCTGAGTTAGCCCAGGTTAAAGGTATTCACAGAGAACAAACCCGCACGCTAAATACAGATAGAGGCCCGGTGTTGATAGGCGCCCCAAAAGTTTGGGATGGCACTGCGTTTAGTGGCGTCGCGCAAACATTTGGTGAAGGCATTGTTATTGGTATTATTGATTCTGGTATTAACACCGATCATCCATCGTTTGCAGAAATTTCAGGGGACGGCTATGTGCACACAAATCCCCGCGGCGACGGCAATTACCTTGGTGATTGTGCGGGTGTTTTTGCACAGCTATGTAACAACAAACTTATTGGTGTATACAGTTACACCGACATAACTGACAATTACACCGACACCAGCATTTTCCCGCCTAACTTACCTCAAAATGGAGAAGACTACGGTGGCCATGGTAGCCATGTTGCGAGTATTGCTGCGGGTAATATACTCTTGAATGTTGACGAGGTGTTTCCAACACTGGGCGAAGAACGCAGTTCTGGCACGCCTACCGGCTTTACGTTTGCGCAAATTTCTGGCGTGGCTCCGCGGGCTAATATAATTTCATATCAAGTATGTTATGGCGGCACCTCAGAAAACGAAGATACTTATGCCGATTGTTTAGACAGTCCAATCTTAAAAGCCATAGATGACGCTATTAGAGATAATGTCGATATCATAAACTTTTCAATTAGCGGTGGCGGTAATCCATGGCTTAACCCAACCGAACAGGCATTTTTGTCGGCCCGTAACGCAGGTATATTTGTGGCGGTTTCTGCAGGTAATTCAGGCCCACAACCTAGCTCTTCAGAAAAAACATCTCCATGGTATACCAGCGTGGCTGCCAGTGAACACGGTCGCAAAAATGTTTTTTCTAAGCAGCTAAACGGTTTTAGCGGAGGGGCCAGTACACTCAATGCAATGACGGGACAAAGTAATACGGGCTCACTCACAGCACCTATTGTTTATGCGGGCGATTTTGCCAATGCGAACGACCCAGGAGGCGATTCAGCACAATGTTTGGCGCCCTTTCCTACAGCAACCTTCAACGGTCAAATAGTAGTGTGCGACAGAGGCGATATTGCGCGCATTCAAAAAGCTATTAATGTACGTGACGGCGGTGCTGGAGGGTATGTATTAGTCAATGTAAATGGAAGTGAAACGTTTTTAGCCAATGACCAATACGTAATACCGGGTATACATATTAACGCAGACAACGGCAATAACTTAAAAGCATGGTTGCGTTCAGGCCAAAATCACCGCGCAAGTATAACCAACGGGGTTCCTAATCAAGTGATTGATGCTGGCCGCGTGGATGTAATTGCAGATTACTCTTCACGCGCGCCAAACAACGATATTAGTACCCTTGTGCCTACTATGACTGCGCCAGGCAGTAGTATTTTTGCGGCTTATGCCGACGAACAGCTCGGGCACGATGGACATGAGCCTGCGGCCAGCGATTTTACAACTTTAAACGGCACGTCTATGTCTAGTCCTCATGTAGCTGGTGCGGCTGCTTTAATCAAAGCTGCCAATCCAACTTGGGGCCCAGACGAAATAAGATCCGCCTTGGCCTTCACTGCAACAACCGCTATGAAAAAAGAAGACGCTACCACCCTAGCCGATTTTTTTGATATGGGTTCAGGTAGAATTCAAGTCGACAAGGCTATTGCTAGCCCGCTTATAATGACCGAAACATCTGCTAATTACACCAATGCAAACCCAGCGCAGGGGGGCGAACCAAGAAGCCTTAACATACCCTCTATTTCCGACAGTGAATGCGCTGGAATTTGCATATGGTCTCGCACCTTTACCGCCACAACAGATGCTACGTTTACCTATTCACCGGTAATTATTTCACCGGGACTTAACGTAACAGCCACACCATCGAGTTTTACTTTATTGACTGGGCAATCTCAAGTAGTAAGTTTCTCAATTAATAGTATCCAAGCCTCAAAGGTCGACTATTCGTTTGCCTTAGCAGTGTTTACTTCTCCAGGCTTACCCGACGTTTCGTTGCCGGTGAGTGTACTATCGTCTACTGGTAATTTCCCGCTTAATATTGAGATTGAAGGTCGTCGAAAAAACGATTCCATATTGGTAAAAAATATAGAAACCATTAGTATCGAAAGCTTTGAAATTATTGCATACAAACCTGTTAAGTCCACTGTTATAAACGCAACGATTAATCAAAGCAATAACACCAGTAATTATTTAGACGATCAAAGCGGCGGTGTCAGCATTACCACAATTACTGTTAATGATGATGCAAAGCGGTTAATCGCAAAAATTAAACAGTCTAGCGCACCTGACTTAGATTTATTTTTGTTGTTTGATGCAGACAACAACGGTATACCCACCCTTGACGAAGAAATCGCAGTAAGTCGCTCAGGTTCATCTGTTGAAGAGATACAAGTAAACTACCCACAAGCCGGCACTTATTTTATTGCTATTCAAAACTTCACAGGTACACCAACGCAAGCAGATACTTTTGAAATGCGCTACGCGGTAGTTACCAGCGAACTAGCGGGCAATAGCCTTACCGCACAAGCTCCTAGTAGTCTAGAAGCGAATATTCCTTTTGATTTGCGGGTCATTTATGATTTACCGGAATCAAATAGTGGTGATGATTATTATGCCGCCTTCGGTATGGATACTGCACTAGGGCAAGAAAACCCTCGTTTGTTAGTCATAGATATTGAACGCATAAACAGCGACGTATTTGTAGACGGTACCGCTACACGTTTAACTGCAGGTGAAAGTGTATCGCTAAACGTAACGGTAAAGAGCAACCCAAGTAATGAACCTCGCAATTATCGCGTGGTATTGCCATTACCCGTAGGAACTTATTTCACTAACTTTTCTACTGCCAATAATGGACAAATAATTAATAACGAAATTGTGTGGTTAGTCGACAAACCCGCGGGTTCGGTATCTGACACAATTTTAAACTTTACCTTAGAAGCGCTAGCAGGGGTGTCTGCAGGCCCAATAATAGTGAATACAAAAAGTGAATTACTAACACAGTCTTTTGCCAGCCTTGAAACTAGCGAAAACTTCACCTCAGTTCAAATTGAAGGCGGCCCTGTTATTAGTTTTAATGGCAGTAGCACAGCTAGCTTAACGGTTACTGAAACAAAAACTCTTGTTATACCATTAATGATTATAGAGCCTAACAATGACGATGTTACGGTTAGTTTTACGCAAACAGCAGGGCCAACGGTAAATGTTAGTGATCTGCAGGGTAATTTTCAATTAGTTGCGCCCTTAGTTGAAACCGATACATTACTTACCTATGACGTAGCGGTTACTGATACAAATGGTAATTCAAGTAGCGCTTTGGTAACGGTAAGTGTCTTAAACAATGGTTCGCCTATTATTAATTCAGTTGAAGCACCCACTAGCGCCAATGGCGGTCAGTCAATTACGATTAGTGTGTCGGCAAGTGACCCTGAAAACGATACGCTTATATTACAAGTAAATGGTGTAACCTTCACAGGAACAAGTGCAACTTTAAACACCCCTACAAGTGGTGCTAGCGTGAGATATGTGGTGTCGGTGAGTGACGGCATTACGCAAACCGAGCAAATAATTACAATAAGTTTAAACCAGCTTACAAGGCCCGAATCAGGCGGAGGTGGTAGTCTTTCTTGGTTTGTTTTATGCTTGTTGACATTATGTATATTGAGAAGGTCATATAGACTTAACCAACTTGTGAGATAAGTAAATTGAATAGCTCAATTAACCGTTTAGATGCACACAAAAATAAAAGGCCCTAAGGCCTTTTATTTCAAGATATTGAATACATTGACTAACATACTTCGGTGCCTTTACTAAGGAAGCCTAAGAATTTAGCAATCGTCGGTACTTTGGCCTAATGCCGTTTTAGCAGCGATACAAGCTTCTTTCACTTCCTGTGCAGCGGCGTCTTTCATTTCGCCAGCACTTTCTTTGGCATCGTCAAGCTTGTCAACAGCACCTTCTTCAGCTTCATCATAAGCTACTACAGCATCGTCTTTCATTTCTTCTGCGCCCTGTGTAGCGCTATCAAGCATGTCGCCGGTTTCTTCTTTTGCTTCAACAACCACTTCCATTGCTTCTTCTTTAACATCCTCAGCAGCATCTTGTTGAGGCTCAGAGCATGCAGCTAGACCGATCGTTGATGCAATTAAAGCAATCATTAATTTGTTTTTTGACAACATTATTATCTTCCTTTTTGTTATGGAGCCGTGAAGATAGCTTTATTCAGGCCATAAAGCTAACATTGTTTCATGTTTGCCGCCAAGTATAAGAAAAGAAGAGTGTTTTCCTTATACAATGAGGATAAATTGAACAAATAATATTTAGCAACTAAAAATTGATGCTAACTAAGCTGAATTGTCATGTAAAATTCGTTTTTGTATTACCTTAACTCTCATAAATAGAAGTACCGCTGCCACACTTAGGCCGGTAATAAATCCTATCCAAAAACCAGCGGCGGCTAATCTAGCGACAACTAAATCGCTTAAACCCAATACAACCCCAACCGGAAAACCAACCAGCCAATACGAAATAAAACTAATAATAAACATAGCTTTAGTGTCTTTGTATCCGCGCAGCGCATTTGCCGAAACAACCTGAATAGCGTCTGAAAACTGAAATAAAGCGGCTAAAATAAGCAAAGATGCTGCAGCGGTAATAACCGCTTTTTCGTTGCTGTAAACACTGGCAATCTGATCATTGAACAACAAAATAGTGGAAGCGGTCGCCGCCACCGTACTCACCGCAAGTAACATACCAGCCCAATATGCTTTTTTTGTGTGTTGGTTACGGCCTTCTCCAATTAAAAATCCGATGCGAATAGCAAGCGCTAATCCAATGCTAAGCGGAAACATAAATATTAAAGAAGAAACATTAAGCGCTATCTGATGTGCAGCAACTGTTAGCGCGCCTAAAGGGGCGAGTAAAACGGCAACAACTGCAAATAAAGTTACCTCAAACACTAAAGTAAAAGCAATTGGCAAGCCAAGCCGTAATAAGTATTTAATGTCGGGGATAGACACCGGTATGATGCGCTCATAAAGCTTATATTTTTTAAGTTTGGTCGAAAATAAGGTATAGGCAAAGGTTACAATTGCCATGGTATAAAAGACCAGCATAGTGGCTAAACCGCAGCCCGCACCCCCCATTTCTGGCATGCCAAACAAACCATTAATAAAGACATAATTTACCGGAATATTAACTAACAAACCGGCCACCATTATCATCATAGTAGGCAGGGTAATAGATAACCCTTCGCAATAATTACGCAGTGTTTGATAAATACCAAATGCAGGTGCCGAGAGCAATACATAAAATAAGTAATCGCTGGTTTTTTGCGCCAGCTCGCTAGACATTTCAATCGCTCCAACGGCACTGGGTATAGCAAACAACAATAGCAACACTGGTACTGAAATACCAAGTGATATATACAACATTTGTTGCACTGAATTAGCCACATCACTGGTGTTTTTAGCGCCATCAAAACGAGAAATAATGGGTGAGAGTCCAAGGGTAATCCCTTGCATAAAGATAAGCACAGGTAAACTCATTCCAAAACCAATGGCAACAGCAGCCATGTCGGTTGAATTATACCGCCCTGCCATGATGGTATCAGACACACCCATAAGGGTTTGCGTAACTTGTGCTATAAGCAAAGGCCAAGCGAGCGAGGCAAGTACTTTGAATTCTTTAAAAAAACTATTGTCAACGACGGCTGTTGTCATTTTTTATTAGCTAGGGGCAAATCAGATGCAATTTTAGTCGATTCCATTAAGGCACTATTCATAACCTGCATTTCTTGAGCGCTTAAATGCCTATACTTCCCGACAGACAGGCCTTTCAAGTCAATATGCATAATCCGCTTTCTCACTAACGTGGTAACCCCATATGTTAGGTACTCACACATACGCCGAATTTGCCGGTTTAAGCCCTGTTGCAGCACAATTTCAAAGCTTTGTTTACCTATTTGCTTGACCTCGCAGGGCAGTGTAACCGTATTGAGAATAGGCACTCCTTTGGCCATTAATTCAATAAACTGAGGCGTAATGGCTTTGTCGACGGTGACCCGATAAAGTTTTTCATGGGCATTTTCGGCCCGCAGTATTTTATTAACAATATCGCCGTCGTTAGTCAGTAGAATTAGGCCCTCGGATGGTTTATCCAAGCGACCAATCGGGAAAATTCGCTGTTTATAACCAATAGCATCTATAATATTACCGCTTATTTTACGCTCAGTCGTACAGGTAATACCGACGGGTTTGTTATAAGCAATGTACACACGATCACTTTTGTTTTGAGCAACCGGCTCTATCAGCTGTCCATTAATTGTAACTCTATCGCCCTCACCTATTTTGGTGCCAAGCTCTGGTTGTGCGCCGTTTACTCGTACTTGCTTTGTTTCAATTAAGGCGTCGGCTGCTCGGCGGGAACAAAAGCCGGTATCACTAATATATTTATTGAGTCTTTTCACAGTATTCTTTGTGCTATGACGGCATTAGTAAAAGCTATTTTTTCAATAACGCTTTCATACCATCGGTTAAACCATCTAGGGTTAAAGGATACATCTTATCTTTCAATAGTTCTTTCATTATTTGAATAGATGCATGATAAAGCCAATATTCTTTAGGCTGCGGATTTAGCCATATAGCATATTCAAAGTGATTCATTAAACGTTGCATCCACGCGCTACCTGGTTCTTCATTCCAAAACTCTACGCTACCGCCTGGATAAGTTATTTCATAAGGCCCCATAGTAGCGTCGCCAATAATAATCACTTTATAGTCACGAGGATATTTGTGAATAATGCTATACACATCGGTTCCCGCATCGTCTCTGCGTTTATTGTCTTTCCATACACTGTCGTAAATACAATTATGAAAATAAAAAAACTCAATATGTTTAAATTCGGTGTGCGCAGCTGAAAATAACTCTTCGCATTGCTGAATATGCGGATCCATAGAGCCGCCAACATCAAAAAACAACAGCAGCTTTATAGCATTATGCCGTAAGGGCGCCATTTTAATGTCTAAATAACCTGCGTTACGGGCGGTAGAACTTATAGTGTTACCAACGTCAAGTTCTTCACTGGCGCCTGTGCGGGCAAACTTGCGCAGCCTTCGAAGCGCAACTTTAATGTTACGCGTACCTAGCTCAACGTCGTTAGACAAATTCTTGTAGGTGCGTTTGTCCCACACTTTAACAGCTGAATTATTACGGTTTTGTTTTTGACCAATCCTTATGCCCTCTGGGTTATAACCATTCGCACCAAACGGCGAGGTACCGCCTGTGCCTATCCATTTGTTTCCTCCTTGATGACGTTTCTCTTGTTCATTTAAGCGTTCTTGTAATGTCTCCATTAACTTGTCGAGGCCACCAAGAGCCTCTACTTTTTTCTTTTCTTCATCACTTAAAAATTTATCAAGTGCGTTTTTAAGCCACTCATCGGGGATCTCTTGATCAAACAAATTAATCGCTTGAACGCCTTTGAAATATTCACCAAAGGCTTGATCAAACTTATCAAATTGACTTTCATCCTTAATCAACACTGTGCGACTAAGCAAATAAAAATTATTTATATCAGCATAAACCAAGTCGGTTTTTAACACCGCCATTAGATCTAGAAACTCAGTAATACTGGTTTTTATTTTGTGTTTTCTAAGGGTGAAAAAGAAATCAATTAGCATTAGCGACGTGCCATAAACATAAGTTTTTCGAACAAGTGAATATCTTGTTCATTTTTAAGTAACGCGCCATACAGCGGAGGCAATGCATTTTTTGCATCTTTATCGTGTAACACGCTGGCAGGAATGTCGTCGGCCACTAACAGTTTTAACCAATCTATTAGTTCAGATGTTGATGGACGCTTTTTCAAGCCCCCCACGTCTCTTATTTGAAAAAACGAAGTTAGCGCTTGATCAAGTAACTCTTTTTTAATATTCGGAAAGTGCACATTTACGATTTGGCGCATTTGCTCGGCATCAGGAAATTCTATGTAGTGAAAAAAACATCTCCTGAGGAAAGCGTCAGGCAGCTCTTTCTCGTTATTAGAGGTGATTATTACTATAGGACGTTGTTTTGCCACAATACGCTGTTGTGTTTCATAAACAAAGAATTCCATTTTATCAAGCTCTAACAATAAATCGTTCGGAAACTCGATGTCAGCTTTGTCTATTTCATCTATCAACAAAATAGGACGTTCACCCGCGGTAAACGCTTCCCAAAGCTTACCTTTTACAATGTAGTTACTAATGTCTTTTACTTTTTCATCGCCTAGCTGCGAGTCGCGTAAGCGAGAAACCGCGTCGTATTCATATAAACCCTGCTGCGCTTTGGTTGTTGACTTTATGTGCCACTGAAGCAAGTTTGCATCAAGAGCCAGCGCCAATTGTTCGGCAAGCATTGTTTTACCCGTGCCTGGCTCACCTTTTATAAGCAACGGCTTTTCTAATGTTATGGCCGCATTTACAGCTAACTGTAACTGTTTGCTGGCGATATAATCGCTAGTACCTGTAAAACCCATAGTATTCCCATTTAGTTTATTTGAATTATTGCCAATATGACGCTATGTTTAGTTATGTTCTCACTACAAAACAATTCCTTTGCTGTAAAAAACGTATTATTCCTAATAAGATATAGCAAAATAACAGTTTGAATTTTTATAATTAAGCATAATGTTACTACTGTACGAAGTTTACGTAGTGAACGACAGTAAAGATTATTAATGAACACTAGTAAAAATTAGTGATATATATATTTTAAAACAGAGGGTAAACACCAGTGAATGTATTTGAAGACAGTTCATTAGCTATCGGCAACACGCCGCTAGTAAAACTTAATCGCGTTGTGTCAGGCAATGTCTATGCTAAAATAGAATCGCGCAATCCAAGTTTCAGCGTAAAGTGCCGCATTGGCGCCAGCATGATTTGGGAGGCTGAGAAAAACGGCACCTTAACCAAAGATAAAGAAATCATTGAAGCTACTAGTGGTAACACCGGTATCGCTTTGGCTTTCGTTGCAGCATCACGAGGTTATAAAATAACGCTAACCATGCCAAGCAGCATGAGTTTAGAGCGCAGAAAGCTATTAAAGGCCTTGGGGGCAACACTTGTGCTAACAGAGCCGCCCAAAGGCATGAAGGGTGCTATAGGGAAAGTTGAAGAGTTGATGGCGGCGAATCCAGGCAAATATGTGGCTATGAATCAGTTTGATAACCCAGCCAACCCGGCAATTCATGAACAAACCACTGGACCTGAAATTTGGGCAGCTACTGACGGTAAAGTAGATGTGTTTATTGCTGGCGTCGGCACCGGTGGCACTATTAGCGGTACATCTAGGTACCTTAAAAGCAAGGGTAAAGCATTTACCACAGTAGCCGTTGAACCACTCGATTCACCTGTCATCACGCAAGCTCTGGCAGGTCAGCCACTGACTCCGGCACCGCATAAAATTCAAGGTATTGGTGCAGGATTTATTCCGGGCAACCTAGACTTAAGCATCATTGACGAAGTTGAACTGGTCAGCAATGAAGATTGCATGGAAATGGCTCAACGTCTTATGCGTGAAGAAGGAATTTTAGCCGGGATATCTTCAGGCGCTGCAGTTGTTGCTGCTGATCGCTTTTCAAAACGGCCAGAAAATAAAGACAAGGTAATAGTCGTACTGCTTGCTTCAGGTACTGAGCGTTATTTAAGTAGCCCATTGTTTGCAGGTGAATTTTCAGAACTCGAAGAAGTACAATAGCCACCGCTAGGATCGATTATTCATTACAAAGAGCGCTTAATCGACGCTCTTTGTTTGGCTTAAGTTTTTAGAGTGTATTCCGATAATTAGTAAAGGAAATAATTTATGGAATATGTATGAAATATGTAGCAAGCTTACTCGTTGTATTGTTCTTACTAACTGGCTGTAACGATAGTAAAGAAGTTGTTAAAGCAGGCAGATATGGAATGATGGGTAATGATACACCGCAATACAACGCTGTGCTTTTTTTACGCGCCATATACAATGAAGATAAGTTAGACAAAGCAGTATCCTTAAGCACCGAACGCTACGGTCGTATTCTTAAAGGCTATCACACAAATAAAAGTGTTCAGCGTCAAGTTTTTAGCCTAAGACTAGACAGCATGGTCGCTGAGCCTGTTTCTGGTGGCTCATTAATATTTAATGAGCGCATTAAAGAGGCCGAAATACAAATGAAGATTATTGGCGAATACAATAATGATAGAATATTTGAACTAAAAACTCTTTCTATGGTGAAAGTGAATGGAGACTGGAAAGTTAAAGATGTTTCTAACACAGTCCCATAATAGTCTTTAATCGCTATTTATTGACCTATTGCGATTCCCTCACGTCGGGGATCTGCTCCCCCTAATAATTTGCCATCCTTAATTTGAATACCGTGCAAACCACTGTTTAAATCAACCACACGCACGGTGTGCCCTAATTTTTCTAAATCAGATTGCAATGTTGTCAAAAGGGATCCTTTTTCAAGCGACGTCACATCGTTTCTGTTTGTAATGCGGGGAAAGTCAATAGCCTCTTGTATATCTAAATCAAAGTCGAGCACATTTATAATTGTCTGCGCGACATAATTAATGATTCGGCTGCCCCCTGGTGAACCAATAACTAAGCTTAGTTGATTGTCTTTTGTAAAAACCATAGTGGGACTCATTGCGCTGCGTGGACGCTTTCGTGGCGCAACTGCATTAAGAACTTTTACATTGTCTTTAATTGGATTAATGGCAAAATCGGTCAACTGATTGTTGAGTAAAAAACCATCAACCATAATCCCCGATCCAAACATAAACTCAATGCTAGATGTCATAGAAATGGCATTACCGTCTGTATCAACTATTGCAATATGACTGGTGCTATCTAGCTCGTAGGCATTGTCGCTTGCATAGCTTAAATCACCATAAGGTTTGCCTGCCAGTGCTTTACTATAAGCTTTGGTAATGCCTAACCCAGATGCTCTTGATGTTAAATAGCTAGTGTCTACCAAAGGCGCTGAGTCAATTCCCATAAAATCCAAGTCGGCAACGTAGTGTTCTCGGTCAGCAAAAGCCAAAGCGCTTGCTTGAGCAAAAAGGTGAGCAAATTCAACGCTTCCTGGAGAAAATTCAGACAATGTAAAGCCTTCTAATAGCTTAAGAATTTGAAACATAGTGACCCCGCCGGAACTAGGCGGCGCCATGCCACAAATATTATGTTCACGATAGCTATTACACATTGGCTTGCGCTCAACGGCAGTATATTGGGCTAAATCTTGTACACTCAAACTACCTGGGTTAATAGAAGCTTCATTTACCGCCTTTACTATATTGCGGGCTATCTCACCTTTATAAAAAGCTTGTGTGCCTTTTTGCCCAATTTGACTTAGGGTATTGGCTAGTTTTTTATTTTGTTTTAGCTCGCCTTGCACAAGCGGCAAACCGTTGGGCTTAAAGTAATCCTTTGATTCCGAAAATACATTGAGACCTGGATGTAAATCTAGCGCAATTAGTTTTGCTAAACGAGGAGACACTACAAACCCCTTATTTGATAAATCTATGGTATCTGCAAATAATCCTTCCCACGGCAATTTACCGAACTGTTTGTGCGCATCTTCTAATGCTTTTAATACACCAGGCACGCCAACAGATTTGCCACCTACAACAGCATCGCGCCATTTCATGGGTTTGCCGTCTTTAAAAAATACGTCCGGGGTTATTTTTTGTGGTGCCACTTCGCGGCCATCAAAGCTATAAAGTTGTTTGGCGGTATTGTCCCAATACAGCATAAAAGCACCGCCACCGATGCCTGATGATTGCGGTTCTACCAAAGTAAGCATGGCTTGCACAGCTATAGCAGCATCTATTGCGCTGCCTCCGCGCTCTATTACTCGTTTGCCTGCATTGGCTGCATATGGGTTTGCAGCCGCCACCATAAATCGTTTTGCTATAGTGACGCTTTTATCTGTAATACCGGTAGCAGCTTCTGGCTCACGGTCTTCTAAAACGACTTGTTGAGCACTAACAGTGCCCTTAAGGCCTGCTAAAAGGAGCACAACAAAACAAATTGTTACGGTAAAACTGCGAGTTACGCCTTTGTTATTGGCAATATTAAAAATATTGATAAATATTATTCCTTATTTAAACTTATCGTAATTAATCGATCGTTTTTCAACAAAAGCGGTAAAGGCTTCATTTGCAGCATCACTTTGCATAGCCTCAACAAATATTTTCAACTCATCGTCAATATGCTGAGCTACCGCTGATGAGTCTTGTTTCAATAGAGCTTTAGTTTGCTGCAGTGCTAAGGCCGGTTTTTTTGCTAACGCTTGTGCTATGTCTACCACCGCGGCATCTAAGTCGACACTATGTATAGAAGTAACAAAACCGCAGTTTTTTGCTTGTTTTGCATTAAAAGGATTTCCCAACATTAATAATTCAGCGGCTTTTAAATGACCCGCAACCCTGGGCACAATGTAACTAGAGGCATACTCTGGCACTAGGCCCAAATTAATAAACGGCATTGAAAATTTTGTATTTTCATGACAAAGCACAAAGTCGCAGTGCAGTAACATTGTAGAACCAATGCCAATCGCCAGGTCTTCTACTTGTGCCACAACAGGCAAGGAACAGTGCATAAGCGCATGCATGAACTGATAAGTTTCGTTGATCTCACCTGCCCCATCTTTGACTGAACGCAAAAATTCGGTCACATCATTGCCGGCAGTAAAACAACCACCTGCACCCTTTATAACAACGACTCGGGCATTCGATAAAGGTGCATTTTCAATGGCAATGGCCATGTCGCTATACATTTTAGGTACTAAGGCATTTTTCTTGTCTATACGGTCCATTACTATGGTGAGTATATTGTTTTCAAGTAATTCATGTATCATTAGTAGTGTCCCATTGATCAATTGAGGCCTATATCAAACTTGAGTGTACTGAAGCATTCACTTTTTATAAAGATAAAATCGCAAATAGTCTATTATCAATTTAACTACGAACGGGTGCAGCCATTAACCAATGAAATTTCGCAATCATTAATGAATACAAATACATGGTCGCCGTAAGGTAAAAAATAAGCACTTAAGTTACCAATAAGCCCAATTAATTTAACGTCAAAAGGAATACGTCAGTTGTTCAAGCCCACGACCCCACAAAACCTTCCATATGCATTGACACTGACTATAAGTACGCTGCTATATTTGTGGTATGGGTTTTTGAGCGATGTTAGCGTAAACGATTCAGTATTGGCCTTTCATCGTGAACAGGCCATTGCTGGTAACTGGTGGCAGTGGATAAGCGCACATTTTATGCACAATAATTTTATTCACTATGGGGTAAATATGATTGGGCTTGTTTTATTATGGTTACTGCACGGTGAATATGCGAGTGTAAAATCGTTTTCACTTAATTTCGTATTAATGTCGGTAAGCATATCTTTATGTATTTACTTCCTTTCGCCTAGCTTAATTTGGTATGTGGGAATGTCGGGTGTGTTGCATGGACTACTCGCGTGGGGCGTCGCTATAGATATATACCTAAAACGTAAAACTGGATATTTGTTGTTTGTTGGCTTGGTAATTAAGTTAGTGGACGAACAGTTTTTTGCTTCATCAAGTTTTATGGCCAGTCTTATTGAAGTGGGTGTGGCGATAGATGCGCATCTTTACGGGGCTATTATTGGTCTATTTTTAGGCGTGTTTAGTGTTTTATGTAGAATTTCTGCAGCCGCTAAGCGCTCAACTTAGCTGTGTATATTTTCGTTTTATATTTTGTGACATAAAAAAAGCAGCTATGAAGCTGCGTTTTTTTATGTTTAATCCAATAATGTATTGTTATAAATGAGTTTCAAACAACTTAAAAATACGCCTATATTCGTCAAGCCACGAGCTAGGCTGCACAAAGCCATGTGGCTCCACTGGATAAATTGCAGTTTCAAAGTCTTCTTTTTCTAATTCAATAAGTCGTTGAACCAAGCGAACCACATCTACAAAAAACACATTATTATCTACCATAGGGGCGTTCATTAATAAGGGTTTAGTGAGACCTTCTGCGAAGTAGATAGGCGAGCTTCTTGCATAGGCAATAGGATCTACGTCGGGTGTATTTAGAATGTTGGCAGTATAAGGTAAATTATAATGAGCCCAGTCAGACACCGGCCTCAATGCTGCCCCTGCTTGAAATAAATCGGGTTCTTTAAATAAAGCCATGAAGGTTAAGAAACCGCCATACGATCCACCATATGTACCCACGCGCTGTTCATCAACATGTGCATTGTCGACTAACCACTTAACACCGTCTTTAATATCTTGGACCTCGGGTGTACCCATATTACGATATATGGCGGTGCGCCAGTCACGTCCGTAGCCTGCAGAAGCTCTAAAGTCCATATCTAAGACTACGTAACCTTCAGATACTAACAGGCTATGAAACATAAACTCTCTAAAATAGGCTGACCAACCTAAGTGAGAATTCTGTAAATAGCCGGCGCCATGATTAAATACAACGGCACGACGTTTGCTTGAATCATCGTTGTTTTTAGGTGTATATACCCTCGAATACACTGGCTGCTGTGTATGGCTAGACTCTATCGCCACAATAGACGGTACCGTCCAATCGATAGATAAAAAAGCTTCACTAACCGTGTTGGTAAGTTTGCTTATCGTATTTGGAAGTTGGGTAGACATTACATAAAGCTCTGGTGGCATAGCCAAGCGAGAATGAGTAAGTAACAATCTATCTTCGCGAGGACTTAATACAAAATCGGTCATACCATTTAAATTTGTTAGTGTCTGTGGCTCACCGCCGTTAGCGGCAATACGATAAATTTCGTAAATACCCGGATGTTTTTTGTTCGCTTTATAGTAAAAGTAACTGTCGTCTTGGGTAAGCACTACATTATCAACTACAAATTGACCTTGAGTCAGCATCCTTAGCTTACCCGTTAGCGCCTTAGTATAAAGCTGAGAATAGCCGCTTTGTTCGCTGAGTAAGTAAAGGATGTTAGCTTCGTCAAACCAACCAAATTGATTATAGCGATAGTTAACCCATGCGGTGTCGTGCATTTTGTGCTGTGTGGTAAAGGTAGGCTTGGTGACATCTACTGTGACTATCCAACGGTCTTTGTTATCCCAAGCTTCTAGCATTAACGCAACGTGAGAGCTTGCGTCATTCCATTTAACTGGCATTTCAGTGGCGTACCGACCAAATAATAAACCAATATCTCTTGGTAGCCTATTATTGGTGTAAGTTTCACCTTTAGCTTCAGCATTTTCACGCTTTACATCAGCCAAAACGTCATCGTTGTACCCTGGCAATCCAACGTAGCTAAGT
>JBLIGC010000016.1:0-31825 GCA_047636735.1 Glaciecola sp. | reverse complement strand
CAAATTTAAGGACGAGCCTAGATTGCCTCAAAATGGCGACATAAAAAATACTAACAAGGTGAAAATAGCGTCGTTGTTGTTAGCAATAGGAATTATCTTGTTTGCTGCAGGATATTTTGCAATTCCGTCTACTAACAAGGTGCAAAAAAAGCAAGCACTTTGGGCAGGAAACAAGGGTGAAACGATGATATTTGATCATCATGCCCATACCACATATTCCGATGGAAAGCTTAGTATTGAAGAGTTAGCAGAACTTGCTTTTTTTAAAGGCTGTGATGCATTTTCTATTACCGACCACAGCCAAAATCCGAATGGTTTTGGTGATAAAAAGCTTGCTGAGATTAATCAGATGCGTGAAAAATATCCGGGCATGTTAATTTTTGCTGGTATTGAGTTAGGCATGCCTTCGTATAGTGGGCGCGAACACGTTAATATTATTACTACGCCAGAATATGAATACAGCGTATTGCCTGCGGTCTTAAAAGAGCTTAGAACGCCTTCAGCCGAGAATATAAGTGGCAAAGACAAAGACAACTTAGTGTTTGCGGCAATCGACACAATTGACAATGCCAGAGACAGCACAATTGCAATTTATAATCACCCTAGTAGAAAAGATAAAAGCGTTAACGAGAACATCAAAGATGTGCAGCACTGGAATTTATTAGGCAACAATATTGTGTCTTTTGCAGGCGCTCCAGGTCATCAAAAAAGTGCGGACATTGGTTCGTATCGTGAAAAATATAAACCCATAGATCGATGGGACCCAGCGGTGGCAAAAGTAGGCGGCACATGGGATCAATTTTTAGTGAAAGGGAAACGTATTTGGGGAGCTATTACTTCGTCTGACTATCATGGTGATTATATGGATTATGGTCCGTGCGAATTTTCACGCATTCATGTGAATGTGCCTACTCGAGATTACTCTGGTATTATTAAAGGGATTAAAGCCGGCACGTTTTGGGCCGACCATGGCAAACTATTAAGTACTTACGACTTTAGTGTATCGGCAAACAATGAGAATAATCAGTCGGTGCAGGTTTATCCAGGAGGAACGTTAACTCTAGTAAATACCCCTGAGATGCTGTCGGTTTCTCTAAATGTGAAGCGTAATGCGCCGTTTGAAAATGACTTCTTGAGGTTTGATATTATTAGTAACTGTGGTGCTGAGAAGGTTACGCTTGTTAGTAAATATATGCCGCCAGAACAAGACTTCTTGCAGTCGTTAATAGCTATGCCTACGGCAAAAAATTGTTTTATACGGTCTAGATTGGTTAGAGAAACAGCAGACGAAAATGATTTAAGCGCTTATTCTAACCCTATCTTCATTGAATTTTAATGTTTGTTTGCTAGTGCGGCGGTCTTGCTATCTTTTTGTTTAAAGCCAAGGCGCTTTTAGCTTAACGGGATTTTTATACTTGTTGCTACAATCTCGTACACTATGCCGGGTTTTATTGCTTCAGATTTTGTTTGTAAATCGGCGGTAAAATGTGCCGCTTGTTTTTCACTCACTTCTTTTTGCACCAGCTCACCGGTGAGTAACACTGTTTTGCCTTGGCTGTCGGTGGGAATGAAAAAGCCATAGTCTTTGAACGATACTCTTAAAACATGCTCATTTTGTTGTGCTATAAAAAAGCAGCCCTTCTTTTGACAGACTTTTGCAACTTTAGTTTCTACTAGAATGGGCTTACCCATATGTTGTTTCGATTGGGTCACTAGATCAGCAAGCGTGACTTTTTCAAGTGTGCTGTTTAGAACGTGACCAAATGTTTCACTGTTAGCATTTTTTACAACCGGCTCAGACAAGCGAAGAGTATTTGCTAGTGCCATGTTTTGGGCTGTTAAGACGAGGCCTAATACTAAGCTTAAAGGTAATGGTCTTTTCATGCTGTAGCTTTCCTTTGTTTTTGAGATTTTTAAAGAGTGTGTATTATTTGCGGTGGTCTTGCTAGTAAAAATTTGTATTGGCTTTTGCTTTGCTCTTTATTTTTTATTGGTGAGATTAATTTCCTAGGTAGTAATTATTCGTATATTTGAGATACTAGCAACACTTCAAAAGGAACCGATATGATTACACCGTCTCAGTACAATGAATTTTCCCAACATGGTTATGTTGTTTTTGACCAATTATTTAGTTTGCAAAGTATGCTTGAACTTAGGCATGAAGCAATGTCGATCGTAGATGACTTTGACCCAGCATCAACACGTTCAATTTTTTCAACAGAAAATGCAGACACCAACCGAGATGATTATTTTTTAACATCGGGTGATAAAGTGCGTTGTTTCTTTGAAGAAGAAGCGTTTAATGAGCATGGTCAACTGCAGCAAGAAAAAGCGCTTAGTATTAATAAAATAGGGCATGCTCTACACAAGTATTCCCCAGTATTTAATGCTTTTAGTCAAACCAAGGTGTTAGCCGATATTGCACAAGGTTTGGGCTGTGAAAAGCCTGAAATAAGACAGTCGATGTATATTTTTAAACAGCCTAAAATAGGCGGTATCATTCGTTGGCATCAAGACGCCACTTATTTTTTCACTGAACCGCAGTCGGTGCTTACATTTTGGTTAGCGGTTGAAGATGCGACCATACTGAACGGCTGTTTGCAAGTGCAAAAAAACGGGATAAACTTCCCGTTGAAAGAACAGTTTAAACGCTATCCGAACGACGATACCAAGCTTGTATCGCTGCTCGATATTGCCTGGCCAAACGACAGCGAAGCAATACCATTAGAAGTGAAAGCGGGATCTCTTGTTGTATTTAATGGTGCTCTTCCACACTTTAGTGAGGCAAATAGGTCTTGTAAATCGCGTCATGCATTTACTTTGCATATTACTTCGGGTTTAAGTGAATACGACCAGCATAATTGGCTGCAAGCTTCGCCTTTGTCGATTGCATAGGTAAATATTTACCTCTAAATTAGAAAAGCCAGATTGGTATAACAATCTGGCTTTTTGTTGCCACGTGCTGCATGCTTGCGTTGCTGAACTATTACTCAGTTATGCCATGTGAAGACAGTAAAAAAGCAAACTCTTCAGCGTAATCTCGCAAACGACCGTAACGACCACTATTAGAGAAATGACCAGCGCCCATATTTATTCGCATTATTAACAAGTTATCATCGGTCTTTAACTCGCGCATTCTTGCTGTCCATTTTGCCGGTTCCCAATAAGTAACACGTGGGTCGTTTAAGCCGCCGGTAACTAACATGGGCGGATAATCTCTAGCTTCAATGTTGTCGTAGGGTGAGTAAGCTTGAATAAGATCAAATGCAGCTGGGTCCTCAATGGGGTTGCCCCATTCGCTCCATTCTGGTGGCGTAAGCGGTAAATTAGCATCTAACATGGTATTTAGCACGTCAACAAAAGGCACACCAAGCGTTACTGAGCTCCACAGTTGTGGAGCTTGAATAGTCACCGCACCCATAAGTTTTCCGCCAGCGCTACGCCCAGAAATACTAATATTACCCGCCGAAACATATTTTTCAGACACTAAGAAACGCGCTACATCAACAAAATCGTTGAAGGTATTGTTGCGTGCTTTTAATTTGCCATCTAAATACCACTGGTGACCCAGCATGTCGCTGCCGCGAACGTGCGCAATAGCGTAAGAGAAACCTCTATCTAGTAAACTAAGTCGGGTAGTTGAAAAGCCCGGAGTAACTGTGCTGCCATAAGCCCCATAGGCATATAAATGCATAGGATGAGTAGCATCTTTTTTGAAATTCTTATTGTAGACTATGGTAACAGGCACTAACACACCGTCGCGAGCAGGGGCCATAATCCGCTCGCTTACGTATTGCGTTTTATCGTAGCCTGAGGGGATTTTTTGGACCTTTTTTGTGATTAATTTTTTGTCTGCAATGGAGTAATCAAAAACCGTACTAGGGGTAACCATCGAGTCGTAATTAATGCGTACAAAATCTTGATTGAATTGTGGGTTGTTGCCATTAGATACTGCGAAAACAGACTCAGGGAAAACCACATCGTGCGAATTCCCTACATAATCAGAAATAGTAAAGCGTTCTATACCGTTTTCTCTAGACACAATAGACATAAAGTTTTTGAATACTTGCATACCTATAAAATAGCGCTCATCAGAACCTGCAATAATGGTTTCCCAATTTTCATAAAGTGGATTTTTGTCAGAAACTTTAACTAATCTTGAATTGGGATGGGTGTCGTTGGCAACAATATAGAAATTGCCATTAGCGTGGTCGACACTACTTAAAAAAGCCTGTTCTCTGGATACTAGCAGGGTAGGTGTTGCTGAAAAATCATCAGCCGGTAAGGCAAATATTTCGCTTGTCTCGCCCTGTCCACTGCCTATTAACAAAAACTCCTTGCTGCTGGTCATACTGAAATTTAAGAAAAAACGGTCGTCTGCTTCAGTCAATATTGCGGTATCGTCAAGCTGGCTCGTGCCTAGTTGGTGAAGATTAATACTCACAGTAAACCAACGATCGCTATCAAGAAGACCGTATACAAGTGACTGACTATCTGCGCTAAAAACGATGTTGCCGCTGGTATCGTTTAATTCACCGTTAAGTAATTTACCAGTGTTAAGGTCTTTTACCACCACCTTGTAACGCTCGTCGCCATTGGTGTTATAAGAGTAGGCTAGATACTGATTGTTTGGACTAATTTCCCAATCACCCATAGTGAAATATTCGAAGGGTTGGGCTAACGCCGTCACGCTTAGAAATACCTCTTCGTTGCTACTGCCGCTTTGCTCAGTGCTGTTGCTAGTCACATCGAGCTTGCGACGACTATAGGTACGGTATTCTTCACCTTCTTTGTAAAACGATTTATATTCATAGCCGTTTTCAATCCACGGCACCGAGCTTTCTTCGTCATTAGTGCGTCCTTTGAATTCTTCAAATAAAGTATCTATTAAGGGTGTTTTAGGCTCAATAAACGCATTAAAATAGGCGTTCTCTTCATTTAAGTAATCAATAATAGCTAAGTCGTCTACTTCTGGATATCCCGAGTCTTTCAACCAATTGTAATGGTCTGAAATAGTTTTGCCGTGGTATTCAGCGGTAAACGGAATTTTTTTAGCCATAGGCGCAGCTATGCTAAGCTCTTTAAGCGTTTGTTTTTGTACACTTTGGTTTTCTGGCATTTTAGACTCTTGAGGAGGTGAACAAGCTGATAATGCCGCAATACTGAGTATGGACATAACGGGCAATAATAATCTACATAACATGAAACTTCCTTTTATTTTGATATTGAAAAGCGCATATATTCACGATTTTTTACCAAGCAAAAATAACATTACTTTTATCCCTTCACAATGTTTAGTTAGATGCAAATACTACGGTGTAAAAGCACTGTATGTGAAAAACACCGTGTAAGAAAAATAGATATTTGCAAAAGAATGAACTATAACAGGTATATACATCAATTAAGAATTCACCGTGAAGCACTTTCTACATAATTTACTAATAGGCTTAACCACCGTTTTTGCATGGACACCTGCGACTGTTTTACTCATTATGCCTTTTATCGGAATTTATACAGGGCTAATGTATTTTGGTGATATGAATATATTGCGGTTATTGTTTTTATGCGTAATTGCCGTTTTGGCGATTGCAGGTTATTGGGGCTTAAGCGCTATTTGCTGGGGCGTAAAATTACCCATTAAGGCTGTATTCCCTTGCTTATTAAGCGGGGTCATTGCTCTTTCAAGCGCTATTGGTATAGGTTATTTTTCGGACAATACGTTATTACACCTTAGTGCCAATATAGAGGAAATATATTTGTTCATTTCGCCCTTAACTTTTCTGATATTGCACAGTGTAATCGAATATAAGAAGCAGTATTGGTAGCACAGTACAATCACGATTGAAATAAGGCAATGCTGCGTCGTTTCAATAGGTAAGAGCTTGCGTATAACGCACATGACAAGTAGCTTTATGCTTAAATGCTCTGCTATATTATCAACACTTCATTTAGGGACATAAAAATGACAATAAAATATATAGCAATTGCTCTATTATTATTTTCTTTTAGCGCAAAATCGACATCAGATTTTCAGCATTTGGAAACTCTCTTTACAAAATGGCGAACCTTCGAGGTAGCCCCATTGCATAATGGTGCACCAGACTATCGCAAAGAAACCTTCGAAAAACGGCATTCAAAATGGGCACAATTTAAAGCAGAATTGCTAACATTCGATAAATCACAGTGGACGGTTGCTGAGCAAATTGATTGGTTTGTGATGCTGGCTGAACTTAACGGTTATGAATTTAACGAAACGGTATTAAAGCCTTGGCAAAGAGACCCTGCGTTTTATAGCCAAGTGTGGACATATAAAAGTGATGTGCCCGCGCACGAAGGTCCAACTCCTCATTATGTAACAGAATTATGGAGCTATTCATTTCCTATTGATACAAACGAGCAAAGCAGGCTCATTAATGATTTATCTCGCATAGCACCTTTTCATATTCAGGCCCGAGAAAACTTAACTGGGAATGCTAGGGAACTATGGGTGGCTGGCATACGGGATATTCAAATACAACATAAAAACTTGCTAGATATTACGCCGCAAATTGAAACCACTGAAAATGCCACGCTTATAAAAACACACCAACAAGCTATTCAATCTACCGTTCAATTTATAACTTGGTTACAAGAGCAAAGTGCATCTAAAACAGGACCGTCAGGGCTAGGAATTGACCAGTATTCCTGGTATCAAAAACATGTTCATTTGGTGCCTATGACATGGGCAGATGAAGAAAGGTTACTGCGCCGAGAACTCGATAGGGCTTGGTCGTCGTTAAAGTTAGAAGAGCAAAGAAATATTGGATTGCCGCTGTTAGTGCCTGCAAAAAATGCGCAGGAGTATGATCTGCTGGCAGTTCGTTCTGCCGACTTTTTTCTTGCGTTTTTAGAAGAAAAAAACATTGTTACCGTTGCCAATTATTTTAAACCTGCACTTTTCGCAAAGTTAGGCAACTTCGTACCATCAAAAACTCGCAATTTCTTCTCCATTGGTGCACACCTCGATCCTACTCCTTTATATTCGCATTTTTATCATTGGTTTGAGCTGGCAATAATGGAAAATGATCCTAACCCAAGAACCATTCGAAAAGATGCACTTTTATATAATATTTTCGATAGCCGAAACGAAGGCACAGCTACCGCCGTTGAAGAGATATTTATGCACGCTGGTTTATATGACCACAATCCGCGCTCCCGCGAAATTGTTTGGATTATGCTTGCTCAAAGGGCAGCAAGAGGGCTTGGTTCGTTGTATGCGCATGCTAATCAAATGACAATGGAGCAGGCCGGCGAAATTCATATGAACTACACGCCTAGAGGGTGGATGAAAACAGAGCCTGATTTACTTATTTTTGAACAACACCTCTATTTACGTCAACCGGGTTATGGTACCAGCTATGTAACAGGCAAGGCTTTGTTAGACACTGCAATGGCGCAAAAAGCAAAATTAGACGAAGAACAGGGCCGAGATTTTGTCTTAAAGTCTTTCTTTGATGAATTAAATAGCATAGGCGGTATACCGATTGCTTTAGGCACTTGGGAAATGACAGGTATTAAACCTGCCTTTCTCGCTGAGGTAGAGAAAGTTGCAAAAGCACAACAGTAATAAGTAGATTGGCATTGCATTGAAGTGCATTAGACAACCTAGCGCACTTTTTTATTTATCCGTGTTTATCTTATTACGCTGTCATGGCCATTTACGCCAATACTGCCTTGACGTAAATTTGCGGCAATTATACCTTCAACTATTGAGGCATCCATGCTAAATACATCAACCATATATTCACTCTAAAATTAGTAAATCCACCCCGACGCAGACTGTTTAAATCCTACCTGATTTTAGGTTTTTGGATTAACACTTTAGTTGTTTGAAATTAGGTCTCAAATTAAAGTCGATTCAGACTTTTATGATATTTATTAGTTTTGCTTGGTAATAAGAAGTAGACATAATTAAGTGGTGTGTTAAAACTCATTGATAAAAAAAACTATTATTGTATGAACAAACTTTGTAGAGTGTTATGTACAGCAGATTATTTGCACATTTAATTTATCCATTGCCGTTGGTTTTATTCACCAAATAAGAAGTCGTCATTAACATGCAAAATAATCTATGTAAGAAAGACCGCCAATTTGAAAGAGTATTTCATCAGTTTATCCAAAATAATAGGCCCAGACTTTTAGCTTATACTTTACGTTTGTTGCCCGCTGCAGAAGCTGAAGAGGTGATTCAAGATGCGCACATAAAGTTTTACTGTATTGCGTTAGCCCAACGTTCCGCTGCATCGAAAAGTGAACAACAGGCGACTCAGCGTTCAGCAGACAATAAGGCAAAAGGTGATAAAACACCGGGCACTGTAATAAGTAACTCACAAGAAATAGACCTTGCTCAATACACGCCGCTTTTATTTTCTATTGCCAAAAATTTATCACTAAGTCTTATTCGTCATAAACAAGTAATTTCTAAGCATCAACAAAAAACTAATGAAGATACCAACCAGCAAAGCATTTGTTTTGAAACCTCAATGCTTGAGCGTGAAGAAAAAGATAGGCTTCGGCAAGCTATAGAAAATTTGCCGCATATGTGTAGGCAGGTTTTTATTCAACGAAAAATACAGAATATGAGCCATAATGAAATTGCCAGCATGTTCAATATTTCGACCAAAACCGTAGAGAGTCATATTGCCAGAGGCCTAAAACTGTGTCGTCAATTTATGATTTCGTCTAGATCAACCAGCATATCAACAAACGCTTCGCTAAAACCAAAGCAACAAAATAGGTGATTAAAATGAACGAGTT
Source organism: Glaciecola sp. (assembly GCA_047636735.1). GTDB lineage: Bacteria > Pseudomonadota > Gammaproteobacteria > Enterobacterales > Alteromonadaceae > Glaciecola. Next base: position 23,029 of record JBLIGC010000016.1, on the reverse strand, counting down.
ACTTTATTTCCAGAAGAGTTTCAAACATCTACCATGAGTATGGAAGAGTGGACAGGTTTCGAATTAAGTGAGCGGGTAATTGAAGAAGCTACCCGGTGGATTGCTGCACTTGATGATATAGACAATAGCGGTGATCTCACTAACATTGGTGCTGAACAGCAAAACGCCGAAGAACATTATCTGCATAGTGATTTACAACACGTAAATCAAAACCAACAGGCCCAATATGCATTGGTGGCTGAGTTTAATGAATGGCTAAATGCACATGTGCAGCATCAGCAGGCCTATGCAGAAATGTCGTTGTTGTGGGCAAAGTCTGTTTGTATTCATGAAATGTCAGAATGTATTAGTGCGTCAAATGTGTTTACTTTTGCAAATAATAATAACAAATCGCAAGACGTAAACGACTTTAAGCGTAAACATTTGCCAATATTACTTCCTCATAATCAAGAGTTACAGCCAAGTTCAGGCCTCATCCAGGCATCTTCACCTGATTGGGCTTACGTTGTTTCAATGGGCTTAATTGTGATTGGTTTAACGTCACCTTTTATAATGCAGTTTTTTTAAAAACGATCTAAAACACCTTTCTCCTTCCACGGTTGCTGTCTCAATTGTAAATAAAACGTAAAAATCTTTAGTGGTTTTTGTTTGTGTGCGCGTAATAAGGTAATTGAATATAAAAACATACAATATTTAACACAATACTTGTTTGCATATTCACACTTATAAAAAGGGTCGTACATGATTAGCACACAAAAATATAAACATTTTATACCAAGCTTACTGGCGCTTTCAGTCGCTTCAGTTTTTTCCGCTTCAGCTATGTCACAAGATGTTGATGTTGAAGAAAAAGCGCTTGAGAAAATTTCTGTCGTGGGCACACATATTAAAGGTGGACAGGTAGCTGAAGCATTAGCTGTGTCAGTTATTTCTGCCGAAGATATTGGCACTTTGGGTATTGATTCGATTGATGACCTCCTGCAGCTTATACCTGAAAATGGACAAAACTTTTTCTCAGAAGCAGAAAATATTTCAGGAGGCGTAAATGCCGCACGCGGTGATATTGGTACCTACAACCTAAGAAACTTAGGCACAGGTAATACACTGGTACTATTAAACGGTCGCAGAATGGTGAATTCAGCTTCCTACCAAACAGAAGAAGTTGGTGGTAGTTTTGTACCGGTCAATTCAGTCAATGTTAATACTATTCCGGTACATGGTTTGAGCAGAGTTGAAGTGTTAAGAGACGGTGCATCGGCTATTTATGGGGCTGACGCGGTAGCTGGTGTTGTCAACCATGTGCTCAAATCAAACTTTGTTGGATTTACCCTAACGGGACGCTTTGGTGGTTACGACAATATCCCCAGAGATACCCAAACCTTAACCGCTGAGTGGGGTAAAGACTTTAACAGCGGCAGAACCAACGTGAGTACCTTTGTCAATTATTTCTCGCGTGATCGCGTAAATTCACAAGATGACGAAAGGTGGGCGAATTCTGATTTAAGAGATCTGATACCACAGGATTCTTTGTGGTCTGGTGACATCCGTTTTAGAAACGACAGCGCAAATTCACTTTTTGGCCAATACGATTTAGTAAGCAGTGCATCAGCTGCTGGACTAAGAGACGTGTTTACAGACTCAAGCGGAGAGTTTGAAACCTACCCAATAGGTGATGAGCGCTGCGAGTACATATTAAATGCGACAACTTGCGGCGCTATAGACGGTCAGGGGACAGTTAGAAACAACCTAAACGCGGATCGAGATATAAGCTCTAAACTCAGTCGCGCTAACATGTTTGTATTTATAAACCATGAATTTGAAAACGGTATGGAAGGTTTTACTGAGCTGTCTTACTATCAATCTAAGACTAATTTACGCCGTCATGCAACGGCTTCGTTTACTTCATCTCGACTGCGAGTAGGCGCTGAAAATTACTATAATCCTTTTGGCATATGTGGCTCGCCAAATAGGTTGAGCGATGAGCTTATTCCTAATGTTCCTTGTACAGGTTTAGAGCTGCAAATAGACAACTATCGTTTTGCTGAGTTGCCTCGTATAATTGACAATGATGGCGAAACATATCGGTTTTTGCAAGGATTCAGAGGAGAGGTAGGCGACTGGAGTTGGGAATCAGCGCTTGCCTATTCAAAAGCTGAAAAACAAGATGTAACGCAAAATCGTGTATCGAATATCCTAATGGCAGAAGCGTTGTTTGATAACACACCTGCGGCTTATAATCCGTTTAGTGGAGGCATAAACTCAAATATAGAAAGAGCGCTTATTGACGTAAGGCGCGATAGCGAAACTACCTTAACCACATTTGATGTGAAGTTTGCTCATCCTGAAATTTTTGCGATGCCGGCGGGTCCGGTTGCATTAGTGCTTGGCTTTGAGTTTAGAAACGAGTCGTTTAAAGATGACCGAGATGACCGCCTAGATGGTACGATTGCTTTTACTGATTATGACGGCGACACTTATCCATTCGTATCAGATGTTGTTAACTCTAGCCCCACCCCCGACAACAGCGGCGAGCGAGATGTAACGTCGTTCTTTGCCGAGATGCAAATTCCCTTGCACGAAACCTTGAATGTACAAGCGGCTATTCGATATGAAGATTTCTCTGATGTAAAATCAACAGCGGTGGGAAAGTTGGCTTTTGGATGGCGTCCCTCAGAAACATTTCTACTGCGTGGCTCTTGGTCTGAGGCATACAGAGCTCCTAACTTAGTAACAATTAACGAAGACATTGTGGCACGTAACAATACCCGTAACGACTTCGCCTGTATATACGCCGCAGAAAATGGCGGTGATCCAGAGCAAAACACTTTAGATTGCCGAAACTCTATTCAGCGTATTGCGCAAGGTAGTGACCAGCTATTACCTGAGGAATCAACTAATATCTCTTTTGGTATTGTATTAAACCCGCTAGATGGTTTAACCATAACGGCCGACTACTGGTCTATAGAAAAAGACAACACAATTGGTTTATTTGGTGAAGAAAACCATACCTTGCTTGACCTGTTGTTTAGGCTTGAAGCAGGCACCAGTAACTGCGGTACAGCAACCTTTAATCCAGCAGTAACAAGAGAGGCTGCAGGCGAAGGCGAAAGTATAATTTACCAAAACGCTGGAATATGCCCCGCTGGTGAGATTCAATTTATCGACGACCAATATTTAAATTTAAATACGCGTAATTTAGCGGGCTATGATGTAGGTGTGTATTACGATTTTGATACAGAAATTGGTGATTTTAAATTTAGTTACAACGCTTCGGTAATTGAAAAGTTTGAGCAACAGGCTGGTGGCGATTCTAATTTAATAGTGGTTGCACAGCAAGCTGGCCTTATTCCTAGCGCTTTCCCTGTGAGTGGTTTTGCTGATTTAAGAGGACAAGATGGCAACCAAGAGCAACGTCATTCAATGCGCCTAAGTTGGCGCCTAGCTGATTTTGGCGCTTCGCTTAGCGGCAATCGCATTGGTAATTTTTACCAAAGCTCGTTGACGCTAGACGATGGCACACTTTACAGAATTCCTAGTATGACCACTTACAACGCAACATTTGACTACAGGTTAAAAATTAGCGATGTAAATACCCGAGTTCGAGTAGGGGTACGTAACTTAAGCAATGAAAGAGCGCCTTTAGCCGATAGATCCTTTGGCTTCTTTGCTGATGCTCATCGCGACTTTGGACGTGGCTATTACATAGATGTAAGAGCGAAGTTTTAAAAAGTACTAAAAGAAGCTAGTTAAACACAGCTTTGCACATCAATGTGTGTTTACAATGATAATCAACAAAGGAGCGAAAGCTCCTTTGTTGATACTGCTTTATTATGCTCGAATTTAGATGACGAAATTGTAATAGAATAGGGAATGAAATGAGTACTAACCTTACCGATATGGTCGCGCATCCGCGCGCCCGATATCAAGACATAGGGCTAATATTAGGGCCGTTGTTATTTGTTATTATGATGGTTGCAGGTGGCAATCAAAGCGTAATGGAACCATCGGCGTGGAGAGTGGCCGCCGTTGGTTTATGGATGGCGTCATGGTGGGCAACAGAGGCTGTGCCTGTTCCAGCGACTGCATTTTTGCCTATAGTGGTATTTCCATTTTTAGGCGTAATGCCGTTAGCTGAGGTCACTGCTTCTTACGCTAACCCTATTATTTATCTATTTCTAGGTGCATTTATTTTAGCCATAGCGGTGGAGCGCTGGCATTTACATAAACGCATCGCACTTGCGATATTGTCATATACTGGAACCGATGGTCGGTATCTTATTGGCGGTTTTATGCTGGTGGCGGCTTTTCTTTCAATGTGGATGACAAATACCTCTACCACTATGATGCTAATGCCTATTGCCCTGTCGGTTGCTAAAGTTATTGCCGACAACAATCCTAATTTAAAAGCACACCAAACTGGAGATTTCCAAGCCGCTATGCTGCTAGGTTTAGCTTATGCGGCTACTATTGGCGGATTGTCTACGTTAGTTGGGACACCTCCAAACGCCTTGCTTGCTGCGTTTTTAAATGATAATTACGATATTCAAATTACCTTTGCTAGTTGGATGCTAGTGGGCGTGCCTATTATGGTGATTATGTTGCCTATTGCTTGGTATTCGCTTACGCGGTGGAGCTTTAAAGTAAATGTTCCAGCCAATCAGGCGGTACATGATCATTTAGAAAAGCTCAGAAAAGAACTGGGTCCAATGAGTAAAGCAGAGAAACGCGTAGCAATTATTTTTGCTTTAGTAGTTGTGTGCTGGATTGCCCGTAGGCCTATTTCAGATTTGCTCGACATTTCATTTTTAAGCGATACCGGCATTGTAATGACCGCAGCACTTATCCTTTTTTTAATGCCCAGCGGCGACAAACAGCAGCCTCAGCTTATGGTATGGCTAGATGCTAATAGGCTGCCATGGGGTGTGCTTATATTGTTTGGCGGCGGGTTGAGTCTAGCAGCAGCGGTTTCCGGTTCTGGACTTGCAACTTGGTTAGGCAGTAGCTTAACGCCGCTTGGCGGATTGGGTATTTTTGTATTAGTGATTGCCGCAACGGGTTTGGTTATATTTTTAACTGAACTTACCAGTAATGTGGCAACCGCCGCGACGTTTTTGCCAGTTGTAGCGGCAGTAGCACTCGAACTAGGTGTTTCGCCTTTGCTACTGTGCATTCCTATTACCCTTGCGGCTAGCTGTGCGTTCATGTTACCCGTGGCTACGCCGCCCAACGCTATTGTGTTTGCATCGGGGGTAATTAATATTCCGCAAATGGTCAGAGCTGGCATTATTTTGAATATCATTGGTATGCTTTTGCTTACTGTGGTGGCGGTATGGCTAGCACCTTTAGTCTTTTTATAAAGAGTACATAAAATGAGTAAGTTTTCACCCTTGAATATTTATAAATTAGGCTGCAAGTCGATTGTATTGGCAGTACTCATCTTATTGTTGGGTACTCAGCACTCAATGGCTAATAAAGAGCCTCACAGGATATTGTTTACGGGCAATAGTTTTAGTTTTTACAATAACGGCATTCATAATCACTTGGGCGGGCTTGTGAGGTCGGCCGATCAATGGGAAGGTGGTAAAAACCTTTTCAGGCTTATGACCCTTTCGGGCGGACATATATATGAGCAGTTGCCATTGTTAGAAGTCATGTTGTCTCAACAAGATGCAAGATGGGACGCGGTAGTGCTACAAGCGCATAGTAATGAACCAATCACTAGCAAGAAACAAGAAAAATTCAAGCAGTCATTAGGCAATGCTATAAATATGCTTAAGCAAGAAAAAGTATTACCTATTTTGTTTATGACGTGGGAATACAAAGGCGATAGTCAAATGGGTGAAAAACTTGCGCTTGCCTACAAAAATATGGCTAAAAAGCATCAAGTGCCTCTTATTCCGGTAGGATTGGCATTCGCTAACGCGCAGCAACAACACCCTGATATTTCGTTGTATGTAGCCGATGTTTTGGGTGTCAAAGTAGCTGGTAATTTAACAGCCTTAACATACAAAAAATCTATAAAACATCCTAGCCAAGCGGGAACCTATTTAGCCGCCTGTGTATTTTATGCTGCGCTGTATAATCAATCTCCAGAAGGACTGCCTTTCATAGCTGACTTACCACCTGAGCAAGCAATTAAGCTACAAAAACTAGCATGGCAAACAGTTAAGGACTTTAATAAATGATAAACAATAGGCGGATATTTTCGTGTTTCACACTACCAGGTTTAATGTTCTTATTATTAGGGTTTACATTCGTTTTTAAAGTGAATGCTGCACTAATAGACCTTAGACAGACTGCGGCTATTGAACTAAATAATACACTAAAAGAATGTCAATTTAGCGAAGTGGTTTTTAAGGCCAATTTTGAAGGTGCGCGCCTAGATGTTTGCAGGCAGATTTCCGACAATACTTATTTATTAGAGATAGATGCCGAGAGTAGACCAATTAATCCTAGCCCATGGTATGCGTTTACTGTGCAGAGTTTACAAAACTTTGAAAACACAGACAGTAATAGTGGCCTTGAAAACAAGAGGGTACTAAGCGCGGGTGAAGAAAAAGACATTACAATATCTATTATTATCAAAGCCATTGATGCTCGTCCAAGATATTTACCTAAAATGCAGCTTTCCAATGGCGAGTGGCAGTTACTGGATTTCACGTTAAACAACAGTGACTCAAATGGACAAACGATGGAGTTTACCGTTACGCTCGATACTAATTCACAAGCATTACCGCTAAAAATTGCGGCTCAAGCTATCATTGACAATCAGGATTATGAAGATTGGACAAATAAATTCATCGACAAGGGTCTGTACCAAAAAGTTCTAATTGGGTCTTCAACTCAAGGAAGGCCTATTCATGCTTTAGTTCATCAGCACAGCAATAATCACGAATGGTTAGTACTTGTTGGGCGTATGCACCCACCAGAACTTACCGGTGCAGTTGCGTTTTTGCGCTTTGCTGAGCAGCTAAACCAAACTAACCCTAAAATGAATGCGTTTTATAAACGGTTTAATGTTTTGATGGTGCCTAATGTTAATCCCGATGGCGTGGCTAATGGAAATTGGCGACACAACACAAAAGGTGCCGATCTCAACAGAGATTGGGGTAAATTTGAACAAGTAGAAACAAGAGTAGTGAACGACTATTTGACTTCTCTTTTAGAACCGAAACAGTCAAATATAAAAGATAAAAGTGAAGGCAAAAAGCCCAAGCTTGTATTTGCACTCGATTTTCATTCAACTCAGCAAGACATCTTTTATACTATGCCTAACGATTATCACGTTGCTCCTGCCTATTTTTCTGATGAATGGTTGGCCGATGTAAAAGCAAACACGGTGTCGTCTTTCGTGGTGCGAAATCGCCCAGGCTCAAGTCCAGGTAGAGGTGTATTTAAACAGTTTATTGCCGATACTTACAATGTACATGCGGTCACCTATGAAATGGGTGACAACACTCCTAATACTCTAATTAAGCATGTTGCGCAGGTAAGCGCGAATACTTTGGTCGATAAAATGTTAGTGACTCCAGCTAGTGATTTTATTTACATATCAAACCAAAGCGGCTTAGGCAATAACTGAAAACCTACACATTCTAATGAGGGTTTTGTTTATAAAAGTCCTTAAGCTATGGTTTGTGTTATTTTATCACTGCCTTATAAAATATAATGTTAAATTTTAATTTATGAACAGTTATTAATGCTAAATAATTTAATTTGTTTTACTAATGCGTTCACAACAGGCACACTTTATGGATTAGTTTCACGACAACAAGAAAAATGAGACAAAATTGAAATATATAGTAATAGCGTTTATATACGCGTATGTGGTGTTTATGGCGTGGTCAGCTTTTCAATGGTTGGGCGTTGCCTACGTGCTTATTGTGCCTATTCCATTTCTATTTTTTAGCTACTTGGTGCGCAGACGGCAGAAAGTAGGCAACGTCAACGCTCATCAACCGCTGAGCTTGTGGTCGTCGCCTATTCCTTATTTTTCAATTATCTTTTTTGCACTTATCTTTTTTCATTTTGTAACTTAAGCTTATTTCACATCTTCAACAATGGCCTGTCCTCGACCACCTGTTTCTGATGCAGCTTCAAGGCCTTCGCCCCTATTAATAATAACGTGTAGATCGCCAAAACCACTTATAAGCGTGTTGTAACCCATTTCTTCAAGTTGTTGCAGTGTCTGGGCGTTCATCCCTTTGTGATGCATAATTTGGTCTTTAGGTAATAGTTGATGATGAAATCTAGGTACATCAACCACTTCTTGTGCAGGCATTTTAAATTCTAATGCATTAAGAATACTCAAATATACTGAAGACAATATGGTGGTGCCGCCGGGTGAGCCTGTTACCATGGCAATGTTGCCATCTTTCAGCACAATGGTTGGGGTCATGCTGCTTAACATTCTTTTGAAGGGTTGAATTTCATTTGCAACACCGCCTATGGCACCAAAAAAGTTAGGTACGCCAGTTTTAACGCTAAAGTCGTCCATTTCATTATTTAATAAAAAGCCGGCGCCTTCTACTACCATGCCATTGCCAAAGCCTAAGTTTATAGTGGTTGTATTAGACACCGCGTTTCCCTGTTTATCAACAATCGAAAAGTGCGTAGTTTGTTCGCTTTCCGGCAAGCCAGGTTTAATAGCGTTGGTATCAGAAATACTATCAATGTTAATTAAGCTAGCGCGCATCGCGATATATTCGGGGGCTAGCAGCTGGGCTTTAGGCACATCGAAAAAATCTGGGTCACCCAAGTATTCAGCCCGATCGGCAAATACGAGCTTACCGGCCTCAGCTAAAATATGAATAAATAAAGGACTGTTGTGGGCAATCGTTTGATTAGGCAGTCGCGCTTTAACCGCGTCATACATTTGTAACCATTGCGCTACCGCGATGCCTCCCGAGCTTGGAGGCGCTGCGCTTACCACTTCATATTCGCGCCATTGGCTAACGATAGGAGCGCGCCATTTAGCCTGATACATGGCTAAATCAGGCTGGGATATTAGTCCCCCATGTTTTTGCATAAAGTTATCAATGAGAACGGCTGTTTCACCTTTATAAAAACCATCTTTACCCAATGTTTGAATTCGCGTTAATGTATTAGCGAGTTCTGTTTGAATAAATATTTCGCCAGCTTTTGCTGATGCAAAATAGTCAGAGAAATTAACTTTCACTTCATATTTTTCTAATCGTTTGATGTGCTCAGCTATATTATTGGCCAGCTTTTCGGGCATTAAAAAGCCCTCTTTTGCTAGTGTTACAGAGGGCGCAAGCAAACGCTTCCAGGGCAAAGAGCCGTACTTTTTATGTGCTTCCCACATACCCGAAACTGAACCGGGAACACCCGATGCAAGTACTCCAAAAATAGATTCGAGTGTTTTTACCTCACCGTTTTCATCTAAGTACATATCGCGATGGGCTTTTTCAGGCGCAACCTCGCGGTAGTCTATAAAATCATTAGCTTGGTTAAAGTGAATAACCATAAAGCCACCACCGCCTATATTGCCAGCTTCAGGGTAGGTAACTGCAAGGCTAAACTGAGCCGCTATTGCCGCATCAACCGCATTGCCGCCGTCATTTAATACATCCATAGCAACTGCAGCTGCAAAGCTGTCGGGCATTGCTACGGCTTGCTGCGCAGATGCTTTGTCATCGGCTGATGGAGTAGGCGACGTCTGTTTACCGTCACAACCGGTTAGAGTGACAAAAAAAGTACCTATAATGAGCGCCAAAACAAAACCATTTTTCTTCATTAGCTTCTTATTCATTATTTGCTGACTCTTGTTTTATCTGCTCTGCTTTTGGCGCAGAAACAGTTGACATTAGTAAGTCCATATCTCCACCAAAGCTCTTGGTGAAGGTAGTAACTTCTCCTCGCGTTAAGCCTGCATTATTCAATGTATCAACCATATCCCATGCAACATATTTTGCATTGCCATTGATATCAATTAAACCAAAATGCTTCTCAGAATCACCGGCATTGTCAGCATCACCTTTCCATGGTTCGTCAAAAGCTTGAAATAAGAACAGTGAAGCGCCAAACTTGTTTGACCAAGTTCGCGTTGCATCAGAAAAAGCTTTTTGTTTATATTCATTGGCAGCTTTAGAACCTGCATCGCCATAGTTTACATTGGCTACAGAGGCCCAGCCTGTTTCGCCAATATGGATTTGTTTTTCAATACCTAAGGCTAACATGTATGCTTGTGCGTCAGCAGTTTGCTTAAGCGCAACATTTTTTGCTCTTATCATTGCCGCGTCAACTTTCTGTTTTACCGTTAAATCGGCCTCGGCCGAGGGTACTAACCAAAACTCTTCATCATAGTAGGTGTCATGAAATGGGTAAGTATGTAGGGAGATAAAATCAACTGCCGCAATTAGCGCTTTTAAATCATCATTATTATAACCATTGTCTGCACCAGTGCCTAAGCTACCCCAAGAGGCATGATTGTCTGAACTGGTTATCCATATATCGTTGGCAATAGAGCCATCCGCTTTTAGAGCTTGTAGTGCATTCACATGCTTTAGGATAATAGCTGGAGTAACATGATAAGGGGCCCAATGCACCATGGCTTCATTGCCTACGGCAATTACTTTTACAATTGACGGATAATCTTGTGCCAGTTTAATGCCAGCAGCCATTTCTAATGCATTGACTTCATTTTCTTGATCATGAATAACCTCAATATCGGTAAAAGAGTTTAATGCATCAATCCAAATACCTAACATAACGTACATTTCGAAATTAGCGTCTTCAGCTTTTAGTTGTTTAATAGCCTCAAGTAGATTTTCGGTATTACTCTTTCCATCTAGGCCAATATAATTTTGTGTATTGTAAGTTCTTAATACTTTAATACCCATAGCCGCTAAAATTTTCATGTCTTCTTTTTGTTGAGCTACTGTTGGCACGAGTGCGCCGGCTTCGCGGATATCGGAACGCCATGCACCATAAGATATTGCTAAATAATCGCTGTTGCCTAATAAAACATCGCCATTTCTAGCCGTGGGATAAGCACCCACCGGAGCTGGTTGTGCGACTAACTTAGCTTGTGTACTAATAGCACTGGGAAGCGGGTTATCTGCGCATGCAATCATAAAAGTTGACATAAGAGCGACTAAAAATATCGTGTAACTTCTCTTTTTCATATTACTTTCCTTTTTTATAAAATTTATCAATCATATAATATTTTTAAACTTTGTGTCTTACCTGTTTTTTGACAATACATTACAGTATTGATGAAAAAAAGTATTAATCGCTAATAATCATTTTATCAAGAGATTATATCATTGTACTAAAAGGCACTATACCAGGCATTCTTACTCGGCACAGCTTAGTAAAACGTGTAAGCTAGTGCGCCCGCCTCAAAATTAACCGCTCCTGCGGCAATTGCTTGTATGCGGTTTATCTAGCCATATTAATTCGGCCGCTGTATTGAACAAATCCTATTGCATCGGTTAATCGAACTCCTATGGCATGAAACATTAACATACCTAACAAGATCTGCATTAAGTATAAGGTTATTGCGCATCCATAATTTATGTGCAAAGTAAATTATGACAAGCCCTTACATAAAAGTAGTCACAGCTTTACTACCTTGTTAATAACCAGTTTATGTCGAACATCTGTTGGCGTGAGCTTGGACCAACGTTTGAAAGATCTTCGAAAGTTTGCGGCGTCACTAAAACCCAACAAAGCAGCTATTTCGTTAATGGTTAGCTGAGTACCCGTTAAGTATTCATGCGCCAGTTTATTCCTAACTTGATCGAGTAACTGTTGGAACTTATAACCCTCTTTAGCTAAGCGACGCTGAAGGGTGCTTTCGCTCATGTGTAATTGATTTGCAACTAGCTTACTCGTTGGGAACTCGGTGCCTGACTGTAAAAGAACTTCTTGTACTCGCTCACTTATCATTCCTCTGTGGGTACCTTTGGATAACAATCTGTCGCATTGCCTTCTAAAGATGTCTCTTGCAACTGGGTTTGCGGTCACAATACCCAGATCTAAACCTGCTTCATCGAAGCTCAAGACACTTTTATGGCTGTTAAATTTCACTTTTGAACCAAATAAACGTTGGTAAGGAGCTTGGTCATATGGGGCGTCATAATCGAATTCTAAATGTACTGATGCTCTGCCTTTTTGTATTAAAGTATTTCCGCTTCGCATAATTGCAGCATAAAGAAGCTCGATGTAAAACCTTTCTAAATTTTTGGGCAAGTGAGGTGCTTTAATGAGTACTTCAACGCGACTCTCCCGAGACAACATTTTCACATCTACACTTGGCAATAAGGCTTTGTTATATCGCACCATCAACTTAAGTGCGTCGCCAATAGTACTACTGGTAATAATCGCATACCCAAAAATGCCCTGAGATGAGATGTCCATGCTCGAGCCAATCAATAAACCAAGTTGACTATCGTTGCTCGTTTCAATCGCATTTGTTGAGATTGTATCGAGTTGTTGAGCAGTCAAACTCAGGTCTTTTCCTAGATCAACTTCCCTAAGACTTGAATTGTTGAAGAGAAGATTTACATCTAGCTTTCGTGTCTTAAATACTTTAATTAATGTTTTTATATAAAATGAATGCATTTTCGTCCGTAAGTAACAATAGTAGATTGATGGTATTTGACACCATTGTTGATGGTATTTAACTCCTTATTTATAAATTGGTCAACTATAATCAAGACTGAATTTTTTGAACGCTATCGAACACACAAGGGTAAACAGCATGCCAATGTATAAAGCACCTTTAAGAGACATTAAATTTTTAATGAGAGATGTATTAGGTTATTTCCCTCATTATGAATCTTTATCAAACGGGTCAGATGCTACCCCTGAAATGGTTGACGCTATTTTAGATGGTATTGCAACCTTGAGTGAAGAAGTATTGGCACCACTAAATTTATCGGGTGACAAAGAAGGCTGTCATTTCAATGAAGGGAAGGTTACAACTCCCAAAGGTTTTAAAGAAGCGTATAAAGAGTATATTGCGGGTGGATGGCAAGGTTTATCTTTTCCTGAAGAGTATGGTGGCCAAAATCTACCTACGTCAATCAATCTAATAAAAGCCGAAATCACCGGCAGTGCAAACTGGTCTTTTTCGATGTACCCAGGTCTAAGCATGGGTTGCATCAATACCATATTAGAATATGGCACTGACCTTCAGAAAAAACAATTCATGGCACCTCTTGTGAGCGGCCATTGGAGTGGGACTATGTGCCTCACTGAGCCGCAGTGTGGAACAGATCTCGCACAAGTCAAAACAAAAGCCGAACTAAACGAAGCCGATGGAAGTTATCGAATGACAGGCACGAAAATTTTTATTTCGGCTGGCGAACATGATTTAACAGAAAATATTATTCATATTGTTTTAGCGCGCATTCCTGGCGCACCAAAAGGCACAAGAGGCATTTCATTATTTCTCGTTCCAAAGGTAAATGTCGACACTGATGGTCAGTTAACACATAGAAACTCTGTACATTGTGGCTCAATAGAGCACAAAATGGGGATTCGAGCGTCATCAACGGCGGTGTTAAATTTTGATGGTGCTACAGCTTACTTGATTGGTAAAGAAAACGAAGGTTTACAAGCGATGTTCACGTTTATGAATACCGCAAGGATAGGTACCGCGCTCCAAGGTATTTGTCATGCCGAAGCATCATTTCAAGGTTCACTGGCTTATGCCAAAGATCGCCAATCTATGCGTGCTTTGTCGGGCAAGAAACAACCAGATTGCGCTGCTGATGCAATTATTTGGCACCCAGACGTTCGGCGTATGTTACTTACTCAACGTGCTATTGCTGAAGGTGGTAGAGCAATGATTTTTCACGCCGCCAAAATTGCAGATAAAATGTTTAATGCAACTGTTGCCGGTGATCATAAAAAGCAGCAAGCCTATGATGATGAGTTGGGTTTTTATACACCAATTCTTAAAGGCTTTATCACTGAATTAGGATTGGAGTCTGCCAACCTAGGCATGCAAGTTTTTGGTGGGCATGGTTATATTCACGAGCATGGAATGGAACAAATAGCTCGTGACGCCAGAATAGCCACTCTTTACGAGGGCACAACAGGTATACAAAGCTTAGATTTATTAGGGCGTAAAGTGCTGATGTCAAATAAAGGACAATCAATTCGTGACTTTAGCAAAGTGATATTTTCATTTGCCAAATCGCACTTATTCTCACCTGGCCCTGTTGGCAGTATGGCTCGCACGCTGAGCAAACGTGCAGTTGAATGGAACATAATGACACTGCGTATTATGCTAGGCGCGGCGAAAGATCGAGAGTTGGTTGGGTCTGCTTCAGTTGATTATTTGATGTATTCTGGTTATGTAATGATGGGTTATTTTTGGGCTTTACAAGCTGAAAAGTCAGCGGCATTGCTTGATAATGGAAAAGGCGCAGAATCAGATGAGTTCTACATATCAAAAATTCAAACTGCAGAATTTTACTTTGATCGTTTACTTCCAAGAGCCTCTGCTCATAAACAATCTGCGGTGTCTTCAACAAAATCGTTGATGCAAATGGACAACGAGCATTTTAATTTTTTATAGAGCTAAATGTTTTTACAAAGAGGCTAAGTTTTTTTAACATGGGATGAAAATAGGTAATTATAATTCATGTTATATCGCGGTAGCATACGTTTTCAATGCAACACCACAGACTCAGCCGAAGAGGAACTTTATGGACAGCAATATAAAAAACATTATTGAGATAATTGAAACGCTAGAGTCAAGAATAAACTCTTATTGGAATTTTTATATTATTGCCGTTTTTGCCGTTATAGGTTGGTTAATGGCTGCTGGTGCTGCAGCTAAGTCTATGAGTGGCAACCAAGGGATAGCATTAATAATTGCGGTTGTAATTTTTTTATTCGCAAATATTTTGGTAATACGGGCAGCGACAAAACGAATGGTAGCGTTTGAAGCAGAGCTTAACGCAGTTTCAAAACAACAAGAGTTTAAATCGCAGGCTCTAAAACAAGAATTATCTAGAACGTCAATGAAGAACCGTTTGAATGCATCATATTTGTTGCATGTTATAGTCGATATTGCGTTGTTATACGCGATTTGGAGTAAGCTTTTTATGTAGATAAAGTGCCTGCATGCTGAACTACTTTGTTTATTCGAATCAATTAGCCCTTTTTTGTGCATAAGGTATACTCTACCAACGGTTAATTAAGTACATTTTTATGGACAATCTTCAATCCTGCCCATGTGGCACAAGTAAACTTTTTGAGCAATGCTGCAAGCCATATATAACCGGCATTACTTACGCGCCTGATCCCGAAGCCTTAATGCGTTCTCGATACAGTGCATATGCAACGAAAAACTTTGCTTATGTGGCACTTAGCTATGCTGCAAATTATACTCCAAACAACGCCGTAGCTTCGGCCGCTAAAATAGATGTGTACACTACAGTAAAAAGAAAATCGCCTATTAGCGTTTCTGACATCCAATTGTCTAGTGAAAATACACTATGGTGTAAACTCGAAGTCCTAAACGCTTTTGAACTAGCAAATAGGGGTGAGGTAGAGTTTATTGCTTATTATAAAACAGATGGTGGATTCTTTGCTATGCACGAGTTAAGCCGCTTTAGTAAAGTTAATGATAGATGGTTTTATGAAGACGGCGACATGCTGCATAAATCAGGAGCCCTAACATTAGCTCGCAACGATACATGTTTATGCGGCAGTGGGAAAAAATTTAAGCGTTGTTGCCAACCGTAATTTCTGTAAAATATTAGCAATAAGAATGTTACACATTAGCAGAAACTTTTCGTTTTATGCAGCACGCTATTTGTCAAAGACAATACAAACTAATAATAAATAAAAGGATATTTAAAAATGAAAAAAATATTATTGATAGTGGCTATACTGAGCTTCGCTTCCCATGCGGTAGCTGAACAAAGTTGGTGGAATAAGGTGCTCAATGCAGTTGGTTTGGGTGAACAAAGCGCTGAGCAAGTTCAAGGACCTGATTTAACTGGTCTGCTTAACAGTGTTACGAGCAATTTAGGGGTTACTAACGAACAGGCTAAAGGCGGAATGGCTGCACTTTTTAACTATGCTAAACAAAATATTTCTGATGAGCAATTTGCAATATTGGCTGAAAAAGTACCTGGTTTAGATTCAGTAATGCAATATTTACCGATGGTTGAAGAATCCAGCCGCGGCGCCTTAGGCGGTTTAATGGATAAAGCAGCGAGTTTCAACGAAAACTTAGGGCAGCTTAACCAACTGAATAAACAATTTGAATCATTAGGCCTCGACACCTCAATGATAAAAGGCTATGCCCAACAAGCAACACAATATTTAGACACGCCACAAGGACAAGAAGCGAAAAATCTTTTAACTGACAGTTTATTTAAGATTTAATCTCAATTAGCTAGTTATACTTATTATAAGGCGGCGTTTGCCGTCTTAATATCCACACACTTCATACTATTTACGTTCCGCGCGCGCCTTAGCTAAGTGTCCGACTAATGCAACCACAACAAGTCTAGGCGGCAACTATTTCGAGACCTTGTTCCTGAACATTTTCGATGCACAGTATTTTGGTCATAAAATAATCGCCTTTGTAAAGGTTGAATTTTAATCTGCCAACTTCAAATAAATCTCATCAAACTGGCCCGCCACATTTCGGAAAATAGTGATGAGCTCTGGGTCGAAGTGCGAGGGCTGAGTTCTACCGTCACCGTCGAGCATGATCGACAGGGTTTTTTCTTGATCGAACTCTGGTTTATAGGGACGTTTTGATCGCAATGCGTCATACACGTCAACCAATGATGTAATTCGAGCCTCAATTGGAATCTCCGTTCCTTTAATTCCTCTAGGATAACCACCTCCATCCCAACGTTCATGATGATTTCTAGCTATGTTAGCCGCAGCCTGCATAATGGGGTGCTTCGAATGACACAGTATGTCATACCCATTTTGTGCATGTTGTTCCATAATGACGACTTCGTCAGGATCTAACTTACCGGGTTTAAGTAAAATATTTTCTGGGGTGCCAATCTTACCCGCATCATGCAGAGGGGCTGCAAGTAACATTAAGTTTTGTCGCTTTTTCGACCAGCCAAGTTCCTTGGCAATCAATTGAGCATATTCTCCTATCCGACGAATATGATTACCCGTTTCTGGATCCTTGTATTCAGCTGCCACGGCGAGGCACTCAAGTGCCTCTTTATATGCATTCTCGAGATTACTAACGAGTTTTTGGATTTCCAGGGTTTTAGACTCAACGTCTGCTTGCATAGCGGCTTCGTAATGACGGCGGCCGCGTTTCAATAGCACCAATTCTTCTGCCCGACGGACAACGTGAATCAAGTGGTTAAGATCAATGGGTTTTTCAAGAAAGTCCATAACACCAAGCTGTAGAGCTTCGATGGCCTCATTTGACCCGCCATGAGCGGTTAAAATTATGTATTCTAGATTACGCTCTGTGCCGAATTCAGAATAGGCAGCATTGATCATTTCCAAACCCGATTTTCCGGGCATCAAAATATCACTTAAAACAACGCTAATGTTTGTATCCCTGCGCAGAAAATCGAGTCCTTCTTCTCCGTTTGAGGCTTCAAGGCATTCGAAACCGTCATCGGTTAGACATTCGACCAACTCCTCGCGAATTTCATCTTCATCTTCAATAATGAGAACTTTTGTAGTCATAATAATGACTCCTTTGACGTCAACAATGAACCGACCATATCTATTAGCTTGTTAATATCGATTGGTTTTCTTAAAAAAGGATAAATTGTGTGGCCTATCCCGTCGGTTTCAATACTGGGACTGGCATGGCCTGACATTATGATCAACTTTATTTCTTGTCCAAATTTTGTTTCAACGATTTTGATCAAGTCAGCGCCCGACTCCTTAGGCATTCTCATGTCTGTGAGAATAAGTGTAATCCCTGGCGTGGTTTCAACGACTTCAACTGCGGCTTTCACACTGCTTGCAATAAAACATTCATAACCTTCATCAGTCAACGTTTCTGACATTTCTTCTAGAACAATTTCTTCATCGTCAACAATAAGTATTTTGATTGAGATAGTCCTTCTCCTTGCAATAAATAATATTAACTTACACTAGGCAGAGTGATAGTGAATCGTGCTCCGCCATCAATATTTTCGGCGTCTATGGCTCCGTTCATATCATGCACAATGCCATAACTAACTGACAGTCCTAAACCCGTGCCGTTGCCCACTTTCTTTGTTGTGTAAAAGGGGTCGAAAATGCGTGGCAGAACTTCATTAGGAATACCCCCGCCATTATCTTCAGAGATGATCTGGATACCTTTATCGTTCTCAAATACCCGCAGTGTGATCCTCTTTTCACCATCTCTCACTGCCATAGCATCTCTGGCATTAGTAAGCAGGTTCAAGACCACTTGTTCCATCTGAATACTATGGCCTAAAACAAAAGTACAGTTTTTAGCAAGCTCGCTCACAATCTCAATTCCATCCAATCGTAATTGCTCTCCCATCAGTTCAAGCGCATTGGTCACCACCGTTCGAGGGTCAATAGGTGATAGTTTTTCTTTGGCCTCGCGCCCAAACATGCGCATGTGGTCAATTATTGCCGCTGCTCGTGCAGTTTGTCCCTCAATCCTTTCTAGTTTATAGTTGAGGTATTCGGGGTCTGCACTGCCTTTTGAAATTTTCCGGCGGATATTTCCCGCAGCCATACGAATGACGTTCAGTGGTTGGTTCAATTCATGTGCTACAGATGTCGCCATCTCACCTAGCATTGCGAGTTTAGATGCTTGAACGATTTGGGCAGAGGCTCGTTTACGTTCAGCCTCCTGTTCGCAACGTATTTTATTCAGTTCTGTAGTATTTTGAGCAACACCAACCACACCATAAATTTTACCGGTGGCATCAATTCGTGCTGTCGAATTAGTGAGAAGATCAACTCGAGATCCAGCCTTGCTAACCAACGAGAATTCAAAGTTTATAGTTTCTTCGCCTTTGAGTGCTTTGTCCAAAAAATCGCCTACCGCAACCTTATAATCATCGGTAATAAACTCAGCAACAAGGTCGTGACCCATAACCTCTTTGTCATGATAGCCAGTAATTTTAGCTGCCTGCTGGTTCCACTCATTAATCTTTCCTTGAACATCTACACCGAAGATCGGGGCATTAGCGCCATCAATCAACTGCGCCTGTTCATTGGCAATGACTAACGCACTATTCAAAACATCTAATTTTTTTGTTTTTTCATGCTCTCGCATGGCAAAGGTGTAGTAAGTGTTAATACGATGCACTAGTTCTTCTTCATCTATTGGTTTTACAAGATAATCGATAGCGCCTAAATCTTTTGCTCTTTGAAAAAATGCGTCACTTTTATTGTGGGCACTAACAAATATAACAGGAATATTTGTTGTTTTTTTTCTCAACCTAATCATGGAGACAAATTCAAATCCATCTATGTTGGGCATCTGAACATCACACAAGATGAGGTCAACAGTATGCTTATCTAAATAACGTAGTGCTTCAATAGTGCAAGTCATACCTTTTATTTCAAAGTTTAGTTTTTTTTCTAACACCGTAGTAAGTGCAAAAATGTTTTCTTTAATGTCGTCAATGATAAGTATTTTAAAAAGATACATATTATTTCCACTTTATATTTGTTTATCGACATTATTTTTATAAACTACAAAACAGTATTTAGTAATGTCTTTTTAAATTTATTCTATTGCCTAAGAAGTAAAGTAAAAGAATGTTTAAGTCGCCCGTATAAGTTTTTTTCAATTAAGGTTGGATTTTATGCTTTATTAAGGGTTTACGAATTAACCAAACCTTTAAAAGTGATATGAGTTGCTCATAATCAATCGGCTTAGTGATATAGTCGTTTGCGCCGGCATCAATACATAATTTATTATCTTCAGCTTGCGCTTTAGCCGTAAGCGCTATAATTGGAATATTTTTTATTTTATTATCTTTTCTAATCTCTCTCATTGCTTCATATCCATCCATCACTGGCATCATGATGTCCATAAGAACAATATCAAACTTGTTTTGTGTATCTTTAAGCTGTGCTAACGCGTCTTTACCGTTTGGAGCAGAAGATATATCTAGTCCTATATTTTCAAGAACCGACGAAAGCGCATATATATTTCTAACATCATCATCAACCATTAATATTTTTTTACCTTTTAACGCTAACTCACTACTTATCGCTTGAGCAAGAAGCTTTTGCTTATCCTTATGTCGGGCATCCTCTAGACTATCTAAAAACAGTGATACTTCTTCTATTAGTTTTACATTAGATGTGCCGGTTTTAAAGACAACCGCATCGCTATACTTTCTAATTTTCGCCAGTTCCGCGTCAGTTAAATCTATTGCCGTATAAATAATAAGAGGTAAATGTATATTTTCTTGTTCAATTAACTTTAAGATTTTCAAACCGCTCATATCAGGAAGATTGACATCTACTATTGCGCAGTCATATTTATGACTTAACACTTCTTTTAAAGCTTGTTTAGCCGTACCCACAGTTTTTACAGTAACATCTTTGTCTATTAATAATGCTTCTAAGTACTTGGCTTGCACCTTATCGTCATCAATAACTAAAATACGTTTTTCTTTATCCTGAACCGAATCGACTAAACCAGTGATAAACTTATTAAGTGCATCTGCTTGAATTGGTTTGGTAATAAAATCGATCGCGCCGAGCTTTTCAGCGATATTTTTTGGCTCTGTACAAGATAAAATTTTAATGGGTATATGTCGCGTATTTATATCAGATTTTAAAATTCGTAGTACCTCTATACCATTTATTATGGGTAACAAAATATCGAGTATAATAGCGCTTGGCATATACTCTTTTGCCATAGAGATGGCCGTATTTCCATCGCAGGCCAATATCGCTTTATGACCAAGTTTATGAACATTTTGTAAAATAATATTGGCAAATACTGCATCATCTTCAACAATTAAAATCACAGTATCTTGCTTGTTCAACTTTTCTCTATCATCAATTATTGAAATTTTGTTACTTACTCGCCTAGCAGTTACAGGAATATTTTCATATTGGATATGCTCTACTAAGTCTTTATCTATTGAGTCAGTATTAATTTCAAAAGGAAGAAATAGAGAAAAAGTTGAGCCTTTAGCTATCGCTGACTTCACAGCAATTCTGCCACCTAAAAGCGCCGTTAACTCTTTAGATATGCTTAGACCCAACCCTGTGCCACCATATTGTCTGCTTGTGGTTCCGTTGGCTTGTTTAAAGGCATCAAAAACCAGACCTATTTTGTCTTCGTCAATACCAATGCCATTATCAATAACAGAAATAGCCATTGGCCTGAGTTTTTTATCATCCTCAGTATTGAGTGTCACCTCAATGGAGATGTTGCCATCATTATCGGTAAACTTGATCGCATTGGAGAGGAAGTTTCTAAGTATCTGCGTTATTTTTGATTTGTCAGTTGAAAAAACACTTAAGGCATCCGCATCTATGGTTATGTCAAACTGAATGCTTTTCTCCTCTGCTTGCGGCATAAATAGTTCTTTAAGCTCTCGTAATAGCGAACTTATGTGTACATCTTCAAGATTAAGCGTCATCAGTTTGGCTTCAATTTTAGATAAATCTAAAATATCATTAATTAAATTCAAAAGACTATTACCTGCGTCATATATAACGCCAGCTTGTTTGTTCAGTTTCTCTGGTTCAATATCTTTCACTTTAGAAAGAGAATTCGCAAGCAGTAACATCGAGTTAAGTGGTGTTCTAAGCTCATGCGACATATTCGCTAAAAATTCAGACTTGTAACGGTTTGCATGTTCTAACTCTTGAGCTCTTTTGCTCACTTCCACTTGGACTAGCGCTAAGTCACTGTTTTTTATCTCAAGTTCTTGGCGTTGTGTGTCCAAAGATTGACGTTGACCTTCTAACTCCTTGTTTTGTGACTTTAATTGCAACGATTGATCCTCCAACTCCTTTGTTAAAACATTAGATTTAACAAGAAGATTACTGGTTGCATTAGCTTGTATAGCAACATATAGAGATCCCGTCAGTGCCATAAGTGCTGAATCAATATATTCAAGTGTTACCGTATTAAATTTCTCATATGATGCAACTTCAACTACACCAATAAGCTCATATTTAAAAATAAGAGGATAGGTATAAGTATTCAATGCTTTTGCTTTAGTGGTGCCGCTTTGAATAATAGGCCCATCTGGAACATTCGTTAATAGAATAGGTTTCTTTTCATAAGCCACTTGTCCCACTATACCTTCACCTACTTTAAAGTTATTCGCAATATCAGCTCTTTTTGTATAGGCATAAGAGCCTTCGAGCCTTAAAGTCTTGCTTTCTTTATCATATAGATAGAAGGCTCCCATGCATGCATTTACGTAACGAGACAATTGAATTATGGAAGTATCAATCTGGTCAACAAGTTTATTATTATCTAGTATGGCGACATTGAGTGAAGATACTCCATCTTTAATCCAGTTTTGATTTTTATTAGTCTCTTCGACAAAAGCAAGGGCGTTAATCATCTTGTCTATATTTTTTTTCAATTCAAGGAGTTCTCCTCTTGTATCAATATCGATTGAAGCCGTTAAATCACCATCGATAACAGCTTTTGCAACCGCTATAATACCTCTTACCTGCGTGGTAAGGTTATCGGCCATACCGTTTACGTTATTGGTTAACTCAAGCCAAATACCCGAGACACCTTCAACTTTCGCTTGCCCACCCAAAATACCTTCAGTGCCCACGTCTTTGGCAACACGCGATACCTCGGAAGAAAAAGCACTCAGTTGGTCAACCATGACATTAATGGTGCCTTTGAGGGTTAGTACCTCGCCCTTAGCATCAACAGTAATCTTTTTCGTTAAGTCCCCTTGAGCAACCGCGGTAGTTACCTCGGCAATATTTCTTACCTGCGTGGTAAGATTATCGGCCATACCGTTTACGTTATTGGTTAACTCAAGCCAAATACCCGAGACACCTTCAACTTTCGCTTGCCCACCCAAAATACCTTCAGTGCCCACGTCTTTGGCAACACGCGATACCTCGGAAG
>JBLIGC010000015.1:0-32088 GCA_047636735.1 Glaciecola sp. | reverse complement strand
TGATGCCAGGAAGAATGTATAAAGAAGAGTTTAAAAAACGTGGGTTACATCAGCTTAACCTGTCCAGAAGTTTGGAGGATGGGGGAACCATTACCTCTCCGTTGATACCATGGAATACATGTGGTGCCTATATGCACGGGGTTTTGGGCGTACATCCGTTTGCTTATATATTCTACGCTTTCTTCAATCTTATTAACCCAATATTGGCGATCATTTATGCTTACCTGGGTATCAAAATTTTGCGTCTTACACCGCCAAAAGTTGAAATTAAAGCTTAAATATAGGTAATTATTACTTCCTTGTAGCAGCTATAAACGCTGCTTTTTTTCCCTACCTGCAGTGGTTATTCAAGAATGTTAATAGCGACTACATCATTTTTCAAATAGGTATTATTCCATATGACCGCACAATTACTTACTACACCATTAGTTAACAAAAAAAGAAGCGACTATTTACCGCCAACCCATACGATAGAAACCGTTGACTTAACTTTCAATTTGGAGCCTGACGAAACCAAGGTTACGAATGTTTCAACGATAAAAAGAGTTGACTCAAACTCCGCTGTTCTTTTCTTAAACGGTAAAGATTTATATTTGCAATCAATTAAGATTAATCAACAAAACCTGCAAGAAAATAAAGACTATTGTTTGCTTGAGGGCGGAATAGAAATTTACACTGCCCTAGACAGTTTTACTCTTACTATTGTCAACACTATAAAACCAAATGAAAATACTAGTTTAGAAGGTTTATATTACACAAATAATGCTTACTGCACTCAATGCGAGGCCGAGGGCTTTCGGAAAATAACCTATTTTTTAGACCGTCCTGATGTGCTCGCTATTTACAAAGTGACCATTGTTAGCTTGCAGGATTCTGACACCTATTTATTGAGCAACGGTAACCTAATTGAAGACACCGGTTTTGTTAACGGTAAGCGAACCTGTGTTTGGCAAGACCCCTTTCCAAAGCCTTGTTATTTATTTGCCTTGGTTGCAGGTCATTTTGATAAATTGTCTGATCATTTTATTACCCAAAGTGGCAAAAAAGTAGCCCTTGAACTGTTTGTAGATGAAGGTCGATTAGGCCAAGGCCAGCACGCATTAGACTCCCTTAAAAAGGCAATGCAATGGGACGAGCAAACCTATGGCTTAGAATACGATTTAGACATTTACATGGTCGTTGCAGTCGATTTTTTTAATATGGGTGCAATGGAAAATAAGGGCTTAAATGTATTTAATTCTAAATACGTATTAGCCGATGCTAACACTGCAACCGATGAAGATTATTTTAATATTGAAGCGATTATAGCGCATGAATACTTCCATAATTGGACCGGTAACCGAGTTACCTGCCGAGATTGGTTTCAGTTGAGCTTGAAAGAGGGGCTAACGGTGTTTCGGGATCAGCAGTTTTCTGCTGATATGTATAGCGAATTAGTGACACGTATTAGTCAAGTAAACGTTATGCGTGAGCATCAATTTGCCGAAGATGCGGGTCCAATGAGTCACCCAATTAGACCCGATGAAGTCATGGAAATGAATAATTTCTATACCGTAACGGTCTATAATAAAGGCGCGGAAGTAATTCGTATGTTGCACACTCTTTTAGGTAAATCTGGTTTTAGAAAGGGCATAGATAAATATTTTGCTCGCCATGACGGTCATGCCGTAACCTGTGATGATTTTGTGAACGCTATGCAAGACGCTAATGATGTTGACCTATCTCATTTTAAAAGGTGGTACTCACAATCGGGTACACCGGTGGTTAAAGTAAAACAGCAAAGCACAGGCAAAAACCAGACAACACTAAGCTTTACACAAGTCAATAAACCCACTCCAGGACAAGAACAAAAGCAAGATTTATATGTGCCGATTAAACTAGAGTGTTTTCTTCAAAATGGAGACAAAGTCGATACACGATTAGAGAACGATACCTTGGTGCTGCAAAGTTCATCTAGCATGCTACATTTAGATGCCCCAAGTGATCAGGTAACGCCATCATTGTTACAAAATTTTTCAGCCCCAGTCGTCATTGAATATGAATATAGTTTGGCGCAATTGCTAGTTATTATTAAGTTTGCTAGCAACGATTATGCTAAATGGGAAGCATCGCACAACGTTTACGTAATGTTGATAAAAGAAGCGTATAGCTCGTCAAATAGCGCAGATACAAGTAATGATATTTACTTGAGCGATACCATTGAAAAACTGGCAACTGCTATTCAGGCCTTAACAGTAGCACCTGAAGTGCTAGCTCAAATATTGTCTGTTCCCAGTGCAGAGTCTATGTATTCTCAAATAGAAAAAGTGAACCCAATAATCTTGTACCATGCTCGACATAAAGTGGTAGCTAAGCTATCTGCAAGTTTACTCAGGTTTTGTACAGAAACTTATGCACGATTATCGGCAAACCAAATTCCATATGCATATGAAAAACAACAGGTAAATGATAGGTCGTTGAAAAATACGTGTTTGCATTTGCTTGTTTACAGCAATGAAGAAGTGGCCGCGCCACTCATTCAAGCGCAATATCAAAGCGCACACAATATGTCAGACCGCTTAGGTGCATTAAAAGCAGCGCAAGTAACTCAAGGTGATATGTTTGATTCACTAATGCTTAGTTTTGAAGAACAATTTGGGCATGATGCGGTAGTAATGGACAAATGGTTTGCTATGCATGGAAAATCAAGCAAAATCGATGTACTTGCTCACTTGGATTTATTACAAGCACATCAGCAGTATTCAATTAAAAATCCTAATAAAGTGCGCTCATTAATTGGTTCATTTGCCTATTATAATACTTTAGGATTTCATAATATTGATGGCTCAGGATATAAGTATTTAACTGATTATTTGATAAACTTAGACAAAATAAACCCGCAAATAGCATCTCGTTTATTAACACCACTTATGCAATTTTCAAGTTATGCCGATGAAAATCAAAAATTAATAAAGATACAGTTAAATAGGCTATATGGCGTAAAAGGTTTGAGTAATGATTTATTTGAAAAAATTAGTAAAGCTCTAACGCAATAGATTTCACTTGGAACTGTGTTTAAATGGTAAATAAAACAAGTAAAGATCAAAAGGTGCATTATTTTTCAGTGGGCATGAACTATGCACAATGTGAAGATTTGTACCGTCATCAAATTAAATATTTACTTGTCACCACTATTGAAGGTACCCGTATTCAGTTACCTAAACAAAATATGCAAAAATTCATAACAGCTAGAGGCCTGCAGGGCAGTTATCAATTAATAGTTGACCAAAATAATAAAATTGTCACCATCAACAATATTCATCAACAATAATAGTGTAATAAAGTATCAAAATACTGATGATAATATATGCATTTTTGTATGTGCATCGGGCAAATGCGTATATATATCACTTATATATGGTAACTGGTACGATTTGTTCTTGCGATTGCGGTAAAATGGTGTAATCATTTTGTTAAATTATTAATCAACGTGTTACCATTTTACTTGGTGCACGTTAACATATGCATTTGGAGAAGGAATACCCATGACAAAGAAGCCTAGCGTATTTAACAAAACCTCTATCGCAATAGGTGTTGCCGCAATAATAGCTGCAACGTCGACCAGTGTTTATGCTGCTGACTGGAACTTTGGCGACCTTGAAGTAAACTTAGATTCTAACTTTACATTAGCAACAAGCATTCGAGTTGAAGACCGTGATTTTGATCTTATTGGTAATAGTAATCACCCTCAGTTTGATTGGTCTGGTTATAATGCTGCAACAAACGTAATTTATCCTAGTGCCGATGTGTGGGCTTTATCAGACGGTGGCTACTCAGCCAATGGTGATTTAGGAAATTTAAGCTTCGACCCAGGTAAAGCATTTTCAACACAAATTGTTGGTTTACACGAACTAGATGTTAGTTATGGAGACTACGGTTTTTTTGCACGAGGCTTTTATTTTTATGATTTTGCTTTGTCAGATTCAGACCGAGATTGGTCTAACCCTATAACCGGAACCAACGTCGATCCATGCCGAGATGCAAGCGCTAGTGATGAGCTGTGCAAAGACATGAGAATGCTTGATTTTTTCGCCTACGCCGATTTTTATGCAGGTGATACACCAATAAGTATCCGTGTTGGTGACCAGGTAGTTAGCTGGGGCGAAAGTACCTTTATTCAGCACGGTATCAATACTACCAATCCAGTTGATGTAACTAGGGCTAGAGCGCCCGGTTCAGAACTAAAAGAAGTGTTTATTCCCGTTGGGATGGTGTACGTATCAGCCGGGATAAGCGACACAATAAGCATTGCAGGTTATTACCAATATGAATATGAGCGTTCTTTATTACCCGTAGCGGGTAGTTACTTCGCAGGTAACGATTTTGCAGGAGAGGGCGGTTCATTTAACAATGTTCAGTTGGGCTTTACTGGTAATCCCGACATAGACGCAGATACATTGATATCGCAGCTAAATGGTTTAGGGACGGCTTTAGCGACGGGCGGTATTTCTCAAGCCCAAGCTGGCCAAGCATATTTAGCTTATCCAACTAAAGTGGCAGTTAGAGCAAGAAGCGACGCGGCTCATGATGAAGCAAGTGATTCGGGCCAATACGGTCTTAAGTTATCTTGGTTTGCTTCTGAGCTAAATGAAACTGAGTTCGGCTTTTATCACATAAACTATCACTCTCAGCGACCGTTAGTGTCGGGTATAACATCTGACTTTACGCAAGAAAGTATTGGCAGAGATTTGACTATGCTGGCTTCTACTACTATTAGCAGAGATAACATACAAGATTTAAACGCTTTTTCTGAGGTACGGTTCGCTTACCCAGAAGACATTAAGCTTTACGGAATAAGCTTTAACACCACAGTGGGTGAAACCGCCCTTGCAGGTGAATTTGCCTATCGTCAGGATGAGCCATTACAAATTGACGACGTAGAATTACTATACACAGCAATGCCAGAGCAGCTCGCTAATGCTGGTCTTCGTCCAGATTTAGCCGGTATTTCTCAATTAAATAATATTGGTAGGAACGTAGGGCCAGGCGAAACAGCTGAAGGCTTTTTATTGTCTGATACATGGCAAGTGCAAATGACGGCGTCACATGTGTTTGGGCCTAGATTAGGTGCCGACAACCTTATTCTATTAGGTGAAGCCGGTTATGTTCGCATTCAAGACTTCCCCGACCCTAGTGTAATTCGTTTAAATTCCCCAGGCACATCACGAACACCTTCGTTAGAACCTTTGGGCACTAACAATAGAGAAGGTTTGCATGTGGGTTTGTCAAACGGACCTGAGACTAATCCATTTTCTACACAAGGTGCGTGGGGATATCGTTTACTCGCCGTTGCCGATTTTAACAACGTACTTGCTGGAATGAATTTACGCGCGCGAGCTACCTTTTCACATGATGTAAATGGCACCACGCCCGACCCATTATTTTTATTTCTTGAAGATAGAAAATCGGCAAATTTAGGGTTTACATTTGACTATTTGAGCAAATGGTCTTTTTCAGCATCGTATAGCGCTTTTTGGGGAGGTGTAGGCACTACCAATGCGCTATCTGACCGTGACTTCGCTTCATTCAACATTAAATACGCTATTTAAGGAGCATACAATATGAAAAAATTTGGTGTAATTGCATCAACTATTGCAATAGCAATAGTTAGCCAGCACGCACTGGCGAAAGTTTCTGATGCGGAAATAGCAACATTGGGAACAAGTTTAACGCCGTTAGGCGCGACCAAGGCCGGCAATGCCGACGGTAGCATACCTGCATGGGATGGTGGCATTACTTCTGCCCCTGCTGGTTATACCCCAGGTGATTTCCACATAGATCCATTCCCTGGTGACAAGCCAATGTTTATTATTACGGCTGAAAACGTTGGTGAATACAGTGAGTTTTTATCGGACGGTCAAAAAATGCTGTTTGAAACCTATCCCGAAACATATAAAATGCCAGTCTATAAAACTAGGCGGACGGCTTCTAATCCGCAGTTTGTATACGATGCTACCAAGAGAAACGCAGCAACTGCAGAACTGTTGCAAGGCGGAAATGGTATTCAAGGCGCTGCAATTGGTATCCCATTCCCCATTCCAAAAAGCGGCGTTGAGGCTATCTGGAACCATACTCTTCGTTATAGAGGGCAAGCTGTTCAGCGAAATGGCGGACAAGCCGCTGTAACCGCAGGTGGCGACTTCAATGTAATTGGTTTCGATGAACAGCTAATGATCAAATATGCTGAGTCAGATATGACACCAGAACGTCTAACTGAAGAAAACATTTTATTTAAGTTCAGACAAAGCGTTACTAAGCCAGCAAGGCTTGCGGGCACGGCACTGTTGGTTCATGAAACCGTAGATCAAGTGAAAGACCCTCGTCAAGCATGGACCTACAATACTGGACAAAGACGTGTGCGCAGGGCACCAAACATTGCCTATGATGCTCCTGGCACTCAAGCGGACGGTTTGCGTACTACAGACGATTTCGATATGTTCAACGGCTCGCCAAATCGCTATGATTGGAAACTAGTGGGTAAAAAAGAATTATTTGTAGCTTACAATAGTTATGCTATACATAGTAATAACGCTAGCTATGAAGATATTTTAAGACCTGGGCATGTTAATCCCGATTTAACGCGTTTTGAGAAACATAGAGTATGGGTTGTAGAAGCCAATCTCAAAGAAGAGTTTCGTCACGTTTACCAAAAACGCGTATTTTATATTGACGAAGATAGCTGGCAGATCCAAGTTACTGATATGTATGACAACAGAGGCGAATTATATAGAGTTGGTATTGCGCATGGTGTAAATTACTATGATGTTCCTACTCATTGGTCTACTCTTGACGTATATCATGATTTGAACTCACGTCGTTATTTAGCGATTGGTTTAGACAACGAAGAATCAATGTATGATTTTACTGTAGAACTCGATGACAGAGAGTTTACGCCCCAAGCACTGAGACGAGCAGGCAAACGGTAATCGTAAAAACGGTTGGCATTGCCAACCGTTTTTTATAAAAGGGAGATTTTGTGAAAGCAAAGATTATTTTTGCAAGCTTAGTATTTAGTGTCTTTGGATCTGCATCTGTATATTCAAATGAACCGTCATTTATCGCGCCTTTGGTGAAAGAGTCCTTATTGTTGGGGGCTAGTGTAGGTCAGTACAATATAATTGTTGGGGAGCGTGGCCATATTCTCGTAAACGTAACTCCCGAAAACCCCTCTCTTTTAAGTTATTCTCAAGTGCTTTCACCTACCAACGTAACCCTAACCAACGTATTTAGTATTGATGACGTTGCATGGGCGGTGGGTCACGATGCAACCATTATAAAGTCGATCGATGCAGGTCTTACATGGTCTTTAGTGCAAAGTGACCCTGAGTTAGACAGGCCATTGCTAAGTGTCTACTTTTTTGACGAAAATGAAGGCGTTGCAGCAGGAGCGTACGGTCTATTTTATCGGTCTATGGATGGGGGCATTACTTGGGCCCAAGAGCGTCATCCAGGTATGCTGTCTGACGATGACAATGAGTATTTAGACAGTATTAAGGACGACGAAGCGTTTTATCTTGAAGAGTTGTCTTTTATATCACCTCATTTAAACCAATTGTCTTATGCTAATAATATTTTATATATTGCTGGCGAAGCTGGGTTAGTTGCTACCAGCACCGACCGAGGACGCAGTTGGAAACGCTCAGACATTGATTATCATGGTTCTTTTTTTGATGTCGGTATTTTGCAAGAAGACAAGGTTTTGGCGGTAGGATTACGAGGTAATATTTTTGTACTTTCCGATACTGATCCAGTGCTTATTCCCACATGTGTCACTACATCTTTAAATACCGTTATTACAAGCCCATCAAAGGTGTTCGTTGCTGGCAACAACGGTGTTTTACTCAGCATTGATATGCAAAACCTTAGCGCAGCAACATTAGAAAGCAGCAACGGCAGAGCTTGCCAAAAGCACGCCTCAGTTTCATTAGTAAATACAGACTTTTCTGATGCTATTTTGGCAGGTATTGTGTCGAATGAGGGCCTTTTATTGGTCACCGCTGGCGGTTTAAAAACAGTTCAGATAGAAGAATAAAATGACTCCATTTGTTAATAAAATAGAAAAGCTTGTATTTGAAAACCGCATAGTGGTTATAGCTCTGTTTGTAATTGTTACTGTGTTTCTGGCCTATCAGGCATCATTACTAAAGTTAGATGCAGGCTTTACTAAGAATATTCCTCTTAATCACGAATATATGCAAACCTACATCAAGCACAAAGAAAACTTTGGTGGTGCAAATAATATTTTGGTGTCGGTGTGCGATAAAAATCAAACTATTTATAATCAAAACTTTTTTGATACACTTAAAAACGTGCATGACCAATTATTTTTTATAGATGGTGTAAACCGTTCACTTGTAGTTTCATTATTTGCACCTTCAACGCGTTTTACAGAAATTGTAGAGGGCGGCTTTTCGGGGGGGCCGGTTATACCCGCTGACTTCAATTCATCTAATCCAGAATCACTTCAAATAGTCCGAAAGAATATAGATAAGGCCGGCATTGTAGGACGTCAAATATCTAATGACGCCCGCTGCGCGATGGTAACCGCTCAGCTATTAGATATAAATCCCGCAACGGGCGAGCCTTTAGATACTTTACAAATAGCCTCTAAACTTGAAGAGCAACTGCGCGACCAATACGAAAATGATAAAATAAGCATACACATAATTGGCTTTGCTAAAATGATTGGCGATGTTGCTGATGGCGCGAAAGACGTAATCATGTTTTTTGCCATCGCCATTGCAATAACAGCCATCATGGTTTACTTTTTTTGCAAATCTTTTACCTTAACATTCTTGCCTTTAGCGTGTTCCATTGTAGCGGTGGTGTGGCAACTTGGCTTGCTGACCTTATTCGGTTTTGGTATGGATCCAATGTCAATTTTAGTGCCATTTTTGGTCTTTGCCATAGGGGTGAGCCACGGCGTACAAATGATAAATGCAATGGGCAAGAAGGCGGCTAAAGGCATATCGGTAAAAGCTTCGGCTATGCATGCCTTTTCATCTTTGTTGATTCCAGGAGGTATTGCGCTGCTGTCGGACACTGTTGGCTTTATGACGCTATTGGTTATCGATATAGGCATAATTAAAGAGCTCGCTATTACGGCAAGTATGGGGGTAGCGGTTATTATTTTAACCAACTTATTACTATTACCCGTGCTCATGTCTTATGTGAAGCTTTCTGACTCGCATAAAGCAAAGTATGCTAAAGAACCAACAGAATCTAAATTTTGGCTAATAGTAGCAAAGTGTGCATCGCCAAAAATTGCTGTAGGTATCGTGGTGGTTACAGGGGTACTTTTTGTGTGGGGAAGTTTTCAAGCACAAAATTTGAAAATAGGAGATTTGCATGCAGGTGCTCCGTCTTTGCATGAACACTCACGCTATAATCAGGACATCTTTTTAATCACCGATAAATTTGAAATAACAGTTGATTATATTTCCGTTATTATTGAGGCCACGCCAGAGGCCTGCACTCGTTATGAAGTAATGACAGCAATAGATGATTTTCAGTGGAAAATGCAAAACATTGCGGGTGTTCAATCGGGGATATCTTTGGCTTCGGTGGCAAAAACTGTAAATGCAGGCTATAACGAAGGCAACCCTAAATGGCAAGCGCTGCCGCGCAATCAATCCACTATGGTGCAAGCGGTGTCGCGTGTGCCTTCTTCATCAGGACTGTTAAACAGCGATTGTTCAGTTATGCCGGTAATCTTGTTTATGGAAGATCATAAAGCCGAAACGATCAATACTGTGGTTAGCGCCATAAAAGAAATCCGTGAAGAATATGAAACCCCCGAACTTACATTTAAATTGGCATCAGGCCCCGTTGGCGTTATGGCAGCAACCAACGAAGCGGTAGAAGCATCTCAAGATCCTATGCTTTACTACGTATTTGGTGCTGTTATTATATTGTGCCTAATTAGTTTCCGGTCGATTCGAGCTACGCTATCGGTGGTTATTCCACTTTATGTGGTGTCAGTGTTAGCACAAGCCTTAATGACTTACTTGGAAATAGGCCTAACGGTTTCTACCTTGCCGGTTATTGCACTTGGCGTGGGTATAGGCGTCGATTATGGTATTTATATTTTGTCGACTATGTCGCAACGTTTAAAAGCGGGCGACGATGTTCAAACTGCCTACTTAGAAGCCTTAAAAGAAAGAGGAAGTGCGGTGCTCTTTACCGGAATCACCTTGGCCATTGGCGTAAGTACTTGGGTATTTTCAAGCTTAAAATTCCAAATGGATATGGGTATATTACTAACCTTCATGTTTTTAGTGAACATGCTCGGTGCAATAATTGTGCTACCAGCTATTGCTAGACTGCTTTGGTTTAACTCGCACAAAAAATAAATGTGCTTAATTATGTAAAAAAGAGCCTACAAGGCTCTTTTTTTATGCATTTTTGCTAGATGAGTATGCAAATTGTAAAAACTACGTTAATAATAGCTGGTAAACCTTTAATTTTTTTAGGAAAATGTCGATAGATAAATGTTATTACAACTAATTTCACTATTAATAAATGCGAGTATATGAATATGTCGGTCACGCACCATCAGCATTCAGTATTATTAGAACAAGTTTTCTCACTCATCAACGATAAAGTTGATGCAACCGAATCTAATAAAGTAATTCAATTCGGTAATCTTCTGTTAAAAACAATGTCGTTCGACGATTTGGATGGTCGTAGTGACAGCGATTTATATGGCGCGATTTTGAGTTTGTGGAAGTTATTACAAAACAAGAAAAATGGCGAGCCGTCTATAAAGGTCTTTAATCCTGAAATAGCTAAACACGGTTGGCAATCTTCTCACACCGTTATTCAAATTATTGTTGATGACATGCCGTTTTTAGCTGACTCCATCAGAATGGCAATAAATAGAGTTAATATTACTTCGCATCTAGTTTTGCATTCGCCTATGCATTTTAATCGTGATGCGAGCGGCAAAGTAGCCGGATTTGTTGAAAAATCTGAGCGCAACGAAAAGCATAGTTCTGAAACAGTATTCTTAATTGAAATAGACCGCCAGTCGCGTCCGGAGTTTGTTAAAGAGATAAGCTATGAACTACGTTCAGTAGTAAGCGAAGTATCGCTGTCAGTAGCAGACTGGCAGCCTATGCGCGAAAAGCTCACTGATATTACAAAAAATTTCAATAAATCAAAAAGCACCGCCTCGGCAGATGTTAAGTCTCAAGGCAAAACCTTTTTAAATTGGTTAAATGATCATAACTTTACCCTCATGGGATACCGTTACTATGACGTAAAAGCCATTGAAGGAGATCATAGGTGGTGTCCACAAGATAACAGTTCTTTGGGCTTAATGAAAAATTCAGTAAGTGCCCGCGAGCGGGTATTGTCAAATGTGCCAACTAGCGCGCGTAATGAAGCATTAAGCAGCAATCCTTTAATGCTTACCAAAACAAGCTCTAAGTCACGTGTTCATCGCCCTGCGTATATGGACTACATTGGCATTAAAGAATTTGATGCTAAAGGTAATGTAAGTGGTGAACATCGATTCTTGGGTTTATATTCGGCTTCTTTTTATAATAGTAGCGCAACAGATTTACCTATGCTGCGAGAAAAAATAGAAAGGATGTGCGAGTTATCCGGTTTTGAAAAGGGTACTCATGCATATAAAGCTTTTGTCAACATTGTAGAAACGTATCCACGGGATGAATTAATTCAAACCCCCGACAGTGAACTAGCACAAACCATTCTGGGCATTTTTCAGATGCAAGAAAGAGGGATGACTAAAATATTTGTTAGAAAAGAAGCTTTTGGGCGATTTGTTTCTTGTATGGTGTATGTTCCACGAGAGCGATATAACACCGAGCTTAGGCGAGGTACTCAAATATTATTAAAGCGCTCTTTTAATGCTAATGGTGACATTGAGTTTAATACTTATTTTTCAGAGTCAGTGTACGCAAGGACTCATTATATTGCGCGCGTCGACAACAACAACTTGGAATTTGATGTGAACGAGATTGAAAAGAATCTAATTGAACTCACCAAAACCTGGCAAGACAAACTTAACGCCAAAATAGTCTCTGTTTATGGTGACGAGCACGGCAAAGGCATTGTGCAAAAATACGATAATGCTTTTTCACGTAGCTATGCAGAGCAGAATCTGCCGAGTGTTGCGCTCGTTGATATTCAAAGAATAGAGCTGCTCAGTGATGAAAAAGCATTAGACATATTGTTTTATCGTCCACAAGAAGAAATTTCAGAAAGTAACATTGTGAAGCTTAAGCTATATCACAAAAATGAACCTATACATTTGTCAGATGTTTTACCTATTCTTGAAAACTTTGGCTTAAGAGTAGTGGATGAAAGTCCATATAAAGTAACCAATGAAAAAGGAGAAATTAGTTCGATCATGGATTTCACCATGATATACAAGACCAAAGATAATTTTGACATGGAAAAGTCACAAGAATTGTTTCAAAACGCTTTTACCGCTACTTGGAATGGCGATTTGGAAGACGATGGTTTTAACCGACTCATTTTGGGCGCTGGTATTACCGGCAGAAAAGTTACTATTGTGCGTGCATATGCAAAATATATGCGCCAAATTGGATCTTCTTTTAGTATCGATTATATTGCTAATACCATGGCGAGTTATCCAGAAATTGCAAAATTACTGATAGACCTGTTTAATCAGAAATTTAGCCCCAGTATTCGCAGAAATAAAAGTAAAGTTGAAAGTATTCAAGCTAACGTGATGGCTAAACTCGATACCGTGTCTAACTTGGATGACGATAGAATTATTCGGCGTTATTTAGAGTTACTTAACGCCACGTTAAGAACCAATTTTTACCAAAAAACCGAGTCAGGACGCTTTAAGCCTTATATCTCCTTTAAATTGCTGCCAGAAAACATTCCAGACATGCCTTTACCACTGCCCAAGTTCGAAATATTCGTTTATTCGCCTAGAATAGAAGGTGTGCATTTACGTGGCGGTAAAGTAGCGCGTGGTGGCTTGCGATGGTCAGATCGTATGGAAGACTTTAGAACAGAAGTGCTGGGCTTGGTGAAAGCACAGCAGGTAAAAAATACTGTTATTGTGCCTGTGGGCGCCAAAGGTGGTTTTGTTTGCAAAAAGATACCCGTAGGAGCCGATCGTAAAACCATTCAGGCTGAAGGCCAAGCTTGCTATAAAATCTTTATTAGAAGCCTACTAGATATCACTGACAATATTAAAGATGGTGTGGTTATTCATCCTAAAGATGTTGTTCGCTTAGATGAGGACGACCCGTACTTAGTAGTTGCCGCAGACAAAGGCACGGCCACTTTTTCTGATATTGCAAATGGTATATCAGATGAGTTTGATTTTTGGTTAGGCGATGCTTTTGCCTCTGGCGGAAGTGTAGGCTATGATCATAAAAAGATGGGTATTACTGCGCGTGGCGCGTGGGAGTCGGTTAAGCGTCACTTCCGTGAAATTGGTATAAACTGTCAAACCACACCCTTCACTTGTGTAGCCATAGGCGATATGTCAGGTGACGTGTTTGGAAATGGTATGTTGTTATCGCAACAAACAAAAATTGTTTGCGCATTTAACCACATGCATATTTTCTTTGATCCAAGCCCAGATCCAGCCACCACATTTAAAGAGCGCCAGCGCTTATTTAATGACCCCAGTTTAACTTGGGACGATTATGATCGAACTCTTATTTCTAAGGGTGGAGGCATATTTAAACGTAGTGATAAATCTATTAAACTTACGCCTGAAATGAAAAAATGGTTAAACACTCGTCAGCTTGCTATGTCCCCAGTTGATCTGATTCATAATGTATTAAAAATGCCTGTAGACTTAATTTGGAATGGCGGTATTGGTACGTATGTTAAAAGTACCAAAGAATCACATTCTGAGGTGGGTGACAGAGCTAATGACGTAACCCGCGTTAACGGCGTTGACGTTAAAGCAAAAATTGTAGGAGAAGGCGGCAACTTGGGCTTAACGCAATTGGGCCGTATTGAATACGCAGCAGCAGGCGGTAGAGTCAATACCGACTTTATCGATAACGTGGGCGGCGTTGACTGCTCAGATAATGAAGTTAATATTAAGATATTATTGAATACCATCGTCAATAATGGTGATTTAACCGTAAAGCAGCGTAACAAGCTACTCTATGAAATGACCGACGATGTAGGCGACATTGTTATCCAAGATTGCTACCGTCAAACTCAGTCTATCTCTATTACGCAACTGATGGGTGTAAAACAACTTAAGGAACAGCTCAGGTTTATTCATGGCCTTGAACGCGATGGTTCCTTGAACAGAGAGCTAGAATTTATTCCATCGGATGATGAAATATCGGAAAGAGTGGTAACCGGCCAGGGCTTAACTCGCCCAGAGCTTTCGGTACTTATTGCCTATGGTAAAATGGTGCTTAAAGAAGAGTTTAATATAGATGCAATTACCACAAATCCTTATTACAATCAGTATTTGTTAAATGCATTTCCAAAAGTGTTAAGAAACCAATTTGCGGATGAAATGCAAGAACACCCGTTACGCGGCGAGATTATCGCGACAAAATTAACCAATGAAATTATTAACGACATGGGTCTTAATTTTGTACATAGGACTTCTGAAGAAACCGGCGCAAGTGTAACTGAAATATGTAAGGCTTACTCTATAGTGAAAGCGATTTTCAATATGGGGAGTCTATGGGAAGCAGTTGAAGACTTAGATAATGTCATTCCAGCTGACTTACAGCTTGAAATACTAGATGATATGCGCCGCACGTTACGGCGAATAGTACGCTGGTATATTCGACATGGAGAATATAATTTAAGCATAGAGGCGGCTATTCAGAAATATCTCCCGGCATTTACAACAATAAGTACTAACTTAACCAGTTTCTTAGTTGACGAAGAAGTAAAAGAAGTAAAACAGCGCTGCACCCACTTAGTCTCGCATAATGTTCCTAAGGATGTTGCTTATAAAATAGCCAGTTTGGGTAATTTGTTTTCTTCGCTAGATTTAGCCCAAATTGCTGAAATAGAAAATAGGCCAGTTGAAGTTGTTGCCAGACTTTACTACCAACTTGGCTTTAATTTTGAGTTACATTGGTTTTTAACACAAATTATTCAGCAAAGTGTTAGTAACCATTGGCAGGCGTTAGCAAGAGCTTCTTATAGAGAGGAGCTTGATTGGCAGCAACGAGCAATTACTATCGTTTTATTGCATTCGTCATTAAAGGGAAAAGATGCTGATAAAATACTCAATGATTGGTCTATTGCCAATAGTGTTAAATTATCACGTTGGAAGCACATGATGGCTGAGTTTAAAACCTCAGATAATCACGAGTTTGCTAAGTTTTCTGTTGCCTTACGTGAATTGATGCTGTTAAGTCTTAACGCAAACCATTAAACTATAGCTCGAAAAAGTAGACAGCCCTGCTTGCAGGGCTTTTTTTATATCTGGGAAAAAAGTGTATTCATTAGTTCAAAAATCGTTAATGCTATGTGATCCAGAGTGGAGCCATGATTTATCAATGGGTTTTCTTAAACGTTCACAGCACAATTGGCTAAAAACCATTTATGCTCAATCTTTAGAAAGTAAACCTGTTGAGTGTTTAGGTTTGTCGTTTAAAAATCCGATTGGTTTAGCCGCAGGCTTAGACAAAAATGCAGAATGCATAGATGCATTTGATGCAATGGGCTTCGGCTTTATTGAGGTGGGAACCACCACTCCTTTAGCGCAAACCGGCAATGACAAACCTAGAATGTTCAGATTACCCGAGCACAATGCCATTATTAACAGAATGGGTTTTAATAATAAAGGCGTTGACTACTTGGTTAACCAAGTAAAGGCGAGTCGGTACACGGGCGTGCTGGGCATTAACATTGGTAAAAATAAGAATACACCGGAACAAAATGCTATTAACGACTATTTAATTTGTATGCGCAAGGTCTATGAACTAGCGTCGTATATAACGATTAATATATCGTCTCCAAATACGCCAGGTTTGCGTAACTTGCAATATGGCGATTTGCTAAAAAGCCTGCTCAGCGACTTGAAAAAAGAACAAGGCATATTGCATAAAGCAACGGGGAAGTATGTGCCGCTGGCTGTAAAAATAGCGCCTGACAACTCCCACTCAGAAATACAAGAAATTGCCAGTGCACTAATTGAAACCGGAATGGATGCGGTAATTGCGACTAACACCACCTTATCAAGAGACATCGTTACTGGACACAAACATGCCAATGAAATGGGTGGGTTAAGTGGCGCTGTGCTTACCAAGCAAAGCAATGATATTACTCAAATGCTGACTCAAGCTCTTGGCAAAGCCATGCCAATTATTGGTGTGGGAGGCATCAGCAATACTAAAGATGCCGCTGAGCGGTATGCGTCTGGAGCACGTTTATTACAAGTGTACTCCAGCTTTATTTACCAAGGTCCACCGCTACTAAAAGAACTTATTAATGCATAAATTTATAGTAACTGCTGCCAAGGGGCTTGATGAATTATTACGGCTCGAAATAGCAGAATTGTTGAGTGTTCCTGATGATGAAATTTTGGCTTTTGCTCGCGTGCAACCAGGCCAAGTTAGCTTTGAAGCAGAATTAAAAGATGCCTACAAAATATGTATGTGTTCGCGCTTAGCTAACCGAGTATTAATTGTCATGAATGAAGGCAAAGCCGGCAATGCTGAAGAGTTATACAAACTGGCAGCGCAGGTAGACTGGCCTCAGCAATTTAGTACAAAAACATCTTTTGCTGTGCAGTTTGTAGGCGTAAGTAAAACCATTAACAATACTCAATTTGGTGCATTAAAAGTAAAAGATGCCATAGTAGACGCTTTCGTCGAAGATGGCCAAGCACGCCCCAACGTTGAAAGACAATTCCCAGAATTCCAAGTACATGTAAGACTTAGACGCGAAAGTGCGTCTATTTGCATTGATTTGTCAGGAACTAGTCTGCATAAACGAGGTTATCGAGAGGCAACCGGAGATGCACCGTTAAAAGAACAACTTGCGGCCGCTATTTTATACAGAAGTGGTTGGCATAAAGACACCGGCAAAGCGCTTTTGGATCCTATGTGCGGTTCAGGCACAATTGCCATTGAAGGCGCTATGATAGCCGCAAAAATAGCGCCTAATATTAATCGAGAGCTCTGGGGCTTTAGGAATTGGTTTGGTCATCAAGCCTCTGATTTTGATGAGGTCAAAACTGCGCTAATTGCACAACAAAAAACTCCAGATGGACCAATTTATGCGTTTGATATTAGTACCACTATATTAGATTATGCCGTTACCAATGCTGAAAATGCAGGTGTTGTTGATTACATCGAATTTAAACAGTGCGATGCATTACATGCCAAAGTAAAGGATACACAGGGTTACATAGTATGTAATCCTCCCTACGGAGAAAGACTCGACGACTACGTTGGTTTATTGCCTATGTATTCACAACTAGGCAGTCATTTAAAAACCAGTTTTGCAAACTGGAAAGTCGCATTATTGAGTTCTAACGACCATTTATTAAAAGCACTTAAATTACGCACTCACAAGCGCTTCAATTTATTCAACGGCAAAATAGAAACGCAATTAGCCTTATACCATTTAACACAAGATAATTTGCAGGCGTTTCACGCTAAACCAAATGAAGATGAGTTCAGCAATAGGCTTATCAAGAATGTAAAGCGTATAAGCACGTGGCTCAAAAAAACCGATACCAACGCATACCGAGTATATGATGCCGACTTACCTAACTATAACTTTGCAATTGACCGCTACGCAGACTGGGTCATTGTGCAAGAGTATGCGCCGCCAAAAACTATTCCAGAAAATGTCGCACAAGAACGCTTAGCACAGGCTTTGTTGCATATTCCGCATATTTTGAATGTAGATCGTAAACGTATAGTGCTTAAGGTACGTAAAAAACAAGAAGGCAAAGCCCAATATCAAAAAGTTGATGCTAAACAATCACGCATAGAAGTATATGAAAATCAGGCTAAGTTTCTAATTAATCCAACAGACTATTTAGATGTTGGATTATTTTTAGATCACCGCCTTACGCGTCAACACTTTGCAGCGCAATGTCGCAATAAGCATGTGCTTAACTTATTTTGTTATACCGGCAGTGTATCGGTGCATGCTGCCAAGCAAGGTGCGAAGTCAGTTACCTCAGTAGATATGTCAAACACATATATACAGTGGGCAAAGGATAATTTCGCGCTAAATAATTTGCAGGGGGCATATGAATTTGTGCAAGCCGATTGTTTGGTTTGGATTGCAAGGCAAAATACTGCGCAAAAGTTTGATATAATGTTTATTGACCCGCCGTCGTTTTCTAATTCGAAACGTATGGATAATGATTGGGATGTGCAGCGCGATCATGTTGCATTACTAACTAATGCAAAAGAGTTGTTAGCGGATGAGGGTAAAATTTATTTCAGTAATAATTTACGCAGTTTTAAAATTGATACAGCATCAATTGAGGCGCTCGGTTTTAGCGTAAACAATATAACCAGTCATACCATTGATGAAGATTTTAAACGAAATCAAAAAATCCATCACTGTTGGATTTTGAGTGTATGAAAATAACCTTATATACAGGACCTAACTGTGGCTTATGTGAACTGGCTTTAACGCTTATTCATGAGTTAGAGGGCTCGGTTGAGCTTGAAGAAGTAAACGTACGAGACTCTGTTGAGTTATATCACTTATATGGCGCGCGTATTCCTGTTGTAAAAAAGCACATTAACGAAGAGCAAGATTCTCTGGATAGTTCTTCACATAGTCCTTCCCATGTTTCTCCAAACGAGCTTGGCTGGCCATTTTCCCTAATTCAATTAAGAGCATTCTTGTCATGAGTTTACTACAAATAAAACAAGCCAGTATATTATTTGGAAAGCCACCTTTGCTTGACCAAGCAGAGTTTGTTTTGCACGAAAAAGAACGCGTGTGTGTTGTTGGCCGAAATGGTAGCGGCAAGTCTACACTGTTACAAGTATTAAGCGGCGAAATGAAGCT
Organism: Glaciecola sp.; assembly: GCA_047636735.1. GTDB lineage: Bacteria > Pseudomonadota > Gammaproteobacteria > Enterobacterales > Alteromonadaceae > Glaciecola. The sequence continues at coordinate 13,062 of JBLIGC010000015.1, read as the reverse complement.
TGATGAAGGCCAGCGTATAGGTGCAAACCACGTTAATATAGCGCGTTTAGCCCAAGACCCGCCAACAAATAACGATATATCTTTATTTGATTATGTGGCCGAAGGCCTTGCCGAGGATGCATACGCCATTAAGGCTTACCACGCTCAAATACATAAAATTGCTGAAGACAGTAGTGAAAGCGCATTAAACGAATTACAGCGATTGCAAGAAATATTAGATGCCAACAACGGCTGGCAAACAGAGCAGCGAATAAGCAATGTACTCACGCAGCTTGGCTTAGATGGCGACGCCAGCTTACAAGGTCTTTCTGGCGGCTGGCGTCGCAAAGCCGCATTGGCAAGAGCATTGGTATCGCAACCCGATGTGCTGTTGCTTGATGAGCCAACTAACCACCTAGACATTGATATGGTGAAGTGGCTTGAAAAAACCTTAATGTCGTACCAAGGGTCGATTGTTTTTATTAGTCACGATCGTGCATTTATTCGCAGTATGGCAACCCGTATCGTAGATATTGACCGTGGTTGTGTAAAGTCATACCCAGGTAACTACGAAAAATATCTTGAACAAAAAACTATAGACCTAGAAATTCAAGAAACACATGCACGAGAGTTTGATAAAAAACTGGCTAAAGAAGAAGTATGGATTCGTCAAGGCGTTAAAGCCAGGCGTACACGCAACGAGGGTAGGGTAAGAGCATTAGAGGCTTTAAGGGAAGAACTTAAAGCCCGACGCAACCAATTGGGCAATGCCAATATTGTGAGTTCAGTGGGTGTCAAATCGGGTAAACGTGTATTTGAACTCAACAATGTCAATTATCAATACGACACTAAGCCAATTATAAAAAACTTGGATATATTGATCAATCGCGGTGATAAAGTAGCATTTATTGGTCCAAATGGCTGTGGCAAAACAACGCTTATAAAATTATTAATAGGTCAGTTAGAGGCCCAAAGTGGTGATGTTTTTAAAGGCGCAAACCTAGAAATTGCTTACTTTGATCAACACCGTAATCAATTAGAGTTAGATAAACCGCTGATTGACGCTATAGCCGACGGTAAAAGAGAAGTTGAAGTGAATGGCTCGCCGCGTCATGTTATTAGTTATTTGCAAGACTATTTGTTTTCACCTGAACGGGCCAACGCACCTGTGTCGACCTTGTCGGGCGGTGAAAAAAATCGACTAATGCTAGCAAAGTTGATGCTCAAGCCGAGTAATTTATTAATACTAGATGAACCAACCAACGATCTAGATGTCGAAACGCTGGAATTATTAGAGTCATTGCTAGTTGATTATAAAGGTACGCTTTTATTAGTGAGCCATGATCGTGAATTTATTGATAACGTTGTAACTTCAAGTTTGTTTTTTGAAGGTGATGGTAATGTTGCACAATTTGTAGGTGGATATCAAGACGTGCACCAGTGGTATGCAAATAGAAAGGCCAATAGTGATGCGCAAAATACGTCAAGTGAAGTAACTAAACACAAATCAGCACCTACTATTGTAAAGACAACTAAATCTGCTACTAAGACTACTGCGAAAAAGTTATCATACAAAGAGCAGCGAGAGCTGGAAGGTTTACCAAAACAATTAGAAATATTAGAAGACACGCTAGCGTCATTACAACAAAAAGTTAGTCAGGCTGATTTTTACAGTCAAGACGCTTTTAAAACGCAGCCTATATTAGATAAGCTTACCCAAACTGAAAGCGCATTAGAACAAACATTTGCGCGTTGGGAAGAGTTGGAATCATTACAGAATAATAAGTAGTAACAGGAAATTTCATGAAATTAAACCGCATAACAACTTTGTTAATGCTAAGTAGTTTACCTCTACTGGCAAATTCTGCCTCTTATACAGTGGTTGAACTGCCGTCAACAGCTTTATCTTTAAATCAGTTTGGGAGTTCAATAGACGAAACTGGATTGGTATTAACCACCTTGAGTAATCCATTTAACCCGCCTATTGACTTATCATTACTGGATTTGTCGCTTTTTACATTGAACGACCCTGAAGGTGCTGCCGAAGGCAATTTTGAGGATGCAGACTACCAACTTATCGCTAGTTTCATTTATGCCCAATCGCAAAACAACAGCTTGTTTGGCCAAAAACTATCGTTACAATTAGGGTATAAAACCGATGGCACTAGTGCCGAATATATCAGCGGTTTGGATCAAGGCAGTGACGGCACTAACGGTTTTACATTTGCACAAACAACTACCTTAGGGGATTCGACAAATAGAACGCATATCGTTGGTTCAATGGCTGGGTCATACAATCAAGTTCCGTATACTAGCACTGATGTTGATGGCACTGAGCTTATATATACTGTTAACGAGTTTTCTAAACGTGGATTTGTACAAGTTGGTGATAATGTCACCGAGTTGGTGCCCGAAGATACTACCGCTGGCGGTGTAAGTTCAGCTGTAGCGATTAATGCCAATTTACAAGTAGCGGGCGCTACTGGTATTGGGGCAAGCGAAGGATTGACTTTAGCAATTGAAAGTTGTGTAAACGAGGAAACACGTGGTGATCAACCTATTGAAGCTTGTCTATATACATTACGTTTGACAGATCAAACGGGTTCTGATCGGTTTAGTAGTTCTACAATACAACGCGCTGCTGTATGGCAAATGGACGCGAATGGCGAACTACTCACAACCACCATTTATGGCTTAGTGTTTGAACCTGATGACATTACAACGGCGGTATTATCCACATCAGCAAACGCCATTAATGACAATGGCGTTGCGGTAGGTGTGAGTGATGCGCCTTTCTTTGAACGTAACGACGACACCGCCGTTATTTTTGAAAATGGCGTGACCACTAGAATTATTGAAGACGAATCCTTAATGCCAAACGCGGCTACGGGTATCAATAACAATGGTATTATTGTGGGCTATCAAACTTATGCAGTTGGTCAGAGTCTACGCACAAAAATGTTCACCTTTGACCGTAACACCGACACGCTGAATTTCCCAAACGGCTTTTTTATAAATTCCTCCACTATTCCTAGGGCAATTAATAATAATAATTTAGTGGTAGGTGATGCTGATTCAGAAGCCGGTGAAGGTTCTAGACAAAAAAACGCGTTCTTGTACAACATTGACACCGATGCTTTTATAAACTTAAACTCATTAGTTGCTTGTGATGCGAATGTAAACATTATTACCGCAGACGATATTAACGATAGCGATGAAATAGTTGCCAGTGCACTCGTGAAAAGACCCGCGCGTAATATACAAGGCGAGGTTATTAGCAGTGAAGACGGTGGCGGTCTTGTTGATACCATGATTGCCATAAAGTTAATTCCTACAGGAAACGCACCAAGTGACTGCTCGCTAACTGAGGAAGAAGTATTCGCGTCAGAACGACAAGGGGCAGGTGTTGGATTTATGACAATAATAGGCTTATTTATAATAAGTGTATTTAGAAGGCGTATTAAAAAGACTTAAAAGTGTTCTTCTAAAAACTCATATAGGATACCTATCCTAAAAGCCCCCAAGCCTACTTAACAGTGGCTTCGGGGCTTTTTAATAACTATTTATGTTACCAATCATGTTTTTTATTCCTAAATATTACAAAAAAATCCTCTTAGGTTTTTCAAATAGTTACCTTATTATTCCCTACTTTCTACTTTCCAAATGTTGAACTATTTATGCTATGGGTGTACTAATAAAGCGTAGGGATTTGATGTTGCCACTACCTTAACCATTAACCAATAGAGGCAAAAATTTGACACTCCAATGAGTGACTGAAACATTCATATCAACACGCGATATTAATTCTCTACCTTATTTATTTAACCAAGAGAGGCTATTAATGAAAAGACAAAAAAGAGATAAGTTAACTAGAGCGCATTCTAAAGGTTATCAGGCTGGTATTGTAGGTCGTTCTAAAGAATATTGTCCATTTCAGGCATCAACTGCAAGGTCTCATTGGCTTGGGGGTTGGAGAGAAGCATTCACAAACCGACAGTTAGGGTTAAGCACTCGGTAGTATACTCATTCTATTTAAACAAAAAGCTCGTCACAAGACGGGCTTTTTAAGTATTAAATATCTATTTATTAGAATGAGGAAGTATCTTGAAATAAACCTACTTTTAAGTCTTTAGCAGTATAAATTACACGACCGTCTACCAATACCCTACCATCAGCCATACCCATATATAAGCGACGTTTAATAACACGTTTAAAATCTATTCTATATGTAACCTTTTTAGCTGTTGGTAATATTTGCCCAGTAAATTTAACTTCACCAACACCTAATGCTCGGCCTTTTCCTGGACCACCGGTCCAGCCTAAAAAGAATCCAACAAGCTGCCACATAGCATCAAGGCCTAAACAACCAGGCATAACGGGGTCACCAGGGAAATGACAATCAAAAAACCATAAATCGGGCGTAATGTCTAATTCAGCTTCAATGTATCCTTTACCATTTTCACCGCCTTCTTCGGTAATGGTGGTAATTCTATCCATCATTAACATATTAGGAGCGGGTAGTTGGCTGTTACCGGGGCCAAATAATTCACCGGTGCTGCAAGATAATAATTCTTCGCGCGTAAAACTGTTTTGATTCATAGTCATTGTATTTTCTTTTTCAGTTAATGTAATAGTCTAATTATGCTCTAATTTAGCGAACACTTGTACGCTAAACAACTCCGACAAGTTAAAAACATTAAAATAATTCGATTTTTGATTTACACTATAAATATCTGATGATGATTAATACATATATGAAAAATAAAAAACTAGTTGCAAATGCAGAAAAACAAAAGCGTTTTAGAGACCGCCAAAAATCCTTGGGCAAAAAAATGGTGCGCGGTTACATTACACCCGACGCTATGGAAAACTATAAAGAAATAGCCGAAAAAACCGGCTGGACCGATAATGATATTATCTCTAATTCGTTACGCATAACCTATGCGGCCTATAAGAATGGGCAAATTCGATTTTTAAACAAATGGTTACAAGAGGACGACCGTAAAAAAAAGTTAAAATTATAAAAAGAATTCAATTAAGTACAGAATGCTTGTGCAAGACTCTTTTAGCCTCACGTTTTACATCGTCTCGCTTCCTAAATGACCACAGTCTATCTCGCGCTTTCTTGGCCGATAAAAGCACATCCACAATAGGTAAATAATAGTCTCGCTCAATATTAAAATTTTGCATGGCAGCCTCCAAGGGAGGCATCAGCGTTGGTTCATGTAAATAGTGATTAGGCAAATTTGCTATTTCGGGAACCCATTTGCGTATAAATACGCCTTGGGGATCTTTTTCTTGTGATTGTTTAATAGGGCTATAGATACGAATAGTATTGGTGCCGGTAATACCAGCTTGCATTTGAAACTGCGGATAATGAATACCGGGCTCAAAATCCAGAAACAACTTGCCTAAATGATCAACTCCTCTTTGCCAATCTATATTTAAATGGTGGCATAAGAAACTCACTAACATTGCGCGCATTCTAAAATTCAAATATCCTGTTGCAATGAGTGCCCGCATACTGGCGTCAACAATAGGTACGCCTGTGTTTCCTTGTTTCCAGGCGTCTAAAAGCATTTGGCTTGCTGCTGAGTTGTCGTATTCGAAATGCACATAAGCCTTATTTACTGGCCTAAACTGCATATAATGTTCACTTTCAAATTTTTGTATGAAATGGCAATGCCAGCTTAGTCTTGCACAAAAAGCTTCAATCGAGCGCGTCCATCCTTCACGATCTCGGTGTTCTAGCGCCTGTTGAAAAACCTGCCGTATAGATACATTGCCCCAAGCCAAATAGGGCGATAATCGTGAGCAGGTCGTTCGGGCTTCCTCAGGTTTTCCAATATTACCAAAGTAGCGCTTACCTCTAGCCTTAAAAAAATCATGTAATGTGTACCAGGCGCGCTTTTCACCGCCAGGTTGAAACGACGTGCAAGGTGTTAACCACTGTTTTGGTAAATTTTCAAATTTAACACTATAGGGAAGTTCTTTGTTATGTGTTTTTATGTTGTTTAGCACCGGATCAAATACGCAAGCAGATATTTGCTTATACCAATGTTTTCGCCAAGTATATCTATGCTGTAATGGCCGCTTAACTGCACTATAAGCAGATTCTTGCCAACTAACATTGTTATGTTTACACCATGTTGCTAGCGTAATATCACGCTTATAACTTTCCTCTAAACCTATTTCTTGGTGGCTAAATATATGACTTAAGCCGTTATAAGCTAGGGTTTCTACAATTTTTATCATATCCCCTTCAAATATTCTAATAGTCGAGTTGAAAGGGGAAAGCTGGTCGTTTAAATCACAGATTGATTGACAAATGAAACGCCAGTGGCGGGTGTCCATATGCGGATCTGATAACTGAAAAGGTTCAATAACGTAGCCAATAATTATAGGCTTACCTAATGCAATTGCATCGCATAAAGGCTTATGATCACGCAGACGTAGGTCGCGCTTTAACCACACTAGTGAAAACGGCAGAATCTTTTTTGTAATTGAGGTAGATTGATTTGTCGCTATTGCCATTTATAAATAAAGGCTCCCTTTGGGTCATAAATTTGTGTTTGTTTAACTAGGTTAAACTGACGGTGACCACGGGGGTCAGAACCTACGCCCGCCAAGTATTGCCAATTTCCATAGTTACTCGCAACATCATAATCTATCAACATTTCTTCAAAATAAGCCGCCCCGTAACGCCAATCTAAACCCAATTCGTGAACAAGGCAACTTGCTACCAACTGACGTGACCGATTTGACAAGAAACCCGTTGCGGCTAGCTGTTTCATACCCGCATTAACAATAGGGTAGTCAGTGGTGCCGTTTTTCCATTTTCTAAATAAGGTCGTGCTGTGCTTAATAACAGGAGGCTTGTGCTGTATACCACCGAGGCTAAAAAATAAATTACCTTGTTTTTTGGCTTGAAGATGAAAAAATTCTCGCCAAAGCAACTCAAAGAAAAGCCAGTAGGTAGAGTCGTTTTTGACGCGTTGGTTTTCATATTTTTTTAACTGTGCATAAACATAAGCAGGGGAAACAAAGCCCGATGCGAGATATGCCGAAAAACGACTTGAAAAATCCCAGCCATCTAGACCATTTCTAGTCTCTTTATAGGTCGCAATACCGTTGGTGTTAAAGAAGTAATCTTGAATTCGTGCTTTTGCGCTTTCATCTCCACCAAAGTAACCATTATCACTGCCTAGAGCTTTAGGCTCATATACCTTTAATGACTGCAGGTTTAAACAGACTTTGTTTAGCGCTGGTTTTTGCATTAGGGGTTTTAAAATAGGCTCACGAATAACCAAGTGTTTTTCGACCTTTCGACGAAATGGCGAAAAAACATCGGGCATGTCTGCTAATTCGAAAGGGAGTTTGTTGTGCACTAATAAGTAATGACTTTGACCTTCTATAAAGTGCGTTGTCGGCAATAATGTTTTTAATTGACAAATTTGCTTCTGTTCATTAAAGCCATAGTGACTTTCGTAACTAATGCAATCTACTGCATTAGCCGTAGCAATCTCGCTCACGCTGTTGACCGGATCGCCACTTAGCATATAAAAGTCTATGTTTACATCTTTTAACATTGTTTGCAGTGAGCTTAAGCCTTGGTCTAAAAAGGTGTGTCGGTGTTTACCTAAATGACAATGACCATACTCATTTTGAGCTAAACACTTTGGGTCAAACACATAGACCACAACAACATTTTCACAGGTTTCTAATAAGGTGTGTACAGCTTCATTATCGCTTAGGCGTAAATCGTGTCTAATCCAATGCAAGCCGAGTTTGTTGGGTTTGTGTTTCATAAAGGATTCTTTTGCCGTGACGGTTTATATTAATTGATAATGTTTTTTTACTAACTTAAGTAAGCAAGCGATCTATATTAAAGTGATTGGTGTAAAAATATATAATGAAAAGCGTATCAAAAACCCGACAAACTCCATTATTATATGCCTAGTTCTATTGAAATTGAAATTAAAAATAATATGAAAATAACCGACACTCGCTCGCTTTTATGGTTTAGACAAGATTTACGCGTTATAGATAACCCAGCACTCATTAACGCAGCTAAGCATGGGAGTGTTGTACCTGTATATATTTACGACACAACCGTGCCTGAAAAAGCCGAGTTAGGCGGGGCATCTAAGTGGTGGCTGCATAATGCACTAGTATCATTACAAGCCTCACTAGACGGTAACTTAATTGTATTAAGCGGCAATCCTCAGGAGATATTATCTGATTTGTGCGCCGAACATAATATTTCAAGCGTATATTGGAACCGTATGTACGAGCCTTGGGCAATAGCTCGCGACACCGCCTTAAAAATAGCGCTCAAGGCCAGTGGAGTAGAAGCTAAAAGCACAAATGGGAGTTTGCTATGGGAGCCAATGCAAGTACTTAAAAAAGATGAAACACCCTACAAGGTGTTTACGCCTTATTATAAGAATGGTTGCTTAAACGCCGCGCACCCTCGATATCCTGAAGCAAAACCACATATTCAATTTATGCAAAATTTGTGTGATATAAGTGGATACCAAGCAACAAAGTCCTTAGGTCTTCTTCCCAAAATAAAGTGGGATACACATATTAAAGAGTTGTGGGAGGTAAGTGAGCAGGGCGCTCAACATAAGCTCGAACGCTTTATAAAAGATGCTATTGAGGAATATGACGACGCTCGTAATATTCCATCTGTGCGCGGCACTTCGCAACTTTCACCTTATCTTCATTTTGGATTAATCTCGCCTAATCAAGCTTGGTATGCAGTGCACGATGCTTTTGATGGCAGCCGCGAGAAGAAAGGCGTATATGTATATTTAAGTGAATTGGGTTGGCGTGAATTTTCTTATTATTTACTATTTCACTTTACCGATATTCAAAATAAAAATTTCAATCTTAAATTCGACAATTTTCCATGGGCGAAAGATCCTGAAAGTTTACGTGCTTGGCAGCTTGGTAAAACAGGGGTACCTATAATCGACGCCGGCATGCGAGAACTTTACCAAACTGGATATATGCATAATCGTGTGCGCATGATTGTAGCTTCATATTTAGTGAAAAACTTATTAATTGATTGGCGTGAAGGTGAGAGATGGTTTTGGGACTGCTTAGTAGACGCCGATACCGCCAGTAATTCAGCGGGATGGCAATGGGTTGCGGGCTCTGGTGCAGATGCTGCTCCTTACTTTAGGATTTTCAATCCAATACTACAAGGCGAAAAATTTGATAAAGAGGGTGAGTATGTAAAAAAATATTGTCCTGAGCTTGGTAAGTTAGGTAAGAAATTTCTGCACAAACCATGGGAAGCGACACCCCAAGAACTGTTACAGGCTAATATCGAATTAGGAACGGATTATCCACACCCTATAGTAGACTTAAAGGTATCAAGGCATAGAGCGCTTGATGCTTACGCCTCTATTAAGTAAAAATGTTTAAGTGAAATTATCATATCGCCAATAATATAGTGGCTATTTTCGGAGTGTAATAATGTCAACCCTTTGCTTGTTATTAGGCGACCACCTTAGCCTAACTATGTCTTCATTAAGCAGTATCAATAAAGAAACTGACATAGTATTGCTATGTGAAGTAAAAGAAGAAGCCACTTATGTGAAACATCATAAAGTGAAAATTGCATTTTTGTTTAGTGCTATGCGCCACTTTGCGATTTTGTTAAAGGACAATGGCTATACCGTTGATTACGTGCACTACAACGACGAAAACAACAAGGGCTCTTTGTTCGCCCAGGTTGAATATGCGATGAAGCAGCATAGTATCGACGCTATTACCCTAGCCAAGCCTGGAGAATATAGACTCTTTAAAGATGTTGAAACCTGGTCGTCACAGCTAAATATTCCAGTAACGGTAACTGCCGACAATCGCTTCATGGCGAGCGAAAAAGACTTTACAGATTGGGCTGAGGGCAAAAAACAGTTTCGAATGGAATTCTTTTATCGTGAGGTCAGAAGACGCTTTAATATATTAATGGATGACAAACAGCCCGTAGGTGGCAAATGGAATTTCGACGCTGACAACCGCCAAAAACTGCCCAAAAATTTAGCTCCGCCAAATCCCACAGCATTTGAACCTGATGCAATTACAAAAGAGGTAATAACCTTAGTAGAAAACGAATTTGCAGACCACTTTGGCGATATTAACAACTTTCACTACGCGGTAACACGAGAGCAAGCTTTACAGGTGCTAGACATATTCATTGCCGACAGGTTGCCAAATTTTGGCACCTACCAAGATGCAATGGTGCAAGATCAGGCGTGGATGTATCATGCCCACGTTTCGTTTTATATAAATGCCGGAATGTTGCACCCAGAAGAAGCAATACTGGCTGCTCAAGAAGCCTATTTTAATGGTCATGCCCCAATTAATTCAGTAGAAGGCTTTATACGTCAAATACTTGGCTGGCGTGAATATGTACGCGGTTTTTATTGGCATTTTATGCCTGGACTAAAAACAGATAATTACTTGCAGGCTGTAAATGCACTACCTGAGTTTTACTGGGATGGTAAAACCAATATGAATTGCTTGAGTCAGTGTGTAAAGCAAACCAAGGAACATGCTTATGCGCATCACATTCAAAGGTTAATGGTGTTAGGTAACTTTGCGTTGTTGGCTGGTTTAGATATTGAGCAAGTTAACGAGTGGTATCTTATTGTATTTGCTGACGCTTACGAATGGGTCGAATTACCCAATGTAAGCGGTATGATTTTGTATAGTGACGGTGGTAATTTGGCAAGTAAACCCTATGCGGCAAGTGGTTCATACATTAATAAAATGTCTAACTATTGCAGCCACTGTCATTACAGCGTGAAAGAAAAAACAGGCCCGCAGGCGTGTCCCTTCAATTATTTATACTGGGGCTTTATTAATCGACACAAAGATAAATTTGAGAAAAATCCAAGAATGGCGATGATTTATCGCACTATGGCAAAAATGGATCAAAGCAAATTAGGGCATATGTTAGATGATGCTGACAAATTCATAATCAAACTTGGTCAAAATGAAAAAGTCTGACCTGCCTACTAAAATGTGCCCAGTTTGTGATTTACCCTTTAGCTGGCGTAAAAAGTGGGAGCGTAATTGGGAAACCGTTAAATACTGCTCTGAGCGTTGCAGACGTAATAAACATAATCAATAGACGGCCAAGTTTTACCAGCACATTGGGCAATTAATCACTCCCACATTTGCTTAACAATGAGTCCAATTAACAATGCAAAGGTAAAACTCAATAGCGTGCCCAACATTATATACTCGGTTAGCTTTCTGTCGGTTTGACGACGCATATCGCCAAACCTAAACACACTCTTTGCCGCTAATAAAAACCCTATACTCGTATATTGACCAAGCATAACCAGGGTAATTACCAAAAAACGCTCTAGTCCGCCTATATATTCACCCGCTGTTTGTAAGCCAGAGTTGGTTTGCTCAGTACCTTCAAATTGTTGAAGGTAGGGTTTTAGCAACAGTTGAATTAAGATTGATAGAGGCTTATATGCAAGTAAATAGCCAATAATAATAGTAAAGGTTTGAATGGTAAACTGGGCTTTTACAAAAGCTGAAATACCTGCTAAATCGGCAGCCGAAAGCCATAAGCTAACACTTGCTAAAACGATTAAATGAGCAAGTTGGTCCATCACAAAATACTTTGTTGTAAAGCCCATATATGTTTTCCATACGTCAATCATATAGTGCGTAACAATAATAATTAGCAAGGCCAAAGCAAACTGCCAATACAGCGCTACACCAGCAACATAAAGAGCAACAAAAGTAAGAACAGTGTGAACCGTCATATGCTTAAGCAAGCCTAAGGATTTGATTTTATATTTTACCTTGTCCATTATCCACGAATAAGGCTGTAAGTAAAAATCGGCTACGATATGAGCTAACAATAAACAAACAAAAAGCATCATAGTGAAAGGTCCTCAACAGTATGTTCAAAATAATAAATAAATCGTTTTATTAAATCAGCATTGCCGCGCAATAAATGTGTATTTACGTTTTGCCGAGACATATTAAGTAACATGGCAATTTTCTTATGTTCAGGAAAGTCATTTTTAATGTACCAATATAGAACGAGTGCCTGCTTTGCCGAGAGTCCGTGCAAAATGCGGTTCAAAAAAGCCAAAGAAAGATAGGACGCGTGGTCAAATGACGCAATAAATATTCCTAATTCTGCGTTGCCTACGCTTGCTAGCTGGCGCCCCGACTTTACAAATACGTCGTCCATTCTGTCGTGTAAAGTTATTACGGGCTTGGTTATATAACCAAGTGCCAATGATTGGGTAATATTGACCGGAAAATCTAGCTTCCAGAGCATATATAGCTTAACTAATAATGATGCACGAAGTGAGAAAACGGCATTTGGATACATTATTTGAAACGCATCCCCGCGGTAAAATTCAATTATGGATGCGTGTTGTGTCTGAATGTTGCTTAAACATTCTTTGAGCGCATTCATTGCCAGTGTCAATTGATTTGAAGACATTGTTGTTGAACCCACCAAATCACTGGTTTCTACTGCAATAAGATTGGTCATATTTATAGCCCCGCATAATAAATATTTTATAGCACTAGTATGCACTAAATGCTAGTTTAACGCAAACTAAATCAATTGCTTTTTATAATGCAACTGATTTAGTTTGCACGCGTGATGTCATCAAATAAGCTCATTCTTATGATATTATCTTGCTTAATTATGTTGAGCTAACTTTGGAACCGTAACTTATATGAAAATTATTGTCGACGCCGATGCATGTCCGGTAGTCATAAAAGAAATATTATTTAAAGCGGCTAATCGCACTGGGGTGCCTTTATTACTTATTGCTAATCATGCAATGAAAATACCGCCGACTGCAAATATTCAGTTTGTCCAAGTTTCAGCGGGTTTTGATATTGCTGACGACGAAATTGTTGAAAGAACGCAGGCAAATGACTTAATAATCACCTCTGATATTCCCCTAGCAGCAGATGTAATTGCAAAAGATGGTCTAGTACTTTCACCACGTGGCGAGATTTTAGATAAAGAAAATATAAAGGGACGTTTAACTACTCGCGATTTTATGGACACAATGC
>JBLIGC010000014.1:0-44145 GCA_047636735.1 Glaciecola sp. | reverse complement strand
AACTGTATGCAAGATTAATTGAAGATGCCTACTTCTTAAGACGCTATCGTCACAGTTTAATTTTTAGGTGTGATAAGTCACGTGAGTTAGTTCAGGTGAACGGAAAGTTATTATTTGCTTTAGATGAGCAAGGCTATATTTTAGCGGCTAATTCGCCGGCTCGCGCTTTTTTGTCGCAGCTTAATGTGCTTGGTCAATCCAGCGTTTCTTTACCGGTGCTATTGGAATGTGAGTGGCGCGATATTTTGTCGATTACCTACAATAGCAGAGATGGCACGCGCGCATTTAGAGTATCAGACACGCAAGAGACCCTATTTGGAATGCTCATTGAACCTACTTCGAATCTGTCGAGCAAATCTAGTACTTTGCAAGCATCGACCACACGGGACGAACTCGTACCCGCGCTCGATTGCCTAGCTGCAGATGACCCGGCGATGCGCCAAACCATAAGTTTAGCCAAACGCCTACGCCATCGCAATTTAAGTTTGCTTATACTTGGACAGACTGGCACCGGAAAAGAATTACTAGCACAGGCCATCCACGCCAGTAGTAAGCGCGCAAACAATGCTTTTATGGCAGTTAATTGCGCGGCTATTGCCGAATCGCTTATTGAGAGTGAGCTATTTGGATATGCACCTGGAACGTTTACGGGTGGTCGAGCAAAAGGAGCCAAAGGGCTAATTCAGCAAGCTAGTGGCGGAACCCTATTTTTAGACGAAATTGGTGATATGCCCTTACATCTTCAAACTCGTTTACTGCGTGTTTTAGCCGAAGGACAGGTGCTACCTGTGGGTGCAGTAACGCCTATTAAAGTCGACATCCGTGTGCTTGCGGCTACCCATTGCAATATTGAGCAATTGGTCGCTGATGGGAGCTTCCGAGAAGACCTTTTTTATCGACTAAATGGTGCTACGCTAAAGCTACCATCACTTAAATCGCGAGCCGATAAGCACTACATTATCCAAACCTTGCTTAAGCAGATTAATCCAACTGTTAGGTTGCGAGCAGATGCTATGAGTGCTTTGCTAGCCTATGAATGGCCAGGTAATATTCGCCAGTTGGCCAATACACTTACTTTTGCAGAAGCTATCTGTGAAGGGGCTGATATAACAGTACATCATTTGCCGCAAGAGTGTGTGGCGCATCCATGTGAGAATGTTTCTCCATCTATGCCCATACAACCTGCTGCACCGCTAGATGCAGGCGTAAGCATGCAAGAAGTTGATCCTCAATGGCCTGAAAAACAGGTGTTACTTAATACGTTACGGCAGCACCGCTGGAACATTTCGGCAGTTGCAAAACAGTCAAAGGTATCACGCCCAACGGTTTATCGTCGTATGAAAAAGCATAATATTATTCTCCCTAAAGACATGTTGAACTAGCCGCTCAAATTTATTAACTCAACGTGAGCGGCAGTTAGCTTTAATATTGATATGTCTGTTAGCAAATAAAGCACGTGTCTGGCTAGTGGTTGCTTGTTTTATTTATCGCTAAAATCTTTTAGATGTTTTATAGAGCGGCTAAGCAGGTTGGTGTCTAAGTCGATGAGCACTTTGGACTGTGTTGTGATGTTAGTTACTTGGTAACTGCCGTCTTTAGCAACTTTTGTCAGTAAGGGATATTTTACAACAACTAGATTGTTGTCCTGTGTGCTCACTAGCCACTGGCGAGTAGGGTTTTGTAAGGTTTGCCCAGTAGAAAAACGAATGGGTGGTGCCAAACAACCAAACTCACTTAATACGGTCGGTATTATGTCTTCGTTGCTCGATACTTGGCTACTGACTACAAAATTACTCCACAGTTTAAATGTATCAGGATTACTTTTACCTATAACCAATACTTTTGCACTTTCCTTTAGCGCTGATAAGTCAAATTTATCCATTTGTTCACTTGACACAATGCCCATAAAAAATCCGTTTTCGGAATTTCTCAGCGTGTCGCTAAAACTGTCAAATTCTTGTTGACTGTTTTGCCCGCTAGTATAAAAATCTGTAGTCACATTAAATGCATTAAGTAACTCTGTTGCAACCGCAGGGCCCGACGTCATCGCTAACAAGTTACTTGGTATACCAAACAGTAGCTGCCGGGCAAAACCCTCAGGTTCTCGCTGTAGGTTTAAGTGGAATTGATTGCTTGTTATTGAAGCAACACTGTCAGTGTTAATAATATCTAGGCTAGCTAAAACGATTACTTTGCGGGTGTTGTCTACGCTACAATAAACCTGTTTAGGTGGGTAATTAAAGCGGCTACTTTCACTATTATATTGTAACTTTTCTTGTTGATCACGCTCTTCTAAATCAATAAAACCATACCTAGCCATTAATGTCTTAGCGGTGGCGGGATAAGAAAGAGGAAACATATTGTCTTGTTTTAACACAGGGTTATATAACCTTGCATCTGCCCACACATGAATTGCATGGCTGCTAATAAAACACAAAACTAAACCAATAATAATGTAGCGTGCCGCTTTAACACGTTGAAACCGCCCAATGCGTTTAAAAATGGCATTGGCAACAACCAGTTGGAACATTAACCAAATAATGAACAATAATACTAGATAAAACCACTGCAGCCAACCAAAAGCGCCCATTTGACCTTGCGCTTCATTTCTTACTAATTCAGCTGAGCTAAAGGTAATATGAAAACCTGTTTTATTGTACAAAAGAGCGTCAAAAGCAAGAAGTGCTAAGCCAACTGCTGCTATTACAGATGCAGTTGCCTTAAGTAAGCGTAAGTTGGTGATTTTATAACACAAGGGCATAACCAAAATAATGAAGCCCAAAAAGGTAATAAAGCTGGTGTGGCCTAACCATGTTGTGATCAAATACACGAAACTAATAGGCGTATCGGCAATGGGCAGGGAAAACAGATACACTGAAGATATGGCGGTTGCCATCAATATATTTGCAAATGCAAACCAATGTCCCCAACTGACTTGCTGAGTAATTTGTTTTCTTCGTGGAGATTCGTCGTATATCATGAGGCGGCGCTATTGGTACTTTTTTTAAGTGCATCGCAAAACTGATTAATCATAACTTTTCTTACATCTTGGTTTACTTGATGCTGAAATATACTGGCAAGTACATTTCCAAGCACCATTATAGACAAATCCCCTTTAGCTTTGTGTTTTTCTAGTGCTAAAAATACTTCTTGGGTAAGGGCGTCAAATTCTTTATTACTATAACGCGATTGTATCGGCATTAATTTGTCCTATGATTTTTTATGAAAAACTCGCTACAATTACCTATCAGGTAAATAAATATTATGTATACACAGTATAAACACTATATTTCGAGATACAGCAAAGTATAATGGCTGCTGTAATTTTTCACCAACATTTTGTTTCCCCTTTATTTTTATCGCAAATAGGGTAAACGTTCACTTTAAGGTAATAACATCATATATGAGTGCAAACGTAAATGAGTTTATTGTACATCAAATTAGTTTATCTGAAGAAGGTAAGCTTATTTTTATTCCCCGCTCCAGTTGTTTTGAAGTGTCTAATTCAATAATAGATTTAGCTACTCAACTACACAGTAATTTTAATGCTAAGCCAAGTAAAGGTGTTGGTGGATTTGGTAACGAACTTGACCCTAGTATGCGTGACTTAATTGAGCAAATGGTTAGTAGCTCGATAGATTTTTACGATTTCAGCGTGCAGGCTAGTCAGCAATTGGTTAAAACTATTACCGATGAGGCAATGCTTGAAACGGGTTATGTCGTTTTTAGTCTCTATAATTATTTGGCAACCGATTATTTATTAATTACCATGCTAGACACGAAAGAGTCTGTTTCGGTAAATCAGCAGCTTGATTTAACGTCTAATAATTTTTTAGAGTTAAGTAAAATGCAAATTGCTGTGCGTATTGACCTAACCCAATTAGACGTTAGTGCACAAGACGAAAGATATATTAGTTTCATTAAAGGCCGAATGGGCCGAAAAGTGTCTGACTTCTTCATGAGCTTTATTGGCTGTGAAGAAAAAGTAGATACCAAAGCACAAAACAAGCAATTTGTGCAACATTTAGACAGCTACTTAGCATCACAGCCCTTAGATGTAAATGAAAAACATGAGCATCGTCAAAGCGTGTCTAAATATTACAAAGAAAAAGCAGACTTAGGCGAAGAAATTGCTGTTAATGAGGTTGACGGAATTTTACCGGCAATGTCTCAAGGTGATCATAGCTTTTCACATTATAATGCAGGCTTGGAACAGCCACTTGAGCCAAAGTTTCAGGCTGATAAGTCGATGATTAATATTCTGAACAAGTACTCAGGCGCGGGTGGTGGTATAAGTGTTAGTTTTGAACGGAAGCTTTTGGGTCAACGTATCCATTATGACATTCAAACCGACACATTGACCATATCGGGTTTGCCACCTAATTTAAAAGACCAATTAACGAAATCGGTTAAAGGCGATAATCATTCATGAAGTTATTTGTTAACGATCTGACCGTAATGGACTTTTCCTACTTATGCCCAAAGCGCGGCATGGTTGGAGAGAGCTGGATAGTCGATGTAGTGCTAGAAGGCGGCCTCAATGAAGAAAGCATGGTGCAAGATTTCGGGATTGTTAAAAAGCAATTGAAAAAAGTTATAGACGATTATGTTGATCATAAGTTAGTTGTCCCTGCTGACCACGAACATACAAATATACATCCTCCAAGCGCTGATGGTCGCGTAATGGTAGACTTTACATTTGCAAATGAACTGCCTATTCAGTTGTATTGTCCCCCTGAAGCATATGCTTTCGTCTATAGTTTAGATGGCGAACCTGCGCTTATTACTAAAAAATCGCTTACCGCTTATTTAAAAGATGTCATTACCACACATTTGCCCGAAAACGTGCATGATATTGACATAATGCTACGCGAAGAAATTATACTTACGCCTTTTTATCATTACACTCATGGCTTAAAAAAGCATGATGGTAATTGCCAGCGTATTGCCCATGGCCATCGTTCAAAAATTCTGATTACTCAAAATGGTGAAACATCTGCAAAGTGGCAAAGTTATTGGGCTAAAAGGTGGTCTGATATATACATTGGCAGCAATGAAGATGTAGTTAATGCACAAGAGTTGAGTTTTCCGATGCTTAATATGCAGCCCGTTTATTGTTTTAAATATGAAGCTTCTCAAGGAATGTTTGAAATGGCTATTGCGCAGCAGGTGTGTGAACTTATTGATTACGATTCTACCGTAGAGTGTTTAGCGCAGCATATTCTTGAACAAACGCAAAGGCAAACGAGTGATTCACTCACCGTAATGGCATTTGAGGGAGTAGGTAAGGGAGCCATTATTAGTGGGAGTTATTAGTGAGTAATTGTTCGTGAAATATACAGTCGCAAAAAGTGTAGCTTGTTTAATGTTGATGCTGTTTGCTTCGACGATCTTTTCTAAGCCATCAATAATAGGTGATTTAACTCAAGGAAGTTTGCTACGCGGAGAACTTCCCGTCAACTCACTGGTTAAGTTAAATGACAGTTTAATAAAGGTTTCTGCCAATGGTGATTTTGTATTTGGTTTTGGCAGAGATGCCAAATTAAGTCAGCGCTTAAGCTGGAAACTGCCTGATTCTGAAATTTGGCAAACGCACTCCATTACGCTGTCGAAACGTCAATATAAAGAAGAAAGAATTGAAGGTGTTGCTCAAAAATATGTCAACCCACCCAAAGCAGTTTTAGCACGCATACGACAAGATAATCGTGACATTGCCAATGCCCGCGCGTATGACTCTGAACTTTTGTTTTTCACGCAAGACTTTATATTACCTGCGCAGGGACGAATTTCAGGTGTGTATGGTTCTCGACGTGTTTTTAATGGTGAGCCTAAACGTCCGCATTTTGGCCTCGATATTGCCAATAAAACCGGAACGCCGGTAATCGCTCCGGTCTCAGGAATTGTTAGGCTAGCCCATAATGATATGTATTATTCTGGGGGCACTTTAATTATTGACCACGGCTTTGGCGTGTCTTCTACTTTTATTCATTTGAGTAGACTTCATGTAAAAGAAGGTGATGAGGTAATACAAGGTGAGTTAATAGCTGAAATAGGCGCAACTGGCAGGGTAACAGGTCCTCATCTTGACTGGCGTATTAATTGGTTTAAAGAACGTCTAGACCCTGCATTATTGGTAACACTACCGCAGTAATGTGGTGGCAATATTGTCACCAATCCCAAGCCATTGTGAAAACAGGGCTGTGTTTTCAATGGAGATGTCACAGGTATCTACTAAAGCGGGTTGTACCTTAAAAGCTAGTGTAATTAACCGTCCATCCCGCAGTACATCTATAGGTAAAGTATCTCCTAATTTTGATAGATTCAATAATTTACCAAAACGTACGTCGTCGCATTGCCATTTATTAAACGCTACAATTGTGTCGTCAACGTACAAACCCGCTATATTAAGGGATCGGTTTTCTTGAATTGAGATCACCTTTAATTGCTTGTCTTGCATAGCCAGTACCGCGCCAATATCGTATTTTACATCACCATCACAAGGCCCACCTTTGTCTTGAGAATGGTGGTTGGCACGCATCTTAAACTTAAGGCCAATTGAATGTAAAAGCGTGGGTATGGGTAAATCGATTGGGGTTTGCGTAGCCAAATATAAAAAGCTACTTAAGTCGATGTCAAATTCAGTTTTGCAAAGCGTTAAAATTATATCGTCAGGAGTACCTAACTCGGTTTTACCATGCCGCTCCCATAAGCACTTCATTACATCGTCAAGTGATACTTTATTGTTAGACTGTTGGCGAAGCGTAATATCTAAACATAGCGCAATAATCGCCCCTTTATTATAATAACTCACTATGTGGTTTATTGAGCCAGCATCTTGTTTGTAAAATTTATTCCAAGCATCAAAGCTCGATTCACTTGCGCTTTGTTTTAGTCGCCCCGGGTTGCGCATTAAACGAGTGAGAGCTTCATTTAAAATTTGCACATATTGAGCAGGCGATATTAGTTTTGCTCTGGCTAGGCTCAAATCGTCATAAAAAGAAGTAAATCCTTCGTAAATCCAAAGCTGTGGGGTGTAGACCTCTTCAAATAAATTAGGCTTATACATTACTTCAGGTTTTATGCGTTTAACATGCCAAGTGTGAAAAAGCTCATGGCTGCACAGCGTCAGAAACTGTTGGTATTCTTTATTTATTTTGTCAACTTCACCCATTAAAGGTAAGTCGAATCGACTGTATTGCAATACGGTACTTGCAAGATGTTCTAGCCCGCCAAACCCGTGTTCGCAAACCAGCGTGATGAACCAGTATTCTTTACAGGGGAAGTCGCCAAATAACTTAATATGGTGTTCTATTATAGCTATTAAGTCGCGCTGCATGCGCGCAAAATCAAAATTATGCTGCCCGGTAAATACTAAATGGAAGCGGTGGCCCATTACATCGAAGCTATAATCATCAAATTTACCTAATAGTACAGGATGGTCAATAAGCTCAAAATAATCTGATGCCAAAAACGAGTAGTGGCTTTCAGGCATTCTTGATACCGCAGATGATAAGGGAAGGGAAGTAACAACTGCGGGTAAAAGCGTGTCTTGCTGTTCATGTATAATGATTTTATGCGCTGAGTCCTCAAATCCTTTTAGACATAAAAATACCGATGTGCCATTAAAAAAGGCGTATTCATCATTTATAAAAGCACTACGAACTGACAAATCATTTGCATATATAATATAGTGCAACGAAAATTGGTTTAATGCATCACCATTTTTGCTGGTAATTTCCCATTCCTGTTTGGAAATTTGCGTTATAACTATAGAAGGTTGTGAGCTTTTTAAGCTATGCAAATTTCTAGAAAAATCTCTTATCATGTAGCTACCCGGTATCCAAGCTGGCATTGCTACACGGGCACAATGGTGTAAAATTGCGCGGCTCAGATCTACCTTCATAGTTACTTCGAATAGATGTTCTTTAGTACTTGATACTTGAATTTGGTATTCAATACTAGCTTGATTTGACCTGCTAACGTTAGATATTATTGATGAAGCCATAGTGGGAACAAATGAGTAAATAATACCTAAAATATAACACGTAACAGTGCTTTTTACACAGATCGAAATAAACATCCTTGTACTCAATTCCTGCGAGTTGTAAACTTAACGTTAACAGACTACAAAATGTTAATGGAGCAACACTGTGCGCGAGATAGAAAGACTCATAAATACATATGGCGAAAGCCACCAAAATAAAACCAATATTGCAATACATGCCGTTGCCGTGCCCAGTATATTTTTCGTAACAGTAGGGCTTATATGGTCAATTCCAGTGCCTGAATTTATTGCACAATTCAAAATTAATTTTGCCCATATAACGGCTATTTTCGCTTTAATTTATTACTTTAAGCTGTCTGGTCCTATAGGTGCTGCAATGACATTGTTGATGTTACTTACGTTTGGCGGAATAAAATTATTGATTGCTACTGATATAATCGTATGGCAATTTTCATTAGTATTATTTGTGGTAATGTGGATATTACAGTTTGTGGGCCATAAAATTGAGGGTAAAAAGCCATCTTTTTTTGCAGACCTGAGGTATTTGCTTGTTGGGCCAGCTTGGTGGTGGGTACATTGGCTAAAAAGAATGAATATTAATTATTGACTAAAGATGCCGCAATGGCATCTTTAGTTACCATTTGTTTTAAGGTTGTTAATTATCACTTCAAACACCTGCTCTTAAGGTAATATTACTTAAGCTACTATCCCCGCAGGGTAATAGTGTCTAACATTTCCATCGAATAAGGATTTAGTTTCTTTTCTTGCTTATCTATCGCTTCAAATGCTACAGATACGGGTAATGCTGCTTTTACACCCGCCATTACTCCTTTCTCGCCGCGTAGCATAGCTTGTAATGCATAATTACCTAGTTTAGTTGCTAAGAGCCTGTCTTGCCAAACCGGTGAACCACCGCGTTGCACATGGCCTAATGTTAGTATTCTTACGTCAATGCCTGTTTCTGAATGCAAAGAATCTTGCAATATATTAAGACCACCTGGCCACAAGTTTTCAGTAACCACTATAATATGGCTTGAATTGGCGCAGTAGGCTCGGCGTTTTGCTAATTTATTAAGAATGTTAACTAGTTCTTCAGCCGCTGATGTAAAGGTTTCGGGTAAAATAACATGGTCTGCCCCGCTAGATATTGCTGAATTTAAAGCAATAAAACCGGCTTCTCGCCCCATTACATCAACCAGAAATATGCGTTCAAATGATTCGGCAGTATCGCGGACCTTGTCAATCGACTCAACCGCAGTTTGAATAGCAGTTTGATAACCAATAGTATAGTCGGTTCCGGCTATGTCGTTATCAATTGTGCCTGGGCAACCTATAATAGGCTTATCCCAAAACTCTTGTAATTTACGAGCGCCTCTAAAGGTGCCATCACCGCCAATAACAATGAGTCCATCTATTTCGTTTTCGGTAAGATGTTGGGCGGCTATCTTGACATGCTCATCTTGTTTAAATTTTTCACACCTTGCACTATGCAACACTGTCCCGCCGCGTTGGAGAAGGTTATATACCTCATTTGAGGTTAATGCTATGTAATCTTGCTTGAGTAAGCCAATATAGCCTGCTTTATAACCAACAACTTCAATATCAAGGCTTTGCGCGGTTAAACAGATAGATCTGATACATGCGTTCATGCCAGGTGCATCGCCACCGGAGGTCAGTACTGCAATTTTCTTTAACGACATTTGAAACCTTTAGTGTAGTATTTGTCGTATATAAGGATAGCAAATAAATCAGGAAGGAAAACAACTGCATGAAAAAAATAATTGTATTGCTATGCGTGCTTTTGTTAGGAGGCTGTTCGGCTAAGTTCGCTTATAACAATGTTGATTGGTTAATATACTGGTATTTAGACGATTACGTTGAACTAAACAACGAACAAGAAGATATGTTTGACGATATGCTTAGTAATTGGATAGGGTGGCACAAACAGCAAGAATTACCGCAGTATCAGTCACAATTAGAAGATATTGTGGCTGATATTAAAAGCAAAAATATAACTGAAGAAACTATCGCCTCTCACCGCGAGCGAGCACGCGAACATTGGGTTAGAGCGCGCACCCATGTTGCTCCTGATTTAGTAAAGTTAGGTGCCACTTTGTCGCAAGAGCAGGTTATTTATTTGTTTGCAAACCTCGAAAAAAAGAATGTTGAAGATGAAGAAGAAATGCTTGAAACTAGTAATTTAGACGCGCAAGAGCGCGTTACAAAATGGGTTAAACGAAACCAAAAAGGTATGAAAAAATGGCTGGGTAAATTAAGCCAAGAACAAGAAGAATTTATGAGTACTTTTTACGACCGGTTCGAATCTACAGGCCCTTATTGGACGGCATATAAGCGTGAATACCAGCAACAACTAAGAGAAGTATTCGTGCTTTCAACCAGAGATGTGACTTTTCAAGAAAGGTTGCACGAACTCGTTGTAAACCCCGAAAAGTTTAGAACACTTCAATTTCAAAGCGCAATGGACGTCAACAACCAAGCAAGCACCGAGTATATGGTAGGGATTATGGCACTTTCTAGCGACAAACAAATTAACCGGTTAGTTGACGAGATAGGCGAGTTCCAAAAGGATCTAATTAGTCTTCAAAATTAGTTTAGTATATATCTAAGCTGCATAAAAATAAGGGTAACAGCGCAACGCCTTTACCCATACTTATAGTGATATATAAATAAATGACGAATTCGACGCCAACAGACCAAGAATTAGCCGCTAGGATTGCCAAAACAGGCGATAAAGCACGAATCAGTCAAGCCACTAAAAGACATGCAAAAGGTTATAATACGGCGCGCGAAAACCTCGATACTTTATGCAGCGACAGTTACTTTAGTGAGTATGGTCAATTAGCGGTAGCGGCACAAAGGCAGCGCCGTGAATATGAAGAGCTACAGTCTGAAACTGCCGCAGATGGTGTTATTACTGGAATTGCATCTATTAACATTAAGCATATTGACGTTGCAAATACAAAGCTGTCCTCAGCTAACCCATATAGCACTGTCTTAATCGTGAATGATTATTCGGTGCTAGCGGGCACCCAAGGTTACTTCCACCATTTAAAAATAGACCGAATGCTGCACATAGCATCAAAGAAGCACTTGCCTGTTATTATGTTTACCGAAGGCGGTGGTGGTCGTCCTGGAGACACCGATATTTCAACGGTTAATTCGGGTTTGCAATGTGCCACATTTGGCCATTGGGCAAGTTTAACAGGTAAAGTCCCTCGCATAGCGGTTAATAATGGCTACTGTTTTGCCGGCAATGCTGCTTTGTTTGGTGTTGCTGACATTACGATTGCAACAGAATCATCGTCAATTGGTATGGCAGGACCGGCCATGATTGAAGGCGGTGGTTTGGGTAAGTTTGCCCCTGCAGAAATTGGCCCTATTAACGTTCAGGCCAAAAATGGCGTGGTCGATATTGTAGCTGACAACGAAAATCATGCTATTAATCTTGCCAAAGTATGTTTAGGATATTTTCAAGGTTATGCGATCAACTGGGAAGCACCAAAACATGATGCTTTATCTAATGTATTACCCCAAGACAGACGTTTTGTGTACGACATGTACAAAGTAATAAACGGCATTGTAGATAAGGAATCCTTTACCGAACTTTGTGCCCAATACGGAGGCGCTATTATTCAAGGATTTGCCAGAATAGAAGGCAAACCAATTGGCTTAATTGCGAATAATTGTAAGGTGCTGGGCGGGGCAATTGACGTAGATGCGGCACATAAACTAAATCGCTTTATGCGCTTGTGTAATCAATTTAAAATTCCGTTGGTGTCGTTAACCGATACGCCTGGTTTTATGGTGGGGCCAGAGCATGAAAAAGGCGGGGCGGTACGTCATTTGAGTGAACTGTTTACGACGGGCGCTAATTTGTCGGTCGATTTTATTGCCGTTGTTATTCGTAAATGTTACGGATTAGGCGCCCAAGCTATGTTGTCAGGAAGCACATCAAATCCTAGTTATATGGTTTCATGGCCACAAGGTGAGTTTGGACCAATGGGTTTAGAAGGCGCAATAAAACTAGGGTTTAAAAAAGAGTTAGCCGGTGAAAAAGATGCAAAGAAACGTCAGGCATTATTTGATACATTGTTAGCGCAGCAGTATGCCAAAGGTAAAGCATTAGAAGTAGCTACTATGCTTGAAATAGATGCCGTTATTAATCCTTGTGACACTCGAAAAACGATAGCTAATGCATTGAGTTGAATTAAGGCTTAGGAAATTATGTCTTCAACATCCGGTCGCACTTTTTTAAATTTATTTTTATGGACAGACTTTAAAGGCATATTATTAATAAAGTCAAAAAGCTCTCGTGCTTCAATAATATATTTTCCTTCAGGCTTATCAGTTTGTTTAATTAGTTTCGCCAAAGATTGCATTAAATTAAGGGCAATACCAATGTTCAAGGGTGAAATTTTCTTAGCGTGACAAAATTCTTCATATGCACTGGCATAACTACCTTGTCCATACAGTTCAATGCCTAGTTTATTATGCTTGGTGTATTCATCCCCGTTTTTTTGTATCTTGGCTGACTTAGACTGCGCTAAATATAGTATTGAACTGTCTACTTTGTCTGGATTTTCATTTATGATAGCCGTTAGCTTCGCCGCTTCCTCAAAGTCACCTAAATCAAGCATTAATTTTAAGCTGTCGGCGGCCATAGCGACAGGGTATTTAGTGAAATTGCGTTCTATTTCAATTTGGCTTGCTTCCAGCGCTTTTTTTGAATCGCTGGTTTTACCTTCCAAATGAAGTATTCTGGCGTGAATAATAGATTCAAAAATACCAAAATCAAAATTATCGGGTTGGGCTTTCGCACTGTCATCATTTTTAGCACGATGCATTGCTAGCAAAGATTCCTGCATAAATTTATTGCGAACATTCTTACTTTCAGTGTTTTCAGCTACATCTAAAATACTGCGTACATAGCCACACAAATGATTAACGTTTTTATGTACCGAACGCTGTGACAGTTCATATATAGATTTAGCGCTGTTCATGGCTAACTCATAGTCTTCATTTTCTCTAGCAATTTCGCAGACTCGGAAATGTCTATCTATCGACAATGGTGATAATGACAAGGCTTTTAAAATAAACTTAAGAGCCTCTGGTTTCTTGTTATTTTGAAGGTACGCGTTGGCGATAATATCGTATGCTTCAACGTTGTGCATAGAGCTTTCAATAGCGTCTTTTGCAAGGTTAATTGCTTCTTCAAATTCATGTTGCAGAAGCTTTGTTTTTGCCATTGCACACAAAGCCCATTGCACCTGGCGTTTAGCGAGTACTTTTTCTAAAATACTTTCGGCTTCAATATAGTTTTCAAATTTCCAATACAGTTCAACTAAAATTTGTAAAAGATGATTATTGTAACGAGGTTCAGTTTTTAATAAGTGTTTGCATGTTTTGGTGCTCAATTCATATTTGCCATGATCAATTTGGTTATACAACGTAGATAAAGTAATACGTCGAGTAATAGCACGGGTGATGCGTGAATTTAGCTGTGCTTGGGAAAATGGCTTAATGAGGTAATCGTCGGGTTGTTTTTCTATTGATCCCAATACCATAGATCTTGCGCTATCAGCGCTTATCATTATAAAAACAGTAGATGGACGGATAAGATGAAGTGTTCGAATTTCTTCAAGAAATTCAAAACCATTCTTACGATTGGTACCTAAATGCAAGTCGCAAACGACTATGTCGAATTTTTTTAATCTACAAGCTTTTATGCCAGCTTCAGCCGACATTTCAGTCGTAATTTTAGTTGCCCCTAAGCTATTGAGTAATCCTTTTAGTAGCATTAAAAATGGCCGTCTGTCTTCAATTACCAAACAGCGTTTATCGGAATAATCTAAAATTTTCATAGTTTCCTTTGCTCACCATAGGTTTAGCATTTATAAAGCTGTTAGATATTTCATATAATGACAGTGTATTAACAAGATAAAAAGGATGTCAGTCTTAGTTATCACTACCTACTGTATTACGATTTACTCATCGACTTTATATAAAAAGACTTGAGTAAGTAGGCGAGCTTGTCGATATCTATAATTACCAGCAATTGTGTTTACCTAGTTAATATTTCTTATGCAAATTTCGTCATATATAGAGTCTGTAGACAAACAGCTTAGTAGTACACTACACAAAGCGGGCCACAGTAATTGTGAATTCTCATGGTACTTGGCTTTACAGATGACAAGCACCGAACCATATAATGCGAAAAATGAGAGTGCAATAGAGCATAGCTTGCTATACGCAAGTATGAATATGCCTTCGGCGCCAAAGCCCAGTTTATATGTGCAAGACAAGCATTTTTCACAATACGCAAAGCAGGCCATTAGTCTGCATAGCTGCAAGCATCCATCACTATTAATTCAGTTCTATAATAGTTTGCAGCCGCACAGTTTACACTCCTCAAAAGAACAACAAAAACTGCCAATTGATGTGATTGAAAACACCTCAATATTTGTACAAGAGTGTCTTAAGGGCAATGATTATATAAAAAAATCAACGGCGCTTGGATATAATTCAAGTGACTATAAACAAGCGTTCAATGCTAACAGTAGTTCGGATATGTTTAGCCCGCATAACAATTTACATGAGTGTGTAAGCGATTTACCTTCTAACGATTTCGTAGATGCAACTTTTGCGAGTATTGAGCAAGCTATGGCCATTATTGTTTAAGCATATTTACTTTTTCCCTTTATTGTGTATCAGCAATAGTGCATCAAATTAGCGATTAAAGACACGCTATGCTAGTATTTGCGCCGCAATTTTGCCTTGGTTTTACGTTCCAACTCGCAAAGGAAAAAACAATGTCCTGTCATCATAATCAAAAAAATAAGCCAACATATTTAGTTTGTGCGCTGTATAAGTTTGTGACCTTAAAAAACTATATTGAAATGCGCGAGCCATTACGCGAATTTATGGAAATACATCGCATAAGAGGTACTATTTTACTTGCTCACGAAGGCATTAATGGAACGGTGTCGGGTCCTAAAGAAGGAATTGATGCAGTGCTTGCCTATTTAAATGCCGATGAGCGAATCTCACCTATTTCACAAAAGTTTTCATGGCATGAAGATCAGCCGTTTTATCGCACTAAAGTGAAACTTAAAAAAGAAATAGTGACTATGGGCGTTGAAGGCATAGATCCTCTTAAAACAGCTGGTACGTATGTATCAGCAAAAGACTGGAATGCGCTAATATCTGATCCTGACGTTACCGTAATCGACACACGTAACGACTATGAAATTGAAATAGGCACCTTTAAAAATGCACTTAATCCACACACTGATTCATTTCGTGAGTTTCCTGGATACGTAGCCAAAGAATTAGATCCTAAAAAACACAAAAAAGTAGCTATGTATTGCACCGGTGGTATTCGGTGCGAAAAATCGACCGCATATTTAAAAGAGCAGGGCTTTGATGAGGTATATCACCTAGAAGGCGGCATATTACAATACTTAGCAGACGTCCCACAAACAGATTCATTATGGGAAGGCGACTGTTTTGTGTTCGACAATAGAGTGGCGGTTAATCACAAACTAGAAAAGAGTCACTATGATCAATGCTATGGCTGTAGATTACCTATTACCAGTAACGATAAACTAAGTGCTAAATTTGAAGCTGGCGTTACATGCCCAGCATGCTTTGGCTCGCATACTAAGGAACAGTTGGCCCGTTTTAGAGAGCGTGAAAAGCAAGTTAATCTTGCAAAAGAACGCTCACAAGAACATGTAGGGGCAGATGCACGTGATCTAATGCAAAGTAGGCGAAGTGAAAAAGCGCAGGCGCAGCGAGTGAGAGCTATAGCTAAAAATAAGCAAGGTTAAGCTTTGGTAAACGCAAGCATGCATTATTAAAATGCACAAAACAAAATACAAGAGACGCTTAGGCCAATAAAGAGACCCTATATCTAGTTTTCTATAGACTTTGCGCAAGGTAAAATAGTAAACTTTGTAAAATCTTACGATAGTGGAAAAAACAATGACTGATTCTAAATCAGCGAGAGAAGATCTTAGTCCTGAAAAAATCGCTGAAATACGCAAAGAATTTGATTATTTTGATAATGACAACAACGGTCAAATAGACTTACGTGAATTTATTGAAATGCTAACAATACTATCCCCAAAAACGAAAGCCAATCATGTTCAAGAAGGATTTAATATGATTGACGATAACGGTGATGGCTTCATCGATTTTGAAGAGTTTTTAGAATGGTGGCAAGATTGTTGGTGGGAATACTAAGCGGCTAATCGTCGTTATCTGGTAAGCTGGGATGAGATGATGACTCGTCAACACGGGCTTTGCGCTTTATTGGCGCATGACCTATGTCGGCAGAGCCCATTGTCTTAATACGTTTCACGACCGCTTTTACAGGCGCCTTGGCCGGTTTTATAATGTCTTTCTGGGCTTTCTTATAGAGCTTTTTGGGTCTTGCCTTAATGCCGGTAAATCTTGTTTCGATACCTACAATTACGTCAAATTTCACTTCGTCTAAGTAGTTAGCTTTAACAGCCTGAAAACTTATCCAATCCTTTTTACCCACTAAAGATGCAGCGCTTCCTTTTCTTCCGGCGCGTCCAGTACGCCCAATTCTGTGTATGTATTCTTCTGGAAACTTAGGTAAATCGTAGTTAATGACTTGTGCAACGTTACTTATATCGAGTCCTCTTGCGCCTAAATCGGTAGAAACCAATACACTATATTTACCTTTACTAAAATCTTGCAAGACTTGATTACGTTGGTTTTGCAGAAGTTCACCATTAAGCGCAACAGCATTAAGATTAAGCGCGTTTAATACGTCAGTAAGACGTTGGGTGTCGTTGCGCGTGGCGGTAAATATTATGGCTTGCTCTTGATTTACAATATTAAGAATTTTGCTGAGCTGCTCGTCTTTTTGCGATACGCCGTCAGAGTAATAAAATGTTTGGGTAATATCTTTATGTGGTTGATTGGATGCATCCACTGATATTTTCTGCGGACTGTTAAGTAATTGACTGGTCATTTCTTTAATTTGTGCTTGCTCAATAGTGGCTGAGAACATCATAGTTTGACGTTTTCTATGGTCTGCCTGAGCATGAATAATTGTCAATTGTTCGCTAAAGCCTAATTCGAGCATTCTGTCGGCTTCATCTAAAATAAGTAGTTCTAAGCCATTTAAAAATAGGTGCCTGTCGGTCAAATGATCAGCAATTCTGCCCGCCGTTCCTACTATTATATGGGGGTTTTTTCTCAGTAATTTGGCCTGGTCGTTATAGTTTTCACCGCCTACTATCAAATTTGCTTGGAGGGTCGTATTGGCAACAATTTGGCGAACTACTCCATACACCTGTTTTGCCAACTCCCGCGTTGGGGCTAATATTAATGCCCTAGGGTCTGCTTTTGACAGGGCCCTTTGGGTTAATAATCTGTTTACCATTGGTACGACAAATGCGAGGGTTTTGCCCGAGCCTGTTTTAGAAGCTGCCAATATGTCTTTATTTAAAAGTGCATGGGGAATAGCCTGTGCTTGAATGGCAGTTAGCTCGCTCAATTGCGCGGTAGACAAATTTTTTACAATTCTATGGTCGATGGGTAGTTCAGAAAATAACAAAAATACGCGCCTTTAGTGTGTTCAACAATCCATTATAGCGAGCATTGAGACAAAAAGCCTAAGTATTCATTTTCTTTTATTTTTACCACTTTTTCTTAGGCGCAAACAATGATTCAATTTCTTTACTTTCTTTTTCTTGTTCTGCCATCAACTGCTTTAGATTGTTATCTTTTACGTTCATTTCTAAACCGTTTAGCATGCTTTCCAGTTCAACTTTACGACTTACCGTATAGTCGCTTTGAGGTTTATGGTTGGTGAGGGCATTAATTGCTTTTTCTAAATACTGGCGCGCCGAGCCTTGCATGTTGTTGGTTACTGCGTCGCTTGCACGTTTGATTAAGGTTTCAACATTAATTCTTAGCTGTAAACTTGAGAGTGCTTTTTCTTCTTGTGAATACAACTTAGGCGTAATGTTTGCTTTGGTATATTCTGAACGCAGAATGTTACGTAACTTTTTTACCGCTTTAATATATTTTATAATGACTTTATCTGTTGCCGGTAATATAAATGAATCTTGTTCTGGCGCAGGTTTTGCTACATCCATTACCTTTACCAATTTTTTTATATCTTCTATTTTACTTTTTATTTCTGCATTTGGGCTGTATGCATAAATCGCTCTTAATGCAGTAATAGAGCGCTGTCGCATAAGTACAATTAGTAACTGCGATAGTGGCATTTGTAAAGCAGCAACAATTGACTCTTCAGTGTCGTCATAAATAACTCGTTGGCGACTAATTTCTGCGCGCTTTTCGTTTACTTTTCGCTCGTTAAACTGTTGAACGGCGGTTGCGCCAATACCGCACACAATCAAAAAAGTGATGAGTATAATTATAATGGTGTATGTCATGAGTTTATTGATCCACTCTTCTGAGTCATGTTTTTCATGATTTGTTAAGGCAAGCTTAGCTCAAAAACACTGCCGCCAGTTTTTTCATCGTTTGACAACTTTATGTAACCTGAACTGCCATTGTTTTTATGAGTTTGAGCTATAAGCCGAGCAAAAAATAAACCTAAGCCGGTACGTCCTTCGGATATACAAAAGTTATTTAGTTTGACGGTTGCCATCTCAAGCATACTTGTTGGATAGCCAGAGCCGTCATCAATTACACTTATGTGCAATTTACCGTCTATTTCTTTTGCGCTGAGTTCGATATGGTCACAGCCATAACGAATGGCATTAATGAGTACGTCGTGAACTAATAGGTAAATAAGTTCGCGGTCTAAATACCAGCATAAATCTTGGTGCACGTCTATAGTGACACAAAGATCTTTTTGATCAATGTATGTTCTGTTTGACTCAACAACTTCTTCAATAAGATCGATTAAAAAACATTCATCTATATTGACCGGCAAGGCGTCTAAGTCTGAGCGATACAAAGACAGTACCTGCACCAATGTAGTGTTCATTCTATTTGCTTCATAATGTACACTATTGATACCTTCTCGGGCCTGTGTATTTTTCGCGGGTATTTGCGTAGCAAGTTGTTCAATTGACTGCATAAGTAAAGACAATGAATTTTTCATGTCGTGAATAGCAACGGCTATTACCGAGGAAAAATCGAAGCTTTCGCTTATTATCTTGTCATTATCTTGTATTTTTGAAGTGTTATTGTTGTCCATTAACCCTCATAGCCCCTATCGATATAGAACGAAAAAACATGTGTAATTACTGCAAATTCAGGTATCGATGAAAAAATATCTAAATTTTATATGCAAAAAACATATAGATTCGCTATTATTTAGACACACAGTGATATTACTGTATCGTCCAAAGTTGTATTCTGCTTAGCAATTATTTTAATTATCGTTGTGCAGTCTGAATACGTTTTTGACAAGCACGTTTCAGCAAACATCTTTCTAAGGGAATCAATGAAACTACAGCAATTAAGATACATAGTAGAAGTGTTAAACAATAATTTAAACGTGTCTGCTACTGCCGAAAATTTGTATACATCTCAGCCGGGCATTAGCAAGCAAGTGCGTATGTTGGAAGATGAATTGGGTATTCAAATATTTGGCCGCAGTGGTAAACACTTGACCCATGTGACTGAAGCTGGCAAAGAAGTGATCAATATTTCTCGGGAAATATTAGCTAAAGTGGAAAGTATTAAGTCGGTTGCTCGAGAGCATACCTTGCCCGATCAAGGGAAACTGAACATTGCGACCACACATACTCAAGCCCGCTATGCCTTGCCCGATGTTATTAAAGGCTTTATGGGAAAGTATCCCAAGGTGTCTTTGCATATGCATCAAGGGACACCTTCACAAATAAGCGACTTGGCAGCTAAAGGCGAAGCAGATTTTGCTATTGCCACTGAATCGTTGCACTTGTATAACGATTTAATTATGTTGCCTTGTTATCATTGGAACCGGTCGGTGATTGTGAATAAATCCCATCCTTTGGCTAAGAAAACCAATATTAATATCCAAGATATAGCGAAATACTCGCTAGTTACCTATGTGTTTGGTTTTACAGGACGCTCTGAGCTCGACAGAGCATTTAGTGAAGCGGGCCTAGAGCCTAAAATTGTCTTTACTGCTACCGATGCAGATGTCATAAAAACTTATGTAAGATTGGGCGTTGGCGTAGGCGTAATTGCTTCAATGGCGGTTGACGAAAATCTTGACAGCGATTTAGTAAAGATTGATGCAAGTCATTTGTTTGAGTACAGCACAACTAAAATTGGGTTTAGGAAAGGGTCTTTCTTGCGTAGTTATATGTATGAATTTATAGAACGTTTTGCACCGCATTTAACTAAAAGTGTGGTGGAGCGAGCAATGATGCAAAAAAATAATGAAGAAGTTGAAACGATGTTCAAAGATTTAACCTTACCCGTTAAATAATACGCAAAGCCCTATAGTTGCTCATTTTAACGACTATAGGGTGCTATTTTTGAATAAGTCTTGCGGGTTTTAACGACCTTTAGTGTGCCAAACCATGTTTAACACTCAATAATATTTACTGCCAAACCACCTCGAGCGGTTTCTTTGTATTTACTTTTCATGTCGTTACCAGTTTCCCACATAGTTTTAATCACTTTGTCTAAGGATACTTTTTGGTTGCCGGTTCCTCTAAGTGCTAATCTAGAAGCGTTTATTGCTTTAACAGCGCCCATAGCATTGCGTTCAATGCAGGGGACTTGAACTAAACCGCCAACAGGGTCACAGGTTAAACCCAAATTATGCTCCATTCCAATTTCAGCGGCGTTCTCAACAGCTTTAACCGAGCCGCCTAAAATTTCAGTAAGGGCACCGGCTGCCATAGAACACGCTACACCGACTTCGCCTTGGCAACCTACTTCAGCGCCCGAGATTGAAGCATTCTTTTTATATAAAATTCCAATAGCGGCAGCCGTTAATAAGAATCGGCAAGCGGTATCGTCAGACAATGGCCTTACAAATTTGTGGTAGTAGCTCATAACGGCAGGAATTATGCCGGCAGCGCCATTGGTTGGGGCTGTCACAACTCGGCCTCCAGCAGCATTTTCTTCATTTACCGCTAAAGCAAATAAATTTACCCAATCCATTACCAACATTGGGTCAGTGCTTATCTCATTTTCAAGCAAAGCTAATAACGCTGGAGCACGGCGGTGAACTTTCAAACCGCCAGGTAGAATACCTTCGGTTTGTTTTCCATTTTCAATGCACTCTTGCATAACATGCCAAATATGCACCAAACGTTCTCTCACTTCAGCTTCTGGCAATAGCATAGTTTCATTTTTTAGCATCAAACTACTAATACGAAAACTATTGTCTTGGCAAATTTTCATTAATTCATTGGCGGTGGAAAACGGGAAGGGCGCGTCCATTTGGGCAACTGCAAATTTTTCATTTTTTTGCGCTTCAAAGTCTTCATCTTTTACAATAAAACCACCGCCAATAGAATAGTAAGTAGAGGACTTAACCAACGATTTGTCGTTATATGCAAAGAAGGTCATGCCATTGGCATGTTTGGGCAGGGTTTTACGGCGATGAAAAACAATGGCGCCTTTCTTTGAAAATGTGATTGTGTGTCTATTCATTAGCGAAAGTGTTTGCGTACTTTCTACATCGCTTAGCATTGAATCTATTTTATGTACGGGTACCGTTTCGGGGGTAAAACCCAATAAGCCAAGAATAACGGCTTTGCCTGTTCCATGCCCTTTTCCGGTTTGGCCTAATGATCCATATAGCTCTGTGCTTATATGGGTTACGCCATCTAGCTGATTTGATGAAATAAGTTCCTCACAAAAACCTAATGCGGCTCGCATAGGTCCAACAGTATGGGAACTAGATGGACCAATTCCCACTTTAAACATGTCAAATACGCTAATCATAAACACCTCAGTAGTAGAGTGAGAAGTGTTACATAAAAAGCGCACAACACAAGTCAAATATGCTAATCGTGACGATTAGAAATGTTAATGTATTGTTAGTCATCTAATTACATAGATTTATTATTGAAGCTTTTAATACATTATACTTTAGAAGGGAAGTGGGTGAGCTTACGTTATGGGAATAGATGTGTTGATATATGCTTTTGTAACTGAGCTAATATTCCTGCAGTTGCCCCCCATATCATACGTTGTTCGTAAGGAATAAAATAAACAGGGAAACTTTTTTTTTGCCGCTGGACCATTTCAACATAGTAGCGCTGTGTGTCCATCAAATAAGCCAATGGCACACTAAAGACGTTAGCTACCTCGTTAGGGTCAATGATTAAATCGCTGTTTATATTTAATGGCTTATCGTAAATGGCTACAATGGGCATTACGGCAAACCCACTAATTGTTCTATAAACTCCTAGGCGACCTAACAACCGTAAATGTTCACGCTGTAGTCCAATCTCCTCTTGCGCTTCTCGATAAGCGGTATCAACCAAGTCAATATCTGATTTTTCTGCTTTTCCACCAGGGAAACTTATTTGCCCTGCATGATGCTTTAAATGAATAGCGCGTTGGGTAAACAACACGTGTAGTTTGTCTTGGTTAGGGAATAGGCAAATAAGTACCGCCGCCGGGCGCTTGGCTTCTAGAAACGGATAATCTGCCGCTTCATCTAACGACCAGGGGCGATTAAATGCAGAAAGAAAATCAAGTTCGGTCAATTAATATGTTTCCTCTTTGTGCTCATTTACGGTGGTATATTTATCTAATATGGGTAATATTTTAGCGACTTTATGAAGACTTTCCAAATATTCATCAGTATCTTGTGAATCAATGACGATTCCACCACCTGCCCAGCAATATAAGATATTACTTTCAGACTTATTTTTACCGTCCGATTTTTTACTTGTATAACGCTCGGCCAGTAAGGTACGAATGCATATATTGGTGTCCATATCGCCTCGAATGCCAATGTAACCTATGGTGCCACAATAGATAGCCCGTTTGTCGGGTTCAAGTTCCTGAATAATTTGCATGGCGCGTATTTTGGGTGCGCCGGTTATAGAGCCGCCGGGAAAAGCGCCCTTCATCAAATCATATACACTGACATTTGTTCGTAACTTACCCACCACAGTGCTTACCATATGATGCACCGCAGGATAACTTTCTAATGCAAAAAGTTTGGGAACGTCAACGGAGTGTGGTTGGCAGTGTTTGCTTAAATCATTTCGCAATAAGTCAACTATCATTAAGTTTTCGGCGCGGTCTTTTTCAGCGCTTAATAATTCATCAGCAAGCCCTTTATCGATCGTAGGGTCAGGGTCACGTTTTCTTGTGCCTTTTATTGGCTTGGTTTCAACTTGTGCATCTTTGACTAACAAAAAACGTTCTGGTGATAAGCTAAGTATAGTACTTGTGGGTAAACGCACATAAGCAGAAAAAGGCGCATTGTTCGCTTTTCTCAATTTACAGTATGCCAGCCACTCGCTGCCTTGATATTGCGCTTGGAAACGCTGAGCAAAATTTACTTGGTAACAATCGCCGGCTCGCAAATACGCTGCTATTTTAGTAAACTGTTCACAATAAATATCTTTAGACATATTCGACTGCCAAGGTTCGAGCAGCGAAAATTTAGTTTTAAATGGTACTGAAGCGCTAAAATTAGTAATGCATTTTAGCGTGTTTTCAACAAAACACTCATCAATAGAAAAAATATAGAGTATTTGCGTAACATTGTCGTACACAATACTTGAATGATAAAACCCAACGCTAATATCAGGCATTTTGTATTGATCAGGATCGTTGTCCTTAATGTTGTCTGATGAGGTATTACCATCGTAACCAAATACTCCTAAAGCGCCTGCTATAAAAGGAATATCGAATTTTTCAATAGATGACTTGTCAAATAAGGCATTAAAGGTTTCTTGCAACTCAGCTAAGTTTTGATAGGGGCATCCAGACCTTATCATATCGGTTTTAAATAAATGTGTTGGCACTTTGTACTTCGCTTGAGGGTTCACTTTGTGTCCAGCAGAGATTGTCCAATCACCCGCTAAGACATGAACACCTTGTTTGAATTCGTAGGTTAAACAAGGAGAGCTAACAATAATGTCATAGCGACCGTCCCTCTTCGATTGCTGACAGCTGTCTAGCAAAAAAGACCATGCTTTATGTTCAACGGTGTTAAACAAGGCTAATATTTGTTCAGGCTGAAAATTTGGAATTTTATGGGTGAGAAATGAAAAAGCCAAAAACTACTCCAAATAAAAACGTTTGTTCTATTATATGCCTATTTGTATACAAAACAGACATATTTATTAACCAGCAATTGCTAATTAGGAATGCTTGGTGGATTATCTAAATACGCGTAGTATACTTATGATTTTACACACTAACCATCACGATCAACAAGCTTTGTGCCAATTTATATAGGGTGCGATGAAGGTTTACACTTCATTATTTTTCTCCCGTAATCATATTACACAGATTTTGACAGTGAGCCTAATGCCAAGAGGAATTTATGACCGTTATTCGTCAACAAGACTTTATAGATAGTATTGAAGATGCCTTGCAGTTTATATCATATTATCATCCACTAGATTATGTAAAAGCAGTAGAGCAAGCTTATAATCGAGAAGAAAGCAAAGCTGCAAAAGACGCGATGGCGCAAATACTGATTAATTCAAGAATGTCTGCTCAGGGCAAACGGCCAATTTGCCAAGACACCGGTATAGTGACTTGTTTTGTAAAAGTAGGCATGCAGGTAAGTTGGGATAAAACTGACCTTACGGTTCAGCAAATGGTTGATGAGGGCACACGACGTGCCTATCTTAATCCCGATAACCCATTGCGTGCTTCTATTGTTAAAGACCCAGCTGGCGCGCGTATAAATACTAAAGATAACACGCCCGCGGTAGTTCATATTGACATGATTGCAGGAGCCAAAGTAGATGTAATGATCGCAGCAAAGGGCGGTGGTTCAGAAAATAAATCTAAAATGGTAATGTTAAACCCCAGTGACGATATTGCCGATTGGGTGGTGAAAACATTGCCCACAATGGGCGCCGGTTGGTGTCCACCTGGTATGTTGGGAATAGGTATTGGCGGCACTGCTGAAAAAGCGGCGGTACTTGCTAAAGAAAGCTTGATGGACCCTGTGGATATACAAGAGCTAATTGCTCGCGGGCCAGTCACCACTGAAGAAAAGTTACGTGTTGATATTTATAAAAAGGTTAATGATTTAGGCATAGGTGCGCAAGGTTTAGGCGGCTTAACCACGGTCGTTGACGTAAAAATTATGTCGGTACCCACCCACGCTGCATCCAAACCTGTGGCTATGATCCCAAATTGCGCAGCAACTCGCCATGCTCACTTCACGCTTGATGGTAGCGGTCCATATGAACAAAAAGCACCACGTATAGAAGATTGGCCTGAAATAACGTGGGAAGTAGGTGAAGATGTGCGCCGCGTTGATTTAAACAACATTACTAAAGACGATATTCAAGACTGGAAAGTAGGTGAAACAGTATTATTGAGTGGCAAAATGCTAACGGGCCGCGACGCCGCCCACAAGCGTATTCAAACTATGCTTAAAAATGGCGAAGGCTTACCCCAAGGTGTTGATTTAAAAAATAAATTCATTTATTACGTGGGGCCTGTAGACGCCGTGCGCGACGAAGCGGTGGGGCCTGCGGGTCCTACTACGGCAACGCGTATGGATAAATTTACCGACATGATGTTAGAAGAAACAGGTTTAATTGGCATGATTGGTAAGGCTGAGCGCGGACCCGCTACGGTAGCAAGTATTGCTAAACATAAATCAGTCTATTTAATGGCTGTTGGCGGCGCTGCTTATTTAGTTTCAAAAGCGATCAAAAAATCAAGAGTCGTTGCCTTTGAAGATTTAGGTATGGAAGCAATATACGAGTTTGACGTAGTAGACATGCCAGTTACTGTGGCTGTAGATAGCACAGGCGCAAATGCACATGAAATAGGGCCGGCTATATGGAAAGTAAATATAGCCGAAGGTGCTAAATCGACAGTATAAAAATGCGTACTACAAAAAACGTATGAAAAGGGAACTGGATTGAACATACCTGCGTGGGCACAAAGTATAGATATGTCGCTGGTTGCGATAATTGTGGCAATTCTATTTATTTTGTTGCCTGTTGTGGTGGGGTTTGCCGTTTGGCGCGTCTATAAAAATAGACTAGCGATGTTGTTATTACAATGGCAAAACGAGCGTTATGGTTTTGAGAACGAAATAGCACTTAGCGAACAAAATTTGCTGCACTGCCGTTCTCAGCAAGAATATACTGAACAGAGTCATGAAAAAGAAGCCCAGCGCCGCGAAAAAGACGCTCAACAAAGCAATTTAGAAACCCGAAGGCTGCAGCAAATAGTAACAGAGCAAGAGCGTCAGTTAGGTCAGCTGTCACAGCAGGCAAATGAGCTTTATGATTTGAAAGAACAATATATGCAGGCCAATGTGCGGTACGCCGAGTTACAAACACGTTTATCTTCGCTACAGGCTAATTTTGAGGCGCAAGAAGCTGCAATTGCGCAAGAACGTATTGGTTTTGATGAAAAATTTCAACTACTCAGCAACGCAGAAAAGCATTTAAATACTCAATTTGAAAATGTAGCTAACAAAATATTTGAACAAAAATCTGAAAAGTTCACTAAAACCAGCGAACAGGGCATTACGCATTTATTGTTGCCGTTAAAGCAACAAATTGATGATTTCAAGAAACAAATTCGCGATCAATATGTCACCGAAGGTCAAGAAAGAGCCTCGTTGCGCACCGAAATATTAGGACTCAAGGAACTAAATTTACAAATTACGCAAGAAGCCGCGGCGCTCACCAATGCCCTTAAAGGTGACAATAAGCAACAAGGGAACTGGGGTGAAATTGTATTAGCGCGGATTCTAGACGAATCAGGTTTACGAGAAGGTCACGAATACGAAATACAAAAACATTTGGTTGCCAATGACGGCAAACGCTACCGACCAGACGTAGTGGTTCATTTGCCCAATAAAAAAGATATTGTGATTGACTCAAAAGTGTCGCTAATAGCCCATGAACGGATGGTTAATGGGCAAACAGAAGACGAACGCAAACGTGCCTTAAAAGAACATATCATCTCGATTAAAGGGCACATTAAAGGCTTAAGCAAAAAAGACTACCAAGATTTACCTGGCGTGCAAACGCTCGACTACGTGCTTATGTTTGTGCCGGTAGAATCTGCATTTATCTCGGCCGTGCAAGAAGCTCCTGACCTAGTGAAGTTGGCCATGGATAACCAAATTATGCTTGTTAGCCCAACTAATCTATTAGTAGCGCTTCGAACCATCAACAACATATGGCAATACGAATATCAAAACCAGCATGCTAAAACCATAGCCGACAGGGCGAAAAAGATGTACGACAAATTTGCGAGCTTTGTGGACGATATGCAGCGCATAGGCAAGAACATTGACGCTTTGGAAAAGAGTTACGATGGGGCAATGAACAAACTATCTACTGGCCGAGGTAATTTGGTGACCCAAGCTGAAAGTTTTAAAACCTTGGGGGTAACGCCTACAAAAATGATTGATAAAGAATTACTGCCGCGGGCACAACATGATAAACCAAGTGATTAACTGAAGCTTGATAGGCTGTATGTTTGTATCAAGCAAGACCAACTAGCCACCATTACGTAGCCGCTCATACTCATCATTATCTATTTCAAACACATATAGCAAGGTATCACGCGCATGTATGCTTAATGGGTCACTGCTATTTTCAGCAATGTTAAACAATTTTTCTTTCAATGCATTGTTCGGTGTAATTGAACCGTTATGCATAGTTGAAAGAATAGCTACCCGGGTCTCAAAATCACTAGTGTAGGCTAGGTAATTAGTGGCTAAATTTACTCTTTCGTTTTTGCTACTAAAGCGGATAATATTTTCGATAATGTAACTTACTTCCTCTCGTGGCGCATGGTTTAGTGCAAAGGACAAATCACTAACGACTTTGTTTTTTTCGGCAGAATTAAGTTGATACGGCATAAGTAAGTCTAGTGCATAGGTGCGATTAGTACTATCTGCTTGGCTATAAAGCGCTATATTTTTGATTGTGGATATAATTTCTTGGTTTTCATAGTGCATCCCTGTACTTGATACCAAATGTAACAACCTAGTATTACCCGATGATGTGCCTTGTGCGCTTAGGCGTAATACTAAATTATTCATTAGCATATCTTTACCTTCTATTTCTGTGCTTTGAAGAACACTTGTGATGAAATAAGGTATTTGCGAGTCGGTGTCTGATTCTGCAAAATAATCTATTAATATTTGAAAGTTTTCAGGGTTATTATTAACCGCTTCGTGCAGTCCTTCGAGCGCGGGTCCAAATTTGTCAAAGTCGTCTTTATTTTCACTTGCTTCAATAGCATTGAGAAATGCTATTGTGTCAATAATACTGGGATTATCAGGCAAAGTAAGCGCAATATATTTTGCGTTCTTTACAAGTTTAGAATCAGTTTCTTCAGCACTGGGGATGTCTGCTTTGGATGAAAAACTTTCGCTAGTAACGCTAATGTTATTGCTTGATTGGGCAGCTTGAGGAATATTGCTTAAAAGTGATATTTTAACTTTAGGTTCTTGATTGTTTTTATTTAAGTGCTGAAGTGTGTTTTCTGTGCCTAACCAGTAACCTGCGGCAAATGCGGCAAATGTCGCCATGATAAGTATGAACGTTGCTGTTTGCTTAACTTTCATATTCTACTCATATCATTCTTTTACAACATCAAAGCTAGTGGATATTTCCACATTGCCGGCAAGCATTAGCATTACGGAACAATATTTTTCAGTTGAAAGCTTTACCGCACGCGCTAAATGTATTTCACTTACCTTGCTGCCAGACACTTCGAAGTGCGCATGAATCGATGTGAATATACGAGGTGGATTTGTCGCACGCGTGGCTTCAAGTTTACAAGTGCAACTATCAATAGCTTGCCTTGCCTTTCGCATAATTTCAACTACGTCAACAGAAGAACAAGCGCCTACACTCATTAGCACAGCTTGCATAGGTGACAAGGCGTCACCTTTGCCATCAAGCTTAAGTGTCCTGCCATCATCCATAACACCATTAAAAGCTAGACCATTATCACTGGGTTGCCAAGTTACTTGTGCTTTCATTTTATTCTTCCTGACGTATTATTATTTTTCAGTATGTTGGTTAAAAACCGTTTAATCAGCATCCTGATTTATATACAAACAGTTTGTTTCAATACGGATTTGCTTTAATTTGTACAAGCTGCCAATGGCTCTTTTATAGGCAGCTTTGCTTACTTTGTAACGTGCAAATATTTCATCGGGGCTGCTTTTATCTGTTAACGTAGACATGCCATCATGAGCAGCTAAGTCTGCAAGAATTTCTTCACTTAAACTCAAGCGTGCTTGGCTAGTTTGTGCTTGCAATGACAAGTCTAACTTACCATCTTCACGCACCGCTTTAACAAATCCGTCTATGTAATCACCAATTTTTACGCTTGTAATTAACTCACTATTAAATAACAGACCTTGAAATTCATCATTAACAATGGCTTTGTAACCTAGCGGCGTTTGTGCATAAATCAATAATGAAACTGACTCGTTGGGATTCAGTTGTTGGCTATGTTGACTTAAAAACCGTTCAATTTTTGTCGTAGCAACAAGCTTACCTATTCGATCTAGTACAGCACAAACAACATAACGACTGCCAATATCAAGGTCGGTATGGAGCTGTCCTTCAGGAGCGTATAAATCCGGCTTAATGCCCCAGTCAAAGAAGCAACCATGGGTGCTTGCACCTACTACCACCAGCGGGGAAAATTGGTGTAGCATAACTTTAGGGGCATCTATTGCGCCTAAAAAGGAACCGTCGGCATGGGTATATACGAATACGTCGAGTTCTTGACCTTCGGTATAAACCTGTGAGGTGTCTTTAAGCATGACTATTTGGTCTTGCGGTGCGTCATGCCCAAGCAGTTCATAGCCAAAAGGAAAAATTTCAACAACGTGGAGGCGATTAAATTGGCCAATTTTCAGCATCTTGATATGATACCCATTAAATAAAACATAAGTATAACAAAGTCTACAGA
The DNA here is from genome assembly GCA_047636735.1 of Glaciecola sp. Taxonomy (GTDB): domain Bacteria; phylum Pseudomonadota; class Gammaproteobacteria; order Enterobacterales; family Alteromonadaceae; genus Glaciecola. Next base: position 14,036 of record JBLIGC010000014.1, on the reverse strand, counting down.
ATTTAGAGAGCCTATCAATGAAACTAAATGCCGATATTGGTGAAAATTATGGGAAATGGACCTTGGGCAATGATCAAAAAATCATGCCATTAATTGACCAAGCTAATATTGCCTGTGGATATCATGCGGGTGACGCCGTTACCATGCAAGCAACCATAGGTTTAGCAATTAAGCATCAGGTAGAAATAGGAGCACATGTTTCATACCCCGATATTCAAGGGTTTGGGCGTCGTTCTATGCAGTTAAATCACGCCGAACTGGTAGCAATGATTCATGCGCAAATGGCTACTTTAGAAGGTCTGGCAAAATGCCAACACGCAGCTACAACATTTGTAAAGCCTCATGGCGCTATGTACAACGATATGATGAAGCACACACATTTGTACGAATCTATTGTAGTGGCTATTGCGAGTTATCATTCAGCGCATGATTTAGTTATTCAGGCACTACCACACATGTCGCCATTTATTGAAATTGCGAAGAAACACAAAGTGCAACTGCGCTTTGAAGGATTTGCAGATAGAGCATATACGGCTGACGGATCACTTGTTAGCAGGAGCCAAAATAATGCGCTACTGTCGACACAAGATAGCTTGCAACAGGTTAGCGCAATAATACAAGACAGCGCATTTTTAAGCGAATGCCAAAAGCCACTTTCACTCAACATAAACACTATTTGTGTGCATGGTGATACGCCTGATTCGCTTATGCTGTGTTCCAAAATACGAACGTTAATCAATCAGCATGTAGCGACTTCTTCGGTGAAAACTGCCTAATGTTAGACACTCTTAGTGCTAAAAACTTTCAGCAAAGAAATAAACTAATTCAATTAGACGACTCTACCTATGCAGAGCGGGTGAGTGAAACAAGTGTTATTGTTCGGGTGGGCCAAATGAGCAATAGTGATGCTATAAATTGTGTATTGACACTTCAAGATCGAAATCTTGTGATAAGACGTTGCTTAAGCCATATTGTCGCAAAAGAGCCTAGCTGGCTTTTGGATCATGTTGTTTCATATGATAGTTTGTTACTTGTATTTGATTCTCTGGAGACAAGTTTTGATAGCGTATTAAGTTGGCTTAATAATACAATATCCCAAGTTAATAACGTACAAATTGAACTTACAACGACATTGCAAGGCCAAATACATGAGATAGACGTTTGTTACACCCTAAGTGACGATAGCCATCCGAATGATATGGCACTAGTTGAAACATCAACTGGTTTAATTGAAGGCGAAATTATTGATTTACATAAAATAAGCGAATATCAAGTTTTTGCAGTTGGGTTTATGCCAAATTTTGCTTACTTAGGCGTATTATCGCCGCAGCTAAAAGTGTCAAGGCTTGCTCGTCCTAGGCACACTGTACCTGCCGGTGCTGTTGCTATTGCCGACAACCAAACTGCGGTCTATCCAAGTGCTTCGCCTGGTGGGTGGCATATTATTGGTTACACTGCGTTTTCGTTTTGCGCTGATATTGTTAAGGCAATTGGGCCCAACGATAGGGTCAAATTCAATTCAATTGACGAACAAACCTACTATCAGCAACTACAGCGAGCAGGTAAATAGTGCTTACTATTATAAAAAGTGGCCTCATGACACAGTGGACTGACGCCGGCAGGAAACAGTGTCAGGTTAATGGTTATAGTCAATCGGGCGCGGTAGATTGGTTTAGCTTTCAATTTGCCAACGCCATTTGTGGTAAAGCATTAAACAGCCCAACACTTGAAGTGATGGCTGGTAATATTGAATTTAAAGTAAGCGTGTCTTGTTTAATTAGTATTACCGGAGCAAGCGCGGATATAAGCATTAATGGTAAGGGTATTGACAACAGACAAGTGTTTAAACTTGAAGAAAACGATTGTGTGAAAATAGGGCCTACTGTTAAAGGTTTATTTGTCTACATTGCCTTTTCGGCATGCTTTAGTTTACCTGTTTTTGCCAATAGCGTGTGCGCAGTAAAGCGCGAAAATATAGGGGGTACGCATGATGATGGCAGTTCAATTGTTAATGGTGAAGTGTTTCCTTTTGTTGCCCAAGCAAATATTAGTAAAAATGCACTAAGGTTGTTTCATAATGGTGAGTTTTATGTTGCTCCCACGCCAATGCTTCAAAAACTCATTCAGTCACAATTTTCACCACATAAATGCGTACCTTTTACCTTTTGTTACCAACAAAACAACTTTACTAACGTTGAAAAGCAGCGCTTTGTGGCCCACCAATATGAAGTGACCCAGTACATCGATAAAATGGGAGTGCGTTTAGCAGGCGCAGATATTCAATGTAATATAGCCAATTTGACCTCGCAACCCATGGCTAACGGTGCTATTCAAATAGCTGGCAATGGCATGCCTATAATTATGCGTAATGAGAGGCAAACTATAGGCGGTTACCCGGTTATTGGAGCGGTTAATAGCGCTGGTTTAGCGATGTTAAGTCAGGCTATTCCATCCCAAAAAATTACATTTATGGCTACCGACTTCGATTCTTCAACTATTTGGCGTCAATTGATTGATATTCAACTCAAACAGGTATTAATTAAAACTAGGCAATTGATGAACGGCTAACACTAGACATCATTTACCCAGCCATAAAAATACATTTTAAAACTCAAGTGTATATTCTTATTTAAGGAAAAAATAATGCAGGTATTTTTAAACGGTTCATTTGTTGCTAAAGAAAATGCGCTTATATCGCCAATGGACAGAGGCTTCCTATTTGGCGACGGTATATATGAAGTTATCCCATGCTACGATTCGAAGCCTGTTGGATTAGCACTGCACTTAAATAGAATGAATAACGGTCTAAAAGAGATTGGTATTGGGCTTACAGCGGACACAAAAGAATGGCTAAGTATTATTGAGAAACTAATAGCGCAATTTGATTCAAGTTCGGTGGGCGTTTATATTCATATTAGTAGAGGTACTGATACTAAACGACATCACGCTTACCCAAAAAATATAACGCCAACAATATTTGCCTATGGATTTGAAATACCACCATCTCAAGCTGTCGACAGAAACACCGCCAGAGGGTTTGAAGTCATTACTGGTGAAGATCTTAGGTGGCAACGCTGCCATATTAAATCTACCTCTTTGCTGGGTAATGTTATGCATTTTCAGCAAGCGCAAAATGCGCAAAAAGATGAAATTATTATGTTTAACGACAATCAACTAATTACCGAGGCCGCAGCGTGTAATGTTTTTGTGATTAAAGACAATATTATTATGACACCTAAGCTAAATAACCAATTGTTACCGGGTATTACGCGTAATATATTGTTGCAATCATTGGCGTTAGAAGGGGGCTTCACAGTATTTGAACAAGACATAAATTTGACCAAGCTTGCGTGTGCCGACGAAGTTTGGATTACCTCTTCGAGCAAGGAAGTAGGAGCCGTGGTTAAAGTAGATGAAAGAGTGCTAGGAGACGGCAGACCTGGGCCAGTATGGGAAGCTGCACAGCATGCCTATAATCGCTTTAAACATACGCTTTAGTGTTTGAAATAGAAGACCTACTGCTCTGTAAAGTAGGTCTGTTTACGTGCTATTCGTCTTCGTCGCAATTTTCTTCGTTACATTCCCCATATAAATACAGGCTATGATTGATTAGGCGCATGTTATTTGCTTTAGCGACAGACTCTTGGCGGTCTTCAATAACGTCGTCTTCAAATTCAACCACTTTACCGCATTTTAAGCATACTAAATGGTCGTGATGTTTCTTTTGGCTTATTTCAAAAACAGATTTTCCGCCTTCAAAATGATGGCGATGCAAAATTCCTGCATCATCAAATTGGTTAAGTACTCTGTAAACAGTAGCTAGTCCAATTTCTTCTTCCATATCAATCAATATCTTATATACAGCCTCAGCACTAATATGCTGGTTTTTAGGGTTTTGGAGTATTTCTAAAATTTTGATACGAGGAAGCGTGACTTTTAAACCGGCTTTTTTTAATTCTTTATTGTTGTCCATATGCCTCTTACAATCTTTTATATTACTGTGTTACTAGTATAGTTTAGTTTTACAGTTTTAACACCTTTTGCCGCAATAATAATAAGGAAAATAAACTTAAATAATTATTATTCATTTTGGGTAATTAGATTTATTAGGTCAATTTGAAAAAATTTTGCAGTTTCACAAAAAATTACAGTTAACCGTTGTTATTAAAACGATTATAGGATTCGTTTCACTTGCGTTGTTGCTAGTGGTTTTTCATAGCTTGGACTGAACAATATTAAACAAGTTGTTGCAAAAAATAGCGTTTAAGTAAGTACCCCTGCAGCGCGCAATCTCGGAAGTAACTGAAACGGTATTAAGTTTAGCTAGGTTAACGACTAAGGCTTACTATGCCAGCGAAAGGGCTAAGCTGACTCCGTTGAAATTAGAGTGCGATAATTTAAATAACAGCGTAAAGGAGAAGGTTGGGGTTGTGTCCTGCTTGCTTAAGTCGCAAAGCCTTGAGCAGGCAATTATAAATAATGAATAGATAAGGCGAAAATAGCAAAAAAATCGGCAGTATTCTTGATGCCATTACAAAAAGGTGCAGATCAAACTAATTGATTGTCACTTAACACCACCATTGAAGCAGCCAGAGCGGGAGAACATGGTCGAGGGTTCGCTGTGGTGGCCGACGAAGTGAGACTGTTAGCTATACTTACACACAACGCGACTAAAGAAATTTAGACAATGATTGGCAGTTTGCAAAAGGACGCTTGTTGTGTGGTATCGGCTATGAACGAAGGTGCTTGGTTTATAGGAGTATTGTAAAAGACACTCAAGCCCAAGATACTTTACTAAAGGACGTTGAAGGTAGATTACACACTAACGCAAGTATTGAGATAAGCGGTGGGGAAGTTCAAGCTAGCGTTATAAGCTTTCAGCCAATTGTGTTTAAATAATGGAAACGTTACCTTCAATAGATAATGCTTCTGCACTACCTTCAGCGCTTGCGCCGTTAAAAAGCACAGGAGCTTCAACGGTAATAAAAAATTCTCGCAAAACGTATTCAAGTACGCGGTTTCTAATTTTTTTGAAGAACGTTGATTTATCCACAAAAAGATTTTCTTCCACCAAAACTTCATTTTGTAAATACAGCGATAAACGCTCTTCATATTCGATTTGTGTTGTGTTTAAAACAGACTCGCTTAAATTAGATCTTGCCAACATTTCGATCGCTTGTTGTTGGGTTTTGCTGGCTTGCTCAAACATGTTATTAGCTGCAAACGTTGCTGCCAAAGTGTCGACATAAATAGGATTTTGCCCATAAATAGGATCGTCTACAACGCGTTGCGCGATTGATAATGCATATTCGCCTGATGTAAATGGGTTGTTGTCTAGCGTCGCTAAAAACCAAGCTATATTGTTGGCTGCCATAGGAAAGTCTAGCTCGGCTGATTTTTTAAGTAAGTTTGTGCCTGCGGCAATGTTTATGTCACTAACGAAACCATTCGCATGAATAAGCGCAAGAATGGAAGGCTCGAGTATTACAGGATCCTTTTTGTGGGCGCGATTTAACAACCACAAGGTGTTGCTAGACGGCGGGATAATGTTTTCATTAAGTGCATAAATAGAGGCAAGTACTACATTGGCAGGGGCGTAATTTTTAGCCACTAAGCGACTAATCCCAAGCTCGCTGTCTTTTCGTAGTTTATCCGATTCGGCATTTAAATGAACGAGACTATACATTAGTAGTTGGGTGGCACTATCTTTATATGGGAGCTGTCTTAGCCATTCAAATACTTTACCTAAATCCTGGTAGTCGCTTTTGCGAGAGTAAGCCCATATGATTCGCTTTATAGCGAGTACTTGGCCTTCTTGTGCCGCGCTTAAACAAGTATCATAGGCAGGTGAAGGCTCAGAGGTTATAACATCGTTACAAGATAGTAAACGCGGGTCAAAACTATTTATACGCGCAATCTCAGCCTCGGTAGTTGCATTAGGCCTGTCAATATCAACAATTGCGTAAAGAACGGCTAGCAAAGTAACAATACCAAGCCCGGTTAATTTCCAGCCAAACCATGTTGTTCTCGAGCTTTCGGGACTGCCGTTTATGGTGCTAGGTTTAGTCGATAACTGCGATGGCGACTTGTTTTGCGCCCTATCGTGGGTATTTTGACTGCCAATGCGGTCTTGATCAAAACTTTCCATTATTTAATCTCATCAAAGTACACAGCATTTTTCATGCAGTTAGCCAAGCTCCGCTAAGCACATTTCTTGATGTACTTTTTTACACCAGTCTTTAACTCTTTGTTCTGTTAGTTCTGGTTGCCTGTCTTCGTCAATGCCCAAACCTACAAAGTGGTCGTCATCGCTCATGCCTTTAGATGCTTCAAAATCGTAGCCTTTGGTAGGCCATTGCCCTATTAGTATTGCCCCTTTAGGCTCTACTATATCTCTTATCATACCCATGGCATCTAAGAAATATTCTGAATAGTCTTCTTGGTCTCCGCAGCCAAATATTGCAACAAGCTTGTCTTCAAATTCAATTTCTTCAAGCTCAGGGAAGAAGTCATCCCAATCACATTGGGCTTCGCCGTAATACCATGTGGGTATGCCAAAAATAAGTAAATCAAATTCTGCAATTTGTTCTTTTGTACTTTTCGCAATATCTTTTACGTCGATAAGGTTCTTGCCAAGTTCTTTTTGGATCATTTTGGCGATATGTTCGGTGTTGCCCGTATCGCTGCCAAAAAATAAACCAACCGTTGCCATGTTAATACTCCACTGAATTGCAAATTAACCGCCGCGCTTTGTACTTAAACGCCCGATCCTATAAAAAATAACTGAATGACACCTTTAGCCACGAAGCCTAAACTACCAAGTCCTAATACGCCATAAGCTACAAAACGGCCTATCTTGGGGACATCATTTTTTTTCATGACATCATGTACTGCATAGGCCATTAGTAAAAATAACGCCGCTAAAGTCACATTTAGTAATATAGCTTCAATTTGTTGAATTGATTCTGCTGACATTAGTTATAAATTCAAAGCTATAAAAGATACATTAAGACTACCACAAAAGTATTCACAATGAGAAAAATTGGGTGCAAAAACAATCTAAAAGTGTGCGCGTTACACTCCAAGTAAATGCTTTGTTATTAAGCTGTTAACGACTTGTGGTTTTTCTGCATGTAACCAATGGCCAGCCTGAACAAGTTTAGATGAAGCCTTTGGGAATTGTGTTTTTATTACCGCTTGATATTCAGCCAATAAATAGTCAGAGTTTACACCTTTTATAAATAGTACCTCGTCTTTGTAAACGACTTTCCCGTTAAGTGTCCAGTCGCTTAATAATGAGTAGTCTCTTATTAGTAAGTCTAAGTTAAAGCGCCAATACCATTGGTCGTCTTTTTCATAAAAACTTTTCAGTAAGAACGCTTGTGTGGCGGGATCTTCAATAAAGTTAGCCATAAGCTGTTGCGCATGCTTACGCGACACAACACAATCTAGCGTAACCGCCTTCAATGCGTGTATTACATTTTGATGTCTAGGTTTGTAAGCAATAGGCGCTATGTCTAAAATAATTAACTTATCGATAAGCTGCGGCTGTAAATAAGCCGCCCACATCGCCACTTTACCGCCAAGTGAATGACCAACAATGCTAGTCTTATGTATGCCTAATTGCTTTAGGGTAAGGAGTACTTGTTGTGCATAATTATCAAAACTAAAAGCGTTTGAACGGGGAGATTTACCATGATCAGGTAAGTCAATACTTATGACCCTAAACTGAAACTGTAAGGACTTACGAATAATATTTAGGTTATCACTGCTTCCAAATAAGCCATGCAGCAAGACAACAACTGGAATATTGCTTATATCGTTTGTTGTGTCTTGCGGGAAATGTTCGCTGTAATGTAATATTTCAGGCATGAATGTTAATTACATATTGGGATAGTTGGGTCCACCAGCGCCTTCTGGCACCACCCATTTAATGTTCTGTTGAGGCTCTTTTATATCGCATGTTTTGCAATGTATACAATTTTGCGCGTTTATTTGAAAGCGCTTGTCACCATTGGCTTCCTCAACCACTTCATATACACCTGCGGGACAATATCGCTGCGCGGGTTCATCATATTTTGCTAAGTTTATGTTGATAGGAATTGAAGCATCAACTAAATGTAAATGACAAGGTTGATCTTCTTCATGGTTGGTATTAGATAAAAATACCGACGTTAATATATCAAAACTTAAAATACTATCTGGTTTTGGATAGTCTAGTTTGGGCATGCTATTGGCTGGCAAGAGCGAAGCATGATCGGGCGTTGAATCGGTTAATTTGAAGGGCAGTTTGCCTCCAAATATATTTTGGTCTATGGTATTATACGCACCGCCAAAGAAGTTACCAAATTTATGCATAGCGGCACCAAAATTACGTGAACTATAAAGTTCTTCATACAGCCATGACGCTTTAAATTTGTCGGCATATTCTACTGGGTCTTTAATAGCTACTTTCTCATCAAGCAATGGGAATAAAGTTTCAGCAGCCAGCAGGCCTGACTTCATTGCGGTATGATTACCTTTTATTTTAGAGAAGTTTAATGTACCTGCATTACAGCCCACCATAATACCGCCAGCAAATGTCATTTTAGGCAAGGATTGAAGTCCACCTTTTGCTATTGCACGAGCACCATAACTGACGCGAGAGCCACCTTTCAAAGTAGATGCAATAACCGGATGGTGTTTTAATCGTTGAAATTCGCCAAACGGATTTAAATGAGGGTTTTTATAGTTGAGGTCTATAATAAGTCCTACAAAAACTTGGTTGTTTTCGGCGTGGTATAAGTAACTACCGCCTGTTGCATCATCTAATGGCCAGCCCGCGGTATGCACTACTAATCCTTCTTGATGTTGCTCGGCAGGTATATCCCAAATCTCTTTAAAGCCTATTGCATAATGTTGTGGGCTTATGTCTTTGTCTAAATCAAACTTTTCAATTAAGGACTTTCCTAAATGCCCTCTACAGCCTTCTGCAAATACAGTATATTTTGCGGTTAACAGCATACCTGGCATATAGGTGTCTTTTTCTATACCCGTTTCGGAAACGCCCATGTCTCCGGTAATAATGCCAGCCACATTGCCTTGATCATCATAATGTATTTGAGAAGCGGCAAAGCCAGGATAAACTTCAACCCCTAAGGCTTCGGCTTGTTCTGCTAACCATCTGCACATATTTGCCATGCTGGCTATATAATTGCCTTTATTATGCATGGTTTTAGGCGTCATGAAATTAGGCAGTTTAATGCTACTTTGCGCATTTTTAAGTAGGTATATTTCATCATGTGTGACTTTAGTGTGCAAAGGCGCACCCAACTCTTGCCAATTGTCGAATAATTCATCGAGTGCTTTAGTTTCGAAAACAGCGCCAGATAAAATATGCGCGCCTACCTCGGAGCCTTTCTCAAGTACGCACACGTTGAGCTCTTGCTCATTTTGCTTAGCAAGCTGCTTTAATTTGATTGCGGTAGACAAGCCAGAAGGGCCTGCACCTACAACGATAACATCAAATTCCATTACTTCTCTTTCCATGGGGCACTCCAAAGGCAAGTAAAAAGGTTATAGTTCTATATTCGTTAATTCAATATTACTCAATGTAAAAACATTGTAATATTCATCTGTGAAATATTTGTCATTACGCATGTTGCATCAAATATACGCTTCAAGGTTGACGTTTACGTTAAGTGTATATAGATTGCCTTACACATCATGACTAGTAAAATTATATTAGTAAATGATCATTAGTTAATGACAGTTATTGTGTCAGTCAATAGGGTTGCTTTATGTTTACAATGCTATCATTAACTTATGTTCAATGCTTGACAATAGCTTAGGGGAAAGTATGAAAATCTTAGTACCAATTAAACGTGCTATCGATTACAACGTGAAAGTACGTGTAAAAGCAGATAACAGCGACGTTGATTTAAATAATGTAAAAATGGCCATGAATCCATTTTGTGAAATTGCCGTTGAAGAGGCCATTCGACTAAAGGAGAAGGGCGTAGCAACTGAAATAATTGTAGTTTCAGTGGGACCTAAAGCCGTTCAAGAACAAATTAGAACCGGTTTAGCACTCGGCGCAGACCGCGGTGTGCATATTGAGACCGACGCTAGACTTGATTCGCTCCAAATTGCCAAGTTGCTTAAAACGGTGGTAGATAAAGAATTACCCGATTTAGTGATTTTAGGTAAACAGGCCATTGATTCAGATAACAATCAAACCGGTCAAATGCTTGCTGCGCTTACGGGCATGCCACAAGGAACTTTTGCAAGTGAAGTTAACGTAGCACAAGGCAAAGTGAATGTAACCCGCGAAATAGACGGCGGTTTGCAAACCGTGGCTTTGTCTTTACCCGCAGTGGTTACTACTGATTTGCGTTTAAATGAACCGCGCTACGCTTCGCTACCAAATATAATGAAAGCCAAACGTAAGCCAATTGATGTAGTAAACGCGGCTGATTTAGGCGTTAATTTAACCTCAAATATAACCCTAGTTAAGGTTGTGGCTCCGGCGCAACGTAAAGGCGGCGTGAAAGTAGCCGATGTTGCAGAATTAGTAGAAAAATTGAAAAACGAAGCTAAGGTGATCTCATGAGTATTTTAGTTTATGCAGAACATGACAACGCGTCATTGAAACCAGAAACAAATAAATTAGTCCATGCAGCAAGTGCTGCCGGCGGCGATATTACAGTATTGGTTGTGGGCGCAAAGTGCGCGGCTATAGCTGACGCGGCTGCCAAAATTACCGGCGTTAGTAAGGTGCTTATTGCCGATAATGCTGCTTACGAGCACCAGTTACCGGAAAACGTCGCCGATTTAGTAGTTGAACTTGCCGCTAATTACACTCACGTATTTGCAGCAGCCACTACTACCGGCAAAAACTTTATGCCACGGGTAGCGGCCTTACTTGATGTTGCGCAAATTTCTGACATCATTAAGGTAGAATCTGCTGATACTTTTGTGCGCCCAATTTATGCTGGCAATGCAATTGCCACTGTGCAGTCATTGGACAGTAAGAAAATTGTGACGGTTCGTGCAGCAGCTTTTGATGCAGCTAGTAACGAAGGTAGCGCAAGCATAGAAAGCATAGATGTTGTAAAAGTATCTGAGAAGTCGTCTTTTGTATCAGCAGAACTGACCGTTTCAGAGCGTCCGGAGCTTAGCGCAGCCGATGTAATTATATCTGGCGGCCGCGGTATGCAAAATGGTGAAAACTTTGCATTACTTAATGGCATAGCCGATAAATTAGGCGCCGCAATTGGTGCTTCAAGAGCAGCTGTTGATGCAGGCTTTGTTCCAAACGATATGCAAGTAGGGCAAACGGGCAAAATTGTTGCGCCAGACCTCTATATTGCGGTTGGAATATCGGGGGCTATTCAGCATTTAGCTGGTATGAAAGATTCAAAGGTAATTGTTGCTATTAACAAAGACGAAGAAGCCCCAATTTTCCAAGTTGCTGATTATGGACTCGTAGGCGACCTGTTTGAATTACTGCCTAAGTTTGAAGCGGCTTTATAATAAGTAGACTCACTGAAACTAGATAATGCAACAAAGCCGACGTAATGTCGGCTTTGTTGCATTCATGCCCTAATAAGTTGATAGCTTGATATAAAATGTTTGTTGCTGAATCTTTCAAGGGCAACCAAACCATATATAGTCGTGACCCAAGAAAACGTGGTGGTATGGGAGACAAGCGTACACTGGAAGATAAAATTACAGTTCTAATCGTGGTTGATAAAAATGGGGGTATTACGGATTTTGTGCTTGATGAGCATTGTCGCAATGATATTTATGAAGTTATGTACCCTATAGTAAATCACGACAGTATACTTTGCAGTGATGGCGCTCATGCCTGCAAAACAAGCCAACATAAAACAAGATACAACTATCGTCAGCAAGAGGAAACGTGTTATTGGTGGGCAATTTCCCATTCATAATGTTAATGGACATATGAATAGGCTGCGAAGTTGGATGTCTCGATTCACAGGTGTAGGGACTGAATATTTACCAAACTATTTGAGGTGGATGCGCATGATGGACGGTAAAAGGAATAAGTTCAAAGGGATCCACCTACACTATCTCGTTAATGAAAATTTCTCATACCCAACATTTTAAGAAGGTAAATTCACAAGCCTTTAAAATTCATTAAGAATATCATCAGTAAACGGTTTTTCTGATTACGCTACGAGCGAAAACCGGATCGTCAGCTAAGTTCTCTCTTAGAACGTCAAAATTGAACAAGCATGACCTTCGATTTTTCAATCATGGAAATGAAGTTTGCGCAAAATTAGAGCACCGCTTTTGATTAATAAACAGCCCTAACTCAGCATTTTATTAGGTTTCATTGATTTATTATTTGCCGACTTCATCACGTTAAAACATTTATTTTTCTAATAATATACCAAACTGAGGCAATATTTATTGCTGCTATGAAAAGTACAAGTGGAATTGATACTTTCAAATCAAAAGACTGCCCGTAAATCACGCCTACTATGAAAAATGAAAGTGCGCAGAGGATAAAATCTAAAATAATAAGACTCTTCAAATCAAATAGCTTTCTTGTGTGATTTAGTTTAGTAACTGCTTTATTCATAGATGCCTCTTTATAAATCTAGGATTTTAACAAGTTATTAGTGCGGTCTTGCAAGGTCGTTTTAGTTCGATGCTAGTATCTAATATAAGGTATGAAGTTCCAACGCCTACTTTTTTCGAGCAAATCTAAATCATCTATCAATAATTAGCGCTAATAGAGCGAAAAATGTTAGTTGTAAAGGCCTTATGTAAGCAATCATTTAAGTTTGCTTTTCTATAGGCAGTCATTTAAGTTTGCTAGCCGCTTAAGTGTAATTTGCTATTCTTAAGTAAAACATTCCCCAATTATTCTTGCCTCTTGTTCAGTATTAATGACGTGTAGGGATAGTCTAAAAACGTTACCACGGCAATCGTACTTAACATTATATTGCGCAAGTTTTTTTTGGGTTTTGGCATATTCATTTGCCGCTATACAAAGGCTTCCGCCAAAGTGTGAATGCTTTCGTTTAATCTCAGCATATGTTTTATGCTCAGGTAGAGTTTCGGCCATTATTTCTTTCATTAAAGCATTATGCTTAGCCACTTTGGGTAGTTGCAATGCCAGTAATGCCTTAATTGATTCGGTAGCCATAACATAGGGTGCAATACTTGGCGTTCCGCCCCAAAAACGTTTTGCATCTTGCGCTGCAACGTAATGCGTAATATCAAATTCAAATGGATTTTGATGAGAAAACCAGCCAATAGGATCGGGCTCTAGTGAATTTAGGAGTATTTCTTTAATATACATAAACCCAGCGCCTGGACCACCACATAACCATTTAACACAAGAGCCAAACACGGCGTCGGCTTGCCAATGCATAACATCTACAGGCACAATTCCGGCAGACTGGGCTATATCTACACAGGCAAATGCCTCAAATTGTTTAGCAATTTTACATATTTCTGCAACATTAGACTTTACTGAGGTATTTGAGTGTACGTGAGTGACCAAACATGCCAATACCTGTTGACTTTCAAAGGCAGTGTACCAAGTCTCAATATCGTTTGGGTCACCCTCAATCAAATGTAGTTTTAGATTAAAGGTCTTAGCTAGGCCAGTTACCACAAACCCCATAGAAGCAAATGCATCTTTATGCATTAAAATAGTAGATTGATGTTTATGTGACGCAAGCTTCGTAATCGCCGTTAAGAAGCCGTAAAAGCCTGATGCTAAGTTTACTTGCGGACAAATTAAATGTGCGGGGGCGTTAACGACTTCTCCAATGACTTTACAAAATGAGTCAATCTGCGCTAACCAATGTGGCCAAGCATCACCACCTTGTTTTGCCCAAGTTGTTAAGTATTGAGTTTGCAATGCAGTTGAGGCCGACTTTATCAGTGGGCCTACAGAATGTGATAGGGCGTATATCCCATCGGGTTTTTCAAAAATACCAGCTGTGTTCATTTCTTTGCCCTGCAGTTTGAGTTTACCAATAACGTTGTCCGCTACGTTTTGCTACTCGTCATTT
>JBLIGC010000013.1:0-49233 GCA_047636735.1 Glaciecola sp. | reverse complement strand
AAAAAAAAGGGCGCTTTAAAAGCGCCCTTTACTATTTGATAAGTCAAACTATTTTATTGACTATGCTGCGAAATTGTCAGAAGCAAACTGCCAATTAGCTAATGCCCAAAAGCCTTCTAAGTAATTTGGACGTACATTGCGATAATCAATATAGTAAGCGTGTTCCCATAAATCTACCGTTAAAATGGGTGTTACGCCGTCAGTAGTTATTGGTGTACCAGCGTTGCTGGTGTTGACAATATCAAGACTGCCGTCAGCTAATTTTACTAACCATGTCCAGCTTGCACCAAAATTATTTACTGCTTTGTCATTAAAAGCCGCTTTTAGGCCTGCAAAAGAACCATATTTTGCATTAATTACTTCGGCAAGAACACCGCTTGGCTCGCCGCCGCCATTTGGACTTAAGCTGTTCCAATAAAAAGTATGGTTCCATACTTGAGCAGCGTTGTTAAAGACGCCACCGTCACTATTCTTCACGATTTCTTCCAATGACTTGTCTGCTAAATCAGTGCCTTCGATAAGACCATTTAACTTTGTTACGTAAGTAGCATGGTGCTTACCGTGGTGAAAATCTAATGTTTCAGCTGATATATGCGGTTCTAGTGCTGTTTTTTCATAAGGTAATGCGGGTAGTTCAAAAGCCATGTGTTTTCTCCGGATGGTAAATGTGTCTTTTAATAATCGGCTACTATATCATGATTATAAACTGCCAATTAAAAATTGTTCCCATGTCTTGATTCTTTATTTTCCACTATCAAGATCAGTTTTCTTTTTTATTTCGTATATATATATATATTATACCGAAACTATTAATAATTGGGGATGCGAAAAGGCATTGAATTCGGTATGATTGTTAGTAGAATCATTGCAAATTAAAGTCAAAAGGTAGAGTCATGATTATGAGTGAACAGGAAATTAGTACCGTCGATAAAATTAAGCAACAAATTAATGAAAACACCGTTCTTTTATATATGAAAGGGTCACCTAAACTGCCTTCATGCGGGTTTTCTTCTCAGGCTTCGCAGGCCCTAATGGGGTGTAAAGAACAGTTTGCGTATGTAGATATTCTACAAAATCCCGATATTCGCGCAGAGTTGCCAAAGTATGCAGATTGGCCTACCTTTCCGCAACTTTGGGTAGATGGTGAGTTAGTAGGTGGTTGCGACATTATCATGGAAATGTTCCAGCAGGGTGAATTGCAAACATTAATTCAAGAGTCAGCTGCGAAAAATAAAAGCGAATAAGGTTTTAGTTTTATATTAAAAAAGGCGATGGAAAATTTCCATCGCCTTTTTTGTTTAAAATTAGTTAATTTTAAATTGTGATAGTTACCCAACTTCTGCAAATAAGCTGTTATCAACGATAGTATAATTAATGATATCTTGCGCCATATTAATGCAGCTACCACACTGTGAACCTACCCCTAGAGCACTTTTTAGCTCGCGCATGTTGCCTACACCTTGCGTACGCACAGCGTTTTCAATTTGCGTGTCGGTAATTCCATGGCATAAACATACAAACATATAAAGCTCTCATAATGATATGCACAAAAAGCGTGCTGCTAATACTGTTGCAAATGATAATAATTGTTATTTGCAACAAAGGCAAGTTTTTTTTGCGATATTACTAAAGTGACGGTTTGAAAAGTAGGGATAAGGTCCACTATAAATGACGAGTAAACATTTGAAATATACACAGCATTAATTAGCCTTAGTAAACCGCACTGCCTTGCTAATATTGTTTGCTGACATGCCTAATCAATAGACTCGGCATTTGTTATTCATTTGGACCATTATCGTTAAGTGTTGTTTGTGGCGATGCTTTGTTTGACCACTTCAAATCTGCCATTGCTTTTACTACGCTCTTATGGACAGCACCGTCAATCCCATACAGAAAGTCAGAAACGAGGGTTTTACTATCAGTGGTTTCTATTTCTACTTTTCTGTATAAAATATTTACGTATTTAATTTTGCTACACTCTATTGTTTTTGAAAAAGGGTAACTATTGATGCGCAACTTATTGTTTTTGATGATAAGTGCGTAGCGACCTCGAGCGAGGGTATAGGCTATAACAATAATCAGTACTGTTGTATTTAAGACATATTCAGAATGTTCCCATTTCATTGTGAACATTCGAAAAACACCATTTACTATGATAAAGCTTGTGGTTAAGTTAAGGAAAAAAAATGAGTTCATCGTCATAAAATCCATTGGTAAAAAAAGAGGCTAAAAGCCTCTCTTAAGGTTTAATAACAGAAATAAGATCCGCCAATAGTACCTAGCGAGCCACCTATTGCCGAGCCACCGAAAAAGCCTGGAAAGCCACCAAATCCAAACCCACCGATAACGCCAATAGTAGCGCCTATAGCACCGCCAATAGCCGTTCCACCAACGCTAAAAGCAACCATGCAGTCGCCGCCAGCAATAGCACTTGATTCTTCCGTAGATAATTCGATCATCATAAATATCTCCTTATTATAAACAAATTGCTGTGCCCAACTGGGTACCAAGCCCGAAACCCCATATTGTTGTTGGCCCTATTCCTATGCCTCCAGTGAAGATGCCGCCGCCAATAAAGCCGCCAAGTGCACCAAGCGCGCCAAAGCTGGCAACACAAGTCGCTTCGCTAATCCCTGCGGCGCTGACTTTTTCTAACTGTTGTTGCTTTAATTGAATCATCATAATTTCCTTTTATTTAATTTAATTAAACCTTTGCGTTATTGCAAAAGCACTATCACAGTAGCTTGTTAAGTCGGCCCTGTATACTGGCCAAAAGTACTGGGATTTTCCCCTTTAGCGATTTTAGTTCGATTAAAATCCAGTGACCAACGCGTATCGATGCGGTGGGTAGTTCACTTTGAAATGTCCATGTGGCAATATAAACAAAGTGTCTTAGTCTTTTTGAAAACAACAGTCTGCATGTATTTGTACCTGACTCAATAGTAAAAGGAAGCAAGCAATAAATGTGGATATACCTAACCAGACACGCCGAAACCGACGGTAATGCCAATCGCATGGTACAAACACCTGATACACCCTTATCTACTCGCGGTGAACGTCAAGCCCAGCAACTAGCTAATGCTTACAGCCAACTGCCTATTTCAAGTATTTTAAGCAGCGATTACGCGCGTACACAAGATACTGCATCAAAACTGCATAGTAAGTTGAAGTGTAAGTTTATAAAAAGTGAGCTTCTGCGTGAAAGGAATTTTGGCGATTTACGCGGCAGAGCTTATGACGACATTGCCAGCGATATTTTTGCAATAGACTATCATCCACCAAGAGGCGAGTCTTATGTCGACTTTGTGGATCGTATACACAAGGCTTGGCAGCAAGTGCTTACCGTAGCCAATAATCAAGAAGGTGACTTGCTTGTAATGACCCATGGCTTAGTTGTGCGCTGCATTCTAACCGAGTTGCTAGCGCTATCACCGCAAGTATTAGCGCAGACAGATATTAAAAATACATGCGTCACAAAAATTAGCAAATATGACCATACCAATATTCCATTGTTATGTGATGTCAGGCATTTATCAGACAAAGCGTTTAACAAACGTGAGTAATTTTTTTTACAGTATTACGAGCTTTGCAAAGCTTAAGCGTCTTGAGTAAGAGGCCATCCACCTAACGATTGATATCGGTTTACCATAAAACAGAATAACTCAGCTGTTTTTTGCGTGTCGTATAACGCGCTGTGCGCTTGTGACTGGTCAAACTCAATTTTAGCCGCCTCACATGCTTTGACCAGAACCGTTTGACCTAGGGTAAGCGCAGCTAGCGTGGTGGTATCAAACGACACAAAAGGGTGAAAAGGCGTACGCTTAATATTGTGTCTGGCAATGGCGGAATTAACGAAACTTTGATCAAAAGTTGCATTGTGAGCAACAATGACGCTGCGTTGACAATCGGCGCTTTTTTGCGCTTTGCGAACATGATTGCATAAAGATTTGATAACATCGTCTTCTACTTTGGCAGCGCGCAAAGCGCAAAATGGGTCAATGCCATTAAATTCAATTGCCGCTGTTTCTATATTCGCGCCTTCAAAAGGAACGACATGTTCGTGAAAACACGTGTTGGGAGAAAGCAAACCGTTTTCGTCTTGTTTAAGCGTAATAGCGGCTATTTCAAGTAATGCATCGGTTTGGGCATTAAAACCGCCTGTTTCTACATCAATTATTACTGGGAAATACCCTCTAAAACGTTGTGCTAGTGGTGTCATTTAATTCACTTACAAAAGATAAAATGGTGATGGCGCCTAGCTGCGTCACATATAAGGTAACGCGGCATATAACGCCGCAAGCAAGATAGTATGCAATAGTTCCCTAATGATGGCTAAACCTTTTGGATGAAAAGCCGATAATTAGCTTGAATATAAAATTATTTGTTGTGTTTATAAATCGCCTTACCTGCAAAGTTACTGGCCGATATGCTCAGCGTCTAGCTAAACATGCCATTGAGATAAAGACCGTATATATGAAAATATCAAGCTCAAATCGCTATTTAATACAGTGCACAACAACTATCATTTTATGCGTGATATTTGCGTGTTTATTGGCGGTCAATGCGCAGGCCAATATACGTAATTATTCAGTAGATGTTGAATCTTCAACGTGGGCTTTAAGTAAGCAAACACGCTTGGTATGCGAGCTTTCCCATCCTATACCGGGTTATGGCGTAGCTTCATTTATGACAGAAGCTTCCAAACAATTAAACTTAGAATTTACCCTTGATATGCTGCGCTTACCTAGCCGGTATGATGTTGCCGATGTTTATTCAATGCCGCCGCGGTGGATGCGCGGTGCCCCGCAGCGCAAAATAGCCAGCATGGATTTACGCAAGCAATACGACAGCGATCTGCCACAGGATACCGCTTGGCAAATGCTTACCGAGCTAGAAAAAGGCTTTTGGCCTACTATTCACTATCGTGACTGGCTTAATAGTAACGATTCTGTTGCGGTGTCATTAAACGCCAGCAACTTCAAAAATAAATACGAAGACTTTAGTCGCTGTATTGCCAACTTATTACCGTTTAATTTTGACGATATCTCCTACACCGTATTAGCCTATAAAAGAAACAGCGCTGAATTGACCCAATATTCGCAGCGCCGCTTAGACATGATAGGCGAGTACTTAAAAGAAGACTTAGCACTTGAACTTGTATTAATAGATGGTTATTCAGACAGTTTCGGCGGTGATTGGCTAAATGAACAATTATCTTTAAAGCGTGGCAATGAAATAAAAGACTATTTTGCGGGTATGGGCGTAGACAGCCAGCGCATTGAAGTAACGGGGCATGGCGAAAAACGGCATGTATCACCAAACGACAACTCTATTGATCGAGAGAAGAACCGTCGTGTGGTTATTCGTATGAACAAGTCTTCTTAAGCCGGCTACTTAACCATGTAAGGCATAATTTGGTCGGTAAAGATGCCATCTATACCTGCTTCTTTAAGTCTGTTAAACATTCTTATTGGTGTATCTGGTAAATTTTGCGCATCTTCTCTGTGGGTGAAAGGGTGTACTTGTAAACCTTTTTTTTGAGCGGTTAATAGCAATTCCAATACGCGATTATTATTGTAGTCGTAAACCTGAGGTAACCAAGGCCCTATACCTTGCGCATAAGTGGCTATCTCTTCAAGCCCAGCGGGAGTTAACATTGCGTCATAATCGGCGTCAGACTCACCCCAACTGCTATCTGCTATCAACTGTATCAGCGGGACATTTAGCGCAAACTCTTCCTTGAGTCGTTTTAAGCTATTGGGCTCAAAGCTTTGCACATATATCTTGCTTGTCGCTGTGTTTAAACCTAAGTGGTTAAGCTCGGCGCTAAATAACTGCGTAATGTCTTTACCTTCTTTAAGATGCCACTGGGGAGACTTGATTTCTGGATACCAGCCTACGTTTTTTGCAAACTGTCTGTTGAGTTCCTCAACAAGTTCAACGTGCTCTGCAAAGGTGCTAATACTAAAATGTGCGCTGCCCGTGTAACGCCCTGGAAAAACCATTTCTCCTTTGTTAGTTTGTCGTTCGTGCAAGGAAAGTTGGCGCAATTCAAGTAAGGTGAAGTCAACCACATAGTAACGATTATCGGCGCGCGCACGATCGGGAAATAAGACTTCTACGTTAGTCACGGTTTCTAAATGTATATCGTGCAGAACAACTAAATGATTGTCTTTGCTTACCACCAAATCTTGCTCTATATAATCTGCACCCTGCATAAATGCCAAAACAACAGCTTCTTTTGAGTGCTCTGGCAAAAAACCAGATGCGCCTCTATGGGCAATAATAATGGGAGTATTTGTTAATATTTCGTCTTTGATAGTAGACAGGGGCGCTGACACGTTAGGGGGAGAGCTTTGGCAAGCACTTAAGGGGATAATCAACAAAAGAACTACTATTAATTTACGCATTTTATATTCTTAGAGTGAAAGAGTACGGACTCTTATTATTAAAACACAAACGTACGTTGTTTAATAATCAAAAAAAATAACAAATATGATTAAAAGATGCAGGTAAATATAAAATCACAATAGTTTTCGGATGCGAGTTTACCATCAAAAATACTAAGGCGGGGTTACGCTTTTAGATACTACTTGCATAACATTCAGACTGTTATTTATAATAAACGTATTTATCACATAATTTAAACTATGGTAAGCAACTGAAAAATATAATAAAATTTTATATTTGGATAATCCCTCCATTATTTTTCAAAATAACAGCCTGATTGTTGTTGTATAAATGTTACAAATCTATTGTTTTTTGATTATTTTAATTTGCGCATAGCCAGCATCACTGAATGTTATTCGGCGCTACAAGCCGCAATTTAATTGACTCGGCATATGTTTTTCAGGCGAATTTTAGTGTTAATGAAATGTTGACATAAAGCATTAATATTATTTAACATATAAATAGTGCATAATGCATTTATGTTACGGGCTTGTTAATACCTATCTTTGCCTTTTAACATTGCGCTATTACAAAAAAATTAATAGATCATACACACTCACACACTCAACACTGAAAGAGGCATTCTTATGAAGAGAAGCTACTTAGGAACTGCGATTAAAGCAGCTTTATTAATTCCAAGTGCTATTACATTGGCTACGCTGCCAGTTATGGCACAAGAGTCAGACACCGATCAAGACAACGTAGAAGTTATTGAAGTACGCGGCTTAATTAGTAGCCTTAAGCGTTCATTTTCCGATAAAAAAGAATCACTGATAGTTTCTGACGGAATTGCGGCTGAAGATTTAGGTAAATTTCCAGACCAAAACGTTGTTGAATCATTGCAGCGTATTACCGGTGTTTCAATAGACCGTAATGGCGGTGAAGGTCAATTAATTTCGGTACGAGGCTTTGGTCCTCAATTTAACTTAGTCACAATTAATGGCCGTCAAATAGCTACAGAGCGGTCGGGGCGTGAATTTAGTTTTGACATCTTAGCGGCAGAATTAATCTCTGGTGCTGAAATATACAAAACTTCATTGGCAGAAAATCAAAGTGGTGGCATCGGTTCTTTTATTAATCTTAAAACCGCAAAACCATTCGATTTAGATGGTTTTAAAGCTGTTGGAAGTGTTAAGGCAACAAATGACAGTTTATCTGGAAATACTACACCGTCATTTAGTGGGTTAATAAGTAATACCTTTATGGATGACCGTTTAGGTGTTTTATTTTCGCTGTCTTCACAAGAACGTGATGCACAAATTAACCAAGCCGACACTCGTGGTTTTTATCGTGTAGACCGAATAGCCACCAACGATTTCGATGCTGCAACAAATACCGGTAAAGAAGCTTTTAATGTGTACGTACCCAGAAATCTTGACTTGGTTTCTAACAAAGAAGAACGTAAACGCACTAGTGGAACGTTAACCGTGCAGTTTGCCGCCACAGAAGACCTTGAATTAACCTTCGACGGTTTATATTCAAAGTTCAGCGTAGACTCGCAAGTAAGTAACTATGCTAACTGGTTTACACCGGGTAACTTTCGCGACTTTGAGGTTGATGAAGCAACAGATACAGTTGTTTATTGGTCACATAACTCCGCAATAGATCCAAACGGCGGCGGAGCTGGTGCCACAGATTTTGTACAGCAAGGACTAGACAGAAATGTCGAAATCTCTGGCTTTGGTTTTAATGCAGATTGGGATATTAGCGAAACCTTTAACGCCGATTTTGATATATCAACATCTTCTGCTGAAGATTTTAGTGGTGACCAAAGCCGCGTGTTTACCGTAATGGGCTACCCCAACGGTTACACGTACGACTTCACTCAAGGTGGCGAATTACCTAGTTTAATGAGCGATGGTATTTCTGGCCCATTTACTACTGCTGATGCTGATAAGTTGCGTGCCCACTATGTAGAGCGTGGCGGTGATGAACGCGAAGATGAAATTACAGAAATGCGAGCTGATTTCACATATTTGCCAGACAGCGATACTTTCACTCGATTAAAATTTGGCGTGTACACGCAAGATAGAACTAAATCTAGCAAAATCTTTCAGTCGCCTAGCTTACCTAACTGTTTTTACTGTGGCTATGGTATTCCAATACCAGATGGACTTGCTACTTTGGTATCACCAAACGATTGGTTTGATGGCATCCCAAGCTCATTTTTTGGTTATGATGTTGACCAATATTTAGATTATTTAAGTTCAGATGAAGCTATTACCGCGCAAACAAATCTTAGAAACTCTTTAGGTTTAAGTGAGGTTCCTGCTGACAATATAGCCGCTTTTGCTGCCTTAGACTATTACACGCCTGTTGAATTGGGCACTAGCTTTGAAATTGACGAAGAAATTGTTGCTGTTTATGCTGACTTTGTGTTTGAAGGTGAGGCCGGTGATATGCCTTGGACCGTGAATTTGGGCTTCAGATACAGCGAAACCGATACTACCGCCTCGGGCTTACAAGCAACATTGCTAGATATTGCTGATAACCCTACCGATGGAACAATTTTAGACCAAGTATATGAAGTAGATGGCAGTGGTCAAAGAGTTTCAAACGCGATTGCTATTACCAATAGCTATACAAACTTGTTGCCAAGTTTAAACGTGAAACTTGAAGTAGAAGACGACATGTTATTACGCTTCGGCTACTCTGAAACAATCACCAGACCAACAATGGAGTCAATGGCGCCAGTAACCAATATAGGCACTACACGTCCAGGTATTTTATTAGCTTCTGGCGGTAACCCTGGGTTACAGCCGTACTTGTCTACTAACTGGGATGTGTCTTATGAATGGTACTATGGCGATGCAAGCGCTGTATCAATAGGTATTTTCAGCAAAGAAGTAGAAAGTTTCATAACAAACATAACGGCTGATGAAGTTTTTTCTCTAGACAGTGGTCCGTATACATTTGCGGTTAATCGTCCAAGAAACGGCGAAACCGCGAAAGTTGACGGATTAGAAATGGCCTGGACCCATGTCCATGAAAGTGGCTTTGGTTTCCAAGTAAACGCAACTGTTGTAAACAGTGATGCTGTTATTGACGAGTCAAACTCTTCACAAACGTTCGCGCTTGAAGGCTTAGGTGATTCGCAAAACGCGGTGTTCTTTTACGACAAAGACGGCTTTCAAGCACGTGTTGCCTTTAATAATAGAGAAACGTTCCTACAAACCTTTAGTAACGGTGATACCGGTGAGCCAGAGTTCGTTAAGACCTATGGACAATGGGATATAAGCTCAAGTTACGAAATTAATGAGCACCTAACAGTATTATTTGAAGGTGTAAACGTGACCGACGAATATACCAACAAGGTGGGTCGTATACCAACGCATTTTACCGAACAAGTTAGAACGGGTGTGCGTTATTCAATTGGTCTTAGAGGTTCATTCTAGCTACAATAGCGTCAATATTGTTGTAAACAAAAAGGGGGCTTGTCCCCTTTTTTTTATAGCGGTAATTTGTGTAATTAAGCATGTTTTTGAGATACGCTACCAGCACATCTATACAGCTAACTTGGTGCAAGACTATTACTTGCCCAACACCAGCTTGCACATTTTCAATAGCATTGCTTAATGGAGTTTTATATGAATACGATAACTAAAAACATCTTAGTTGTTGGCGGCGGCACTGCCGGATGGCTCACCGCTGCATTGTTGGCAAAGCAACATGCTCATTCTATTGAGATTTGTTTGGTTGAGTCTTCTGACATTCCAACGGTAGGGGTGGGTGAGGGCACGTGGCCATCGATGCGCTCGACCTTACAAAAAATTGGTATTTCAGAGTCTGAATTTATCACAGAATGCTCTGCAACCTTTAAACAGGCAAGCAAGTTTGTTAACTGGACATCGTTATCTGAAGAATATTTTCATCCATTTACGCAACCGGCTGGTTATGGAAAGTTTGATATTGCACCCTACTGGGAATCACTCTCTACAGCTTCAACATTTTGCGATTCGGTCACCTTCCAATCTCACATGTGCAAAATGGGCTTAGCGCCTAAAAACATTACCCACAAAGAATACGAAACAGTAGCCAACTACGGTTATCACTTAGACGCAGGGAAATTTGCACAGCTTCTTAAAAGGCATTGTGTAAATGTGCTAAACGTAAAACATATAGTTGCAAATGTCACTCAGGTAAATCAGCATCAAGATGGTAGCATAGCAGGTGTTGCTACAGATACCGCCGGCTTGCTAAGTGCCGAATTTTTTATAGATTGCACTGGGTTTTCGTCGTTGCTACTTGGGCAAACTCTTGGCGTGCCTTTTATCGATAAAAGCCATATTCTTTTTAATGACACCGCGCTTGCTATGCATGTGCCATATGAAAACGAAAATGACCCTATTGCCTGCCACACCATATCGACCGCACAATCTGCCGGATGGATTTGGGATATTGGTTTACAGCACAGGCGTGGCGTAGGCTATGTGTTTTCAAGTAAGCATGAATCATTAGCACAGGCAGAACAAAAGCTTAAATGCTATGTTGGTCCTAAAGCGGCAGATATTCCGGTACGTAAAATTCACTTTAAAACAGGGCATAGGGAAGTTTTTTGGCGGCATAACTGTGTGGCGATTGGTTTATCATCTGGATTTTTAGAACCCCTTGAAGCATCTGCGCTTATGTTAGTTGAAACATCTGCCAATTTTATTGCCGACCAACTTCCTTTGACCAAAGCTGAAATGAAACCCATGGGAAAGCGTTTTAATCAGGTATTTACCGCTAAATGGCGTGGCATAATAGATTTTTTGAAGTTACATTATGTGCTCAGTGAACGTCAGGAAGCGTATTGGAAAGAGAATAAAACCCCGTCAAGTATTCCTGATTCTTTGCAAGAAATGCTGTTACTTTGGCAACATAGAGTTCCCAGCGAATACGACTTTCTGCAAAGCTACGAGGCTTTCAATGCAGCGAGTTATCAATATGTGCTGTATGGTGGCGGCTTTACATCTGACTTTAGCTTGTTATCGCATACCATGACACATTCCGCACGGGCCAAGAAACAACTTGATATAACAGCAAAGACAGCGCAGCAAATGGCATTGAGGTTACCCAAGCACAGAGATCTCATCAATCAAATTAAACAACAAGGCTTTGCAAAACTATGAGCCATTTATTATTAAATAGAGGACTGCATGTCTAAACCTACATCTTCACCGGTTCATCCTGATCAACACGCAGGGCTTAAAATAAAAGAGCAAATTGATTTTACTGCCTTAGCACAGCGTCAGTTTGCTGCCTTAACAGTGCAAGAATTTGCCCAAGCCGCCAGTAGTTACCCTGTTGTTTTACTTAAAGACGGACAAACGGGCGCTTTTGTAAGTGTAGCATTATGGGGATTTGAGGCTGAGCAAAATGTATTACTTAATGCCAGTGACAACGTTTGGGATGCGGTTCATTTACCCAACGAAGTCCAATGCGAACCTTTCTTACTAGGTCCTTGTGTTTCGGATCCTAAAACCCTAACGATGCATATAAATGAGGCAAGTGCTTTAGTACAAAAAGAGGAAGGGCACGTATTGTTTGACAATGAAGGCGAAACTGCCTATTTAAAATCAATGCAAGCCAAACTATCCGAGCACTATCAAAACCAAGTGTTCACCCGTGACTTTATAAACCTTATGCTAGAAAAGAACCTACTCAAAGAAATTGAGATTATGGTCGCTTATCAAGATGACAAAGTAAGGCGTGTAAAAGGTCTGTATACAATAGATGAAGAGGCTTTGTCTGCCTTAGATGAAACAACAGTAGTGTCCTTTTTTAAGCGTAATTTGTTTGTGCCTATTTACGCTATGCTTGGTTCATTAACGCAGTTTAATCGCTTAATGAAATCAAACAATAAAAACGATACCTATGTAAAAATTGCACGTCTACAAATGAGAACGCCGGGCGCCGAATAAGGCTATTGTTTGAGACGGGCTCAATCTGACTGCGTTGTTCGTAGTCTAGTCTAACTTATCTTTAAACTCGCATAAATCTTCTATTATACAAGAACCACAGCGCGGTTTACGTGCCACGCAGGTGTATCTGCCATGCAGAATAAGCCAATGATGCACATCCACTTTAAACTCAGCGGGAATGACTTTAATTAATTTGTCTTCAACTTTCTCAACCGTTTTACCCATGGCTAACTTGGTACGATTACTTACACGGTATATATGCGTATCTACGGCTATTGTAGGCCAGCCAAAAGCAGTATTTAAGACAACGTTAGCGGTTTTGCGGCCAACGCCTGGTAGCGCTTCTAAGGCTTCTCTATTTTCCGGCACTATGGAGTTGTGATCCTCAACCAGCATTCGGCAGGTTTCAATCACGTTTTTGGCTTTTGCGTTAAACAGACCAATCGTTTTAATATAGGTTTTTAGTCCATCAACACCTAAAGCATAAATAGCCTTAGGCGTATTGGCATTTGGATAAAGTTTATCTGTTGCTTTATTTACCCCTACGTCGGTCGATTGGGCAGATAAGATCACCGCAATTAATAGCTCAAAGGGGCTCGAAAATTTAAGCTCGGTCGTAGGGTAAGGATTGGCGTCTCTTAATCGTATTAGTATTTCATGACGTTTATTTTTGTTCATATTTTATTAAATATCTGTGCCTGTAACGCGTGCGCGCTGCACCACTTTTTTGCCTTTGTTTTGCTGTCTAGCGCTAATCACTTGATCTATTAGGTTTTTAGCCGCAATAATAAGCCCTAGGCCTAAAAAGGCACCGGGTGGCAAAATGGCTAATAAAAAATTTGCATCGGTTTGATAAATTATAATTGTGAAGTCGCTTGCCCAATCTCCTAATAATAGTTCAGCGCCTGAAAATATAGTGCCTAAGCCTAGAATTTCTCGCATACCGCCCAGCAATACTAAAATAAGTGTAAAGCCTGTGCCCATCATTAAGCCGTCGTAAGCGGCAAACTGCACTGAGTTTTTTGAAGCATAGGCTTCAGCTCTGCCAATAATGGCGCAGTTGGTCACTATTAAGGGAATAAATATACCTAACACTTGATATAAACCGAAGGTAAAGGCATGCATTAATAATTCAATAACGGTAACAAATGAGGCGATGACCATTACAAATATAGGAATGCGTATTTCATTAGGGACAATATTTCGAACCAATGATACCGTAATATTGGAACCTAACAATACCAATGTAGTGGCTAAGCCCAACCCCAATCCATTGACTAAGGTTCCCGTAACGGCTAATAACGGACAAAGTCCTAAAAGCTGAACAATAGCCGGATTGTTTTTCCATAAACCTTGTAAGGTAAGCTCTTTATACTCGTTATTCACCAGCTACCTCCTGGGCAGATATAGCTTGAAGAGCTGGGTCAGATGTCACTTTAATAGCAACTGAACCGGTTTGACAATTAGCTGGCATAGTGAATAATGATTGCATATTAGTTTGTCCAAATATAGCCGCGTTCTTAATCGCGTTAACCACTGCACGGGGGGTAATAGTTGCCCCCGTAAATTGATCAAACTGGCCACCGTCTTTTCTGACTGCCCAGCGGCTGTCGCGCTGTTCATCATAAATAACATCGGTAAAACTCAATATCCAATCACTCACTCTTAGCTCTACTTTGTCGCCCAAACCCGGTGTTTCTTTATGGTTTATAACGCGTGCCGCGAGCACGGTATTGTTGGTATCTATAGCCACGACTAAGTCGATTGCCCCGCTGTATCCGTCGGGCGCAGTAGTTTCAATAATTAGTGCGGTATTGTCGCTACCTTTACGTGACCTAAACACCCGCTGTGGTTTGTTACCAAGAAGCTCATTTGCCTGAATTTGAATGCAGTCGGTATGTAATTCGTTGTCGTGCATTGATGATGCAACAACTTGGTTTAGGGTACTTAACAATTGTCGTTCTTTTACCTGTTCTATTCGTTGCGCTGTAAAGCCATAAGTGATTGCAATAATACTGGTGGTGACTAGAGCGAAGCCACCTAAGATTAGACCATTTCTTTGAATTATATTTTTCATCGGTCACCTTGTTGGGGCTTTTGTGCGGGCGGTGGTTTTGACATGTTTTTAACTTTAACTTTATGACCATATGTTCTTGGTTTGGTGTAATAATCTATTAGTGGTACGGTCATATTCATTAGTACGACTGCAAAGGCGATTGCGTCAGGGTATCCACCCCATGTGCGAATAACTATAATCCAAAACCCAATAGATGCTCCAAAAATGATTCTTCCCAAATTTGTGGTAGACGCCGAGACAGGATCGGTGGCAATGAAAAAAGCACCCAAAATTAAGCTGCCGTTGACCAAATGAAACCATGGTGAAGCATGCGTACTAGTGTCAAATATAAACAATACTGCGCTAACGACCATTGCTGCTATTATCATACTTGCTGGAATGTGCCAGTTGATGACTTTTGTTTTTATTAGCACCAATCCACCTATAAAATAAGCAAGAGAAACAGGTGCCCAACCTAGGCCCATACTGCCACTGAACAATTTATCATTTAGTCCTTCAGATATAATATAGCCTTCGCTAAGCGCCACTTTTATGTGGTCCAGAGGTGTTGCCATAGTGGCGCCATCTATGGTTACTTGCAATTGTGCAATGCTAAAACCAGTTGCAGTGTAGCCGGTAAAAATAGTGTGTATTGTGTCCCAAGCACCTATATTTTGAACGGTTAAACTGCCCGGTGGTAGCCAGGCAGTCATTTGCACCGGGAAGGATATAAGGAGCATCACATATCCGGCCATCGCGGGGTTAAACAAATTAAACCCAAGGCCACCATAAAGTTGCTTTACAATAGCGATTGAGAAAAAGGTCCCTATAACAATCACCCACCATGGCGCTAAAGGCGGAATACTAATTGCTAGTAACACCCCGCACAACAGTGCGCTATAATCTTTGAAGGCCCGCTCAGTGTTTTTCTTACGAATTTCTAATATGAGCATTTCAGTTACCACAGCAGTCACAATTGCTAGCGCAAGTTGCACAAGCACGCCATAGCCAAACATATAAGTTTGCACCGCAATTCCAGGAATAGCCGCATATACCACCAAGCGCATTACCGCGCCGGTGTCGCGTTGATTATGGTGATGGGGTGAGCTAGATACCTGCAGCTTAGTCATTGTTAGGCTCCGCTTTGCTTACCGATGCACCACCTTGGGCTGAAGTTTGTGTTGCTAATAATGCCGCTTTTTTAGCTTTCGCCCGCGCTAATGCTGCGGCTATTTTGTCTTTAGCAGCGCCGCCGTTTGCCGTTGCAGCCTTATTTCTAGCTTGCGCTGCTAGGCGGTGCTTTTCTTCCCGTTCGTGTTTCTCTTGCTCTAGTCTTTTCTTTCTAGCTTCAAAGCGAATACGTGCTTTTTCTGCGAGTTCTTTTTCTTGTAACTGTTCGCGAATATCGCTTTTAGCTTGACGATAGTAATGTACAAGCGGTATTTCACTTGGGCATACGTAAGCGCAGGCGCCGCATTCAATACAATCGAATAAATCATATTCTTGGGCAACGTCGTAATCTTTTGCTTTGCTGTACCAAAATAGTTGTTGCGGCAGTAACGAGGCAGGGCATGCATCGGCGCAAGCCGAACAACGAATACAGCCGCGCTCGTCTTCCACACTAGGAAGCTCTTTGGTAGCGGGTGCTAAAATACAGTTAGTTATTTTTACAACAGGTATTTTAGATGATGCCAGCGTAAAGCCCATCATTGGGCCACCCATTATTACTCGAGGGTATTCTTGTTTTTCTACGTCAAAGTCACTGTTTTCTAATAAGTGACTAACAGGCGTACCAATTTTAGCCCATACATTTTGTGGTTTTCCTAATGCTTTTCCAGTAACGGTAACCACTCTTTGGGTTAACGCTTTGCCCTCAATAATGGCATCTGCTACTGCAAAGCATGTGCCCACATTGTACATAATGCAGCCTATATCTATAGGCAGCCCATCGCTTGGCACTTCCCTTGATGTTAGTACTTGAATAAGCTGTTTTTCACCGCCAGCAGGATATTTAGTAGGCACACTAACAACTTGATATTCGCTTTGCTGCTGGCAGGCTATTGACATTGTTTCTAATGCTTCAGGTTTGTTGTCCTCAATTGCAATAATGACGTGCTTGGGCTGAATGATGTGTCGAAGAATATCTATTCCTTGCCTAATTTGCCAAGCATGTTCGCGCATTAATCGGTCGTCTGATGATATGTAAGGTTCGCACTCTATTCCGTTGATAATTAAAAACTCAACCGGTTTTAAAGTATTTGACTTTATGTGAGTTGGAAAACCAGCGCCGCCCATGCCACTTATGCCTGCATTACAAATCGCCGTAATGATGTCGTGTTTACTAGTTTGGGCATACTGACTTATGCCCTGTGTGGCAAATGTTTTGTCTTTGCCGTCTAGCTCTATGCCTATGGTCATCTCCGGCAAGCCTGAAGGATGCGCAGCGGGGTGGTCGCCAATAAAAGTGACCGTGCCAGACGATGACGCATGCACAGGCACAGCAAAAGGGCTTTCGCTGGCCGTTAGTGGCTGTCCTTTTAGCACGTAATCGCCTACTGCAATTAAAAGTTTACCGTCTACGCCAATATGTTGCTTGACGGGTATATAAACATGCGATGGTAAGGGAAGCTGATTAATAACATCTTTATTAGATAATGATTTTTGTTCGCTAGGGTGCACACCTCCGGGGAAATCCCAGAGGCGACCAATTGATAGTCTTTCTAGTATGGTGTCAAAGCTGGCAAATTCGTTCATGACACTTGCCTTATTGGAATATTACCTAATTGTGTTTGACTGAAGTCCCATTTCCAGTTGCTGGTGCTTTGATCCAATGGCACCATGTCAATGCAATCCACAGGGCAGGGGTCAACACATAAGTCACAACCTGTACACTCACCTATAATAACGGTGTGCATCTGCTTAGCGGCACCTACAATTGCATCTACTGGGCATGCTTGAATGCATTTGGTACAACCAATACATTCGTCTTCTCGAATAAACGCGACTTTTTTGACATCTTCAACACCGTGCGCGCTATCAAGCGGTTTTGCTTCTACGCCCATTAACTCTGACAAATTCTTAATGGTCGCTTCGCCGCCTGGCGGACATTTGTTAATTTCGTCGCCGTTGGCAATAGCCTGAGCATATGGACGACAACCTGGATATCCGCATTGCCCGCATTGGGTTTGTGGCAGTACGCTGTCAATTTGATCAACTAAGGGGTCGCTTACTACTTTAAATCGAATAGCCGCATAGCCCAAGCCTGCCCCCAATACAAGCGCTATTAATGCAACAATTAGCAGTGCTAAAACGGTTGCACTCATTTTACTAATCCTGAAAAGCCCATAAATGCTAAGGACATTAAACCGGCGGTTATCATGGCTATGGAAGCACCTTTAAATGGTGTAGGAACGTCGGCTGCGGCTAATCGCTCACGCATTGCGGCGAACAATATAAGTACAAACGAAAAACCAACCGCCGCACCAAAGCCATACACGATGGATTCAATGAAGCTATGCTGTTTTGTGGTATTAAGTAGCGCTACGCCTAGCACTGCGCAATTTGTAGTAATAAGAGGTAAAAAGATGCCTAACAAACGATACAAAGTAGGGCTTGTTTTACGCACCACCATTTCGGTAAATTGCACCACCACTGCAATGACAAGAATAAAACTTAAGGTACGTAAATAACCAATGCCCAAAGGGACCAAAACATAGGTTTCAACTAAGTAGCTTGACAATGAGGCGAGGGTTAAAACAAAGGTAGTGGCCATTGACATGCCTATTGCGGTTTCAAGTTTTCCAGACACACCCATAAAAGGGCACAGGCCGAGAAACTGAACCAATACAAAATTGTTTACCAGCACGGTTCCAAGCAACAATAGAAGTAAGTCTGTCATATCAGATGTCTACTCGCTCAGTGTAAATATAAAATGCGTTTGTAATTACGGCGTAAGTCAAATGCTTGTCGTGAATGTAAAAGTATTGTTTGATTACCTAAATGCTAAGTGGTAACAAATGCAGTTGTACATAAACGTATTGGATAATATTATAATTATCGCTTGTTACAGCCGATTAAACAACACAGAAAACGTAGGGGTATAATATTTATATTTGTTTGATGTCAAAGTGTGTGTACGAAGCCAAAAATGGCTCCCCCTCCCCGGCTCGAACGGGGGACCTGCGGATTAACAGTCCGTCGCTCTACCAACTGAGCTAAGGGGGAATCGTAGTCGCTGTGCTATGTTCAAACGAAAGCGAGTTTTGAGTCATTAAAAGTGGCTCCCCCTCCCCGGCTCGAACGGGGGACCTGCGGATTAACAGTCCGTCGCTCTACCAACTGAGCTAAGGGGGACCTGTCTTTTAACGGATGCGGATATTAAAGAGCATAGCCTTAGGTGTCAACAAAGTTTTGCTGTTTTTTTGAAATTAAGGTGATTTATATTTTTTAGCAGTCAAAATAAAAATAGAGTTTTGATTATATCGCGTATTAATTCACCGGCTCAAAACTGGAAATTGTTGAAAAATAAAACTATTCCAAAAACAGCAGTTGTACATTTTTTTTATTCTAAAAAAGAATAAAAAATTGTTTGATTAGTGTGTATACATACAGTATTTAATAAAAATGTAACATAACGAAATGGTACGCAGGGTTAGTGACAACTTACATAATTAAGGTGAAAAACTGATGCAGTCAGCGCCAGTATTCAGTCGTAGCCAGTTATCAACATTTTCTGTGGATAAGTCTGTTGATAGTTATTAATAAAAATAACGTTGAAATATCAAAAGTTGTCAATATAAAGTTTGATAATTTATATGATCAAAGTTAATTTTTATAAAAAACAATACCTTGAGTTTAATTGGTGACCTTGGCACTGTTATGCACTCGTGTATTACGAAAGAAAGTGGTGTCCTGTGTGTTAATTTTGTTGACAACGTATTTGTTCTGATCTTGTCATTTTCTTGGCGCTTAAAACGACATGGTTTGGATATTTTTTTGGCAGTTGTTTTTTTGCTAAACACTCGTTAATTAACGGTTAAGAAATGAACGATAATGGAAGTTACTGAAATTATTGTGAAATATTACTATTTTTACCTCAATGGATGGGGCAAACTATTAATTCACTATTAAATAAGACAGCGCGTTAGTGTCAACTCAAAGAAAGCTAAGCTCAAAAAATGATATGTTACAAGGCGATATTAAATCGACCTTAATCAATATGGCTATGCCTATGATACTTGGCATGATCATGCTGATGACATTCGGCATTGTTGATACTTTTTTTGTTAGTCTTATTGGCACCAACGAACTCGCCGCTATTAGTTTTACCTTTCCTATTACGTTCACCGTTATTAGTTTCAATATAGGCTTAGGAATTGGCACCTCGGCTGTTATTGGGAGATATCTAGGCAGCGGAGACGATTCTAAAGCAAAGGTGTTGGCAACAGGTTCGTTAATGCTTGTTTTCGTGCTGGCAGGAATACTGAGTATTGCGGGCTATTTTTCTATTGATTTTATATTTTCATTAATGGGCGCAAGCGGCGAGCTTATCCCCTTAATTTATGATTACATGTCAATTTGGTATATCGCGGGTGTGCTGTTGGCCATTCCTATGGTGGGTAACTCTGTGCTTAGAGCCTCAGGTGACACAAAGACTCCCAGTATTATAATGGCCGCGGGCGGAGGCATTAACGCAGCACTTACCCCTGTTTTAATCTTTGGATATTTGGGCTTTCCGGCGCTTGGCATCAAAGGCGCTGCTATTGCAACTTGCATTGCTTGGGCGGTATGCGTAATTTGGATTATTTATTTGTTGGCTGTAAAACGCCGATTAATGGAGCCCCGCTTACTGAATTGGGCAGAATTTTTGCCTGCTGCAAAAGGGGTGCTTAGCATTGGCTTGCCTGCAGCGGGGTCAAATATGCTTACCCCTATTTCTGCGGCAATTGTCACTTCTGTTGTGGCAGGTTATGGCGCCCACGCGGTCGCTGCTTGGGGCGTTGGTAATCGTATAGAATCTATAGCCAGTATTGTGATACTTGCGTTATCTATGTCGTTACCACCATTAATAAGTCAAAATTTGGGGGCTAAGCAATTTAATCGAATACACCAAGCCTACCAAATGTGTATAAAATTCATAATGGTTTGGCAATTGCTGGTGTTTGCAGTGCTTGCGGTTTTGGCACCGTATATTGCTTCGGTATTTGCGGGTGAACAAAGCGTTGCTGAACAAATCACTCTGTTTTTATTAATTGTACCAATAGGTTATGGATTTCAAGGCATTATTATTCTTACCAATAGCTCGTTTAACGCTATGCACAGACCTTTAGTGGCAATGTCGCTTAGTTTAATCCGCTTGTTCGTTTGTTACGTACCTATCACCGCATTGGGAAGTTATTTGTTTGGCTTAGAAGGTTTGTTTTGGGGATGTATCATTGCTAATGTAATTGCAGCGGCGGTTTCGTATTATTGGTTTAATAGAGAAGTCAGGCTTCAAAAACAAAATTGCGTGTTGTCGTGAGCACAGTCTTAACTTTTTATGACGAGTCATCATGAAGGGCCTTATAGGTGTTTTATTGACACTGCAATCACAACAGTTGGTAATCTATCAACTGCTTAGTAATAAATTAGAATCAAGGGTAAATAATGTCAAAAGGCTTTAACCTCGTCGCTAAGTATTCTCCAGCAGGCGACCAGCCCAAAGCAATAGAAAGTTTAGTAGAAGGCCTAGAAAGCGGCTTAGCTGGGCAAGTACTGCTTGGTGTTACGGGTTCAGGGAAAACGTTCACTATGGCTAATGTTATTAGCCAAGTACAAAGACCTACCCTAATTATGGCGCATAATAAAACTTTAGCCGCTCAACTATATGGTGAAATGAAGGAGTTTTTCCCCAATAATGCTGTTGAATATTTTGTATCTTACTATGATTATTATCAGCCTGAGGCATATGTACCCAGCACCGATACTTTTATCGAAAAAGACTCATCTATTAACGAACATATAGAGCAAATGAGGTTGTCGGCTACCAAAGCATTGATGGAGCGCCGAGACGTAATAATAATAGCTTCAGTTTCAGCAATATATGGTTTGGGTGATCCTGCAAGTTATATGAAAATGCTGTTGCATCTGCGAGTGGGTGATACCATGGATCAACGAGACATCCTGCGCCGCTTAGCTGAATTACAATACAAACGAAACGACCTAGCATTTGAGCGCGGAACGTTTCGGGTGCGCGGCGATGTAATTGATATTTTCCCGGCTGATTCAGAAAAGCAAGCGGTTAGAATAGAGCTTTTTGATGAAGAAATTGAAAAACTAAGCATATTTGATCCATTGACAGGCTCGGTCGAGAAAAATGTAGTACGCACAACGGTGTTTCCTAAAACGCATTACGTAACACCGCGAGAAAAAATTGTCAGCGCAATTGATTTCATAAAGGCTGAATTAAAGGAAAGAAAAGCGTATTTACTCGAAAACCATAAGTTGCTAGAAGAGCAGCGCATTTCTCAGCGCACCCAGTTTGACATTGAGATGATGCTTGAACTAGGTTATTGCTCTGGCATAGAAAACTACTCAAGGTATTTGTCTGGTCGGGCGCCGGGTGAACCGCCTCCAACATTGCTCGACTATTTCCCGTCTGATGGCTTATTGTTTATAGATGAATCTCACGTTACGGTTTCGCAAATTGGGGCAATGTATAAAGGAGATAGGTCGCGTAAAGAAACACTCGTTGAATATGGGTTTAGGATGCCCTCAGCGCTTGACAACCGCCCTTTGCGCTTTGAAGAATTTGAGCATATTTCACCACAAACAATTTATGTATCGGCTACACCAGGTAATTTTGAGTTAGAAAAATGTGAAGGCGATATTGTTCAGCAAGTTGTAAGGCCAACAGGATTACTCGACCCCCAAATAGAGGTAAGACCCGTTGGCACGCAGGTTGACGATGTGTTAAGTGAAATACATAAGCGAGTTGAATTAAACGAGCGTGTCCTCATCACCACGCTAACTAAGCGTATGTCTGAAGATTTGACCGAGTATTTGAGTGAACAAGGTGTGCGCGTGCGTTACTTGCATTCAGATATTGATACCGTAGAGCGAATAGAAATCATTCGAGATTTAAGGTTAGGTAAATTTGACGTTCTGGTAGGTATAAACTTACTTCGGGAAGGTCTTGATATGCCGGAGGTATCGCTAGTTGCAATATTAGACGCCGATAAAGAAGGTTTTTTACGCGCCGAAAAATCCTTAATTCAAACCATAGGACGAGCCGCCCGGCATTTAAATGGGCGCGCCATATTGTATGGTGACAGAATTACAAAGTCGATGCGCAAAGCAATTGATGAAACCGACAGACGCCGAGCCATGCAGCAGGCGCATAATATCGCTAATAACATAACGCCCCAGCAAATAAACAAAGATATTACCGATATAATGGATTTAGGCGACAGTGGCGCTCACCCGGCATCTGGCAAGGTAAGATTAAGAAAAGTTACTGACCAACAGTCCGCCAATAAACGCTTAAGTGTTAAGGACATGATGGGCAAAGTGGCCTCAATGGAAAAAGAGATGTTTGGGTTTGCAAGAGATTTAGAATTTGAAAAAGCCGCGTCAATGCGAGACGATGTTGAAGCATTGCGAAAAGAGATCGTAAGATTGTCATAATTTATTCAATTAGTCGTAAATATTGGTAAAGTTTTAGTTATAAGAAACGATAACTAATTACTACATTATATTAGACTTTAAGTATTACGTATGATACTTAATCACAAATACGACTTTATTGAGGGATTAATCATGTTAAACCGTTTGCAAGAATCTGACATCAAATTGCTAAGAGTATTTTATGCAGTGGCGTCATGTAACGGATTTACAGCTGCAGAACCTGTCCTGCGCATGCAAAGACCTAATATAAGCGCAGCTATCAAGAAGCTAGAAGAACGGCTCGATTTAGTTTTGTGTCATCGCGGACGCGGTGGTTTTCAAATGACTAAAGAAGGCGAAGTGGTATTTCAAGAGACCAAACGTATTTTTAACGCATTTGACAACTTTGTTTTCAATTTAAAATCACTGCATGACGATTACTCTGGACATATTACTATTGTACTTATGTCTGGTTTAGCAACCTCTATTCAGCTTGCGGTAAGTAAAGCTGTTAAGAGCACCATGAAAAAATTTGACGATATACACGTGAATATACAAACGCGTTTATATAATGAAGTTGAGCATGTTGCGCTGTCGGGCGAATGTCATTTAGTGCTGTCAACCTACGATATGCTCAAACCAGAATCTGTTACTTTTCATCCTGTCGGTATTAGTTGCGCAGGTCGTTTATTTTGCTCTCCAACTCATCCTTTGGCCAAGTTTCGGGATGTAGATGAGTTACCTGGCAATGTAAACATTGACGATTACCCTGCTATTGGTATTAGTGGCTTGTCTTCGTCAAATTATATTGATGGCAACAAGCGACTCTCAATACAAACGTTTTCAGATTCATTTGAAATGTGTATGGCCGCTATTATGACCGGTGAGTATGTTGGGCTATTACCCGACTATATAGCCAAAGAGCAGGGCGCAGCAACAGGCTTGGTGCCCATTGCTAGAGGCAGCATGTTTAATTTTGAACATGAGTTGTTTGTTATGAACGGTAAAAATACTAGGTTGAACCCTGTACTTCGCCATTGCATCAAAGAAATCGAGTATTTCGTTTCTGAAAGTCAAAAATAAAGTCTTTGTTTAACGTTTTTTGACGATACGTGAGTAGATATTATCTGTCTACTCATACTCTAAGGGGTCAACCGCATTATTACCCGCAAATGCTTCCAGTCTTTCTTGGCATGCACCGCACTTTCCACAGGCTTTTTCACGCCCATTATAGCATGTCCATGTTTCGTTATAGTCTAAACCTAACGCTAATCCTTGCGCTAAGATGGCTATTTTATCACTCTTTAAAAAAGGTGCGCGTACCTCAATAGCTTCATAGTTAGCAACTTTACAAACCTCGTTCATTGCACTAACAAACGGTGATCGGCAGTCAGGATATATTGCATGATCACCGGAATGAGCGCCAAAATAAACGGCTTCAGCTTCAATTGACACTGCATAACCAACCGCCAAAGACAGCAAAATCATATTTCGGTTGGGCACTACTGTTTGTTTCATTGAGTCTTCTTCGTAATGGCCTTCAGGTACATCTATGTTAGAGGTTAACGATGAACCACCAATCAGTTGATTAATACTTGATATATCTACGACTTTGTGTGGAATACTGTATCTATTTGCCACTTGCTCGGCGTATAGCAACTCTTTGCTGTGACGCTGCCCATAATTAAAAGAAACGGCATGTACATCAAACCCTTGATGCTTTGCTAAATGAAGTACAGTATAAGAATCCATACCGCCAGAATAGATAATAACAACTTTTTTTGTGCTCATATTTTGACTCATTTGTTTTTTCAGTGCAGATTTTATGTCATCAGTGCTAAAATCCCAATGCTTATTCTAATTTATTTAAAGAACCACAGGAAACGCTAATTAATGACCACATTGTTGGTAAACGAAATATTTGAGACCATTCAGGGTGAAGGTTCTTATACAGGCACGCCATCTATTTTTGTGCGATTGCAGGGCTGTCCAGTGGGGTGTCCTTGGTGCGATACAAAACATACTTGGGATATATTAGCCGAAGAACAGGTAAGCAGTGATGTTATTTTTGTTAAGTCGGCCGATTCGCCGACTTATTTCAGCAGCCAAAGTGAAGCGTTACTGCCATTGTTACAGCAACAAGGCTACACGGCAAAACATATAGTGATCACTGGCGGTGAGCCCTGTATGTTCGATCTTTATGAATTGACAGAACTTGCACATAACCAAGGTTTTAGCACCCAAATTGAAACTAGCGGTACTTATGAAGTGTTATGCCATGAGGATACTTGGGTAACCGTTTCGCCGAAAATCAATATGAAAGCAGGTATGCCAATTTTATCGCAGGCAATGCAGCGTGCTAACGAAATAAAGCATCCCATTGCGATGCAAAAACATATAGATGAACTTGACGCTTTGTTGCGCAAAGAGAATTTGTTATTGCCAAATAACCGTCCACTAGATAAGCCACAAAAAGCAAACAATAACTTACACTATCCCATGGTTTATTTACAACCTATTAGTCAGCAACAAAGAGCCACAGAGTTAGCGGTTAAA
Source organism: Glaciecola sp. (assembly GCA_047636735.1). Taxonomy (GTDB): domain Bacteria; phylum Pseudomonadota; class Gammaproteobacteria; order Enterobacterales; family Alteromonadaceae; genus Glaciecola. The sequence goes on along the minus strand of JBLIGC010000013.1, from coordinate 23,625 downwards.
ACTTGTATTGAGCGTAACTGGCGATTAAGCGTACAGTTGCACAAATATATTGGAGTAGAATAGTCATGAACACTCTATGTGCAAAGCTCAAACGCTCATCAGCACTGCTGGGTTTGCTGTGCATTGTTTGTTGGCCATGGCAGGCCGTTTCCGCTATATGGATAATCACCTATCCTCAGTCTGAAGTAGAAAGTGACGTACGCAACGACTACCCACTGGCATTATTAGAATTGGCACTACAAAAAACGGGTGTGCGATATGAACTAAAGCCGTCAATTCGGCCAATGCGACAGGCTCGCGCGTTAAAGCGCCTGGAAGAAAATCTTGAAGTTAATGTAGTGTGGTCTATGACCGATGTTCAGCGCGAGCAACAATTGCGACCTGTTCGCATACCTATGTCGCGCGGCTTGATCGGGTGGCGAGTATTTGTTAGCCACAAAAACAGTGGGTTTTTGAATGCGCCTATTCAAAACATGTCAGACTTGCTTCGTTTTTCTCCAGTTCAAGGTATTGCTTGGCCAGATACAAAAATTTTACAAGCTAACGGTTTTAATGTCATTACTGCCAGAGACTACATTGAGGGTACAGAACTTATTAACAATAAGCTTGCCGATTTTTTCCCTCGTTCAGTTGTTGAAGTTTTCAAAGAATTAGACAATTCATACTCAAAGGATATGCGACTGCGTAAAGGCATCGCTTTTTATTACCCATCGGCAATGTATTTTTTCACCAACAAGCAAAACCTCACGCTGTCTCGACTAATAGAAACAGGTCTCAATAGGGCAATAGAAGATGGTAGTTATGAAAAATTATTTAACCAACATTTTGGTGAAACGCTGGAAAAATTAGATATTAAAAATGCGCTATACTTTCGATTAGCGAACCCTCTTTTGCCGCCGTTAACGCCCATTGGTGAAACGCAATATTGGTATTTTCCCATTCAGGACTAAGAAGATAATAAAAAAGGCGCTGCTTCGTAATAAAGCAAACGCCTTTTTAATATTTGAGTTAATGACTAGCCTTTAAACTCACCGGTATGTACTGACTTCATTGAGCGACCAGACGGATCGGCCATTGCTTTAAAGCTTTCATCCCACTCCAATGCCTCTGCGGTACTACAGGCAATAGACTTACCGCCGGGTACGCATTTAGCAGCGCTTTCTTGCGGGAAAAACTGCTCAAACATTGTGCGGTAATGATAGCCTTCTTTAGTATCGGGCGTGTTAATCGGAAATCTAAATTGTGCTGTTGCAAGTTGTTGATCAGACACTTCTTTTTCAACATATTCACGAATAGAATCAATCCAAGAATAGCCCACACCATCACCAAATTGTTCTTTTTGACGCCACAATACTTCATCAGGTAAATAAGTATCATCATCAAAAGCTTTACGTAGAATCCACTTTTCCATGCGTCCATTAACACACATTTTGTCCTGTGGGTTTAAGCGCATCGCTACATCAATGAAGTTTTTATCTAAGAAAGGCACACGGGCTTCAACACCCCAAGCCGAAGTTGCCTTATTTGCTCGTGCACAATCAAACATGTGTAATCGGTCTAATTTGCGCACGGTCTCTTCGTGTAATTCTTTTGCATTAGGCGCTTTGTGAAAATACAAATAACCACCAAAAATTTCGTCAGCACCCTCTCCTGACAATACCATTTTAATGCCCATCGCTTTAATTTTGCGTGTGAGCAGGTACATAGGTGTAGCCGCGCGAATTGTGGTGGTGTCAAAGGTTTCAAGGTGATATATAACATCACGAATAGCGTCTAAGCCTTCTTGAATAGTAAAGTGTACTTCGTGATGCACGGTGCCAATCATATCGGCTACTTTTTTCGCCGCAATTAAATCGGGCGCGCCTTCAAGGCCTACGGCAAAGCTGTGTAAACGTGGCCACCAAGCATCACTTTTGTCATTATCTTCTACGCGTTTTGCTACGTAACGTGCTGCTACAGCAGATACTAACGAGGAGTCTAAGCCACCAGACAACAGCACCGCATAGGGCACATCCGACATTAAATGAGACTTTACCGCTTTTTCAAAGGCTTCCTTCAGGTCAGCAAGGTTAGTGGTGTTGTCTTTTACATTTTCATACTGCATCCAGTCGCGTTCATAATACTTAACTAATTCACCGTTAAGCATGTAATGTCCGGCAGGGAATTCTTGTACTGTTTTACAAATTGGCACCAGCGCTTTCATTTCAGAGGCAACATAAAAATTGCCAAATTCATCAAAGCCAGTGTACAAAGGAATAATGCCAATATGGTCACGTGCAATTAAATAGTCGCCACTTGTTTTGTCGTACAAAATAAATGCAAACATTCCTTCAAGCTTGTCGATAAAACTAGCGCCATAGCGCTGATAAAGCGGCAAAATAACTTCGCAATCTGAACGCGTCGTAAATTTATAATCTTTACATTCAGCTTGTGCGAGTTCTTTGTGATTATAAATCTCGCCGTTCACCGCCAATACTTGATTGCCGTTGTCACTAACGAGTGGTTGAGCGCCTGTGTCTACATCTACAATGGCTAAACGTTCATGACACAATATAGCGCGTTCGTCTTGCCAAATACCCGACCAATCAGGGCCACGATGGCGTAATAATTTTGCTAGTTCTAATGCTTTTGGTCTTAGCTCACTAGCGTCAGTTTTGATATCTAAGATACCGAAAATACCACACATATAAATGCTTGCCTGTTGTTAATTGTTTAAAATGAATGTTCAAAATTTCTTTCGTTTATAACTTAGTGCTACCACAGACAATGTATTAGTCAAGCGCACCATGGCAAGCAGGAACTGGGCCAAGGCCCAAGCGCACTACATTTAATATCTTTGTTATTACTGAAATTAAGGTCGAGTGCGTAAACTTGCCATGATACAAGAAAATTGCAAGTGTTTATTTATAATATGCTTGTTTTATAAAAAAACCGGGGCTTGTTAGGCCAACGGTTTTGTTTGTTTTGGGCTTATAAGTAGCTTGTGTTAAGGACGTTGAAACTCACTAGTTTTGTTCCATTGTGGCCATGTTTCGGTGTTAGCAAGTTGAAAGCCAACGTCGAATAAAAGCTGTGTATCTTCTACCATGCCCATTACATTCCAGCTATCACGATACTGATCACATACTTGGTGATAGCATCCAGTAGCAATTACGTTCATGCGTTTTCGGTAAATTGCAGCTTCTTCATCAATGGGTTGTGAACCGCCTTTTGCATAAAGCGCAGGGACCCCAAATTTAGCAAAGCTGAAATGATCTGAACGGTAATAATAGCCGGCCTGAGGTTTGCTTTCTTGAGTAAGAATACGGCCTTGCTTAGTAGCTGCTTTTTCTAAATAAATTTCCAATTCAGATTTACCCATCCCAATTACCGCGACGTCCTTTGTTTGACCCAAAATACTCAAAGCATCCATATTAATGTTAGCCACGGTTTTTGCTAAGGGCACAATAGGATTTTCGACATAGTATTTAGAACCCAATAAGCCTTGTTCTTCTGCCGTGACGATTAGCATACTTACCGAACGTTTGGGTGCGCGGTCGAGTGAAGCAAAGGCTTTAGCCATTGATAGTATCGCGCCTACACCTGTAGCGTTGTCGCGGGCGCCGTTATAAATTTGGTCGCCTTCTTTGCTGGTGTCGGTGCCTAAGTGGTCCCAATGAGCCGTATATATAATGTGTTCGTCGGGCATCTGGGTGCCGGCTAGGGTGGCAAACACATTGTAACTTTTTGATTTTTCAATTTGGTTTTTAATCGTAATAGACGCTTTGCTGCTGAGTGCTTTTGCATAAGATCCTTTTTGCGCATTAGCTTTTTCTACTTCAAAATTTAAGCCCGATTCGCTAAATACCTTAACCGCAGCATCGTAAGACAACCAACCTTCAACTGCGACGCGATCAGCGCCCGCGTCGCTAGAGACTAACCCGTATTGTGGACCGCTCCAACTATGAGCCACCACCGACCAGCCATATGAAGCTGGCGCAGTTTCATGTACTATAAATACTGCCTCGGCGCCTTGACGACTAGCTTCTTCATATTTGTAGCTCCAACGTCCATAATACGTCATAGTCTCACCTTCAAACGCACTGCCTTGTGTGTTTGCGAAGCCCGGGTCATTAACCAATACTATAACGGTCTTGCCTTTAACGTCGGCTTTTTCGTAATCATTCCAGTCATATTCAGGTGCATTTACACCATAGCCTAAAAAGACAATGTCGGAATTATTTACATTTATTTCGCTTACTTCGCGTTTAGAACTTGCAACCATGCCTTGCTTATATGTAAATATTTGATTACCCATGCTTAGGGTCATTTCTGGATCTGCGTTTATCTCCATTAAATCAACCTTTTGCAAAAAGCTGTCGCCATTACCAGGTGAAAACCCGGCAGCCGTGAGCTCAGCGCTTACATAATCAAGGGTGAGTTTTTCGCCCGCAGTTGCCGGTGCGCGGCCGCCAAACTCATCAGAGGCTAACACTTTTATATGGTTAATTAGTTGGTCTTTGCTTATTGCGTTATAAACAGTATCAAAATTAGTAGCCCCAGAGGCTTCGACTTTTGATGTACTGACCTGTTCTATTGTTTTTACTGAACAAGCTGTTAGGGCTGTCATAGAGCCGAAAATGACTGCTAGAGTAGCCAGTGCTGTGGTGTTTGAAAGCTTGCTAAATAGATGGCTAAGTGGTGTAGATAACGATATCGGGTTTTTGTTCATTGTTATATCCTATGAAATCTAAAAATATGGTGTCACATGTCTGTAAAAGAAAGAGTGCATAATTCAAAAATGAGTATAAGTGATCAAAAAAATGACACAAGGACAAGGCACTCAATTAATACGATTGAGACCTTACAGTCTTTAGCTAAATCGGCTCCTTTTGATACATTAGCGGCCTATGTTGAGTCTTCGTATCATCAACAAGACCTTAATGAAAAAGTGATAGATGATAGCGTAGCCGGAGCAATAAACCGCCGGTCAATAACGACCTTACAAAATAATGCTGATTGCTTAAACCAAATAATAACAGGCTTACATGATAGACCACCTATTTGGTTTACCGATTATAAAGAATTTGAAAATGATAGTCGTTACTATGAACAAATTATATATGAGTTGAACAAGGTGCCGACAAGGCGCAACTGGCATGACTTTTTTAATGGCTTAATATGGTCTCAATTCCCCAACACTAAGCAGTATTTTAACACACGCCACATAGAGCAAATTCAGATAAGTGGGGATGCGAAAAAGCGAACGTCTGTGCGAGACAAACTAACTCACTTTGATGAATGTGGTCTGGTCTTGTTTACCAATTCCTTTGAAGTGCAAGCGCAGCTCAAAGAACATGAATGGACAACCTTATTTGTAGATAATGCGACGAAGTGGCATTCGAGCATTCTACCGGTCATATTTGGTCATGCGCTATGGGAAATGCTACTCGACCCTTTTATAGGCCTAACGGCCAAAGTCACGGTCATAGAAGTATCGAATAGTATAATGACCCAGTTAGCAGCATCAAAGGATAAGCGCTGTTTATACGCTACATGCGACAGTTTGTTGCTTGAACACATCTGTAAAAATCAGTTAATGGAGGCTCAACGGCCATGGCTGCCTTTACCCTTATTGGGCATACCAAACTGGTCACCCATTGAACAGAGCGATTTATTTTACAGTAATAAAAGCTATTTTATGGCTAAACGAAAATGATATTTTAGGCTTGCAATGGACTTTTAAGGTGCACCTAATATTACGCAACTAATGCACCAATAATTAACAGTGCCCAGAAAAAAGCAGCAGGAAAAATTGCCGTAATCATTGCTCGTGTTTGGCTAAAGTTAGTCCATGATCTTAAGCAAATATAAGCTAGACCAATTGACCAAATGATGTCAATGCGCAGATCACAGAGCAAACTAAACCAAGGCGATGCCATATCAACACTAAACAAAAAGGCGAGTGATAGCGGTGCTAATAAAGATCCCTCTATTTGTGTTCCAGAGCCTTGGAAAGTTAATAATATTAATGATAATAACGAATTTATTAACATGGGCATAGCCATCCACCATGTGGCGCCGTACCAATCAGTAAACCCTTGCACACCTTTGTCGTCGTTTCTGGTGACCATTGAAAAATAGAATGCTTTAATGGCATAAATAACAATTAATGATAATGATGAGGTTATCCCGATAGTCAGTTGCATATTTCCAGGATTGTACTGAGCAAGCATGTTTTCAATTTGTGATGGCGGTAAATCAGACAATGAAGGCATTATGGCGACATCTAACCACCAATCAAAGTCCACTATGCCAAAATACAAATAAGGTGGTATGAACAAAATGATAGAAACTAAAATAAAAGGAACCCATGACCAGTTGTCTCGTAAACTAAGTGCCTCAAACACCGCTTTGGGTTTATAAAACAGTTCGCTCGCTGCTTGCACAGGATTGCTTACTTCTAGCGTTGGTTGTGGGTTGTTATCTGGCATTATATTTTCCTTTATTATTATTATGTTGGCAATTGTATATGTTAACAAGAATTAAAACTTAAATGACACACTTAGAAAAATTAGCCAAGCAGACTGTTTATAAAAGATACCTTTGCCAAAAAAGGTACAGTTTTTATGATAATAACTCGCATAAATGATTTGCATCACCTAATATTGTGTCAACTCAGTCATTAGTAGCACTTTTGTTTGAATATATCCAAATTTAGTGGCTGCCGAATAAACAAACATGGAAAGCTTGAATGATAGTTATTAAAGAACTAGCGAAGAAGTTTAAAGTAGAAAACCCTAAAAAACTGAGCGAGCAAGACAAAAAAGATCCTCGCTTAGACGGACGCTATTTTCATTCTGTTAAAAACGTCAGTTTACGCTGTGAAACGGGGCAAGTTTTAGGACTGTTGGGTCCTAATGGTGCGGGTAAAACTACAACTTTGCGGATGTTATCTACCGCATTACAACCCGACAGTGGTTCAATCATGATAGATGACATAGATGTAATAGCGTCACCGGTGCTTGCGCGCAAAAAAATAGGCTTTCTATCCGGTTCTACCGGTTTATACGGGCGCTTAACTGGGCGTGAAAATATAGAGTATTTTGGCCGTCTTAATGGTATGGATGATGCTTCTATTAAAGCGAAAATAAACGAAATTGCTGACCAACTCGACATGCATACCTTTTTAGACAGAAGAAGCGAGAATTTTTCTACCGGGATGAAACAAAAAACCTCAATCGCCAGGGCTGTTGTGCATTCGCCAGATGTTGTGGTGCTAGATGAACCTACAACGGGCCTTGACATTATGGCGGCTAAAACGGTTATCGATTTTATTCGAGATTTAAAAAACAAAGGAATTCCAGTTATCTTTTCTACCCATCACCTCGACGAGGTCACCGAACTTTGCGATCACATCACGGTGATTGATCATGGCTTAACCAGCTTTGATGGTTCACTTTCCGATTTTGTGGCACTTTCACCCAACAACTTACATGAAGCCTTCATGAACTCATTACACAGGAGTGAAAGCTAATGTGGCTAATTTTTAAAAAAGAAATATTAGAATTACTGCGTGATCGCAAGACGCTATTTTTTATGATTGCTTTGCCATTATTGGTTTTTCCATTAATTTTTGGCGGGATGTTTTATTTCACGGGTAAAGCCATGACCGAGTCACAAACTAAAAATTTGACGTTTGCGGTGAGTGGCAGTGAATATGCCCCAGGCTTATTGTTGGCGCTGCAAAGCGTTGAGGGTCTAACATTAAAAGATGTTGTTGGAGACTTGGCTGACAAAGAAACCGTAGCCGATATTATTAATCGCTCAGAAGTTGATTTTGTTCTCCAGATCCCAAGTAATTATAGCAACGATGTTGACCAAAGCGGCCAAATAACCTTAAAGCTGGTGTTAAATGATGCGCAGCTCAATAGTGTACGCTCTCGTATTACAGACATAACCGACGACATAGAAAAAGCCAACCAACGAAGTGCATTTGCAAATTTAAATATAAGCGAATCAATTCAAATGGCTATGCTAGATCCGATTGTTATCGAAAAAGTTAACCTAGCCGATGCCCGCGAACAAACCGGTGCAATCTTTGGCGGTCTTATTCCCTATTTTATGTTCATTTTATGTTTGCAGGGCGCAATGCTACCTGCGGCAGATATTGGCGCGGGTGAAAAAGAACGAGGTACCCTTGAAACGCTGTTGCTATCTCCGGTTGATCGTCACAGCATTGTGTTAGCAAAGTTTTTGACCATTGCTACCGCGGGCCTAACCTCAGCACTGGTAACGGTTTTGAGTATGGGAGTGTGGGCGGTAGTTGTGAGTATTCAAATGCCAATGGGACCTGTGGTAGAGTTTATCTCGGCTATTGATTGGTTTGACTTTATATTAGTCTTTTTGATGCTCATTCCTGTGGTAGCCACATTTGCATCATTATTGTTAGCGTTATCTATTTACGCGCGTTCGTTTAAAGAAGCGCAGGGATATATGAGTCCTTTAATGATAATGGTTTTTTTACCTATCATTGTGACGCTTATTCCAGGTATTGAGTTAAAAGGTGTTTGGGCCTGGATACCCTTAACCAATGTTGCGTTGGCCATTAAAGAACTTGTTAAAGGCACTATGGACTACGTTCAACTCATTGGTATTTTTGGTTCATCTGTCATATTGGCAGGTGCATTATTAGGATTTTGTGTATATTGGTTTAAACAAGAAAAAGTATTGTTTAGGTAAGTCAAATTTTTACATGCCAATATGCGTGGTGACATAGTTCAATAAGCGACTGGCAAGATTAACTTGGCAACGTTATAACCAACGATTCAAGCCGAGGCTTTTTATATTTAACAGTCTCGGTCTATTCATATTCTTTCTTTTTTGAGACTTACTATACTCTATGATCCCTGAACCCTCATTATCGGTGCACAAGTCGCCGCAGCAACAATTATCGAATAAGGTTACCGACTTTTTTGCACAAGACGGCCCTTTAGCCGGTGTGTTAGGAGATTATCAAGTAAGACAACAACAGCTCGATTTATCAGTTGCTATTGAGCAGGCCCTTGCCAGCAAAACCGCGCTCATTGCTGAAGCAGGCACCGGCACCGGCAAAACGTTTGCGTATTTGGTGCCCGCTATACAAAGTCAGCAAAAAGTGATTATTTCGACCGGTACAAAAAACCTGCAAGAGCAGTTGTTTAAGCGGGACTTACCCCTTGTAAAAGAATTAATTAATAAACAAAAAGACACAGCCCTTTTAAAAGGGCGCAGTAACTATCTTTGCCTACACCGCGTAAAGCTTAACGAAATATCTCAACGCGGTATCGAAAAAGAAACCTTACTAGAATATAAAATGGTACAAAAGTGGTCTGTAGGTACCAAAACCGGTGACATGAGCGATCTTAAAGGCTTAAAAGAAGACGCTCGGGTGTTGCCTATGGTGACGTCTACTATCGATAACTGCCTAGGAAAAGACTGTTCGTATTACGACGACTGCTTTTTGGTAAAAGCTCGACAAAAAGCTATGCAGGCCGATGTGGTCATTGTTAATCATCATTTGTTTTTTGCCGACCTTGCTTTAAAGGAACAGGGGTTTGGTGAATTAATACCGGCTGCAGACTGTATTATTTTTGATGAGGCACACTTGGTGCCAGACATAGCCAGCGAGTATTTTGGTGAGAACTTCTCTACTCGTCAGCTTAACGAGCAATTAAAAGATTTGATAAAGCTTCAAAAGGTGAGCGTAAAAGACGCTAACCAACTGTCAGAATTTGCAGAAAAATGTCAATACTCAGTGTCTGACTTACGCATGCAATTTCCCACTGATAGTGAACGTGGAAATTGGCTTGAAGCGATGAAAAGAGTGCCTGTGGCCGAGCAAATTCAGATGCTACTGAGTTATTTAGGTAATTTACTGGAAGTGGGTAAAGTACATGATGGACGTGACAAAGACTTAGACGCTTTGCTTGAAAAAATAAAAACCAATACTGAACGTTTGCGACTTTTCACCTTTACCGACCACAAAGACGTGAGTTTATGGTTTGAAACAACGAAGTATCATCTTACTTTGCATTTAACCCCTTTGAGTATAGCCAAACAATTTTCCAAGGTTATGAACGAGCGTGAGGCAAGTTGGATATTTACGTCTGCGACCTTAGCTATAGAAGGTGAGTTTAGCCATTTTCAAAATTTGATGGGCCTTCACGACGCAGACAGTTTGTGTTTTGACAGTCCGTTTGACTATCAAAAACAAGCAATGTTATGTGTGCCTCGATATTTACCCGAGCCAAGTAGTAAAAATATTAAACAAGCCTTAGTCGATACCGCAATTACGCTAATAGAAGCGGCCAAGGGCAGAAGCTTTATCTTATTTACCAGTCACTACATGATGCGGGAAGTTTCAAGTTTAGTAAAAGAGCGTATTAATAATCCGATTTATGTACAGGGTGAGCGCTCAAAAGCGGCCATTCTGGAAGATTATCTTGCTGATTCTGAAAGTGTATTGTTCGCCACGGGAGCATTTTGGGAGGGTGTTGATGTTAAAGGCGATGATTTATTGTGCGTGATGATTGATAAACTGCCCTTTGCGTCGCCCGACGACCCTCTATTAAAGGCTCGTTTAGATGACTGCCAGAAACAGGGTGGCTCGCCTTTTTTCGACATCCAAATACCGCAGGCGGTTATTGCGCTTAAACAAGGAGCAGGGCGCCTTATTCGAGATTTTGAAGACAGAGGTGTATTAGTGATATGCGACAATCGTCTTGTGACAAAGCCCTATGCAAGTACTTTTCTTGCTAGTCTGCCTAATATGCGCAAAACAAGGGACTTAAAAACAGTGCAGGCATTCTTATCATCTATTGGTTAACACTAATCATAAGTACACCTTATATTGACACTAAACAGCGAGATTAATAAATGAACATACTGGCAATTGACACCGCAACAGAAGCTTGTAGTGTTGCGTTACTAGGTAGTAAATCAGCTAAGCCCTTAGCGCAAGCCGCAGCGCCAGAAGTGGAACTGGTAGACAGTATTTTTGATATTTGTCCACAGCAGCATAGCCAGCAAATCCTGCCGATGATTGATACAATATTGTGTCGTAATAATATGGTCCCAGCGGATTTGTCAGGTATCGCTTTTGGCTGCGGGCCCGGAAGTTTTACTGGCGTAAGAATTGCTGCAAGCACTGTTCAAGGACTAGCCTTTGGTGCTAACTTGCCTGTTGTACAAGTGTCTACCTTAGCGGCAATGGCGCAGCAAGTTTATTCACAAACAGGCTGTGAAGAACAACTAGTGCTCATTGATGCGCGCATGAAAGAGGTATACATGGGCCATTTTAAAGTAGTTGATGGACTTGCTATCGCGCAGATAAAAGAAGTTGTTGCAACGCCTGAAGATGCTCTTATTTATTTGCATACTCTGCCAAAATTTATAGGGCTTGCGGGAACTGGCTTTGTGACATATGCCGACTTATATAATGAAGCTTTACAATCGTTTATACTAAATGTACATTATCCGAATGCAAGATATATGTTACCCTTTGCCCAATTAGCGATGCAAAATAATACTAGCATTGGTGTTGATGACATCGCGCCTGTCTATGTTAGAGATACGGTAACTTGGAAAAAATTACCAAACAAAATGTAGAGGTATGCGCTTCATGAATAGGTTGCCCAAGCATATGATCACCTCAAGTAGGTGGGGTTTTTAATGGCTTCTATTTACCCTATGACGCAGTCTCTTTTTGTCAACAGGCAGCCAGATTCAGCGCAGCAGCCTCTAGTTAAAGACATCAATAGCGCCGTTGAGGCCACCACGAAACTATCACCAATTGAAGGTGAATTCTTTAAAATAGGAGATTCGGTTAGTTTTAGCCAGGCCGAGAACTTATTTGAACGAGCCAACCAATATGCACAACTGACTACTAGTGCGCAAAATGGTTTACAGATTTATACGGCAATAGACACTGGAAGCCAGCGAGAAGAGCTGCGTCGTTTGATGGGGGTCGATTTATATGCTTAAATACTGGGGTTACTTATTTACAAGAGGTAGATAATGGTTGAACTTGTTTTCCCCTATCTGGTCGTAGGTTTATCTAACCATACATTGAGGCGTTGTTAATGAATATATTGAAAAGTATTAAGTTTATTGCAGCTCTGGCGGGGCTTGCTGTGGTTTCGGGCTGCGCAGTTGTGCCAGATTCTATTGACGTAGGCGAAAATACAACACTTGTGGCGTTTGAAGATGTTAGTACGAGTATTGCTAATGCAGATCCTTCTGCTGCGGCGCAATCGCTTGATGCTGGTAAAAAGGCGCGTTGGGGCGGTAAAATTGTATCAGTGGTAAACAAAAAAGATGCATCTGAAATAGAAGTCGTGTTTTTTCCTGAAGACCGATTAGGCAAACCAAAAACCGGCATGCCAAGCGTTGGACGTTTCAAAGCAGTTGTTGAAGGTTTTGTAGACCCTCTTGTGTTTGAACAAGGCAGGTTAATTACAGTTGTAGGCGATGTAGGAGATACTCATACCGGTATTATTGGCGAACAAGAATATACATACCCAACTCTCAATGCCATGGGCTATTATATGTGGAAAGAAACCACCGATGTGAATATTGAGATAGATACCTTTGCATTTTCACCATTTAGTTACGGAGCCGGCTTTCACAGAAACTTTTTTAACCCTTGGTATGATCCTTGGATGCGATCTCGTCACCGCAGTCGCATAAGAATTGAGCGCTATAACGGGCACAGCCAAGGCGGCACTGTTAAACGAAACAGACCTTCGACTTCCAGTGTGAGTCAAAATAAACCTAGGGCGTCTGCAACTTTTAGAGATAGTGTTCAAGCCATCAAAAAGCCGACACAGGAACGTTAGGTTGCCCTGTGATCAATGAGATTGAAATAAGGCTGCCTCATACAAGGGTGGCAGCCATAGTCAACTATGAATCGCTTAGTGTAATTAAGCCAACACTTATTTTTCTTCACGGCTATCTTGATAACGCAGATAGCTTTGCCACAATATTGCCCCTCTTAGACGAGTATCAATGTATTGCCATTGATATGGCGGGTCATGGTAAATCATTGCATCGAAGCAAAGATGCACACTACCATTTAAGTGATTACGCCTACGATTTGTATCAGTTAGTACGTACATTACAACTGAGTAATTTTGTGTTAGTAGGGCATTCGCTTGGGGCGATTGTGAGTAGTTTATATGCATCAACGCAACCGAAAGGGCTTCATGGCTTTATTGCGATAGAGTCGTGTGGACCGCTTTCTCAAGACGCTAATACCAGCGCTATACAGCTTACCGAGTGTTTCTCCAGCAGAACTAAGGCCAACAAACCTATAAAACAACCCCTCAGTATCGAGGCGGTAATAAAAGCACGTTGCGCAATAAGTGATTTAAGCGCCAGTCAAGCGCAACAAATTGTTAGTCGAAATCTTAAAACCGATAAGCAAGGCAATTTATTATGGCGTTCAGACAATCGCTTACGCACAAAGTCTGCCTTGAGAATGACCGAAGAACAAGTGTGTAATACCCTTGCCAATATTTGCTGCCAACGATTACTGATTTTAGGAAAAAAAGGGTTTGAGAAAATTAAAGTCGTTATTGCTAAGCGCGACAATATATTTTTTGATGTCCCAACAATTACCTTTACCGGTGGTCATCATGTGCACCTTGATTCGAACGTTGACGTCGCCAATTGTATTCATAAATACGCTACTCAATTTTTTGAGCGCTGATTCATTTACTCTAAAGCGGAATCATTGTTTCTTTTTCAAGGCAGGTACATTAAGATAAGCTTGACATTAACCACAGGAACATCATGACGTGGAAAAAATTTGGCTAGCGCAATACGATAAGAATGTACAGGCTGAAATAAAGGCCAATATTGCCCCTTCTTTACTAGAAATATTTGAGGAGTCGGTTGCTGAGTTTAGTAGTCAAACAGCTTTTATAAACATGGGTCATCAAATTACTTTTGGTGATTTAGACGCCTTGTCGGCGCAGTTTGCTGCTTACTTACAAAACTCAGGTTTGCATAAAGGCGATTCAGTCGCCATTATGATGCCCAACCTACTGCAGTATCCAGTGGTTTTATTTGGTGTGTTACGTGCAGGTATGACGGTTGTTAACGTCAATCCCCTATATACCCCTCGAGAGCTTCAGCATCAGTTACATGATGCAAATGTTAAAACCATAGTCATCCTTGAAAACTTTGCTGATACCCTCGACAAGGTTCTTTCCAATACCCCTGTTAAAAACGTTATATTAAGCACTATTGGTGATATGTTGCCAGCACCCAAAAAGTGGATAGTTAATTTTGCTATAAAACATATTAAAAAACTGGTGCCTGCGCATGGCTTAGAAGGTACGTTAGCGTTTAATGATGTATTAGCAAAAGGTAAACAGTTAAAGTACACTCGACCGAAAATAAGCGGCGATGATATTGCATTTTTGCAATATACCGGTGGTACTACGGGGGTTTCAAAAGGTGCCATGTTATCTCATAGGAATATGGTAGCAAACTTAGAGCAAGTGTCTGGAAACTTACAAATAGCCGTTAAGCCCGGTGCAATGGTTGTGACAGCGCTGCCGCTTTACCATATTTTCGCGTTGACAAGCAATTGCTTAACCTTTTTTAAGTCTGGTAGTCCTAACTTATTAATTAGTAATCCACGTGATATGCCGGGTTTTGTTTGTGAGCTTAAAAAATATCCTTTTGCAGTGATAACCGGTGTTAATACCTTATTTAATGGATTGTTAAATACTCCTGGTTTTGCTGAGTTAGATTTTAGTCATTTTGTGTTTGGACTCGGTGGCGGTATGGCGGTTCAAAGACCGGTTGCAGAAAAATGGCAAAAAGTTACGGGTAAAGTCTTAATCGAAGGCTACGGCTTGACCGAATGTTCGCCTATAGTGGCGGTAAACCCTTTTAACTTGACAGAACATAAAGGGTCTATTGGACTGCCTTTGCCTTCCACAGACGTAAAACTAGTTGACGATAACGGCAGGGAAGTGGCGCTGGGCGAGTCGGGCGAACTTCATGTTAAAGGTCCTCAAGTAATGGTAGGTTATTTAAAACGACAAGCAGCAACAGACGAAATTTTGCAAGATGGATGGTTGGCAACCGGTGATATAGCAAAAATGGATGAGCAAGGTTTTCTGTATATAGTTGACCGAAAAAAAGACATGATATTGGTGTCTGGCTTTAATGTGTTCCCCAATGAAATAGAAGAAGTAGCCGCAATGCATGATGGTATATTTGAGGCGGCTGCGGTGGGTATTTTGCATGAAGTGTCGGGTGAGGTGGTTAAATTGTTTGTGGTTAAAAAAGATCCTAAGCTCAGCGTTGATGACGTAATTTCGCACTGCAAGTCACTTTTGACAGGCTACAAAGTACCTAAAATAGTTGAGTTTACCGATGCTTTACCTAAAACAAATGTGGGCAAAATTTTACGCCGCGAGCTACGTGATAATGTTAGCAACAAACATAGCAATAACTAGTTGCATATGGTTATATGCAACTAGTTGGCGACAAACAGTAACTGCTAATTAAATAAGAATCGAGAAAAATTGCATCCTTATAATAAAACTTACGAATACTTATACGTAAATACATCCGCACAACTTAGTGAGTTATGCGCCCATTATGCTACCCAAGAAGTGTTGGCAATTGACACTGAGTTTGTGCGAACACAAACTCTAACGCCTATTTTGGGTCTTATTCAAGTCTTTGATAAAGAACAAGTCGCGCTTATCGATCCGGTGGCAATAGCAGATTTGTCTGAATTTGCAGCAATTTTAACCAATGCTAATATTGTCAAAATAGCACATGCTTGCTCTGAAGATTTAGAGGCCCTATGGCATCATTTACAAGTAATACCTACGCCAATATTTGATACCCAATTTGCTGCCGGGCTTATAGGGTTGGGAGTGTCGGTGGGCTATGCTAACTTGATTGAAAAGTTATTTGAAATAACGGTCGATAAAGGCGAATCTAGAACTGATTGGATCCAAAGACCATTAAGTGCAGCCCAATGTGCCTATGCAAGTGCCGACGTCACGCATTTAATGGCGTTGTACGAACATATTTTCAAAGAAACACAAACAATACAGAAAACTAACTGGGTATTTGATGAAATTCATCAATTGGGTGTCAAAAAATCAATGCCTTTGCCCGCGGAAATTGCCTACTACTCACTAAAAAATAACTGGAAGCTAAAAGGTAAGCAACTTATCGCTCTAAAAGCACTTGCGAAGTGGCGTTTAGAAGTTGCCAGAAAAGAAAATATGGCGGTAAACTTTGTGATTAAAGAAGTGGCGCTTTTCGAAATTGCAAGCAAGGTGCCTGATACTGCTCAAGCTCTGTTTGATTGTCATAATTTATATTCTAAACAAGCCAGACTCTACAAAGATGATTTATTAGCAATCTGTCAGGCGGCACGAAATGAAAGTAATCAACAAGCCGTGCCTAGAATACAGCGTTTAATTGAGTTTAGTGGATACAAACCTTGTTTGAATATAGTAAAAGAACTAGTGGACCATATAGCGCTTGAGCAAGACGTACCTGTTGCCGTATTAGCTAGCAAAAAACAAATGAACCAAGTGCTTAAATGGTGCTGGTTCGATTTTGATGAGCTAGAGTTACAGAACTTGTGTCCTGATATGCTAAGTGGTTGGCGAGGTGAACTATTTAGTGCTTATATACAGGGCAGTCAGTTATTTAATAATATAAATTTACAAGCACTAATAGCAGGTCACCATGAAATTAAGCGCAGTTTATAAGTCGTCAAGAAGAGCCGACACCTATTTGTACCTTGCAAAGCGCGATGATTTCTCAACCGTGCCCGATGTCCTCATGAAACAATTTGGGGTGCCCATATTCGTGATGCTTATACCGTTGATTAAACGCGATATTATTGCGGGTATTAATAGAGATAAGTTGGTTGAAAGAATTCAAACAGACGGTTTTTATTTGCAATTGCCACCTAAGGTTAATAATTTATTGGATGAGCATTTAGAGTCGCGCAAAGTCAACACAAGCAATGATGCAAATTAACAAACCAGGTTTTTAATATGAGTAGCGCCAAAAGTAAAACGATATATTCAAAGGCTTTAATAGAATCGGCATTTTGGCGAGACAAATCATTAAATGATATGTCTCGGCCTGAATGGGAAGCCATTTGTGATGGCTGCGCGCGCTGTTGCTTGCATAAGTTTATTGATGATGAAACGTTGGAAGAAAACTTCGCTCCAACTGACCATATAAAACAGGGTGAAGAAATACTCTACACCAATATTGCTTGCTATTTATTGAACGATAAAACCTGTGGCTGCACGCAATACGAGAAGCGCGGAGAATTAGTGCCAGATTGCGTTACACTAACCAAAGATAACCTAGCAGACGTTTTTTTTATGCCGCCGTCCTGCAGTTACAGAAGGCTGCATGAGGGAAAAGGCTTAGCGCATTGGCATCCGTTGCTAAACAAGGGCAAAAAGACGAAAATGCATCAGCTTGGTATTACGGTTAGAAATCGTGTGGTCAGCGAGACAAATGTGGACCTAGATGATTTTGAAGATTATATTGTTACCTGGCCTCTTGGTGCTATCGAGTAGTCATAACAACATTAAAAATAAAGTGATAGAAGTTAGCGAGAAGGCGTTATACCTTCTTATTAACCACACCACAGTATACGTTAGCGGCTAAAACAACTACTAGTACTAGCAAGTAGATACTAAAAATTATCTGCATCCAATTAGCCATTCCCATCTCCATAAACTGCCAACTATTTTCATTGCAATCACCTGTTGCACCAAAAATTGCCGGTAACCATTCATGCAAGGGCATAGACGACGGAAAGTTTGGCACAATGTCACATATATTGGCAAAAGGGTTTTTAGCGAATATTACATTAAGATGTTCGCGTGCGACCAATATTCCTTGAAGACTGCTATAAGCCCAAATGAAAAATGCCGCTATGCGCGTAAATAAGTGGTTGTATAGTAGCGGAATAATAGCGGCTAACAGCACTCCAATAACAGCGGTCCTTTGATAAATACATTTAATACAAGGCTGTAAATTCATGCTGTGTTGAAAATACAAAGCGGTAATCAATAAGCCAAAAGCAGATAAGGCGAGCAATGTCCAAGCACGTTTTTGTTGACTAAACTGATATATCCATTGCATGTAATGTAATATTCCTAATATGTTATTAATCTGTTGTAGGTATGTTTACGGCTTTAATACTACTGGTATTGTACCCATAAAAAAACTGATAAACATCCGCTTTTTTATACTTTATTATTTATTTTCAGTAAGCTTAAATAGTAAGCTTACGAAGTGACATAGCGTTTTTTCATGCGCTAATACTATGCTACTAACGTTACTTAACCTTAGCAGCTTGGTTTTTTTTGCGGGTTTCAAACCAAATGTTGAGGTAATTGCCTGCAAAAATGATGACGGCACCAACAAAAACCCACACATCAATGATCTCGTTATAAACCACCATTGCAGCAATGGCAACGATGGGCAGGCGAGCAAATTCAAGTGGGGCTACTACTGTAGCAGGGGCTATTGTTAGTGCCTTTGTGATGCAAAAATGTGCCAGTAAGCCGCAACAAGCAACCAGTCCAAACAAGGGCATATCTGCAGTGCTGGGCAGGGCAATATCTCCATCATATCCTGCTGAAATAATACCAAAAATCAATTGCAGGCCACAAAGGTAGAGCATGATAGCCGCAATACTTTGTGTACGAGTAAGGCGTTTGGTAAATACGTACGTTAGCGCAAAGAAAATAGCGCAAGATGCCGCCGCTACAACCCCTGGATTAATGTTTCCTAGGTCAGGTCGCGCGACAACCAAAATACCGATAAACCCCATTAGCGCAGCAATCACGCGTATTACTGTGAGGCGTTCCCCTAAAAAGAACACAGACAGTAAAATAACCCATAGGGGAGAGGTGAACTCAAGTGCAAAAACTTGCGCCAAAGGAATCACTGTTACTGCATAGAACCAAAGGTTCTGACCGGTGAAATGAAAAACATTTCGAAGCAGATGTGTGCGCCATGCGTCAATACCTATGTTACGGAACGTTCCGGTTGCATAGATCACTACCAGCACAATTACCAAGGCTATGGCCGAGCGGTACAACATGATTTCAAATGTATCAAACCCAGCACTGAGTTCGCGCCCCGCAATGGCCATAGTAGTAAAGCTGAATATTGCCCCCAGCATCCACAAAGCGGCTTTAATGGTCGAATTCATTGCATACCTTTTTCATATACCAGCAATTTAGCCTTTAGCTAAAAGCAATTAGTGGTTAACAGTACTATGGGTTAAATCGATATTTTTTAAGTTGAAGACGGTTAGTCTATTGGCTGAGCAACTTTGTATATAAGTGCATCTGCTAATTTCCGCTGCAGTCATGCGCGTCACTTTAATTTGGCACAAGGAGAATAAACGCTACCTCGGTTTAATGCAACAGGCACTAATTTATGACAATTAAAGTGAAGTTAATAATAGCTACTGGAAACGGTATTATATGTGTAACTGCGTGATTAAATGCGCGATTTGTTTGTTACTACTTAAATTTTTGCTGTAGGACAAATATGCTGGCTTTAAATCAAGCATTTTTGGCAGACTCAAATTTGATCTGAACAGCGCACACAAAACATAAAGCTTTTCTTGTGCTGATCATCTGGTACAATCTGTTAATATTTTATTAACATCTTAGTTGTAAGCATGATTTATAAGTCTCAAAGTCCAGCAGGGTTTGCCGAAGAATACATTGTTGAGTCCATATGGAGCGGTCGATTTCCACCTGGGACAATACTCCCTGCAGAGCGAGAGCTTTCAGAGCTAATAGGGGTAACTCGCACCACGTTACGTGAAGTTTTGCAGCGCTTAGCCAGAGATGGTTGGCTAACTATCCAACACGGTAAGCCTACAAAGATAAATAATTATTGGGAAACCTGTGGTCTAAATATTCTTGAGACACTCGCCAGGCTTGACCAAGAAGGTCAGCCTGAGTTACTTGATAAAATGCTGTCTGCCCGAACTAATCTGAGCGCAGTATTTATTCGCGCCGCCTTTCGTCAATCACCTCAAATAAGTCGTGAAATTATTGAACGTTATAAAAAAGTCGAACAAGAAGGTAACGCTTTTTCCCAACATGACTACCAAATGCATCATGACCTTGCTTTTGCTTCAGATAATCCTGTTTACGTGCTGATGATGAACGGTTTTAAAGGCGTTTATGCTCGCGTGGGTGGATATTTCTTTAGTCACGAAAATGCACGTGAAATAGCGACCAGCTATTACAAGCAACTGCTAAATGTACTTGATACCAACGAGCCTGACCGCGTTGTGGCTGTTGTGCGTAGATATGGCGTTGAGAGTGGTAAAATTTGGCGCGAACTACGTCTAGACAAGCCTAAAAATTTAATTGATTAAGCTAGTTTATCCAACTACATATAACAAATAAAACATTATCTAAGGGCTTTACATAATTGCTGCCTTTATTGTGCGTGTTTTATTTTAATAGTATTAATTTGAGGATCTAAAAAAAAATGACAATAACATCGTCTTCAGCGCCTGTCTCAGCAGAATCAAGTGTACCTTTTCCACATATTTTTCGAGCCTTAGATTTGGGCTTTACGCAGCTTAAAAACCGAATTGTTATGGGCTCTATGCACACAGGTTTAGAAGAGTTGCCTAACGGCCACGATCGTATGGCAGCATTTTTTGCAGAACGTGCGCGCGGTGGAGTAGGCCTCATAGTGACAGGAGGCATAGGCCCTAATGATGAAGGCGCAACCCACGACATTACCTGCAGACTAGACAGCGACGAAGCGGTCGAAAACCATAAAGTAGTCACCAAAGCCGTGCATGACGAGGGGGGTAAAATTTGTATGCAAATTTTGCACACTGGTCGCTATGCATATAGCAAAAAGCTTGTGGCTCCGTCTGCCATTCAGGCACCAATTAATCCATTTATGCCAAAAGCCTTAGATGAAGCAGGGATTGTTAAGCAAATAGAAGATTTTGTATTTACCGCACAGCAGGCGAAACGTGCAGGCTACGACGGTGTTGAAATTATGGGTTCAGAGGGCTATTTTTTAAACCAGTTTATTGCTACACGCACCAATCAGCGTAAAGACGAATGGGGCGGTGAATATAAGAATCGTATTAAACTACCTATTGAAGTGGTTCGTCGTGTGCGCGAAGCGGTAGGCAAAGAATTTATCATTATTTACCGTCTGTCTATGCTTGATTTAGTGGAAGGTGGTTCAAATTATGATGAAGTGGTAGAGCTGGGATTAGAAATAGAAAAAGCAGGTGCGACTATCATCAATACAGGTATTGGCTGGCACGAAGCGCGCATTCCAACTATTGCTACTAAGGTGCCCCGAGCTGCATTTACATGGGTAACCGCTAAATTTAGAAAAGCCTTAAATATTCCTGTCATTACATCAAACAGAATTAACACACCCGAAGTCGCCGAAGAAGTGCTTGCCCGAGGTGATGCCGACATGGTGTCTATGGCAAGACCGTTTTTGGCTGACGCCGACTTCGTTGCTAAGGCTAAGCGCAATCAATCTAACCAAATTAATACCTGTATAGGGTGCAACCAAGCTTGTTTAGACCATATTTTTGACGGCAAAATGACCAGTTGCTTGGTAAATCCACGTGCTTGTCACGAAACTGAATTAAATATAGTACCGGCCCATGTCATCAAACATATTGCCGTTGTGGGTGCCGGTCCTGCCGGGCTTGCCGCCGCGAAAACCTGTGCTGAAAGAGGACACAAAGTGACCTTGTTTGATGCAGATAGCGAACTTGGCGGTCAGTTCAATATTGCTAAACAAGTCCCAGGCAAAGAAGAGTTTTATGAAACTATTCGGTACTTTTCTGTACAACTGGCATTGCTTGGTGTCGATATTCAACTAAATACCAAAGTAGACATAGATATTTTGCATAAAGGTGATTTCGACGAAGTTATTTTGGCTACTGGTATTATACCGCGTAAGCCTGATATTGAAGGTATTGATCACCCCAAAGTATTGTCATACGTAGACGTACTTAAGCATAAGAAGCCCGTGGGTAAAAGGGTGGCGGTAATGGGTGCTGGCGGAATAGGCTTTGATACAAGCGAATTTTTATCTCATGGCGAGATATCAACGTCAACTAATATTCCTGCTTTTATGAAAGAGTGGGGCATTGATATGAGCTTTGAATATAGGGGCGGAGTTGAAGGTATGAAGGCATTACCTGAACCATCACCAAGAGAAATTTATATGCTGCAGCGTAAGACTACAAAAGTGGGTGCTGGCTTGGGCAAAACCACAGGATGGGCCCATCGTGCAGGATTAATGATGAAAGGTGTCAAATTAATCGCTGGGGTTACCTACAAGCGTATTGATGACGATGGTTTACACATAGAAGTAAATGGTGAGCCAAAAACACTTGACGTAGACAACGTAATTATTTGTGCAGGTCAAGTACCTATGCGCGAACTGGTAGACGGTCTAACCTTGCCATATCATTTGATTGGGGGGGCAGATTTTGCCACAGAGCTTGACGCTAAGCGCGCAATTGATCAAGGTACAAGGTTGTGTGCTAAGCTGTAGGTATCACAATATGATAAAGTTTGAAACGCACCTTTAGCGTGATAATTTTTGGATGAACACCAAAACGCTGAGGTCTAACGACCTCAGCGTTTTTTGTACATACGCATTGTTTCGCTTGTAGCATCATAAGTCAAATCGAATTGACCTAGTACATTCATGCCTAATAAACCGTCGTATCGACCTAAATTTTTAGCGGGCAAAATTAGTACACTAGTATTTAGTATGTCACGCTGGCCTATTGTAATGCGTTTAACTTTATATATTGGAGCTTCAATAGTACCGCCTGCAGTATTGACATTAAACAGACCCAAAAACTCTACTTCATTGCTATCTATGTCACTAAATGCCACATCACTTATGGCCGTCGTTGAGGCGCCCGTATCTACTAACAATCTGACCGACCTATTATGTACACTTGCGTGAGTCACAAACTGCCCGCGTTCTTGCTGCAACAATACATCAGCTATGCGCTGGTTACTAAGGCCGGAGTCTATACCTCCTTGGGGTAAGCTAGCGAGCGAGTCGTTGTTTGCCGTTTGGTTGAGGCGGGCATTTACGTTACTCCTAAGTCGAATTGAGCGAATGTCGTCTGATGAAAAGCTAGCTAATACATCCTCCATTAGGGTAAATTGAGATTGCATACCGTAGGCCCGAGCCAAGGCCATGAGGTACTGTCTATTTCGCGGGGCGATTTGCACTAAAGGTTCCAAAAATTGAGCCAGTAAATTCCATGCTCCGTCACCGCTAAATTGCTGAATAATACGTGTAGTATTCACGGCAATGAGCTCTTCAATGTCGCTTTGTTGCTTAGGTGAAAGCGACTGTGTTAAAAGCTCATGATAGTGCACAAGTGCAATGTTAAGGGGTTTGTTGTGATAATACGCTTGCGCCTCTAGCAACATAGCAACGGTGTCTTGTGGGTAAATACGTAAATAAGCGCGCACTTCAAACTCAAGTTTTTGGAACTCTTGGGCATTGGCCAGTGATTTAAGCCATTTTAGGTAG
>JBLIGC010000012.1:0-49512 GCA_047636735.1 Glaciecola sp. | reverse complement strand
AATAGTGGTTTATTCTCACCATATTTTGCTCAAGGAAAACAATATGTTATCTATCTCGAACTTAAACAAAAGCATACGCTGGACAAGCGGCCCCGTAAAGATGTGTCGTTCCACTTATCTCGCGGTGAAACTGTCGCCTTGTTAGGCGCTAACTGATCAGGCAACACTAACTGGCGTTTAACAGCCAAACAAAATACTGATTACTTTGCTTGTTTGAGAGGCTTTTCAGGACCTGCCGTGCGCGACAAAATCGCCATAATTCATGCTGCCCTTGGTTTAGACGAACACGTAAAAAAAGAAGTCATCCAGCTATCTACGGGCAACAAGCAAAAAGCTGCCTTGTTGTGTGCACTAAGTTATTCCCCAGACTTTGTCTTACTTGACGAACCCACTCTAAGCTTTGATTTTCAAACCTTGGTCTGGCGAAATCCGAACAAAAGTTTGGAATGAAAAATAGAGCGTTATAAGCACTGCAAATCAGAGTACCAATTAGACACCTACATCCTCGCCATTTATTTTTCGGATAACGACGGTTGCGGCTCGCGGACGAACGGTTGTGCCCTTAGGGGTTTGTGTTGCAGCATTCATAGATGAAGGCCAGTTACTTGGATGTTGTACATTTGCAAAGAAGCTAGTGTGATCAGGGGTATAAGTTAGTCCTGTTATTTCGCAATCATTTGGTCCAACAAAAAAGCGTTTCAATTGGGCCTGATTTGCCGATGATAGTACTTGTTGCTCGCCATTAGCATCGACTAAATTAGCAGGAATAACAGCAAGCATTTGATCATTGGTATAAGCCTCAATCTCATCGGCGCCATTATCAGTTTGTATCCACATAATGCCGCGATCATCAAACACAAGGCCGTCTGGGCTGGCGAATTGATTGAGCTGTGTCAGCTCAGAGCGATTAGTCTGCACGTCGCCATTGGCGGGAGAACCGAATACAAATATATCCCAATTAAAGCTTGTAGCGCCTGTTTCATCCCAACGGATGATATGACCAAAGGGGTTATCAACGCGAGGATTGGCGATGTTGGCTTCGGTGCGTCTGGTGTTGTTAGTTAGCGTTAAATATACCGTCCCACTTATAGGATCAACAGCAGTCCATTCGGGGCGATCCATTGGCGTTGCGCCAACCAGGTCTGCGGCCCCTGCGGTATTTATAATGATTTCAGATAGAGAGCCAATTTCAGCGCCTAGCGTACTGCCATTTTTAGTTACTGTGCTGGGTGTTAAAGCTAGCCATTCCCCCACACTATCAGCACTAAAGCGTGCTACATATAAAGTACCTTTATCCATATACTTCGCACCTACCTCCAAACGGTCGCTGCGATCTGCATCTGCTGCTTTCCAGTTGGCATCAGAGACAAAACGATAAATGTATTCGAAGCGGGCATCGTGACCCGAGTAAAATGCAATCGGTTTACCCTCTTCTAATTTACCAAACACACAACCCTCATGACGAAAGCGACCCAGCGCCGTTCTCTTCGTTGCCACTGAGCCTGGATCATAAGGGTCAATTTCTACTACGTATCCTTGACCGTTCGCTTCATTGCGATAGTCTTGTGAGGCGCTATTACCGCTAGGAGTGACATTAAAACGGCTGAATTCACCAGCCTTCTCTGCCGCAACACCAGCTTGATCATGCCAGTTGTAACGGCCACCTGCATCCAGTGCAGAGATGCCGATGCGCCGTTGGTCTTCGGTCATGCTTGCCTCATCAGCAACAAAATATCCAGGCCAGTTTTCTTCGCATGTTAAATAGGTGCCCCATGGGGTATAGCCGTTACCACAATTATTTAATGTTCCCCGAGTCTTGTCGCCATTAGGAGCAAAAGGGGTAATTAACAAAGAGTTCTTAGCCATAGGACCGGCAATTGCCATTTCAGTTGCCCCTGTGAAGCGACGGTTATGTGGGTCGTTAGCGACCACTTCCCAATCATTCCCATTTAGTTGGATACGGATAACAGAAACACCGTGCGCGTTAATTTCCTTTCTAACAAACTCTGCGTTACGCTCAGCGCCATCAAAATGCAGTGCATCAGTATCGATATACTCGTGATTAACGCATAACAAGCCGTCGATAGAACTATTGTTTAATGGAAAAAATTTCATTCCATCGTGATGCATACCAACAGCGTTGGCTTGGTCAGTGGCCGTATTGGTACCGTCATCTTTCCAAGCAGCAGCTTTGTTATTTAAAGGCGTTCCCCACGGCGC
Organism: Glaciecola sp.; assembly: GCA_047636735.1. Classification (GTDB taxonomy): domain Bacteria; phylum Pseudomonadota; class Gammaproteobacteria; order Enterobacterales; family Alteromonadaceae; genus Glaciecola. The sequence continues at coordinate 47,292 of JBLIGC010000012.1, read as the reverse complement.
TAAAACCTGCGTAGTATATCCTTTGGCTACAGTAACAGCGTCTGTTTTAGAACCCGCGATAGAGTCAAACCCAAGTTTAACAGCCTGACGTAAGTTAGTTGTAGCAGGCTTTTTAACAGCGCAAGCACCTAAACCAAAGGCACTAAACATGGCAAGAGCAGACATCGCCGCGCCACCTTTTAGAAAAGTACGTCTTAATATTGTTTTTTCAAGAACAGAAGAAAAAGGTTCGTTTCCACTAGCATTATACTTGGTGGGGTCAAATGTTTCTTTACTCATAGACATATTCCTGCGTTTTAGTTGAGGTGAATTAAAGCCAAGGCCATTATTTGTTACGGAATGAAACAGCTATAGCTCACAAAAAATCCAAAAAGCATTTTAAACATTTCAAGCTTTTTTGTGACTGATAAGTCAGTTCTGTTAACAGACAGAATGCAGAGATTTTTGCATAATCGTAGGTTGCCATTTGCGGTGCGTAGAATGGGCTTAATGGCCCCATCGGTGAAGGTATTTGCGCCCATGCTGGCGTTGGTTAACTCGCGTGTGATGAATTCGGCTAAATGTACGTCGGTCAATGGTTGCAGATGGTTAGAGGAAGCCGCCTTGGGTGATGTGTATTTTGATGATGTCGACAATGTTGTAACGGTCTAATTACTCTGGACAATTAGTATGACGATTTTTGTTTGCAAAAAAGCGAAGAGCTAATGCTAGTTATGCTCAAAAGCTGCCGAAAGCCCTATGGACGGCTAATGCGGGTTTTGGTCTCTACAGTGGAACTTAGCAGCAGAATTAGACAGTAAAGGGCTGTGTGTTCAATCGGTCAATGCACCATTGCTTGATTAATATCAATAGGCTCCTCCCTTTCTTAGTATAAGTTTCTAGTATTTTCTGTATGTTACTGAGGCTTATTAGCAATTCGACAATGTAAGATAAAGGAGATTAAGATCGCTAATTCACCATTTATGGAAAGTATCGGTAATGTGATGCGAACTAAGCATTATTTTATGAACCACTCATGTTTATACGCATGTTGTTGGGCAGTATTTTTATGTTTATTCTCATTGTCTTTAGGAAATTTGTAAAGATGCATTAAATTTGCAGATTAAACGAAGAGTAAACACGAAATTTCCGAGCAAGCAAACATTTGTTTTCCCTTGCAAATGATGCACTAGTGGGTAAATTTGTGCTATAATTTAGGGAGTTTTCAGACACATGATAGAACAGTTTGCCAATTTTAGCCGCTCAGCAAATAAGCTGTGAAAAACAAGACAGAATTCTGTTTCAAGATATTGATTTGTCAATAAACAGTGGCGAACTTGTTATGCTAACCGGCGAAAATGGTGCCGGTAAAACTAGCTTGCTGCGTATATTGGTTGGCTTAAGTGTGCCTAATACTGGCCAAGTATTCATTAATGGGCAAGCGATAAAAGACGATATTACGGTAGCAACGACTGGTGTTGTATATGTTGGACACAAACTGGGCTTAACTGGCTTGCTAAGCCCTATCGAAAACCTACAGTTTTATATGAGCATGATTGGCACGCCTTGCCAAGACATTAATGAAATACTCCATGTGCTTTATTTACTCGGTCTTGACGGTTTAGAAGATTTGCCGCTTAAGCATCTATCTGCTGGTCAGCAGCGCAGGGTTAGCTTAGCCAAGTTATGGCTGAACAAAAGCGCAAATTTATGGGTGCTCGACGAGCCCTTTACAGCACTTGATATAGCCACGGTCAGCTTGCTTGAAAAGCATATTGAAGGTTTTCTTAAGCAAAGTAATGGCATGAAAAATGCTAAGGGTTTAAGCGGGGCTCAAACAAAGCCAAAAAATGATGATATAGAAAATGGTGCAGTGATTATGACGTCCCATCAAGCAACTAACATTGCACATCAGCAAACTATTTTCGATTTAGAGTTCGCTTGGTAATGGCTTTGGAATCATCATTTAATAAGCAGCGTAATGATGTGCCTAGAACGAGGATTCTTGTGGCATTATTAGCGGTGGCTAAACGAGACTTTTCGCTGGCTTACCGGCAACGAGCTGAGCTTATGCAGCCCTTGATGTTTTTTATTATGGTCATTACATTGTTTCCCTTGGCCATTGGCCCGAATCCTGAAACTTTGCAACTGGTGAGTGGCGGTGTTGTATGGGTGGCTGCAATACTGTCTTTGCTAATGGGGCTTGACAGACTGTTTCGTGATGACTACAGCGACGGCAGTTTGGAGCAAATGATAATATCGCCAACACCCCTTTACATGGTGGTTTTGGTAAAAGTTATCACGCATTGGTTAGTTAATATTGTGCCTTTGTTGCTTATATCGCCAATGCTTGCATTATTTTTAAACATGACTAATACGATGTACTTAACACTTATACTTACGTTGTTGTTAGGTACCCCTATAATCAGTTTTGTAGGTGCAATTGGTGTGGCATTAACCGTTGGACTACAACGCTCTGGGGTGTTGGTGGCATTGTTATTAATACCACTGTTTATTCCGTTACTAATTTTTGCCACGTCGGCAATAGAATATGCATCAATGAATTTACCTATTGGCCCGCTCCTGGGTTTTATGGCATCGATGCTATTATTTACACTGGCGATATCGCCAGTGGTTATCGCATATTCATTAAAGGTGAGCCAAAACTAATGTGGAAGTGGATAAATTCATTCGCGCAACCCGAGAAAGCTTACGGTGCTTGTAATTTTTTAATGCCGTTTTTTGTGACGGTGTTATGCGTGTTCTTGCCGCTAGGCATAGTGTGGGGACTTGTGTTTGCACCCACAGATTACCAGCAGTTTGATGTGTACAGAATTATTTATATTCATGTGCCCAGTGCGTCTTTGTCGTTAACTGCATATATGGCGATGGCTACAGCCGCTTTTGTAGGCATTGTTTGGCAGTGGCGAAGTGCTTTTACCACCATGCTGGCATTGGCGCCCATTGGCGCCGTGGTGTGTTTTATTTCTTTGTTTACAGGCGCTGTGTGGGGCAAGCCAACATGGGGTACTTATTGGATTTGGGACGCTAGGTTGACATCTCAACTTATTTTATTATTTTTATACTTGGGTGTAATTGCACTTTATGTTTCTTTTGATGACAAACAACAGGGGGCTAAAGCTTCTGCGGTAATGGCCATGGTAGGGGTGATCAACATTCCTATTATTAAATACTCTGTAGATTGGTGGAATACGCTGCATCAGCCTGCCTCCATTAGTAAATTAGACAAGCCTTCCATGCCTGCGGAAATGGCAATCCCTCTTCTTATTGCTATGGTGGGAATGGCAGGTTATATAGGCACGGTCACCCTCATTCGGATGAAAAATGAATTAATAAAACGTGATGCTCATAGGCCGTGGGTTGCCGATATTTTAGAAAGCGAGCATCAAAACAGTAAACCTTTTATTCGCAGGATATGGTGGGGTGTGATTGCTTTGTTGCTTGTTATTGGCGCTTATTTTATGTATCAACAAGGCGTAAAGTTTGATAGCTATGCCTCGTTCATAGATATGAGCGGCAGAGGATTTTTTGTTTGGTTAAGTTTCAGCGTTAGCTTATTCGCAATGCTCGTATTATTGGTAGTAAGCGTATTAGACAGAAAAACAATTATTGACCAAGCAAGAAAACAAAAAAAGCGTGTAGAACGTATTATGAAAGCCCGCGCAGCAAAAGCAGCAAAAAAAGCAGTTGTCGCCACAGGTTTGTAGCCCTTATATATTTTACTGATTGAGAAAACTAATGAACCAACGAAGAAAACAAAGACTATTTGCCGTTACCAGTATTATCATCCTTGTTGGTGCGAGTGTCGCTATTATGCTCAATAGTTTAAGCGACAACGTTGATGTGTTTTATACGCCCAGCGAAATTATTGAGGGGAAAGATAGAACAGGCGTGAAGCCTTCACTAGGACAGCGTCTTCGTATTGGCGGCATGGTAGTGCCGGGCAGTGTTTCACGTGATATTAATTCGTTGGCGGTAAGCTTCGATTTAGTCGATATAGGGCCCGCTGTCACGGTGCAGTTTCAGGGTATTTTACCTGACCTGTTTCGCGAAGGACAAGGAATAGTGGCTAACGGTACATTAGAAAAAGCAAGCTTAATTATAGCACATGAAGTACTAGCTAAACATGATGAAGAGTATATGCCACCGGAGTTAGCAGAAAAAATGAAAGGTGTTACACACATACCACCAGCACAAGGGAGTTATTAATGATACCCGAAATAGGTAATTTCACACTTGTTGTTGCCTTAGTTATATCCATACTATTGGCAGTGTATCCGCTATGGGGGGCACAAACTAACAACATGACTATGATGAAAATGGCCCGTCCGTTGACTGTTGGCCTATTTGTATTTACTTTAATTGCTTATCTTTGCTTAACCCATGCTTTTTTGACTGACAATTTCAGTGTCGCCAATGTGGCGCAAAATTCAAACAGCGCATTACCATGGTATTATAAAATTACCGCCGTGTGGGGCAGCCATGAAGGCTCCTTTTTATTATGGGTGCTGATATTTTCCATATGGACCTTAGCGGTTGCTTTATTTTCAAAAGGCATTCCACAAGCAATGGTCTCAAGAGTATTGTCGGTACTTGGTATGGTAAGTATTTCTTTTTACTTATTCATGCTAATTACGTCTAACCCCTTTGATAGCATGCTTCCGTTTTTCCCCGTTGACGGACGCGACTTAAATCCTTTGTTACAAGATTTTGGTATGATTATTCATCCACCATTGTTATACATGGGCTATGTAGGGTTTTCAGTAGCTTTCGCTTTTGCTATTGCCGCACTAATTGGCGGAAAGCTAGATTCTACGTGGGCAAGGTGGTCTCGCCCATGGACTATTGCCGCATGGAGCTTTTTAACAATTGGTATTTCACTTGGAAGCTGGTGGGCATATTATGAACTTGGTTGGGGTGGATGGTGGTTTTGGGATCCAGTTGAAAATGCATCGTTTATGCCCTGGTTAGTGGGCACGGCGTTAATGCACAGCTTAGCGGTAACCGAAAAACGTAAAATATTTCAATCGTGGACTGTACTGCTTGCCATTGCTGCTTTTTCGCTGAGTTTATTAGGCACTTTTTTAGTGCGATCGGGCGTATTGGTTTCAGTACATTCTTTTGCCAACGATCCTGACCGCGGCCTCTTTATTTTGGGTTTGTTAGTGCTGGTTATTGGAGGGTCTTTATTACTTTATGCCGTGCGTGCATCTCAGTTAAAGAGCACCGGGCGCTACGATATGTTCTCGCGTGAGATGATGTTAATGGGCAACAATGTGTTACTAATTGCCGCCACTATTGTGGTTTTGCTAGGAACCTTATTTCCGCTAGTGCATAAAGAGATTGGATTGGGCACTATTTCTATAGGCGCTCCGTTTTTCAATCAAATGTTTACGCTATTAATAGTGCCATTTGTGCTGTTTATAGGTATTGGCCCACTTACCCGTTGGAAATCACAAAAACCAGAGATGCTGCGTAATCAGCTCATATTCGCATTTATTTTAGCAGTGTCAGCTGGGTTTCTTGTCAATATGACTTACGACGAGCGCAGCTATATGGCGTGGTTAGGTCTGACAATGAGTTTTTGGATTATTATTTCTTCTATTTTAGAGGTTCGCCAGCGAGTGACATCAAGTACAAGAGACGAACCACTGTTTACGTCACTCAAACGACTAACACGAAGTCATTGGGGAATGGTGTTAGGTCATTTAGGTTTTGCAGTCACTTTAATTGGTATTACCTTAGTGAGTAATTATGAACTAGAACGTGATGTGAAAATGGTGCCGGGTCAGCGCGTCCAAATTGCCGATTACGAAGTACTATTTACCGGTATGAAAGAGATACAGGGACCGAACTATATTTCTGACATGGGTGTTTTTGATGTATTTAAGGACGGTGAGTTAGTTAGTCATTTAGAGCCAGAAAAACGTTTTTATAGTGTCCAAGCAATTAACATGACCGAAGCTGGTATTCATACTACCTTTACACGTGATTTGTTTGTGGCAATGGGTGAGCCTCTGGACGGCGATTCGTGGTCGGTTCGTTTGTATTACAAGCCATTTGTTGTCTGGATTTGGGGCGGTACATTTATTATGTGTATTGGTGGTATCTTCTCTATATCGGATAAACGCTACCGAATAAAGAAAATCGCCAAAGTGAAAAGCTTGGTAACGCAGAACGAAGATATCTTAGCCGATACTGGACTTGAGGTACAAACTCGGTCACAGGTTAATCCAAATATTGGCGCTCAAAGCAAGGGAAGTATATGATTAGAATGGCTAGATATTTGCTTCCCTTATTTGTCTTTTTGGGAATGTGTATATTTCTGTATAAAGGCTTATATTCTGATCCGACAATTCGGAAGTCGGAAGTGCTGTCCGAGCCTTTTCCTGCCTTTGAACTACCCGATCTGCAAGATGTATCGGTATTTCATACCAACGATATATTTACCGATAATGTAACCTTAATTAACGTGTGGGGAGTGTGGTGCATAACCTGCGCCATTGAACTGCCTTATCTAACGGCGTTGTCTGAGAACGGATTGACCGTTGTTGGTTTGTATTATGACCAAGATATTGATCCTGACTTTGGCACTAAAACCATCAGCCGAGTTAGGCAAGAAGTTGCAGAAACGGTAGCGAGATATGGCAACCCGTTTGCGTTTAATATTTTTGATGTTTATCGCGATACGGCGTTAGATTTAGGGGTAACCGGTGCACCTGAATCGTTTTTGGTCGATCAAGACGGCGTAATTCGTGTGCATCACTTAGGTGATGTAAATCCACGAGTATGGCGCCAAAAATTTTCCCCTGTTTTAAGTGAAATTGCGCCTAATATTGAAGCTAATATTGCGGTTATGAACAATACTGTTGAAGGGTATGCTCAAGACAATACGCAAGGAGGAACTGGTGAATAAATTATTTAAGTTTACGTGTTTGGGCAGATCCTTTCTTATCATAAGCATGGTCTTTTTTACTGTTAACTTTAGTGCTTATGCACAAGAGAAAAGCACTTTTGAGGAGCCAGTACTAAAGCAGCAATACGCTGAAAACTATGTGTTTGCAGAGACTAGCAAGCGTAAAGAGTTTTTGGAGTTAACCGCTGTATTACGCTGTCCCAAATGCCAAAACCAAAATATAGCCGCGTCAGACGCGCCTATTGCTCACGATATGCGGCGCAAAACGTATCAGCTAATGCAAGAAGGTAAAGAAAAGGATGAAATAATCGAATGGATGAAAGTACGCTATGGCGATTTTGTGTATTATCAACCGCCCATAACTGCGGTAACCATCTGGCTATGGGTGGCCCCAGTGCTATTCGCCGTGACAATGTTAGTATTTTTTATTCGTAGGCGTAAGCCTGAGTTAGAGCAAGATATAGAAGCTAAACTTGCGCGAGCCGACCAGATGTTAAAGGACGACTAGGTGACATATTTTTATTTATACGCTGTTAGCATAGTGCTAGTGGCCACGCTGTTTGTGTGCTACCCCATAATTAGACAAAAGGTACGGTCTTCTTCAACAAACCCTATAAAATCTGTCGAACTTTCAAACGCGAATGTGATTAAACAACGTATTACTGAGCTAGAAAGTGAAGTAAACGAAGGACTCATAGATCCTGCTGAAAAAGAAAATGCTATTCGAGACCTTAAACTTGCGTTGGTAGCTGAAACGCCAGAGATCGACACAACAGAGCAAAAACCACTAAGTTTACTTTTACTCGTGGTACTCGCGCTGCCTGCTATTGGTATTGGCGCTTGGGTTTATTGGCAGTCTAATCAATTAGAGGGTTTGTTGGCTTATAAGGAGTCTACGCTGCAGGTGGATGACTTGCGTATTAAACTTGATGAACAAGGTCCGCAAAGCTTAACGCCAAACGATTTTGCTAAGTTTGCGTTGTCAATACGCAGTAATTTACGAGATAACCCAGACGATGTTAGAGGCTGGAGTTACTTGGCAATGTTAAGTACATCTATTGGTCGCGTTGATGAGGGAATAGCGGCTTATAAAAAAGCCCTTGACCTTACGCCGCAAGATGATGAACTACGCTTTAAATTTGCTGAAGCATTAATGTTACAAGGTACACAAGAAAGCCTGCAAAACTCTGTGCGTCAACTTAACTACCTGGTACAAAAACAACCCGACAATGGTAATAATCGTTTACTTTTAACGTCTGTTGCTATTCAGTTAAAAGATACTGAACTTGCGGTTAATCAATTTGCATTGATTAAAGACGATATGAATCCTACCAGCCAGTTTTATCAAACAATTGTTACTGAACTGCGTAAGCTTGGCGTTATAGATGTGTCAATAGTAGGTGAGCCCGCAATAGCCGTTAATACTATGCCGCTGGCTATGCCCGCAGGCGCTATGGCTGTTGAAGCTCAGGGCTCTTTATCTGTTAGTGAATTATTAATTAACGTTAACATTAGCGATGTACTACAATCTAGTTTACCTAATCGCGCGTATCTTATTGTGTTCGCGCAACACAGCGATGGACGCAGTAAAGCACCACTTGCGGTGAAGCGCGTCGCATTGCCAAGTTTACCTGTGCAAATTAGTTTGTCTGATAACGACGCTATGATCCCAGCGATGAATTTGAGTTCGGCGCAGCAGGTCAATATTACGGCTAGAATTTCGTTAGATGAAGATGTAATGCCCAGTACCGGCGAGCTGGAGGGGGTTGTATTGGATATCAGTTTAGCAGAAATTTCGGCCAAGCAAGCTGCTAGCATTAACGTGATTATTGATAAAGTGTTATAGAGTATTTTGATATTAACGCTTAATGATTTATTATTGGGCAAAAAGTAAGCGCTTTTTTTACAAGGCACAATATTTGTAAATCATTACATAAAGAAGTTTAGATTGAGTAGAAACGCTTAACAATCCATGGAGAAATTTAGTTGAATTTTAGTATTTCAGGCACCAACAGCCTAGCGCTGTTGAGCAGTAGAATAATGCCCTTTGCAACTCTTTTGCTTGTATTGGCGAGCACTGGATGTGCGTCTAACTCGAGTGTGCAGGCGCAATCACAAATTTCTAAGGAGGCTGACAGCGCGTTAGTAGAATCGTCAATACCTTCCTCTACGGTGTCTAAAGTGTGGGATCCTCTAGAGCCAATTAATCGTCTAGTATGGGATTTTAACTACGAGATATTGGACCGTTTTTTGGTCAAGCCGTTAACCCAAGGTTATGTTGCCGTTACACCCCAGCCCATTCGAACCGGGCTGTTAAATGCCGCAAAAAATATTGAAGAACCCGTTTATTTTTTGAATAACTTGCTACAAGGAAAGGGCAAAGACTCAGCAACTAGCATAGCGCGTTTTGCGCTTAACTCCACCATAGGCGTTTTAGGGGTTTTTGACGTTGCTACGGCGATGGGTTTTGAGCGTAAAAATGAAAGTTTTGGTGAAGTATTAGGCGTGTGGGGAGCAGGAACGGGTCCGTATTTAATGTTGCCTGCACTAGGTCCTAGTGATATTCGTAGCTTTACAGGCAGAGTAGTAGACGGATATGTGTGGCCTAATACCGTTATTGCCGACCCTTACTTAATTACGGCTTTGGTAGTATCTGTTTTAGAGACTCGCGCATCTCTGTTAGACCAAGAACAAGTTTTAAAAAGGTCGTTGGATCAGTATTTATTTGTGCGTGATGCTTACTTTCAACGTTTAGAATTCAAAGTCACAGATGGTGTAATTAACCAAAAGTCTGAAGAGGAATTGGAACAAGAACAAGATGATTTTTCTGACTTCGAAGATTTATTGTATGGAACTTAGGTAAACCTAAGCCCATTTTGGATGTTTGCTAAGACGGTGGGTACCCATCCGGGTTTTGATTTTGCCAGCGCCAAGAGTCGGCGCACATTTCTTTTAAGCCTTTCTCAGCTTTCCAGTCCAGCTCTTGCGCTGCTAACGTGGGGTCAGCATAACATGATGCTACGTCACCGCCGCGCCTTGGGGCTATTTTATACGCTACTTTTTGGCCACTTTCTTTTTCAAAGGCATTCACCATATCGAGCACACTGTAACCTTGACCGGTGCCTAAATTGCATGTGAATAAACCACAGGAAGTAGCAATTTTATCAAGTGCTTTCAAATGACCGTTAGCTAAATCTTCAACATGAATATAGTCACGCACCCCAGTGCCGTCGGGTGTATCATAGTCGTTGCCAAAGACGTTGAGAACGTCACGCTTTCCGGTAGCAACTTGCGTGATAAAGGGCATTAGGTTGTTAGGAATACCATTTGGATCTTCGCCAATTTGGCCTGATGGATGCGCTCCTGCGGGATTAAAGTATCGCAGTAAAACAATGTTCCAGTTTGGGTCTGCTTTATAAATGTCGGTAAGCATAAGCTCGACCATAAGCTTAGACATTCCATAAGGGTTGGTTGGTGTGCCGGTGGGTAAACCCTCGTGCAACGGCAATTCAATAGGATCGCCATATACAGTGGCGGATGAACTAAACACTATGTTTTTAACCTTATGTTTGGCCATCGCTTGGCATAAATTAAGCGAACCATGCACGTTGTTTTCATAATACATCATAGGTTTCTCGACCGATTCACCTACTGCTTTTAAGCCCGCAAAGTGAATGACAGAACTAATATCATATTCATTGAATATTTTATCTAAACAATCGGAATCGCGAATATCACCCTCAATTAGGGTTGCTGTTTTACCGGTAATTTGGCTTACACGCTCTAGACTAATCGACGATGAGTTTGAAAAGTTATCTAGTACAATTACTGTAAAGTTTTGCTCAAGTAACTGCAACACTGTATGGCTGCCAATATAACCACTGCCGCCGGTGACTAGGATCGTTTTCATTCAGGTTCCTCAGGTTTTTTTAGTTTGATATACTTTGCGCTAAGGGAGTACTGCAATGGCTTTACAAACAGCGGGTAGAGTAGCAATATCAAAGCCGCCCACGCTAGAGACCACCAACTTTCAACCGCCCTTAGTACCAATGCAAATATCGGCACAATTATTAATAACTTGATGATATTAAGTAAGGTTTTTTCAGGAATAGTCAACCTATTGGCCGCGTTTTCTAAAACGGCCATTCGCTCGGTTACCGATAGGCCTTCAAGTTCGGGTATATTTTTTGTTGAGGTGTATATTTTCAATTTAGGCTCCAGTTTATTTATGTATTGTACACTAGAGAAGTGAAAAAGGATGGATGTATTAGTATCAAGATTAACACCATGAAGTAGCGCAAGGGTACAACGAGGATTATGTTTGGCGAACTTTTTCAATTATGCTTTTTAACCCTTAAGTAATAATGATGTTATACGTAGAAAGGATGAAAGCTCGTTTGTTAATAAACGAGCTTTTTGTATTAGACATTAAAAACTAAACAGATAAATACCCGTCTAGCTTAGACATCATTTTAGGCCCAATGCCTTTAACGTTGACAAGTTCTGCTACCGACAAAAACTTGCCGTTAAGCTCACGATATTTAACAATGGCTAGGGCTTTTTTAGCGCCAATACCCGGTAACGTTGATAATTCCTGAGCGCTTGCTTTGTTAATATTAAGCGGTGCAATTGCGGTTTCACTTGCCATATTTGAGTCAGCAAGCTTTCTCCCAGCGGTCAAGTCTTGAAAGTTGCCTGAAAACGCTGGTATTGATGCTACTGCATTGACTGAGTAATGCCCCATTGTGCCAACGAGCAATGCGCATAATATAATCCAATTTGGTAATTTCATTTTGTATATCCTTATAAAGTTATTTATTGTGTAAGTGCTAATTTGCACAGTTACCAAGACTACATAAGAAAATAACTTTCTAATACTTGGCTTTTAGTACAGAATTGCGGTGTAACAAAAAGCGACGCAAGCACCAACATAACCCTAATCGTAAACTAACGGATAAACTACAAGTTGTAATGATTACAGATATTACCTACCAATTCGAGTCTCATACCCATGCCAACCGGTTTATAAACGAGTTGCAGCATTGGGATAAACAGATTGTAAAGGCTAAACTCTTTGCAAAATCCAGTATGGTGAAAGTTAGCTATGAATTCGACGGCAAAGGCTTTGACTATACATGTTCCCACTTAGATGATTTAGCCGATGCTCACAATGGCATGGAATGTTGAATTTGTAAGCATTCTACATATTAATAACATAACAAGGTTGGTATGGTGCGCCGTTCAGCTTCATTCTTCCTTGCTCTACAAAAGAAGCCAGTAAAACATCCATTTTTGCCATTAACTCGGCATCACCTGTTAACTCAAAGGGTCCATGTGATTTTATCTCTTCAATACCCTCTGCTTTTACATTACCTGCCACTATTCCTGAAAAGCACTTTCTTAAATTCGCAGCTAAAGAAGAAATTGGCTGGTCTAGTCGTAAATCAAGGGCCTTCATCGACTCATGGTTGGGAATAAATGTTTGCTGAAAATCTTCAGGTATATGTAAAGCCCAGTTGAAATTATATGAATCGCCCAGTGCACGCCTATAATCTAAAACGTCTTTTTGCGCACTGCGCAGCACACTAGCAACTTGACTTGCGTCGCCGGTAATAATTTGGTACTTGCTTTGGGCTTTTTTGCCAAGTGTAGCGCCAACAAAGTTATCAATTGCTTCAAAATAGGCTTTACGACTTGCAGGGCCGGTTAAAATAAGTGGGATTTCTTGGCTTTGGTTTTTTTCGTCAAGCAGTAAGCCGAGCAAATATAGTAGTTCTTCAGCTGTGCCCACGCCGCCAGGAAATATAACAATGCCCTGCGAAATGCGCACAAATGCTTCTAAGCGCTTTTCAATATCGGGCATAATAATAAGTTCATTTACAATTGCATTGGGAGGCTCGGCTGCAATAATACTGGGTTCCGTAATACCTAAGTATCTGCCGGTTTTAACTCTTTGTTTTGCATGACCAATTGCCGCTCCTTTCATGGGGCCCTTCATGGCACCGGGCCCGCAGCCCGTGCAAATGTTCATGCCGCGCAGGCCAAGCTCATAGCCCACTTCTTTGGTGTACTTATATTCTTCACTTACAATTGAATGTCCACCCCAGCATACAATCATATTAGCCGGCTCAACGCCGCCTAAAGCGCCTGCATGGCGCAGCATATCAAAAACAACATGGGTGGTAATGTTAGCCTCGGTAGGCGTGCGAACTCTTTGTTTGGTAGAGTCGAATTGCGCATTGTGTTTGCTGCTCATGTACAACATGTCGCGCAATACCGCAAAAATATGTTCGTGCACACCTTCTATAAGCTTGCCGTCTACAAAAGCATTTTGTGGAGGGTTTACAAGTTCTATTTTTACACCGCGTTCTTTGCGTACTAGTTTCACATCAAAGCTATTGTAAGTTTCAAAAAGTGCTTCAGCGTCATCTTGTTCTACACCTGAATTTAGGACCGCTAAACAGCAGTTTCTAAAAATTTGATACATGTCGTCGGTGGTAGATTGTTCCAGCAAGTTCATTTCGAGTTGCGACAATTGAGACATTGAACCAACTGGATTAAGTCGTACTATTGTGGTCATTTAAGATCCTTGTTTTAACGAGTTTTACGGCAAGCGCCATAACATTATCATGACGATGAAAAGGCCTGTTATAGCAAGCTTGCTTAGTTATTATAGTCAATACAGGTTTGCTTGCGTAGGCTAATTTTAGCTAGATATAATAAGTTATCGGCAGATTCAAAGGCTTCGCCAATATTGGCTCGTGTACCAAATTGGTTTAGACCAATACGAATGATAATATTTACTTGATTATCTTTAAACATAAAAGGCAATGGCGCAATTATTTTGAGCAGTGCTGTTAGTTTGTTAAAGCAGTTCTCAATATTTTTGTCATAAAAAACTGCAACAAGCTTTTCATTGCCCCAGCGCATTAAAAAGTTTTCTTTATCAATCATTATTTTTTAGCCTAATCATTACTACATTATTGCCTGGCTAAGCGGACATTATCGTAAGGTGCTTCAAAATTACTTCTAAAGGGATTAATATCTAAGCCGCCTCGGCGCGTGTATCGTGCATACACACTTAGTTTCTCTGGTTGACAATGCTTTAGAATGTCGTAAAAAATACGTTCTACGCACTGTTCATGAAACTCATTGTGCTGTCGAAATGAGATCAAATAACGTAGCACACTTTCTTTGTCTATTTGTTTGCCAGAATACTTAATTTGTATACTTCCCCAATCTGGTTGATTGGTGATTAAGCAGTTAGATTTTAACAAATGACTGATTAAGGTCTCGCTTATTTCTATATTACTGGTTACTAACGATTCAGCCGATAAATTGTAGTCATCAATCTTAATGTCTAAATCGTCAATTAATGTCGCCGGATAATCTCCGGCGACATGGCTTGGTAAATCGCCAATAACAACCGTTGCAAACTTGGATGAATCTATCAAAATTAGTGAAACAGGGCGTCCAGCGCAGCCAGATAAATCTTGCTGTAATAGCCTGAGAACTTCGTTTTGTGATTCAAAGCGGGTTTGATTAAAACTATTTAAATATAGTTTAAACGATTTAGATTCAATTAAGTTTTCAGAATCTATAGGCACATCGCACTGCAAAATAGCCACTACAGGCTTACCTTTTGCATTGAGCCAAGATACTTCATAGGCATTCCAAGTGTCGGTGCCTGTAAATGGTAGCACCAATGGCAGATTAATCGTATTTCTACTTAAACTGCGTGGTATCCCTTGTAATAAATTGGCGTCGTAATGCTGCGCATAACCGGTGGTTTTGCCAAGTACTAAATGCTCCAATATTTTCTCCGCTTATAAAGTTTTTTATGTAAATAAAATAAATCTGATATTAGGAATATGTGTTTTTTTGGTATCATTCTAAACACACTCATAATCGACAGGTAGTTTATCCGAGTGTAAACTGCGCACAAGATACGAGTTTGCGAAACAGGTTCTCAAACGCAGTATAATTGTATTGCTCGTTGCTATTATACTTAACTTATTTCAGTCCGCTAGGAAACACCACATGCCATCACAAATAGAATCAAAAAACACGTTTACCGAAGCGTTCGATGCATTCGTACAATCATATATCGACAATTCGACTAAGGACAATATGGGGCTACTAACCTATTTTGACAAGGAATGGATCAGTCCTTGTTTTCAAATAGCCGAAAACGAAGATAATGACGATGGCGATGAAGTACTATGGAAACCTTTTTTACGCAAGCATAGTGAGTCAATAGCTAACCTAGAAGAAGCTCTAGAGATAATTATTCCAAGTGAATTACAGCAGTTATTCTGTCGCTATTACTCACATGATCTCAACGCAACTACTGAACATGGAAAACTCACCATATTACAAGTATGGAATGAAGAAGATTTTGATCGTTTACAAAAAAATCTGATTGCTCACGTATTAATGAAAAGACGGCTAAAACAAGACGAAACCTTGTTTTTTGCGTTAACCGATGAAGAGGATTACATTTTATCTATCATGTTAAGCACCGGTGCCGTGATGCTTGAAAAAGTAGGTAAAGCCCCCCAGCGAGAAATAGCGCCTAACTTAACCGCTTTTATGGCTGGCTTAAGCCCTGCACCAGAGTTTGTAAGTCTATAAGTTGATGGTTAAGTTTTGCTATTTGCTGTTCGAGCAGCAAAACTCTTTCTTCGCAGCCGCAGGTAATTGCATTGTGTGGCTTTTTTGCCTGGCTTGCACAGCCAACGCTTTTATCAGCATTGGCTATTTTTGTTGCAACTACATTGTTATCTTCCACCACTTTTGATGATAACTGTCGATTAGCTTTAAACTGTTGAATACCCTTCACTACTGTTGCCAAGTGCACTTTATTAGTCAGTTGAGCCTTAACTAGACCTATGGTTGGTTTCTTGCCATCCCGCACTAAAGCGGCGCATGCCTTTATAACATCTTGAGTTTGCATATTAATTATTGAAGATTTTAACGAATAATTAGTCATATTGTTAATTAAATAGTATGCATTACACAAGGATATTTCCCTAAACTCCCTGTTTTAGAGTTAACTATATGAAAGTATTTAGGTTTTTAATTGTGGTCTGATTTTTGACTATAATATCATTAAGCCGCACATATTTTAGTGGGCACAACATCAATTTCACACGTTAAAATAAATATTAAATAGAGGTATGTAATGAAAAAAGGCTTATTAGCAATCGTATTATCGGGTGTATTACTGTCGGGCTGTGTTATTTCAATAGATCGCGATCACGATTATGACAATGGCACTTCGTGGAGGGAAATTGAAAAAGAGAATCGTCAAAAAATTATTGATTTATTGCCAGGAACTGCCATCTCTGCGGTGAGACTAAGCATGGGTACGCCTGCATTCGACGAACTTATCGTTAAAGGCGATAAAGAACACAGAGTATTATTTTACAGAACTCAACTTACCGAAGGGGACGGGATAACCAGTAAAGACGAATGCACACCCATTCTATTTGTAAACGGTAAGCTAATAGGCTTTGGTGAAATGGCGTTAAACAAGATTTAAGTTTTTTGCACATGTTTGAGAATACGAGGTGGTGTATGGCAGTCAACTCACCTAGTATTCTTAAATCTGCATGTGAAATAATTGTTACTATTCAAACATATCGTTTACAATCTGTTTATCGTAAACAGATAAGTGTTAATCACGCTACTATGTTTACGCTTTAATACGCCTAGCATGACTTGTCGTTATCAGGACAAAAAGAGTAAAAAAATGACCGCCACCCAGTCCCAACCAAACCTACAAAAAGTCAAAGCTGCATATTTAGGTGCCGACGACCTTAAAGTGGCTGCTTCAATTCTATATAAGGCTTATTTAGACGACCCTTTGTTCTGTGATATTTTCCAAGTTAAAAAAGAAGGATATGGAGCCCGCTTACGCAGTGCTATTCGAGAAGAAATTAATACCTATTGGGATGCCGCACAATCATTAATTGGTTTATATGAAGATGAGCGTTTACTTGCGGTTACTTGTTTGACATTGCCCGACACTGCTTTTGGTGCTGGAAAGTTTTGGCACTGGCGTTTAAAAATGCTCCTAACTGCTGGGTATTTTGGCACCAAGCAAATGATCGTTAAAGAAGAAAAAGTACGTGAAAAAATACCCGCAAAAAATTATCATATGCTCTCATTAATAGGAGTACATCCTGATTATCAAAATATTGGCCTAGGTCACGTGCTCATGAGCGCAGTATTAGGCCTGCTGCTTGAAGATGAATCATCACAGGGTGTTGGTGTTTTGGTAACTTTGCCTAAGTGTACTTCTTTTTTTGAAGACGGCGGATTTGAATTAGTCGAAGAAATTGCGGTAGGAAATATTAAAGGAAACGTTATGTTTAGGCCTCGTAGCATTTAAACACTTTTCCGTTCTACCATTGTCAATTGTAAGCGTTCTCTTACAAGGTTGTGAGGAAATAGGTGAAATTTCCTATATTGAATATTCCAAATTATAATAATATCATTAATAAACATGGGTTTAACATAAGTTAAGACTATTCCCATTTATTCCTCATTTATATATATTAAAAAAAGTTAACAATTCCTTATGATGAGGGCGTATCCTATTCGTGTCTTAAGGATTCTTCAGGAAGAAGGCGAAGACCACAATACAGTATTGTGTTAAAGGACTAAAAACCACTGGACTGGAATGGACAACACAGGGATTGTGAATCTGAGTCATTATGGATGGACTTGGGCAGTGAAATGCGAAAAATGGAAACATGGAATAGGAACCTACACTGGATGTGTAGCCTGCTTAGGATTAGCGGGATTAAAACGGAAAGGGATGTAAGAGATTTTTTTCAGGATGAAATTGATGCAATGGATAGCTGAGAGGGATACTCCAAAATTTTAAGGCAGGCGCTTGCGTCTGCCTTTTCTTGTTCTTACATGGGCATGTTAATGCTTAATGTATTTCGTCACTTTCTTGCGGCGCTATTCTGTAGGCGGGTAAATCAACGCTAACAACATGTTTACCATGGCTAACTATAATACCAACATATTCTGTTTGTCCGTCACTACTAAATTCCATTTGATAATTCAACTGCCAGTCTAATCTTCCTTGGTAAATTTTAAACCGTGTGTCTGTGCGCGCTAAGCTGATATATTGTAATTTATGTTTATTGCAATACTGGTTGGCATATTGCACCATAAACTCTGCAATTGAGCGTAGTCGCCAGAACTGCACGACTATCACAATCATCACGAGCAATATTACTACGTTCGTTAAATCCACTATATGTCATATCCTATATTTTTTAGCTTGCTGCAAACAGCGCACCTATTGCATTTGAAACTTCTTTTGAACGCTCAGTTTGACGAATAAAGCATAACAAAGTATCTCTCGTTTCGGGTATTTTGACCAGGTCTGTGTATAAGCCTTTAAAAAGTTCGTAGCTACTGTCGATAAGGGCAACTTTATGCATGAAGATCGGCAAACTTTGCTCATTATTGAGGACTTGCCAATATCGACCGGCAATAACAACACATGTTTCAAGATCTAACCGGTAAACGGATTTTTTATTGTCTTGCATATTGTCATTTGTGGATCCACCTGAAATGGCCTTAGTGTTTACGTCTGCACTAAGTAGCTGGACTACATAGTTTATGCTTAACAGATGAGGCTTAAAACTCATTGCTCTGAGGCATAAAGCGGCCAAGTTTGGATCGCAAGCGTACTGGTGAAAATTTATCAGTGCTTGGCTTAATGTTTTACTTATTTCAACAGACTCTAAGCTAGCAAATAAACAGTTTTGCACCGCGGGTGCATAAGCATGTAGGTTATTTGCAATAAGCGTTTGAAATGCATCATCAGTTTTGTAGGTAGGATGGGGGTGAATTACAAAGTCAGCTATATCTTGTAAGCTTAAAGCTGCCCATGCCTGAGGGTCTTTAATCGCATTTGGCGCATATAAATATGCCATGGCTTGGGCATTATTACGGCTATCAACACTCAATTCTTTTTTGATATGCGCATTGCAATCTGCAAGTTGTTGCTGGCTTGGGGTAAACACATAAGGATTTTGGGGAAGTTGTGCCTGACTATCTTGGGTATGCTCTAATTCTTTACCTAGTGCTTGCGTTATAATATCGATAAACTGCTGTAAAGATGCACTTATCATTAGCCCCTTTTCATCAAGAGGCAGTTTAATAAACCAAATGTAGCGCTCTTCGCTTAGTTTTTTATTCCAAAAAACAACGCAAAACCAGGCGTGGTTTTGACGCGGAAATGCACAAGGTGCTTTTTGATTTTCCCACTCAAAAAAAGTGTGATTGTTGAGCTTTCGAATACCGCGACCTAAATCAAATACTGTGTATTGGGTTTGTGCTTGCAGTAAAAATTCGCTCAAGGTCGAGATTGAAGCAAAGGAGGACATTTAAATACAAAACCTATTAAAAATAAAAAACAATACTGCTAGTATATGTTAAATGGCTATTTAGTGTATAGCCAGCGCACATGTTAATAGTAAAAACAAAGCTGTAAATAAAGAGCAACGTAAAAAATAACCAAGGAATAAAAACTTTTGCTGGTAATCGTGTATCAAGATGAGGAGATAGTTGTTGTGCATAAACCGTCTGGTTTATTGGTGCATCGCAGTGATATAGACAAAAATGAAACAAAATTTTTACTGCAGCAACTGCGCGATCAAATTGGTCAACACGTTTTCCCAGTACATAGGTTAGACAAGCCAACGTCGGGTCTTATGGTACTAGCACTTAATAAACAAAGCGCTAGGACACTATCTATATGTTTTGCTGAGCGTGAGCCATACAAAGAATATACTGCGATTGTGCGAGGTTTTACAAGCTCTCAAGTTATAGATTATGCCTTAAAAGAAGAATATGACAGAATGACCGATAGCAAAGCGGTTAAAGATAAACAGGCCCAAGATGCCATTTCCCAAGTGATTTTGCTAGCTCAAGCGCAAATAAATAAACCAGCAGGCCGATACGACAGCGCTCGCTACAGCGCGGTAAGACTTATTCCAAAAACCGGCCGTAAGCATCAGTTAAGACGTCATATGTCGCATGTCAGGCACCCTATAATAGGCGATACTAGCCATGGCGATGGCAAACAAAACCAATTCGCGCGCGAGCATCTTCAGGTTAATAGACTAGCCTTGATCGCCACTAAATTAATTATTCCCCATCCTACAACGGGCGAAGCTATGGCATTTACTACCGCTATTGATAAGGACCTAAGGCCAGCATTCTCTATTTTTGATCAAAGTGTGATCGCAAATGAAGATTAATACATACTTATACTAAAATAGTATAAAAGCCCCTAATAGAAAACGGATAAGACAAACACAGAGTTTCTAAAATTGACTAATAATTGTCATCAAGTAAAGTATAAGGAATGAGCAAAGCAATGAGTAGTATTAGTATTTTCGCCGGTTCAGTTTATGGTAATGCACAGCATGTGGCTGAAGAAGTCAACGATATGTTAAGTGCCCAAGGCATAGACAGTGAAGTGTTTACAGATCCTGAAACGAGTGACTTCACTGATGCAGAGTCTGTTTTAATTATTACCTCTACAACCGGTCAGGGTGACGTACCGCCTAATTTAGAGCTCTTTTATAGTGACTTGCGAGATAGTTTTCCATTAATGGATAGCAAGGCTTTTGCAGTGGTGGCTTTGGGTGACAGTAGTTATGGCGAAAGTTATTGTGGTGGGGGTAGGCAGTTTTTTGAGCTGCTGACTGAATTACAAGGCAAACCGGTGGCTGACATTTTCAAGGTTGACGCTCTAGAAACCTTAGCCCCAGAAGAAGAAGTGGTGCCGTGGGTAAAGGCAATAGCTGAGAAGTTGGTAAGTTAAACACTTAAATAACATTAGGCTAAACTATAAAGAGTTATTTTATTGTATAACTTTTGTGGTTTAGCCAATAAGTCACCATTACCTAGTTAGTAAATTTAACCCGCTTGGTCAACACTCACATTAAAATCTCGAGCAAAATTCTCCAATAGCAAAGGCGGAATTTTTGCCTTTGTAAAAGTACGCACATCTACCACTACGTAGGTGGCTTTCATATAAGCAATGGCTTCTAGTTCACCTTCGTTGTTTACTCGCGAGCATTGGGTCTCCAATTGAAAAGATGTATTGCCTATGTGTCCTACGTGAACTGCTAAATTTAGTACATCATCAAAAGTAGCTGATGCAAACCAATCAATATGTAAGCTGACAACTTGGTTATCGTAACCTGCATCTACTAATTGCTGATGGTGGCCTATTAGCGCTCTAATATATTCTGTGGCGGCTAAGTCGGCGTAATCTGCATACCGAGCATTAAAAACAACCTGCTGTGCGTCGCATTCCCCATAGCGAACTCTGATACGAAGGTTAACTTGATTTGTTATGCTTGTTGTAACATCGGCTTTATCTTCATCGCGTCGCTTGTTTTTCATGCTGCAGAGTTCGCTTCAGGTTGGTCAAGTTTAGTTGTAATTAACCTTCTCACCAACACCTGCTGTTCTTGGGTGAGTGCCTTGCCGTGGCTGTTACAGACAATAAATACATCTTCGGCGCGTTCACCAATTGTCGTAATTTTGGCCATTTTCAAGGTGATGTTTATATCTACAAACAAGTGCCCAATACGTGCCAATAATCCAGGAGCATCAAGTGCTTCAAGCTCTATTAGAGTACTGTCTTCTTGGCTTGAATAAAACCTTACTTTGGTTGGCACATTTAAATGTTTCATGCGCCGTGACATTTTGCGTGAGTTTAAATGCGTGTGTCCAGGGCGAATCAATTGGTTTTTAATAGCCTTAACAAAACTGTTAACCTGCTGTTGACTACCAATGCGTTTATTTTCATGATCAAGCACTATCATACTGTCAAATACATAGCCTGCTGATGTAACCGATATTTGGGCATCATGAATTGAGCAGTTTCTGCTGTCAATAACGGAGGCTATTTGTGCAAACAGTGCAGGGCGGTCTTTGCAATAAATAAGTAACTCTGTTCCGCCCTTTGATGTTTCATTAGATGCTGCGACCATAAAGTCATTCTCGTCCAGCTTTCCAGCTTCTACAATTTGCTGGGTATGCCAAGCTATTTGTATTGGGCTAAACCGTGCGAAATAGTCTGGGCTATGGTACTGCCAGAATGTTGTACACGCGTCTAAATTGGCGTTGCGCTGAGTCAATAGTGCAATTGCCTTAGCTTTATAATCGTGAATTCTGTCATTTAGTGTCATTTGGCACTGCAGACCATTGTCGAGGGCTTTTTGCGTGAGTAAATACAACTCGCGCAGCAAAGACGCTTTCCAGTCGTTCCACAAACTGTGATTAGTGGCGCGGATATCAGCAAGGGTCAATACATAAAGCAAATCAAGCTGCTCATGGCTTTTAACTAAACCAGCGAAATCTCGAATAACGTCAGGATCATAAATATCTCGCCTTTGAGCGACAACTGACATGAGTAAGTGGTGCTTAACTAGCCAAGCGATAATAGCGGTATTTTCAGTCGAAATATTATGCTGTTCACAAAAAACATGTACATCTTTTTCACCCAATACGGAGTGGTCGCCGCCTCTTCCTTTAGCGATATCATGAAAAATAGCCGCAATAAATATAATCTGTGGATTCTCTAAATTGTTTACAATGCGGCTGCAACGAGGAAGAACCTGTGGCTTAGTATAATAGTGGCGTATGTACTTCACTAATCTATGGGTATGCTCATCTACCGTGTAGGCGTGAAACAGATCAAACTGCATCATTCCCACTATTTTATCCCATTCAGGCAAGTAAGACTGTAAAACACCGTGCTGATACATAACGTCCCATGCCAAATCGAAGAAGTTTGGATTTGATACAAGCTTTACAAAATATTCTCTGCACTGCGGTATTTGATGATAATAGGCAGACTGAAACGTTCGACGCGCATTGCGTAACTGTCCTAAACAATCTGCATCTAATCCCTCAATTTTTGAATGATCAGTTACCAAACCTAGAAATTCTAATATTTTTAGCGGTGACGAGAAAACATTTGAATTAAGCGGCGAAATTAAACCATCTTTTATGCAAAAGTCATCGCTTATGGCATCACACTTTTTGACTTTCAAGTTAAGGATGTCTTGCTTAAACCTAAGCATAAGCATGCTGTTAAGTTCACTTACTCGTCGCACAATTCTGAATAAGTGCTTCATCATTTTTTCAACACCTTGCTTGCCGTCACCAAAGCCTAGGAAACGAGCAACATCGGGTTGATAGTCGAATAAAAGCCGATTTTCACAGCGTTTAGATACTAGATGTAGCGCGAAACGTATTTGCCATAAATTACTTCGACATTCAATTAATTCAGCGTGTTCAAGTTCAGTGAAATAACCATGCCCAATAAGCGTTAAGCCATCGTATTCTTGGAAATGTTTTTTAGCCACCCAGCCAATGTTTTGGATATCTCGCAAACAGCCTGGATTTTCTTTAATATTAGGTTCTAGATTATAAGAGGTATCATTAAATTTTGCGTGGCGCTGCTTTTGTTCTTCTAGTTTGGCTAAAAAGAAATCTTTGCTTGACCATATTTTATCATGACTTATTTTCGCCATAAGTGTGTCAAACGTCCCATTACTGCCACATAAAAGCCTGGCTTCAACAAGATTAGTGGCAATGGTAATATCGTTTTTTGCCAATTTAACGGTATCTTTAATGGTGCGTACCGACTGGCCAACTTCTAGTTTAATGTCCCACAAAAAGGTTATTAAGACTGAGACTTTTTCTTGTGTTTCTTTGCTTAGTGGTTTTTCGCTTAAAATTAGCAAGTCAATATCTGAGTAGGGCTGCATTTGGCCGCGGCCATAACCGCCTACTGCACATAAACTCAAAGATTTTACTAGGTGTAGTTCTTGGAGTTGCCAAGCTTTGCATAAAAGCGCATCGGTGAAGCGAGCGCGTTCGACCACAAGTTCGTCTACATGTATATTAGAGAAATTTTGTTCGAGCCATCTAAAACTGTCTACTACACACCCTTTAAACGCTCCTACTTCATTAACAGAAGTGATATTTTGCAGCCTATCAATAAGATGATTTAAATTTATCATATACGTCTCTTAAATTAATTGTTGATAAGGCCGCTAGTAAAGTTTTGTATGACCCGGAGTTATTAACTGTGGTTAATTATTTTAGGAATAGTCTCATCGTCTCGGTGAGTTAAAATTTCAACACCTGTATCGGTTACCAACAAGGTGTGTTCCCACTGCGCACTTAAACTTCTATCTTTAGTTACAACGGTCCATTGATCGGGAAGCGTCTTAGAATGCCGCTTGCCAGCATTTATCATAGGTTCGATAGTAAAGCACATACCTGCAACCAACGTTTCGCCGGTGTTAGCTTGGCCATAATGAACAACCTGTGGGTCTTCATGAAAGGTTGCGCCAATGCCATGACCGCAATATTCTTGTACAACAGAATAATTGTGATTGTGAGCATGGGTTTGAATTACGTGGCCAATATCTCCTAAACGAGCGCCTGGCTTAACCAGCTCTATGCCTTTGTATAAACATTCTTGGGTGACTCTGATCAATCGTTCAGCCAATATGCTGGGTTTACCCACTACAAACATCTTTGAGGTATCGCCATGATATCCGTCTTTAATGACCGTAACATCGATATTAACGATATCACCGTCTTTTAGTTTTTTGTCGCTTGGTATGCCGTGACAAATAACATGATTTACCGAAGTGCAAACCGACTTTGGAAACGGCGGCGTGCCGTAGTTTAAGGGGGCTGGCACACAACCTTGTACGTCAACAATGTAGTCGTGACATAGCTGATTAAGGTGCTGTGTTGTAGCCCCTTTAACTACGTGTTCGCCTATCATATTTAACACCTCGCTAGCCAATTTCCCGGCTACGCGCATTTTAACTATTTCGTCTACTGTCTTTATGGTTGCTGCCAAAGTTTCATTGCCTATTCCGTTAACATAGCCGTATTATCATACATGAGCGCTGAGCATACAATCCCATTTTTAAAAGTGATGGCATTTGCTGTCGATTAACAGACTAATTTGGACAAGTAAAAGCACACTTATTATCAACAATAGTTTGTAATAATGCCCTACAAATGGTATAAAGCGCGCGCTGTTTTCGAATGTAGTTGGATTTTATTTTTAGTGTAAAGAGAAAACCACAACAAACGGGCAGTGAATAATTAAAAATTCACACACATTTCGACACTATTTCCGGGGTGTCTGCGGTGAGCACAAGAGCTAATTTAGCTTCTCATCAACGATCGGGGATAGGGATTTGTGGAGGCATAACCCCCAAAATTAGGAAATTAATACAATGGCAAATGTTTCAATGCGTGACATGCTCAACGCCGGTGTCCACTTTGGTCACCAAACTCGTTACTGGAATCCTAAAATGGCTCAGTTCATTTTTGGCGCACGTAACAAAGTACATATTATAAATTTAGAAAAAACAGTTCCTTTATTTAACGACGCGCTTAGCTTTTTGTCGAGCGTTGCAGCTCGTAAAGGTAAAATTTTGTTTGTAGGCACAAAACGTGCGGCGAGCGATGCGGTTAAAGAATCAGCTTTAAAATGTGGTCAATACTACGTTAACAAGCGCTGGTTAGGCGGCATGTTGACTAACTGGAAAACAGTGCGTCAATCAATTAACCGCTTAAAAGTGCTTGAGTCACAAAGCGCTGACGGTACATTTGACAAATTAACGAAAAAAGAAGTGTTATTGCTTCAACGTGAAATGAAAAAGCTAGAAAACAGCTTAGGCGGTATCAAAAATATGGGCGGATTGCCTGACGTAATTTTTGTTATCGACGCAGATCATGAACATATTGCTATTACTGAAGCCCGTAACTTAGGCATTCCAGTAGTTTCTGTTGTTGATACTAACTCTAACCCCGATGGTGTTGATTACATTATTCCAGGTAACGACGATGCAATAAGAGCCGTCCAGTTATATACCAACGCAGTTGCAGAAGCAGTTATGGAAGACCGTAACCAAGACGTACCAGCGCCAAGCGACGAGTTTGTAGCTGACGAAAAATAAGCGAACGCTTTACGTCACATTTTGAAAGGAGACGTGAGTCTCCTTTTTTAAAACCTGCTTTGATTAGCAGCACAGAACATAAATTTTTTGAGGAATAAAACAATGGCAGTGACAGCAGCACTGGTAAAAGAATTACGTGAGCGCACCGGCTCGGGCATGTTAGATTGTAAAAATGCATTGGTAGAAACTAACGGTGACGTTGAATTAGCAATAGAAAATATGCGTAAGTCTGGTCAAGCAAAAGCCGCTAAGAAAGCTGGTCGTATTGCAGCAGAAGGCGTAATTTTAACACACGTTTCTGGCACAAAAGCTACTATGCTTGAATTAAACTCTGAAACCGACTTTGTTGCTCGCGACGAAGGCTTTTTAGGTTTTGGTAACAAAATATTAGCAGTTGCTGCTGCTAATAACATCAATGATATAGATACGCTAAACGCAGCTCAATTAGACGGTGTAACCGTTGCAACAGCTCGTGACAACTTGGTCGCGAAAATTGGTGAAAATATTTCTCCTCGTCGTGTTATCAACGTTGAAGGTGATAATATTGGCGCCTATGTTCACAGCAGTCGTATTGGCGTTATTGCAATACTCAAGGGTGGCGATGAAGCGCTAGCCAAAGACATAGCAATGCATGTAGCAGCTTCTAACCCACAGTATGTTAGGCCAACTGACGTGCCTGATGCCGTGGTCGCCAAAGAAAAAGAAATTCAACTTGAAATTGCTATTCAATCAGGTAAGCCTGCAGAAATCGCTGAAAAAATGGTTTCAGGTCGTATGAAAAAATTCACCGGTGAAGTAAGTTTAACAGGTCAACCGTTCGTTAAAGATCCTGCAATGAGTGTTGGCGACTTTCTGAAAAGTAAAAATGCAGATGTAGTCAACTTTGTACGCTTTGAAGTTGGCGAAGGTATTGAAAAGAAAACAGAAGATTTTGCCGCAGAAGTTGCTGCACAGTTAGCCGCGGCTAAAAAAGCCTAAAATGAAAAGGTTTTACGAAAAACATTCTTTTGTAAAACACTCTCTTCATATACACTATTAAGCACCTCAATTGAGGTGCTTTTTTATAATCAAAGGAAAAACCACGCATGAGTGTTAGCCCTAAGCCCGCATATCGTAGACTCCTATTAAAATTAAGTGGTGAAGCTCTAATGGGAGAAGAAAGTTTTGGTATCGATCCCAAAGTACTCGACCGTATGGCTGAAGAGATTAAAGAATTAGTAGAGCTTGGCATTGAAGTAGGTTTGGTGATTGGTGGGGGTAATTTATTTAGAGGTGAAGGATTGGCGAAAGCCGGCATGAACCGAGTTGTAGGCGATCATATGGGTATGTTAGCCACAGTAATGAATGGTCTGGCGATGCGCGATGCTCTTCACCGCGCGTTTGTAAATGCTAAGCTAATGTCAGCAATTCCGCTCAACGGCGTATGCGATTCTTACAATTGGACCGACGCCATTAAAATGCTTAAATCGGGCCGCGTAGTCATATTCGCTGCTGGCACAGGCAACCCCTTTTTCACTACAGATTCAGCCGCCTGTTTGCGAGGTATCGAAATTGAAGCTGATGTGGTTCTCAAAGCAACTAAAGTAGATGGCGTTTACGACAGTGACCCAGCTAAAAATCCAGAAGCTGTGTTATATAAACACCTAAGTTATAACGAAGTGTTAGACAAGGAGCTTAAAGTGATGGATTTAGCAGCCTTTACGTTGGCGCGAGACCATAGCATTCCAATTCGTGTTTTCAATATGACCACGCCAGGTTGTTTGAAACGTGTCGTGTTAGGCGAATCTGAAGGCACCCTTATTAGCCATACTGATTCAACTGAAGCATTAACGTAGATTTGAGGCCATTGTGCGCATACAACTACGTAAAAATAATGTTAATATAGCAAACTTAGGGATGTTACCTAATTGCTAGTTGTTAGATGGTAGCCTAGTGCCCAGTGAAAGTTTGCGCATACTCAAGATAACAACAGTAAATAAAAGGCGTGATTTGTATAAAAATTGCGCCAAACAAAGAATAAAAATAATCGGTAAAGGTCGTTAATTATGATTGATGAAATAGAACTTGATGCGCAAGATCGCATGGAGAAAAGTGTTGCTGCATTAAAAACACAGTTAGCTAAAATTCGAACAGGCCGCGCACACCCAAGTTTACTTGATAGTATTATGGTTTCGTACTACGGTGCTGACACACCCTTAAAACAGCTAGCTAATATTGTGGCGGAAGACAGTCGCACATTAGCGCTGTCGGTATTCGACAAAAGCGCTATTCA
Source organism: Glaciecola sp. (assembly GCA_047636735.1). Lineage (GTDB taxonomy): Bacteria > Pseudomonadota > Gammaproteobacteria > Enterobacterales > Alteromonadaceae > Glaciecola. The sequence continues at coordinate 19,055 of JBLIGC010000012.1, read as the reverse complement.
AGCCGTTGAGAAGGCAATTATGCAATCTGACTTAGGGTTAAACCCAATGAGCGCAGGCGCTTCGATTCGCATTCCATTACCACCGCTTACCGAAGAACGTCGCAAAGACTTAATCAAAGTGGTGCGTAATGAAGTTGAACTTGGCCGTGTAGCGGTGCGTAATATTCGACGCGATGCCAACGGTGACATCAAAGATTTGCTGAAGGACAAAGACATCAGTGAAGATGAAGCAAGAGCAGGGGAAGAGAATATTCAATCACTTACCAATCAGTTTATTAAAAACATTGACGGCATTCTTGCCGACAAAGAAAAAGAACTGATGGAAGTTTAGTCAGTTGACTAAGATCTCAGGTCAATCCCATAGTACTGATAAAGCGATTGACAAAATACCGCACCACGTTGCTATTATTATGGATGGTAATGGTCGCTGGGCGCAGCAAAAAGGTAAGTTGCGCACGTTTGGGCACAAAGCCGGCGTTGATGCAGTTCGAGCATCGGTAACCTTAGCTAGAAAAGTGGGTATCGAGTCGCTCACACTGTTTGCTTTTAGCAGCGAGAATTGGCAGCGACCCAAAGAAGAAGTGGGTGTGCTCATGCAGCTATTTTCTTTAGTACTGCGCTCTGAGGTCAAAAAGCTAAACCAAAATGATATTCGCCTTAAAGTTATAGGCGATATTTCTGCTTTTGATATAAAGCTACAAGAAAAAATAAAAAAAGCTGAGGCGCTCACTGCAAGAAACAAGTCACTAACTTTAAACATTGCGGCTAATTACGGTGGTCGCTGGGATATTATAGATGCTACTCGTCGCATTGCCCACAAAGTAGAACAAAAACAATTAAGCCTTAACGATATTGATGAAGAGTTATTCAATCAACATGTCAGTACTGGAGATTTGCCAGAGCTAGATTTACTAATCCGCACCGGTGGTGATCATCGAGTCAGTAATTTCTTACTATGGCAATGCGCCTATGCTGAATTTTACTTTACTGATGTGCTGTGGCCCGATTTTAATGAGGAAGTCTTTAATCTTGCAATTGCAGATTTTGCGATCCGCCAACGTCGCTTTGGCCTAACCGGAGAGCAAATTATGAAGCAAGAAGACAACGATAATAATAACGAGAACGTCATATGTTAAAACAACGTATTCTCACTGCGATAGTGCTTGCTCCGCTTGCTTTAACGGGTATTTTGTTCCTGCCTATTGAAGGCTTTAAGTATGTGGTAGCAGGCATTATTTTATTGGGTGCATATGAGTGGGCGAATATGTCGGGTATTACTGCTCGCATGGTAAAAGGCTGGTTCACCATTTTTGTTGGTGTACTTTGTGCACTGCTTATTTTTAGCGTCGAGGCCAGTGAAATTTGGATTCAAGGTGAATTAAATTCTCTTTATTTTGGTATATTACAAATAGCCGCTATATGGTGGGTAGTTTCTTTGCTTATGATACTTGCTTATCCGAAATACAGTAGCTTTTGGAAAAACAGCCGCAGTATTCGCGGTGCATTTGGCGTACTTACGTTGCTCCCTACATGGGTTGCAATAGTCAGTTTACGTACCAGCTTATACGACGTAGACCCTTTTTATGGCGCTTCATTATTGTTTTATGTATTGGGCATTGTATGGGCTGCTGATATAGGCGCATTTTTTGTTGGCGTAAAATTTGGTAAACATAAATTAAGACCTAATGTGTCGCCTGGCAAAACCTTAGAAGGCTTAATGGGCGGAGTAATGGCATCTTTAGCTATTATTGCGTTTGCCGCTTTGCATTATCAGGTTGAACCATCGCGTATTTGGCTGCATTTATTTATTGGTGGTATTACCGTGGGCGTGTCTGCATTAGGTGATTTAAACGAAAGTATGTTTAAGCGCTGTGCGGGTATTAAAGACAGCGGTAGGCTGCTTCCTGGGCACGGCGGAATTATGGACAGAATAGACAGCTTAACCGCTGCATTCCCTATATTTGCCTTTTGTTACGTTGTGTGGATGGTATAAGTTGTAATGCAATATCCTCAGCAAATTTGTATTTTAGGTGCTACGGGCTCAGTAGGTACTTCAACCTTGGATGTTATTTCTCGTCATCCTGATAAATTTGAAGTGTTTGCTTTATCTGGCATGCGTCAGTTAGCTAAATTGGCAAAGCAAATTCAAACCTTTAAGCCCACGTATGCGGTAGTATCTAATGAAGCCTGTGTTAAGGAACTTAACGATTTACTTGGCTCAAATATAGGTAAAACAAAATTATTACACTCCCAGCAAGCACTAATTGATATTGCAAGTGCGCCCGAAGTAGACTGCGTTATGTCTGCTATAGTAGGTGCTGCTGGTCTTTTACCTACCCTAGCTGCGGTAAAGGCAGGTAAGCGCATTTTATTAGCTAATAAAGAAGCGCTGGTAATGTCGGGCGAGTTGTTTATTGATGCTGTCAATACACACAAAGCACAAATTGTGCCTATAGACAGTGAGCACAACGCTATTTTTCAGTGTTTGCCGGTCGATTTCAGCTATGGGAATAAAGAAGCCAGCGGTATTTCCCACTTATTACTAACCGGCAGCGGCGGTCCGTTTAGAGAACTACCTTTAGAACAGTTTTGCCACGTTACACCGGCTCAAGCTTGTGCTCATCCAAACTGGTCAATGGGGCAGAAAATTTCGATTGATTCAGCCTCCATGATGAATAAAGGTTTAGAGTTTATAGAAGCAAAATGGCTGTTTGGTTTTAAAGAAGAAGATATCCAAGTGGTGATTCATCCACAAAGTACTATTCATTCTATGGTGCAATATATAGATGGTTCGGTTATTGCGCAAATGGGTAATCCGGATATGCGCACCCCTATTGCGCATGGATTAGGACACCCAAACAGAATAAGTTCGGGTGTTGGGCCTTTAGATTTCTCTCAATTGTCTAACTTTAGCTTCGCTCAACCTTGTGAAAAGCGGTTCCCCAATCTCTTTTTGGCAATACAAGCAAGTAAGGATGGGCAAGCCGCAACCACCGCATTAAATGCGGCAAATGAAGAGGCGGTTGACGCTTTTTTGCGTGGAGAAGTAAACTTTTCACAGATAAACGTTGTCAATGAAATGACACTACAACGACAAAACATGAGCAGTCTTACCTGTATCGACAGTATTTTGGAGCATGATCGAGCAAGTCGTGCCCTAGCTAATCAAATTATCAAGGAGCTTAATTGATGTTACCCATTGTTTGGAATATTGCATCCTTTGTTATTGCACTGAGTATTTTAGTTGCGGTGCATGAATGGGGGCATTATTACGTGGCCAAATTATGCAAGGTGAAAATACTAAAGTTTTCTATTGGGTTTGGAAAACCAATCTATAAACGAGTGACATCAAGCGGAATGGAATTTATTATAGCTGCGATTCCATTAGGAGGGTATGTGCGCATGCTCGACGGCCGAGTTGATCAGGTTAGTACCCCAGATTTAGACCTATGTTTTGACCTTAAGCCGGTAGGTCAGCGAATGGCGATTGTGGCTGCAGGGCCTATAGTGAATTTCTTATTCGCTATTTTTGCACTCATGCTGGTTGGCATGTTGGGGTCGCAAACATCAAAAACAGTTGTGGGTGAAATACTGCCTAATTCGTATGCGTCTGCGGCGGGTTTATTAGTGAATGACGAAATTGTTAAGGTGGGCGCGCGCAGCGTTAAAGATTGGCAAGAAGTCAGTATTGAGATGGTTCGGTACAGTGGTGATTCAAACATGCCCGTTACGGTTAAAGATGCTAATGGGTTAGTACGCGAAAAAACGTTGCCTATTAATGGATGGAAACTCGATCCAGATTCTAAAGATTTATTCGGTGCTTTGGGTTTTGCGCCGTTTTCGCCAGCGCTTACCAAAACACTATCCGCGGTTGGAGCAGATACACCTGCAGGTAACGCTGGACTGGCAGTAAATGACGAAATAATGAAATTAGATGGAACTCCAATGACAAATTGGGGACAAATAGTCGAGTATATTGAAGCAAGGCCCAATCAAACAGTTGAGGTTGAGCTACTTCGAGATGGCAACATCAGTAACATTAGTTTGACCTTAGGGCAAAAGCCCGATCAGGCAGATCAAGGTTACTTAGGGGTAAGTCCATTTAGAGAAGCATGGCCTGCACAATATATAGTGGAAGTGAAAGAAGGACCCATCGACGCATTGGTAATCGGTACAAAAAGTACATGGCGATTAATGACGGTGACGCTTGAAATGTTAGGAAAACTCTTAACCGGAGACCTATCAGTAAAGAGCTTAAGTGGTCCCATTTCAATTGCGCAAGGAGCAGGTGCTCATGCAAGCTACGGATTGGTAGCATTTCTTGGATTTTTAGCGATTATTAGCGTGAATCTTGGTATAATCAATCTATTGCCGTTGCCTATATTAGATGGCGGTCATTTGTTGTATTTCACCATAGAGTGGATAACTGGAAAGCCGGTGTCGGAGGCTATCCAGGAAGTAGGTTTGAAAATTGGCGGCGTGATTTTATTAACGGTAATGGCAACCGCCATTTTCAACGATATACTGCGCAATATATAATGAATATCTGACAGACAAATTTAATGCTACACAAACAATAATAATGTCTGACAAGCAATATCTTGGAAATTTAATAGTTGATGAAGTGTAATAAACTAGTTCTAGCAGCGGCTTTATTAGCCAGCTCGTCTTATTCGATGTCACAAACATCTAATGAGTTTGTCGTGGAAGATATCCGTGTTGAAGGTTTGCAGCGAGTCGCTTTAGGAGCTGCGCTTACGTATCTTCCTGTGCAGCGTGGCGATACATTGAATCGTTTTCGTACTACCCAATTAATTCGCTCGTTATATTCATCTACTCACTTTGAAAAAGTAGAGGTGTATCGTGAAGGCAATGTACTGATAGTAGCTGTTTCTGAGCGCCCAACCATTAGTAATATTGTGTTTGAAGGTAATGACGATATTAAAGACGAGCAGCTACAAGAAAGCTTAGATTCGTCAAATATTCGTATAGGTGAGCCACTCGACCGCACCGTAATTTCTTCTATAGAGACTGGCTTAAAAGACTTCTTTTACAGTATTGGTAAATACAATGCAGAAGTATCTGCTATTGTTACCCCACTGCCTCGAAATCGTGTTGATGTAAAACTTTTGTTTGAAGAAGGTGAGGCTGCTGAAATTCGCCAAATCAACATTGTAGGTAACAAAATATTTGAAGACGATGAACTTTACAAGCAAATGGAGCTTAAGTTTAATGCGCCATGGTGGGACTTTATGTCTGAAACGCGTTATCAACAGCAAACGCTGTCGGGCGATATGGAAACCATCGAAAGTTATTACAAAGACCGAGGCTATTTGCAGTTTAGTATTTCATCAACACAGGTTTCAATGACGCCTGAAAAAGACGGCATTTACGTAACACTCAATGTCACAGAAGGTGAGCAATACAATGTATCTGAAGTGGAGTTGTCGGGTGATTTATTAGGCTTTGAAGACTTTATATCAAGAGTGTTGCCCATTCGCGAAGGTGATTTATACAATCAGGCGGAAGTTACATACACGGAAGAATTCATTGCAAAATACCTTGGTCGTTTTGGTTACGCTTATCCATCGGTCACTACCATTCCTGAGATAAACGAAGAAGATAAAACCGTAAAGCTGACCCTTAGGGTTGACCCAGGTAAACGTATTTATGTGCGTCGCATTACCTTTAATGGTAATCAAGTTACAGCCGACAACGTGTTGCGTCAAAGTGTTGTACAAATGGAGGGTAGCTGGTTAGCCAACCAAGCTCTTGAAACTTCAAAAGCCCAGCTTTCTCGACTCACATATATGGAATCAGTAGAGTTTGAAACGGTTCGTCTGCCCGGAAAGGACGACAAAGTAGATGTAGAATTTAATGTAAAAGAACAAGCATCTGGTTCTTTTAATGCGGGCGTTGGTTATGGTGATGCGACCGGTCTTAGCTTGCAAGCCGGTGTACAACAAGACAATTTCTTAGGCACAGGTAAACGAGTAGGGATTAACCTCAATACCGTTTCATATCAAAAAAGCGCGCAAATTACTTATCTTGACCCTTATTTTACTATCGATGGTATTAGTTTAGGCGGCAATGTGGGTTACAGCGAGTTTGATGGTGGTGATTTTGGCCTGATTCAATACAGCAGCAAGCGCTGGTCGATTGGTGCAAACATTGGCTATCCAATTAATGAAGTCAACCGTATTAGTTTTGGTTTAACATATTCAAGTGTAGAGCTTGGTGCTAACACGCAACCCTTTGTACAAACCACACGTTTTTACGACCAGTTTGCCGACCCGGCTGATCCAGATGCGCCTATCAACTACGATAGTTTAACGGGTTCTGTATCATGGACACGCAATACTCTAAATAGAGGTTTGTTTCCAAGTGCGGGTTCGTCGCAGCGAGCATCGTTTAACATTACTACACCAAACTCAGAAGTTAATTTCTTTAAGCTCACCACCGATGCTAAATGGTATTTTCCGTTAAGCCGCTCTCAGCGCTGGACCGTATTAGCAAGATTACGCTTAGGATATGGCAACGGTTATGGTAACGAAAACGGACTCGAGCAAATATTACCGTTTAACGAAAATTTCACTGCCGGTGGTGCTGACACGCTTCGTGGCTTCGAAAATAATACAGTTGGTCCTCGCGGAGTTCAACTCATTCGCAGTGGCTTTATAAATACTCCAACTGGAGTGCCGGTGCTAGGCAGCCCAGATACAAATAGCATTCGACTATCGAATCGTAGTTTGGGTGGCAACGCAATGGCACTTGGTGGTTTGGAACTTATTGTGCCCACACCATTTGTAAGCGAAGAATTTGATAACTCGGTACGCACCAGTATTTTTTATGATGTAGGTAATGTATGGGATACCGAATTCCAATATGATTTATACAAAGACCTAGCAACAACCTCAGACAGTGACGCAATATCTGACTATAGTGACTGGAAACAATACAGAAGTTCAGGAGGCGTATCTGTGCAATGGATATCGCCAATGGGGCCAATGGTGTTTAGCTTCTCAAGAGCATTGAAAGAACGTGACGGTGATGATGCAAAATTCTTTACTTTCAACATTGGATCAACCTTCTAAGCAGGGTATACTTTAAACACTAATAAAAAACACGAATAAATTATAATCGTACAGGAGTTTTACATTGAAAAGTTTTATTAAAGGTTTGTCGTTCGCTATTTTGTTTACGCTAGCGACTATTTCTGGCGCAGCAAACGCTGAGCAAAAATTTGGGGTTGTTGATGTGCAACAAGTATTGCAAGCACTGCCACAAGTGGCCGTTATTGAACAAACCATTCAGGCTGAGTTTGCTGAGCAAATTCAAGAAGTACAGCGCTTACGTAGCGATGGTAACTTTTTACTTGAAAAATTACAGCGTGAAAAAGCCACAATGAGCGCAGAGCAAATTACTGAGCTTGAAGGTCAAGTGAACGCCGTTGGGCAACAGCTTCAAGATAAAGGTCAACCGCTTCAAGAAAATATGCAGCGACGGACGGAAGAAGAGCGAAGAAAATTATTTGGTCTTATACAGCAAGCTATTGAAGCTATTGCAAAGAAAGATGATTACGATATGGTGCTAAATTCAAATGCAGTGCCTTTTAGTGTTCCAAAGTTTAATATTTCTCAAGAAGTGTTAGAACAAGTAAGCAAAGCAAATTAACTAGTTAATTTTGGTCGTTTTAACGAGCAAACTAGCGTCAAATTGAAAATAATCAGGCCAACTTATGTTGGTCTGATTTGTTTTTGGCCTATAAAGGCTTATCTTATGTCGGTATATACGCAAATATAGTTTATATTCATACAACAACAGTTTTACTTAACGCTTTATTAAGAGGGTTGAGCGCCAAATAGGCAATGATATGCCGCATAATAAATTAGGAGACTTCCTTGGCAAACGCGCTAAATACAATCGAAATCAAAGAAATTATGACTTTGCTGCCCCACCGCTATCCATTTTTATTAATTGATCGGGTGACCGATTATCAACTTGGTGAATCAATTGAGGCATTCAAAAATATTACAATAAATGAGGAGTGCTTTTTAGGTCATTTCCCTGGAGAACCTATTTTTCCTGGTGTGCTTATTTTAGAGGCAATGGCCCAAGCCGCGGGTATATTAGGTTTTAAAACGATGGGCAGCAGTGACAAGCTGTATTTGTACGCAGGTATTGATAAAGCCCGCTTTAAAGCGCCAGTTGTTCCCGGTGACAGACTCGATATTTCAGTGCGACTGCTAAAGGAACGCCGTGGCATTTGGAAGTTTGAAGGTATCGCAAGTGTAGATGGCCACCCCACCTGTGTGGCTGAATTTATGTGTGCAATGAGAGATTTTTAATATGATACATCCTTCGTCTGTTGTCTCCCCAAAAGCAAAAATTGCCGAAAACGTTGAAATTGGTCCCTTTTGTTACATTGGTGATCATGTTGAAATTGGCGAAGGCTGTGTGCTGAAAAGTCATGTTGTGGTTAAAGGGCATTCAAAAATTGGCAAACATAACCAATTTTTCCAATTTTCTTCTATTGGTGAGGACTGCCAAGATAAAAAATATGCGGGGGAGGTAACCTTCCTTGAAATTGGCGATAATAACGTATTCCGTGAATATTGTTCTGTCCACCGAGGCACTATACAAGACCAATTAATGACTAAAATAGGTGACCGCAATTTACTTATGGCCGGCACCCACTTAGCCCATGATTGTATGGTAGGTAACGACAATGTGCTTGCCAATGGAGCAACTGTTGCTGGGCATGTTCATATAGGCGATTTTGTTATTTTGGGCGGCACCACTGCGGTTCATCAATTTTGTCACATTGGTTCGCATGCTTTTACCGGTGGTGGAGCCATTGTATTAAAAGACATTCCGCCTTATGTCATGATGAGCGGTATTAAGCATATTCCCCAGGGCATAAATAGTGAGGGTCTAAAACGCAGAGGGTTTTCGCCAAAGGCTGTCAGCGACATTAAAAAAGCATATAAAATTTTATATCGCCACGGCAATACTTACACCGAGGCCTTAGCACTTATTCGAACCCTTGGGGAATCTGAGCCTGCATTGAAAATATTAATAGACTTTTTAAGCACATCTAAACGAGGCATTATTCGCTAGTAGAATGACAAGTTCTCAATTCAGTAAAATAAACGCTGATAACGCTAATAAGCGAGTCCTTAAAATAGGTCTTGTTGTTGGCGAGACATCAGGTGCTATTTTGGCCCTAGGAATGGTTAAAAAAATTCTTGCTAGGTATCCGAACTGCCAAATAGAAGGTATTGGTTCACCAGCTTTGAACAAGCTGGGCATGCGCTCACTGTTTGATATGAACGAGCTATCTGTAATGGGATTGGTCGAAGTAATTAAGCATTTACCTCGTTTACTGCATATTCGAAAAACGCTTGTAAAACATTTTTTAGACAATCCCCCCGACGTATTTATTGGTGTAGATGCCCCCGACTTCAACTTACGAGTTGAAACTATGCTTAAAGCTGTCGGTATTCCTACCGTGCACTATGTAAGTCCAACTGTGTGGGCGTGGCGGGAAAAGCGTATTCATAAAATAGCTAAAGCGACAAATTTGGTTTTGGGCGTATTTCCGTTTGAACAACTAATTTACGATAAATATGCTATTCCTTTTAAATTTGTTGGGCACACCATGGCCGATGACGTCCCTTTGGTGGTTGATCAAGTCCAAGCAAGAAACTCACTTAATTTACCCGATGATATTTGTGCACAAACGCCTATTTTAGCTTTGTTGCCAGGCTCGCGCGCCCGAGAAATAGACTCTCTTTTAGGTGTTTTTTTGGATACGTTCAATATTCTTAAAGAAAATAAACCTGAATTACGCGCTATTATTCCTGCTGTGAACGAAGCGCGCAAGCAGCAAATTGAAAAAATTCTGTCTGGTAACAAGTTTCAACATCACATCATAGTAAGCCATGCGCCTGCCAGAGACGTTATGATAGCAGCCAATGCAGTATTATTAGCTTCAGGTACAGCAGCGCTAGAGGCTATGTTATGTAAACGTCCTATGGTGGTTGCCTATATTATGTCGGGCTTAACTTACATGATGATGAAGTATATGTATAAACCAGACTATTTTGCATTGCCTAACATTCTGGCCAATGAATTGTTGGTGCCTGAGTTTTTACAAAAAGACGTCAATGCGCCGAATTTGGCTAAACAACTCAATCGTGTTTGGGCCCAAGATAGCGAAACCACTCGCCTAATTATTGAAAAATTCACGTGTATCCATAAGCGCTTAAAAGGCAACGCAGACATACAATCAGCAGACGCGGTTTTACAGTTAATTGCGCCAAATAATACCAATAAGCTCAATATAAATGAGCAGCATCTAAATGAGGAGCGTTAATATGCCAGCACAAAGTGAACACTATCACTTTATCGCAGGTGTTGATGAGGTAGGGCGTGGCCCTCTAGTAGGCGATGTTGTTACCGCGGCGGTTATTTTAGACCCGTTAAACCCGATTGATGGCCTTACCGACTCTAAAAAGTTAAGTGAAAAAAAACGCGAGATGCTTTTTACGATTATTCAACAAAAATCACTTAGCTGGTCAATTGGTAGGGCAAGTCCTAATGAAATTGACCAAATCAATATACTTCAGGCCACAATGTTGGCTATGACACGGGCGGTAGCAGGTTTACACATTCAACCTGACTTTGTGCGAGTCGATGGAAATCGTTGTCCCATCTGGGCGTATAAAAGTGAAGCAATAGTAAAAGGTGACTTAAGTCATGCTGAAATTTCAGCAGCCTCTATTTTAGCTAAAGTAACCCGCGATAGAGAAATGGTAGCGCTTGATAAACTTCATCCGCAGTACGGTTTTGCAGGGCATAAAGGCTATCCAACTAAGCAGCATGTTTTAGCACTTGAGCAACATGGCCCCATACAACAACACCGATTTAGTTTTAAACCTGTTCAGCTTGTGGCTTCAACAAGGTAGAATAGCCAATATGTTTTTTTAGCTAATTTTCTAATGGGAGTACCCTCACCAGTGACGTCAAATTTTGTACATTTACGCCTGCACAGTGATTTTTCTATGCAAGATGGCTTGAATAAAGTAAACCCTATTTTAGAAGCCAGCGAGAAAGCTGGCAGTAAGAGTTTAGCATTAACTGATTTGATGAATATGTGCGGCTTGGTAAAGTTTTATTCTGCCGCAAAGAAAAAGGGTATTAAGCCTATTGTAGGCTGCGACATTTATTTACTAAATGAATCGCTAAGCACTAACAAATCGGCTTCACGCGCTGATAGTAAAGACAGTCAAATTGTGCAAATTGGCTTATTAGCCATGAATGAAACTGGTTATAGAAACATTACAAATTGTATTTCAGATGCATATTTACAAGGTCATATTCAGCATAAAGTAGTGGTGACTCAAGCTATACTCGCAAAATACAGTGAGGGTGTAATAGTCCTATCTGGTGCTTTAGATGGTGATTTAGGCGTTGCAATTGCCACTGGTAAAGCCCAAATAGCAGAAGACGTGCTTAGTTATTATAAAAAACACTTTCCGGAGCGTTTTTATATTGAGCTTCAACGTACTGGACATATTGGCCAAAACTTATATACGCAAGAAGCAGTTGCGCTGGCGGTTAAGCACGACCTGCCGGTAGTTGCCACCAACAATGTTCGTTTTTTGCATGCGGCGGATTTTGAAGCCCACGAAGTACGTGTATGCATAAGTGAAGGCTTCACGTTAGATGATACTCGCCGTGTTAAGCGCTACACCGACCAGCAATACTTACGAACGCCTACCGAAATGATAGCACTTTTTTCAGATATTCCAGAAGCCATAGAAAACACCGCAGAGATAGCGAAAAGGTGTAACGTCGAACTGACTCTTGGCGAATATTTCTTACCTAATTTTCCTACCGGCGACATGTCAGTGGGTGATTTTTTGGTGAAAGAGTCACAACTAGGGCTTGAACGTCGTCTTGTGTCCTTATTCCCCGATGAATCAGACCGTATTGATAAACGATCTGAATACGACGAGCGCTTAAAAATAGAGCTAAAAGTGATTAACCAGATGGGTTTTCCGGGTTACTTTTTGATTGTAATGGAATTTATTCAATGGAGTAAAGATAACAATATTCCTGTTGGACCGGGTCGCGGATCGGGCGCGGGATCGCTGGTAGCCTATGCCCTTGATATTACCGATCTTGACCCTTTGCAATTCGATTTGCTATTTGAACGATTCTTAAACCCTGAACGTGTATCTATGCCCGATTTTGATATCGATTTTTGCATGGATAGGCGTGACGAAGTAATTGACCATGTTGCTGATATTTACGGTCGTGATGCGGTATCTCAAATAATTACCTTCGGTACCTTAGCTGCAAAAGCGGTTATTCGTGATGTGGGTAGGGTGATGAGTCACCCTTATGGCTTTGTAGATCGTATTTCAAAAATGATCCCCGGTGACCCAGGCATGACACTTGCCAAAGCATTTGAGGTTGAGCCTCGTTTGCCTGAACTCTACGCACAAGATGAAGATGTTAAAGAACTCATCGACATGGCACGTATACTAGAGGGTGTGACCCGCAATGCAGGCAAGCACGCAGGTGGTGTGGTTATTTCTCCAACCACTATTACCGACTTTTCACCGCTCTACTGTGACGAAACAGGTGCTAATCCGGTAACGCAATTTGACAAAAATGATGTTGAAACTGCAGGCTTAGTAAAATTCGATTTTCTTGGGCTGCGTACTTTAACCATTATTCAAAACGCCATAGAGATGGTCAAAGAAGTGAAGGGAATAGACATCGATATTACGACTATTCCCCTTGAAGACCGTAAATCATTTGCGTTATTAAAACGGGCTGAAACCACCGCCGTATTCCAGCTTGAATCTCGCGGTATGAAAGATTTAATAAAGCGCTTACAACCTGATATTTTTGAAGAGATTATTGCATTAGTTGCGCTGTTTCGCCCCGGTCCATTGCAGTCGGGCATGGTAGATAACTTTATTGACCGCAAACATGGCCGTGAAGCAGTCTCATATCCTGACGCTACTTATCAACATGAGTGTTTGCAAGAAATTCTTGAGCCTACTTATGGGATTATTTTATACCAAGAACAGGTTATGCAAATTGCGCAGGTTATGTCGGGGTATTCTCTTGGTGGTGCTGACTTACTGCGTCGTGCGATGGGTAAAAAGAAATTAGAAGAAATGGAAAAGCAACGTTCCTTCTTCAAACAAGGGGCAATTGAGAACAATATAGACCCCGTCCTTGCCATGAAAATATTTGACTTGGTAGAGAAGTTTGCGGGATACGGGTTTAACAAATCACATTCTGCAGCTTATGCATTAGTGAGTTATCAAACTCTATGGTTAAAAGCCCATTATCCTTCAGAGTTCATGGCGGCGGTGCTATCTGCTGATATGGACAATACTGAGAAGGTGGTTACGCTTATTGATGAATGCAGTAATATGGGCATTGAAGTTTTGCCGCCCGATTTGAATAGCGGTCAACACAAATTTACGGTTAATCTAGACGGTGCTATTGTATACGGCATTGGTGCTATTAAAGGGGTTGGCGAAGGTCCTGTAGAGGCGGTAATTAACGCGCGCCGTGAACAAGGTCAATTTGATGATTTATTTGATTTTTGTGCGAAGGTCGATTTAAAGAAAATTGGCAAGCGTGTGCTAGAAAAACTCATTATGGCAGGCGCCCTAGATAAATTAGGACCACATAGAGCCGCGCTAGCTGCCAGTTTAAAAGAAGCGATGAATGCCGCTTCGCAAAACGCAAAAGCAGCACTAGCCGGTCAAAGTGATATGTTCGGTATGGAAGATTTCACCCAAGAACAAAGTGAAAACAGTTTTCAGCAAGTACCCCCATGGCCAGAACGGGTATGGCTAGATGGCGAAAAAGAAACCTTAGGGCTCTATTTAACTGGCCACCCCATGAGCCAATATATCAAAGAATGCAAACATTATACCGATTGCACAGTGAAAGATTTAGTGCCGCAGCGTCGTGATGTATTTACCACGACCGCAGGATTAATATATGCCACTCGTGTACTTACTAACAAACAAGGAAGGCGATGGGCCTTAATAACCTTAGACGATAAATCGGCTAGAATGGAAATGCGCGCCAGTCCAGAGATTTTCGAGCGCTATGAAGACGTGCTTAGTGTTGATAACCTTATATGGATAAAAGGACAGGTCAGCTTTGATAGGTATAACGAAGGCACTACAATGAACATAACAGAGGTTATGACCTTGGTAGAAGCACGGAATCGATTTGCTAAGCGTTTAACGGTGAATTTGTTGGCAAGTGAGTGTACTGTCTCGTCAGTTTCTAAATTACAAGATATACTACATAAATACAAAGGGGGCACCTGCCCACTGCATTTGCAAGTAGCGCATAGCGATGTAGCACTTGAATTGCAAACAGGTGTAAACTGGTCGTTAAAGTTAGAGGATGAGCTGGTGACTGAATTAAGCCACATGTTAGGTGATACTAATGTGCACTTGGCGTTCAATTAAAGAGTACTTTAATTTATCGACAATTAGTGATGTTTAGCGCACAAGTTCTTGCAACTTAGCTTGACTAAGTTAGTACAAAAGCGTTTAACTATAAGCAACGTAGCCACTAATTGGCAACTACAATAATAAAATGGATTATATAAAATGGGCTTACATTATCTTGATTTCGAGCAACCAATTGCCGAGCTAGAAGCCAAAATAGAAGAATTACGCATTGTTAATCAAGGCGGTGACTTTGACGTAGGCATTGAAGAAGAAATAGCCAAAATGCGTGAAAAAAACGCCGAGCGTACGCGTAAAATTTTTGCAAGTTTGGGCGCATGGCAAATTTCACAATTGGCCCGTCACCCTATGCGCCCTTACACGCAAGATTATATAGACAATATGTTGACTGATTTTGATGAACTCTCGGGCGATAGAAATTATGCCGACGACAAAGCTATTATTGGCGGCTTAGCTAAACTCGATGGAGTCCCTGTAATGGTCATTGGTCATCAGAAAGGGCGTGACACACAAGAAAAAATTAAACGTAATTTTGGTATGCCAAAACCAGAAGGTTACCGCAAAGCTTTGCGCCTGATGCGCATGGCACAAAGGTTTAATTTACCCATCTTAACATTTATAGATACCCCAGGGGCATATCCTGGGGTAGGCGCTGAAGAGCGTGGTCAAAGTGAAGCCATTGCGACTAATTTAAAAGTAATGGCAGAACTTACCGTACCCATTATTTGCACTGTCATTGGTGAGGGTGGCTCTGGTGGTGCCTTGGCCATTGGTGTAGGCGATAGAGTGAACATGTTGCAGTATTCAACATATTCGGTTATTTCCCCAGAAGGTTGTGCGTCTATATTGTGGAAAAGTGCCGATAAAGCACCAATAGCTGCTGAAGCGATGGGGGTTACTGCGCCACAAATACAAGCCCTTGGCTTGATCAATACTATTGTAGATGAACCATTAGGCGGAGCGCACCGAGATTACAAGAGCATGGCGGCTAATCTTAAAGCTACTATTAAGCAACAGTTGGCCCAATTACAAAGTCTTAGCGAAGCTACTTTAATGCAAGAGCGTTACGACAGGCTCATGTCTTTTGGTTATTGCTAAAGTTGAAAGTAACCGTTGTTGATGTTTTAAGAAGCGCCTTGGCAAACTACTGCCAAGGCTTTTTTACACCGGTTAAGGCCATTCCCGATCTTACGGATAATATAAAAACTGTTGGCAATACTAATGCACTGTCAATTAATCAGTTGTGCGTTGCGTACAGTGGCGGCCTAGATTCTACGGTACTGCTAGATGTAGCCAATCAAGTGTGCAAAGAGGCAAACATTGTGCTGACGGCCTTTCACATAAATCATGGAATTAGTACCCACGCACAGAAGTGGCAAGCGCACTGCCAAACGCAATGTGAACGCAGGAAAATTACTTTTAATACGCAATCTATTACACTACAAAAGTCACCCCAAAAAAGTTTAGAAGCTCAGGCGCGTGACGCACGCTATCAGATTCTCGATAATTACGCGGGTGAATCTACGTTAGTATTGCTTGCACAGCACGAAGACGATCAAGCAGAAACTTTTTTATTACAGTTGAAGCGCGGCGCTGGTCTGCAAGGCTTATCGGCAATGCCGATGTTATTAACCAAACCCAGTGGTACGCATTATATGCGGCCATTTTTAAAGCTCACGCGCGCGGACTTACTCACTTATGCCAAGGAACATAATCTTAAGTGGATTGAAGATGAATCAAATTTAGATGATAGTTACGATCGTAATTTCTTACGTAATCAAATTGTACCGCGTTTAGCCCTTCGCTGGCCTGCAATTAACAAGACCATTGCTAGAAGTGCTTTTAATTGTGCACAAGCCCAGCAAGTCAATACTGAGTACATGAAGCTGCTTGCCAAAGATTTACTAAATGGTCACCATGCAGTTAATATTGAACACTTGCTTAACCATTCCCCCGCAACGCAACACAGCTTTATGCGACATTGGCTGTCGAGCAGCTATGCGCTTACGTTATCAAGTATTCAACTAAGCCATGTTTTAGGCTTAACTAATGAATCAAATAATGCCTCACCTTATATTGAATTGGCAGGTGTTGTGGTGGAGCGTTTTCAAGGACAGTTACAGGTAATTGAAAAGCTGCCCGGTGAAGGTGCGCTAATAACTTTAAAGCCGATAAAAATTGATTGGGGTAATGGTTCTGATATTCGTTTGAATCAATTTTTAACTTTACGCATTTTGCATAATCCTGATGTCGACGCCAAAAGGTATGAAGGCAGCCGAACACAAATTTTCCGTTTGCCTAAAGACGGCGTAACCTGTGTGTTTGGCGGCAGCAACTTAAGTTTTAAATGCAATCCTAAGCGCCCAACTAAGAAACTAAAGGTTTTGTACCAAGAGTGGCAAATATCACCCCTACAAAGGCTGCGAACGCCTGTTTTTGCATATGGTGCCACGGCTTTGGCCGTAGGTTTATCGACGGTAAAAGTGAGCTGCGGTGACATGCACAACGAAATAACCGTAGCACTAGTTAACACCCCTACATAGTTTACAGCATCAAGTTTATTGTGTTTGGTCTATAGTACGTAGCGAAAAGCGATATTCGCTTCGTAATATTAATAAAAGAGGTAGAACTATGCTAGTCCAGTTAACACCGCTTCAAGCGCGTATTATTGGTGTGCTTATTGAAAAAGAAATAACAACGCCAGATCAATATCCGCTTTCGCTTAACGCACTTACCTTAGGATGTAATCAAAAAAGTAGTCGCGAGCCTATTATGCAATTGGGTGAAAACGATGTACAAAATGTATTAGATGAATTGCGCCATAAAAATCTGCTTCTTGAACATCAAAGTAGTGGTAGTAGGGTGCTTAAGTATAAACATAGATTCTGTAACACTGAGTTTAATAGTTTACAGTTCACATCGCAGCAATTGGCATTGATATGCACCTTATTACTACGTGGAGCACAAACGCCTGGCGAGCTGCGTACGCGCACAAATCGCTTAGCGCAATTCAATAACGTAAATGAAGTAGAAAACTCGTTGACAATTCTTAGCGATTTTAATGGTGAAAAATTAGTGGTTAAGCTAAGCCGAGAGCCTGGCAAGAGAGAATCACGTTTTGCACAGTTGTTTTGCGGTGATGAAGGCTTAACAAATATGAAGGTTGAATTACCATGTGGTGATGCACGGGCTCAAAATTTCGGTACTACGGCTGCAACTGAAAACGGTGTTGCTATAACGGATGGTGAGCCTGACTATCTAGAACTAGCTTTAGCCAGAATTACAATATTGGAACAACAGGTAGCGCAATTCACCCAGCAGCTAGCCGATATGCAAGAAACGTTAGAGAGTTTATCCAATTAACGCTGTTAATCTTGGCTTAAGCCGCTATATACATATTTTTGCCCGCTTGTTTTGCTTTGTAAAGCGCACTATCGGCTCTTTCAAATACGCTTTTGGCATCGTCGCTCTTCATAAAAGAGGTTGCGCCTACGCTGCTTGAAACACTATGCTTTATAAAAACTGGGTGAGCAGCAATAGTTTTGGTAATTCTATTTGCGACACGTTTGTTTGCTTTCGCATCGCTGTCTATAAGTAAACAGCAAAATTCATCGCCGCCAAATCTGAAAGCGTGGTCAGAATCGCGCAGGCAGCTTTGTAATATTTCTCCAAAACATACCAGCACTTCATCACCTTCTTGGTGACCAAAGCGATCATTTACCGTTTTGAAGTTATCTAAATCAAATACTAACAGACCAAATTCGTCTTCGTTACGCTTACAAATACTAATAAGCTTACACATAGATTCATTGTAACTTGTTCGATTGCCTAGCCCGGTAAGCATATCTTTGGTAGCTAACTGACTAATACGGTAGTATTCCAAAGCATGACGTAAGCCCATTGCATAAATACTGTGCATTTCTGAAAGTAACTTGCGCTGAGCTGGCGTTAACATTGCCGAAAATGAATAGGCAAGCTGGGCCTGCTGGGGCGTGCCGAAAGGGTGGCCATAATAGATAGATATTTTTAGTATACGCGAGTGTGCTTTGGACTTGCCCGTGCGCAGTAATTTATCAGCAAATGCTAATGCTACAGAGTTGCAAGGAAGTTTGGTTTTTAACAACTCGAAATAGCTATGTGTTAATTGTTCTAAATCAATCGATGACAACATAGTGCGCATTATTTGCGCCGACTCAGCCATCGTCAAAACTGCAGTGTCATCTATGTTTATGTTAGTCGTCACGTTGGCAGTTACATCTTCAGATATGGTACTAATATCCATTGTTTGCTCCAATTTACCGTCAAATACTTGGCATGACATAGTTTTGTTTCACGTTATCAATAGAAATTATGGCTGTAATCTTTTACTATCTAGCTGCTACTATCTTAAGCCGTAGCTTAACTAAGTAACACTTGTGCTTTAATCTCTTATGTTAGCGTTGTCATGCCTAACGTTAGTGATGTTTACTTTGGTAATGTCTTCAAACCGATGTTGAAAAACATAACTGTTAAACTCCTCGATGAGATGGA
>JBLIGC010000011.1:0-49757 GCA_047636735.1 Glaciecola sp. | reverse complement strand
CTCGCAGGCACTAAATATTGTAGGATTGTATTTTTTTAGTTCTTGTAAATACACGCTTGCTTTGAATAAAAACATACCGCTGTTCCAAAAATGCTGCTTGTTGTCTAAGTATGTTTGCGCGGTGCTTTCATCTGGTTTTTCAACAAACTCGGCTACTTCAAAACCAATACCGTCTACTTCCTTACCTGCTTTAATATAACCATAGCCAACATGAGCCTGGGTAGGCACTACACCAAAGGTAACTAGTTTACCCGACATTGCGAGAGTTTGGGCCTTTGTGATAGCATCTGCAAAAGATTTATGCTGGTTTATTAAGTGGTCGGCTGCGAGCACTAGCAAAAGCGGATCGTCTCCACTTTTTGTGGCTAACATAGCCGCTACTGCAATTGCTGGCGCGGTGTTTCGGCCAACGGGCTCGAGCACAATGCCGGAATGTGCAATATTTGCCGAACGCAATTGCTCGGCCGCTAAAAAGCGATGATTCTCATTACAAATGAGCATGGGTGCGTTCATATTCTCACTGGGTAAACGCATAATGGTGTCTTGCAGCATGGTACGTTTGCTAGTAAGCGATAAAAATTGTTTAGGCAAAGCCGCGCGCGACTTTGGCCATAAACGGCTGCCTGTGCCGCCTGCTAATATAACTGGTGTGATCATAAAGTAGTCTCGTTAATTCTATATTTACAGCTCATATAACAATCACAAAATTCAACTCTATTGCAGCGAATATTATGCTTATAATGTAGCGGATAAATTTTACACTGCATGCGATTGATAAATATTATCATTTTTTATACCCAAAAGTGTAGGGTATTTTAGTGGATTAAATTTGTATCATTGTGTTAGCGTTTCGGTTTGCTTGTGCTTTATCCATGCCACCAACTCTTGGGCGGGAATGGGGCGACTAATATGATAGCCCTGTGCATACTTGCATCCCCACGTTTTTAGCAGCGCCATTGATTTCCTATCTTCAACGCCTTCGGCCACCACTTGCATATTAAAATTACTGGCAAGTTTCAATACTGCCTTACAAATAGATTGTTCCCCTTTATTTGTGGCTAGCGGTATTACAAAGCATTTATCTATTTTAATGGTGTCTACTGGTAGCCGCGTAATATAAGATAGTGAAGAATAGCCGGTACCAAAATCGTCTATTGCAAGGGAGAAACCTTGATCTCTTAGAGCTTGCATTTGTACAATCGATTTCTCCGGCTCTTTTACTATAACACTTTCGGTGAGTTCAAATGAAATGTCGGTATTAGATAGTTCGTGTTTAGCAAGCAGTGCTCGAGTATTGTTGGTAAATTCTTCGTCCAATAAATCTTGCGCCGATATATTTACCGCGACGCAAATATCAATCCCTTGTTTTTTGAAGCTACGTATATCGCTTGTTACTTGCTCAAGCACCCAGGTAGTAACTTGGTGAATGAGGCCTGCTTGTTCGGCAATTAAAATGAATTCATCGGGCGCGACAAAGCCAAGTTCTTTGTCGTTCCAGCGTATGAGGGCCTCAGCATGTTTTACGCTAAGATTTTCTAGATTGACTTTAGGTTGATATGCCAAACTTAAGTCGCGACTATTGCTGGCGAGTGCATTTCTTAAATTTTCAATGATGGCCAAGCGTCTTAAATATTTGTCTTCGTAACCGTGCGAAAATTCAGCTATTAAACTATTGCAAAGCTGCGCTTCGTCTATCACAATATTCATCCTACGGTAAAGATCTTCTGCGTTGTTAGTGTCATAAGGACAATTAAGAATCCCAATACTACTGACAATAGGCATACTAATATTATCTAGTTGAATGCATTTGTCCAACGTTGCTTTGAATTGTTTAACTTTTTCAACATGCAGCGGGGTGTTGGGGATCCATAAAATTTCACCGCCCGTTACGCGAGCCGATATACCGCCACGGGCTTTAACTCTAGCGGCCAACTCTTTTACACAGGCGTCGCCATATCTATAACCAAATACGTCATTGATGGTTCTAAAGCCTGAAATATTAATCCCAATGACCTGAAAATAAGCTTTAGAGGTAAATAGGGTATTTAAGTGCTCAGTAAAGAAACTACGATTATACAATGTGGTTAGCATATCGTGCTGCGCTTGATATTGAATTTCAGACTCTCGCTGTTTTACCCCAAGCTCCATACTCCTAAAAGCTTTTAACAATTGGTCTATTTCCAATGAACGAGCGTCTAGTTTAAGGGTTTTACTATAATCTCCCTTGGCAATATTAACGGCATAATCGGCGATGCATTCTAATGGTCGTGTTACTTGCCGCGCGAGAATTCGACCTACTAAAATGGCAATAAAAAGGGCCATTAGTGCAATTATACCGATGGTTATTTGTAATTGCACAAATTGAGACTTAAGTTCACTTCCGTCTGCAGACAAATATAAAAAATTAGCTACTTCACCCATGTTAGGTTTGTTGAACTTACGGCTAAATAGAGTGTTTGTATTAAACACAGGAGTTAAATAAAGCCAAGAGTTGTGGCTATTGTTGTTTAAACTTTTTTCAAGATATGCAAAATTTTGTTTGCTCGCAGGTAAGCTAGATATAATAAACGGCTGCTGCGATTGAACAAGCACCGAAATATCTAATGCAACAAGCTCTTTTAAGGATTGTAAATATGCTTTACCTACGCTAAAACCAATCGTTGCGAAAGCGCTTGGTTGGCTGTTGCTATCGTTTATGGGCAAATATAATACCCATACGAGTCTTTCATTTAATATGACTAGCTCAGATGAGTTGCCATTTTTGCCAGCAATTGCCATGGCCGCCATACTTTGCTTGAGATCAAGGCTTTGGCTAAAGCGGCCAGTAAATTCAATTTCAAGTCCGTCTATGCTGCGTATAGAAACAAAGTCTGCCTGTATTATTGAACGGTATGCTTCTATGACTTGCGCTATGTCTTGTTTATTACGTGAATCAAGGGCTTGTTTAAAAATGTTGTCATTAACCAAACCATATGAATTTCTGATCAATGTTTGTTGTTTGTTTGCAATTTCACGCACAACAACAGACTCAGCTAAGGCCAATCGCTTAGTTAAGTTTTTAAAGATGCTTTTACTAGTGCTATTCCACACTACTGCAAGTATTACAAGTGTTGTGACAAGCACCAAACCTGTGATCATCTTAAATATTTTGTTATTGAGTGTGTCTTTCATTAATTCAGGTCATGCTTCCGTATTAGGCATTGCCTATCTTTGAGAGGGCTACTAAATAGTTATCGGAATAAGATTACAATTCTTAATCTAAGTTTTGGGTTTATTTTAGATGCGAAAATTCTCTTAACTAATTAAAAAGTTTATTAAAATTAAGAAATACTGTTGTCTTAAAAACGCTTAATGAAAAATGACATTTGAAAACGCCGCTTGTTGACACAAATATCTTTGCATTGTTCTTAGGTGCTTTCCTAAGCGTGCAGAATTCTTTATGATTGCTATATACATTATAAAAAGAGTGATATTTATGTCCACTAAACCGCAAGCTACCTTTATACCGCTGCAGGTTGCTGTACTGACAGTGTCAGACACGCGCAACGAACAAACCGATACTAGCGGGCTTTATTTATGCGAAGTCTTAAAAAAGGCAGGGCACACCGTCGCCGCTAAAAAAATAGTCATAGATGATGTATACCAACTCAGAGCGCAGGTTTCAGCATGGATTGCTGGCTCTAATATTCATGCCATTTTGGTAACTGGTGGTACCGGCTTTACTAGCCGAGATTCTACACCTGAAGCCTTATCTGTACTGTTTGATAAACATATAGAAGGTTTTGGTGAGGTTTTCAGGGCACAATCGTTTCTTGAAATTGGCACGTCTACTATTCAATCGCGTGCGCTGGCAGGCATCGCTAATAAGACGGTTATATTTTGCTGCCCAGGTTCGACGGGCGCATGTAAAACCGCTTGGGGGATTATACAACCACAGCTTGACGCCAGCCATAGACCTTGTAACTTTGTGGGACAAATAATGGGCACATTAGTGGATATTTCGAAATAGGTTTTTAGCTAAATGAATAATCTTAACCAATTAGACAACTCGCTTAAAAAAATGCCACTCATTGCTATATTAAGAGGAATAAGACCCAAAGATTCAGTTTTAGTTGGCGAAGCATTAGTTGATGCGGGCATTACTGTACTAGAAGTACCGTTGAATTCACCCAATGCTTTTGATAGCATTTATAAATTACGTAGCCAGTTACCCGCATCTGTATTAGTGGGGGGCGGGACGGTTTTGCAGCCAAGTGAAGTAGAGAGACTTGACTCATGCGGTGCTCAATTTATTGTTTCACCAAACACTAAGCCAGCCGTTATTGAAAGCGCGTTACAGCGCAGTTTGGTCCCTATACCAGGGTTTTATACGCCTACTGAAGCGATGCTCGCAGTAGACTGTGGTGTGACTTATCTAAAGCTATTTCCAGCTAACACTCATCACGATAGTTTTGTGTCTAGTTTGAAAAGCGTGTTGCCATCACATTGCAAAGTATTGGCGGTTGGCGGCATAAACGCGCAAAACAGCCAGCATTATATGCAACTGGGCTTTAACGCTTTAGGAGTAGGATCAAGCTTGTATCGCAATGGACTTTCGTTGCTTGATATTCAACAGCGAGCAAAATTATTTGTGGCCTTATGTAAGTGCAATAAATACTAAAGGCAGTGCATTAAACGCAGCTATCAAGGGTAATTATGACAACACATCTGTATACAAAAGCATTCACTTTTCTCGCTTTGCTAATACTGCAAATTCAGCCCGTATTTGCAGATAGCTTTCGCTGCAATAATAAAGTCGTAAAAGCAGGCGACACAACCGTTGAGGTGAAAATAAAGTGCGGTGAGCCCTTTGATATCGAAAATCTTGGCAATGCACTTATACAGAACAAATTTGTGAAAATCATTCGGTATACCTATGTGCCAAATGTAGGGAAGCTAGTAAAAATACTCGAGTTTCAAAACGGCGAGTTAGTAAAGATTATCAATGGGCCAAGAATGTGATTATAGCGTACTATTGTGTGGCCTGTTAACAGCCATCATCGATTTACTTTATGACAGTTTGTGCATTCAACATAGCGTTTTCATGCATAGTAATAGAGGCGTTGCTTGAATGATGCGGTAATTCGGGCCCCATCAAGCAAGGCCATTTGAGATACACCCGTCTATTTCAAACTGCTTGATATTCGACAAGGTAGTTTGGGCTATGTTGGTCATAGCTTCATGCGTAAAAAAACCTTGATGACTGGTAATTATCACGTTAGGAAAAGTGGTTAATCTTGCCAATAAATCATCGGGTATACCTTCAGCAGACAGGTCATTAAAAAATAAATCTTCCTCTAATTCATATACGTCAAGTCCTAGTAATCCTACCTTGCCAGTTTTAAGTGCATTGATAATGGCTTTGGTATCTACTAATTTTCCTCGGCTGGTATTGATAATAGTCACGCCATTGCGCATTTTGTCTAAAGCTTGCTGATTGATTAAATGGAAAGTGTCTGGGGTAAGAGGGCAATGCAACGATACAATATCCACTTGTGCTAATAAGTCGTCAAAGGGTAGGTATTCTACTCCAGCCTGCAAGCAATCCGAATTCGGCTGTACGTCGTAGGCAATTACCTTACAGCCAAAACCTTGCATTATTTTAACAAAGCTTAGACCAATTTTGCCCGTACCGATAACGCCAACAGTTTTTCCATGTAAATCAAATCCCATTAAATTACGCAGTGAAAAATCGCCTCCCCGAACTCGGTTATACGCTCTGTGAATACCGCGATTTAAGCAAAGTATCAAACCAACCGCATGTTCTGCAACCGCATAAGGTGAGTAAGTTGGTACCCTCACAATAGGTAAGTGAAGCTTCTTTGCGCAAGCTATATCAACATGATTGAAACCAGCCGACCTAAGCGCAATAAGTTCTATGCCTTTGTCTTTTAGTTGATGTAATACTTGTGCATGTAAATTGTCATTAATAAATGCACAAACCACTTTCTCATCAGTAACAAGTGAACACGAATCAATATTTAACTGAGAAGTAAAATAATGAATGTCATGTTCACCAAGTTGGTTAGCGCGGTCAAAATATTCCCGATCATATTGTTTAGTGTTAAAAAACGCTATTTTCAACTAAGATACTCAAGTAAGGTTTGTTTGTTGCAAGCTTACATTGCGTAGTAATTTAAGTGTTGACCGGGATCAACTAACGCAGCAGTCTCACAATGTCTTTACACTTAAATTTCTAAAGAATAAGAAATTAATTGTGCATCAAGCGGATCTGCTTTTGCAGTCATTCCAAATTCTTTTGCTATATGCCGCATGGCTGCATTTTCAGCAAATTCAGAGGTGTACAGTTTTTTGATGCCGTTATTTTTGGCATACTGAATTAGTGGCTTCATTATTAACTTGTCTATTCCTTTGTGATGCCAATCGTCGGCAACGGTCAACGCCATTTCCACTCCCGATTCACTATCGGTTTCATAAATGCCACGAGTATAACGACCTACGCCAATTTGTTTTTCACCTTTGGTGTCTGTTATTGTTGCAATAAAGACCATGGCACATTTTCCATCGATATCGCAAAGCTGACTTACCATAGCCGGAGAAAGTTCTCTTATGCCTCCCATAAACCTAAAGTATTTGGTGGTAGGAGATAAGTTATTGAAAAAAGCGACTTCCATTTCTTCATCATCAGGGCGCATGGGCCGGATGGTAACCTCTTGATCCTCAATCGTATAATATAAATGTTGAACGGTATTTATAGCTAGCATAGTGTACTCTCATAAATGGTGGGTTTTAATGGGATAAACTATAGAACAAGGCATAAGCAATTATTTGAGCTGGATCAATAATAAGGCTTAATAATTGAAGTAATGAGTGTTAACCAGTCACTTTAAATTTTGTCCTTATTGTGGAGTGCTTCAAAACCACCCACCAAATCAAACAGTTCTTCATCTATCGCTTTTTGACGTTTTCGGTGGTAAGTGCGGTGCAAAGTCTTTTGTAGTTCCTCAATGTTTTTTTCGGCTCGCTGCATTGCTGTTAATCGGCTGGCGTTTTCACTAGCCAATGAAGCGGTGCATGCCTTAAAAAGCGATACAAAAAGGTATTCATGAATAAGGCTGGTTAAGCACTGCCGTTGACCATTGACTAATTCAGGTAGTGACTTTCCCGGCCAGTGTTCGTCTACCAGTTTGTACTGCCATTTTTTAGCTAGCGGCAGCAATTGTTGCACCCTAGGTGCATAGCCGGTATTTGACACAGGAGCGTTAAAAAATAGGTAGATATCGTCTACTTTAGCGTCCTTACGCTGCACTTCAATTTCGATTAATACTTTGGTTACTAACAATGTAATTGATTCCATTGTGCGGGGGAGGGGGAAGTTGCTAGCACCTTTAAGTTTGTGCTCTTTGATGCCAGATTGCATGCGTTCACCTACCGGCCAAAATAAGGCCTTAGTATATTCATTTTTGAGAGTTTGACGCATAAAGCTCAATAATGTGTCATTAAACTGTCCAACCAAGCCTTGGTCAGAACCAAACATAATAACGCCTACAGGTCGCTTATTGTAGGCTAGTAAAGCGCTTTGTTTACCGCCTTCATTGGCTAGTCTTAGGCAATGCTTATTATGCAAACAAGCGATTAAACCTAACTCTATTGTTCTATAGTAGTCTTCTAACGATAATACGGCCTGCTCATATTGGCTGATGCTCGAAGCCGCCATCGACTTCATGGTGCGAACCACTGAGCGAAGATCATCGGCGCTGTCCATTTTACGCTGTAAAGCGAGCATGGAATCACTCATTATACTTCCTCGGTATTTATTTTTTGCTTGGTTGAGTCATTTGTTAAGGTGTCAATAGCCAGTGGCTTTGAAAAGCTCAGCAGTGCCTCTAATGCATTTTTAAGTATGTATTTTTTATCGTCATTACTCAGTGTATTTGGTGAATTGATGCGCTGTGTTAAATCGGCGTTGAAGTTATTTGCAACATCGCTTAGTGCATGTTGTGCCGCCTGAATATGCAACAGTGAGACTGCGTCAAACAAGCCATTAATTAATGCCAACAGAATAGTGATTTGCGCAGCTACCGCTATGGGCGAGCTTTCTGACTGCTGTAAAAAGGCGCGTATCCTTTGTCCCCTTTCAATGATCTTTTGCGAGTTAGCATCTAGCCTAGCCCCAAATCGAGCAAAGTTCTCTAGCTCTTCGAATTGCGAGTAGGCAAGTTTGAGAGCCCCAGATACCTCTCTAAATACTTTTAATTGCGCTTTACCTCCCACTCTAGATACCGATTTCCCTACGTCCACTGCCGGCAATATGCCTAAGTCAAATAATGTCGGGGAAAGATAAATTTGACCATCCGTAATTGATATTAAATTAGTTGGGATGTATGCAGATATATTTTGCTCTTCGGTCTCAATAATTGGCAAGGCTGTAAGTGAGCCTCCCCCATGTTCTTTGTTTAGATGGGTAGCGCGTTCTAATAGCCTTGAATGTATATAAAATATGTCGCCGGGGAAAGCTTCTCGTCCAGGCGATCTGCGCAGCAATAAAGACAGCTCTCTATATGATCGTGCATGCTGGGTTAAGTCGTCATATACAATAAGGACGTTGCGGCCTTTAAGCATAAAGTATTCAGCAATACTGGTAGCTGCATAAGGGCAAATGTAATTCAAACCAGGAGATTCGTTACCCTCGGTAACAAGCAACAAAGTATATTTCATCGCGTTATGATGTTGTAGTACAGCCAGCGTTTTTGCAATAGAAGCAGCGCGTTGGCCAATCGCACAATAAATGCACAGCACATCTTTGTCTTTTTGATTAATGATGGTGTCTATCGCTATGGTGGTTTTACCCGTTTGCCTATCACCCATGATAAGTTCTCTTTGACCACGACCAATAGGTAACAGCGCATCTATGACCTTTACGCCGGTTTGTAAAGGCTCGGTCACGGGTAAGCGTGCCATAATAGGCGGAGCTGGTCGCTCTATTGGCATACGCTCATACAAATTAAGCGATGTTTTGTCGTCTAGTGGTCGGCCAAGAGGGTCAATCACTCTGCCTATTAGCCCATTTCCTACGCCAATATCCATCACGCGGCCAGTGCGGTGTACTTCATCTCCCGCGCTAAGTTCCCAGTAATCGCCCAGTAATACCACGCCAATTTCTGTTTCATCAAGATTAAACGCAATCCCGTAAATACCCTTAGGAAATGACAGCAGTTCCTCAAAACCAGCGCCAGGTAAGCCGCTCACAATTGCAATGCCAGTTGACACCCGTACTATCGTGCCCACTTCTTGTAATGATAGGTCTGCGCTAAGCAACTCGCGAGCCTTTTGCATGTGGGTGAATGTATCGGTAAAAGCTTTTTCTATTCTTATATCGAGGCGCTGATTCACATTTGGTCTCCAGCTATTATTGTGCAATCGTTGCTTTGCATTGTTCGTCGATGGGCTTTGAATTGCTGTTATGTTGTAAAGGGGCAAGCCCAACCAATTCGTTTAAACGGTCTTGCAATTTTTTCATATGAGAATGTATGCTCCACGTTAATTTCCAACCGCCCGCACTTAGCTCCAAGCCGGCCATTAGTCTAGGAACGAGCACAAAATTAAGTGTAAGGTTAACTGGCTTTTGTTTACTTAACACATTGACTAATGTGCGTTCTATTTTAGTTTTGAATTCATTAGTTAGTGGAAACGCACTGCGCACAACAATATTGTTGGCCCCTTTTATTGCGTCTTGCAAAGCTTTATATTGTTTTCCTTGCAGTGCCTTTAACTGATTTAAAAATTTATCCACTATAGCCTGCTCCAATTCAATTCCAGCAAGGTCATCCAATATTTTGCGGGCGGTAGCATACACTTCATCTATGTTTTGGCGTAATACCTCTTGTTTCAGATTCAGCAATACGTTTTGTAGTGACTCCAATCTTTTACCCAGCATTTCATCGGCCGCCTGTTGCGCACTATTACATAACTCAATGCGTTTTTTCTTGGCCTCAGTTTGTGCTTTTTCAAGTATTGCTGCGCGCTGTTGCTCTAATTCTGCTTCTTTATGTTGGCAGATATTCTGGCGCTGTTTGGCATCAGCATTTTTGGCCTTGGCTTCTTCTAATATTTCTGTAAGT
Organism: Glaciecola sp.; assembly: GCA_047636735.1. Taxonomy (GTDB): domain Bacteria; phylum Pseudomonadota; class Gammaproteobacteria; order Enterobacterales; family Alteromonadaceae; genus Glaciecola. The sequence goes on along the minus strand of JBLIGC010000011.1, from coordinate 39,636 downwards.
CGCATTTCGCGCGCATCTAAGCCATCAAGAATAGGCCTATATAGGAAACGTCGAAGTAAGCAAAGTAAAATAGAAAAGTTGATGATTTGCGCAGCAATAGTAAACCAATCAAAGGGCATAATTTAACCTCCACTATGGTCGATAAAATAATTCCAAAATGGATTTGAAAAGAGCAGTATCATGGTTACCACGAAACAATAAATAGCGGTAGATTCAATCATTGCTAATCCTACAAATAGAGTTCGTGTAATGGTAGATGAAGCATCGGGCTGTTGGGCTATCGCAGTAAGAGCGTTAGCTACGGCCCTACCTTCAGCAAAAGCCGGTCCAATAGCACCAAAGCCAATGGTAATACCTGAAGTGATAATTGAAACAACGGCAATTATAATTAAATCGTTCATGTTACTCCCTAGGTTTATTCACGGGTAAATTGTTAGTTTGGGTGGGTAAGTTGGTTTTGCTAACGCTGGTGGCAGCAGCTATATACACTGAGGCAAGTACAAAAAAGATGTAGGCTTGCACCATGCCCGTTAATAACCCTAGGGCAGTCATTATTATTGGGAATATTAATGGTGCAATAAGCAGTAAAATGCCAATTATCATACTTCCACTCATTATATTTCCAAATAATCTGACCGCTAAAGCCAAGGTCCGCGACAACTCGCCAATGATATTAAAAGGTAGCATAAGTAAAGTAGGTTGAATGTATGAGGCTAAATAACCCTTAACACCTTTTTGTTTAATACCAAAATAAGGCACGGCAACAAAAACGCATATAGCCAGCGCGATAGTCGTTGAAAGTGATCCGGTAGGGGGCTCATAGCCTGGAAAAATAGTGAATAGATTGGCTATTCCTACAAATAGCAACAAACTGCCCAAAAAAACGATGTAATTGCGAGGTGTGCGCAAACCTGTACTTGCAATATGCTGCTCTATGCCAAGCACGATAATTTCTAAACCATTGAGCCAACGAGAGCCCCTTATATCGTTGGTTAAATTGTGCGTAATTAGTCGTGATCCTATTGAGAGTACCAATATCAGCCCCCAGGTAAAGGCAATGGTTGCGTTTAGTCTAATAAAATCATATTGCCAAAATATTATGTCATCTGGACTAAGGTGCATGTTTGGCTCCGTTGGTTTATTGTGTTGATATATCTTGATATGTTTTGCGCTGCTGGGTCTTAACGCAGATGATTCGGCAAATAAAAACCCGCCCGATAATAAAACCGCACAAACTGGCCAGCAGCAGTTGCCAGTTTCCCATAGCTATTAAGTAGAATCCGCATAGTGCAAAGGCCATACGAACTAGCCAACTGCCGATAAACCAAGGTATTGCAAATTGTGAGCTTAGAATTTTCTTCGCCGATAGCCACAATATATAGAAGAAGGCGCAGCCCATCAGCATGCCTTCTATTAACGCAATGAGAAGCGAAGGGTAGGTCATCATGTTTTGATACCTTGTTGATTACTTATCTAATTACTATCGTCGTCAATGGCTTTGTGTTCTTTATTTAGCCAACCCCAGGCTGAAAAACAGCCTATTATTAGGCCAGCTAGCAAGCAGGCTAAAGTCCAAGAGCGTTGGTCGTCAAAATTTTTGTCTAACCACAAGCCTAGGGCTGCACCAAGTAGCGTAGGGATGGTGATAGACCAACCTACTAAGCCCATCATGCCCAGCCCGAACCAAAGTCCGGGTTGTCCTCGTCGCTTAGCGTTGGCCTTGCGGTCTGCTTTTGTGCCAATTTTATCAGACAAAGAAAGGGGCTTTTTTAGTCGCTTATGTGTCATTTTTTAGACCTTACTTACATCTGAAAAATGCGCTAAAAAGCCACTTTCCAATTTGTTCAATACCATTTTCAGGTCACGTTCTTGCTCGTTTAGACTTAAAAACTCAGTGTCTACCAAGGTCCGCAATTCACTTAGTGGTCCTGGGCCCACAGCGCGCCGAACTGACACCAACACTTGTGCTCCATTTTTCACCAGTAATCCTGTGTCTACTGCAATAAACATCTCTTCATTAGTCGCTGTCATATAGCTTAGAATTCCGGGTACGATACTGGCAATGCAATCGCGGCGCTGGGGTAATATTCCAAAGGCGCCGTTTGTGCTTTCTGCAACAATATTTAGCACCTTAGTTTTATAAACGAATATGCGTGAGGGAAGCAGTATTTTAAGCCACATTTTGTTGCCCCTTTGCTTGCTTATCAAAGGGTGTTTGTTGAGGCGGCTGAGCTTCATCTATGGCGCCAATCATATAAAGCGCACTTTCGGGATAGTGGTTGAACTCGCCGCGTAAAATGCGTTCGCAGCCATCTAAGGATGCTTCTAAGCTTACTAGTTTTCCATGCATCCCAGTAAATTGTTCGGTAGTAAAAAACGGTTGAGTGAAGAAACGTTCTAACCTGCGTGCGCGACTCACTATATCGCGGTCTACAACCGACAGTTGTTCTAGTCCTAACATCGCTATAATATCTTTTAATTCATCATATTTAGCCAATGTTTGGCGAATTTCTTGTGCCACGGCATAATGGCGCTTCCCAACTATACTTGGCGTATTCATTTTTGAACTAGATTGCAAAGGGTCGATGGACGGATATAAACCTTCACCGGCGCGCTGACGAGAAAGCACCAAAGACGCTGAAAGATGAGAGAAGGTATGCACCGCGGCAGGGTCGGTAAAATCGTCAGCGGGCACGTACACTGCTTGAATGGAGGTGATTGAGCCAAATTCAGTGTTAGCAATACGTTCTTCAATACTCGCCAGTTCAGTGCCCAAAGTAGGCTGATATCCCATTCGTGACGGCATTTGCCCCATCAAACCCGATACTTCTGCTCCTGCTTGAATGAAGCGGAAAATATTGTCTATTAGCAACAGCACGTCTTTATGTTCTTGATCTCGAAAATATTCGGCCATGGTTAACGCGGCCTGCGCCACTCGAAAACGACTGCCGGGAGGCTCATTCATTTGCCCAAATAGCATCACCATATTGTTTAGTACACCGGCTTTTTTCATCTCACGATAAAGCTCTTCACCCTCTCGGCAGCGCTCACCAATGCCGCAGAAAATACTGACGCCTTTTTGGTGTTCAATCATGTTGTGTATCATTTCGGTTAACAACACTGTTTTGCCAACACCGGCGCCGCCAAACAAGCCTGCTTTGCCTCCTTTTTCTAAGGGTGACAATACATCTACTAGTTTGATGCCAGTTTCAAATATTTCAGAACTGCTAGAGCGCTGTGTTAAATCTGGAGGCGTTTGATGTACGCTATTCCACTTAATATCTGTTGGGTTGGGTAGCCCATCAATAGCGTTACCAAATACATCAAACATACGCGAGAGAATTTGACTCCCAACCGGTGCTTGTAAAGGGTGGCCAGAGTTTGTAACCGTCATACCGCGAGCCAACCCTTGCGTAGGGGTTAACGCAATGCTTCGAATCCGTCTATTATTTAGCTGTGTAAGTACTTCCAAAATAACGGTTTTATTGTCAGCAAATAAAATACTTCTTATGGCAGGTAAGCCCAATTCAAAATTCACGTCTACTACACTCCCGCGAACAGCCACAACAGTGCCAAGAGGAAAGTTTGCTATGGCATTAGACACGTGAGGTGGAAGGTTATTACGATTAGACATTGTGGTTCGTCTTAGCTTACCTATTTATAGTTAAGCTAAATGTTATCGTTAATCGTTTACTTACTTTTGACCTTGATCAAGATTAACGGTTTTAGCTTAACGATGAACCACAGTGGTTTGCTGTTGGGTAGAAATACCACAATCTTAACGATGAGATAATACAAAGCTAATTAAATCAGTCTCGCCGAGGGGTTTGCTGAAATAAAACCCTTGATAAACCTCAGCGCCAAGCTTCTTGAGTAATGTCACCTGGTCAATAGATTCAACGCCCTCTATGACCAAATTTAAATCAAGTTCTGTTGCAATGCCAATAATGGCGGTAAGAATAGCGGTATTTCGTTTATCTTTGACTATGTCGTCAATAAATGATTTATCAATTTTTATTTCATTGATGGGTAGCACAGTCAAGTAATTTAAAGATGAAAACCCAGAGCCAAAGTCGTCTAGTGAAAATGTGACACCCTGTTCTTTGAGGCTATTTATTTTAACCAATGATTCATCTAAATTTTCAATAAAAGTATTCTCCGTAATTTCTAAAATCAGCTGGTTGACCTGATCCTTCACGTCTTTTAAAGCAGCGGTGAATCTTTGAACAAAGAGAGTGTGTTTAAATTGGACTGGACTTATGTTTATAGCTAAGGTGCAATTTGGTGGCACACCCAGCGCTGGCCAGCTTTTTATAAATACGAGAGCTTCGCTTAATACCCATTCTCCAATAGGTACTATGAGTCCGGTAGCTTCCGCTACGGGTATAAATTCAGCGGGTGAAATCATTCCCTTCGTCGGATGTTGCCATCTAAGTAATGCTTCTACGCCAACAATTTTGCTATTAGTGCTGACTTTGGGTTGATAGACTAAAAAAAACTCCTTGTTAATTAACGCGTTTCGTAAGTCTTTTTCAATATTTGTGTGCTTGATTAGATCGAGCTGTAATTTTTGATTAAAATACCGGTGCGTATTTTTACCGCATGCTTTAGCGTGGTATAGCGCTAAATCTGCTTGTTGTAGCAGCTCAAATTTATTATTTTTATTATCATTAAAAAGTGTCACCCCAATACTTACCCTGCTATAAAACTTTTGATTTTTACAATGAAACGGTTGTTTAAACAAATCTCGGATTAAAGATACAGTAGTGTCTACTTTATTATGAGCGGTGTTTATATCGTTGCTTGAAGATTCAATTAACATCACAAACTCATCACCCCCAAACCGAGAGATAATATCCATATTGGGTAAGTTTTGCTTGAATCTCTGCGCGATTTTTGCCAGCAGTGCATCACCCATATCGTGGCCTAATGTGTCGTTAACCACCTTAAAGTCATCGAGATCGATGAATACCAGAGCACAGTATGTATCATCCCCCGCTTTGCTACTGATTAGTTCTTCTAGACGGCTCTTAAGTGCAGAACGATTGGGCAACTGAGTTAGTTCATCTACATAAGCAAGATTGTATAACTTGGCTTGATAAGTTTTCTTTTCGTCTATACCTGCTTGAATACCAACAGCCCTGAGCACCTGATTGTGTTCGTCAGTAATAAAACGACCTTTGGACCATAACCAATGAATGCTCTTGTCTGGCCATTCGCATCTAAATTCAACGTCGTAGTCCCCGCCGTTCTCCATAGCTTGGGTAAAGGCCGAGTCAACTCTATTTTTGTCTTCTTGTACAATATGAGATAAAAATGTTTGATAGGTCCACTCTGTTTGTGCTTTTTTATAACCAAAAAGATTGTCGTACTTTAATGAGCGGGCCACATAATTTGTCTTCAAGTCGAAATCCCAATACCCAAGGTCGACAGAATCTAATACAAAATCTAGGTTTTGTTTTTCTTCTAAGGCTAGTCTTCGCGCTTCTTTGTAACGAGTTATTTCAAGAGAATATCCAATAAAATAATCACATGTCTTACCATCGAGGGAGAAGGGCGTTAGATTTAAATCTACCCAATACTTCTCTTTATCTTTAGTATAATTTAGCATTTCACAACGAATTGATCGTTCATTTTTAATTGCGTTACGAATTTTCAATACGCTCTCAAAAGAGGTTTCAGGGCCTTGTAAAATTGATGGTTTAAGACCAACAACTTCACTTTTTGAAAATCCGCTTATACGACAAAAAGCACTATTGACAGATAAAATTTTCAAGCCATCCTTATCTATATTTGGATTGTTTGTGATAATCACAATATGATCTAAATGACTTACACTGTCTTCTAAAACCTTTATTAAACCGTCAGGATTCAGATTTAGCAGGCTTGATAAACCTTTAGTCATAAATTTATGAATCCTTAAAAGATGATGTGTATGAGCTTGCAATCTGTGTTTGTTAAATGCGTGATTATTCTGTCATATTACTTATGCAAACTTTATTTCTTCAATGGTTGTTGTTAACATTTCTATCACATGTTTGTAACTTTGTTAAGTAATATTAAGGTCAAATAAAAGGAGGGTGAATTTGCCGAAGTTTTCTACAAGTCGGGATGTGTATATTGCGGGTACTAATTGACCACTAAAGCCTTAAACAAACTAGGTATATCAATCTGTTAAATTAAGTTTGCAATTGGCATACTGTTCGCGCTGCTTCTACTTCTAGCTCTTGACGGGTAGTGGCAATTATAGAATCGGGATTAAGGCTAATGGTATTAATTCCAATTTCTACCAAAAACTCTACCATATCTGGATAATCTGAAGGCGCTTGCGCACAAATACTGATATGACGGTTATTGCTTTTTGCCCCCGCTATGGCAAGTCGTATCATTTCTTGTACGCCAAGATCGCGCTCATCAAAGTCAACAGCAACTAAAGCTGAATCGCGATCCACTCCCAAAGTAAGCTGTGTAAGATCGTTAGAGCCAATAGAAAACCCATCAAATAGTGTGGCAAAACCAGCCATTTGTATAACATTATTCGAAACTTCGCACATTGCATAAATTTGCAGGCCATTCTCGCCTCGTTTGAGCCCCTGATTGGCCATAAAACGCAATACTTTTTTACCTTCAGTGATAGTGCGACAAAAGGGTATCATGAGTATTACATTGCTTAAGCCCATCTCTTGACGAACGCGTTTCATAGCGGCGCATTCTAATGCAAAGCCTTCTGTGTAGGCTGGGTGGGTATAGCGACAAGCGCCACGAAAACCAATCATTGGATTTTTTTCTACGTGCTCAAATTGGCTACCGCCTAGCAGCTTAGCGTATTTGTTGCTTTTGAAATCACTCATGCGCACAACATATGGTTTTGGGTACACTGCGGCGGCAAGGGTTGCCACACATTCTGAAAGCGCGTTAATAAAAAAGTTCTCTGCGCTGGCGTAAGGAACACTAAGGGCATAAATTTTGTCTCGCGTTACATCATCAAGCTTTTCAGGATGCTTTATTGTCATGGGATGTATATTGATGAATTCATTAATAATGAACTCGACGCGAGCAAGAAAAATGCCATCTACCGGCAATGAAGCAAGACTAAACGCTTTGTCTGGGTTGCCTAAATTCATCATAATTTGGGTCTTAGGCCTTGCCAGTTGACCCAAATCGGTTTGTTCAAAGGATGCTTCTGGTGAGTCCTCTGGTGAGTCCTCTGCGGTTGCAGAGGAACGCACTGCCAGTGAAATGTTAGCTCCACATTCTTTTTTTAGCTTCGCATACCCTTGTAATATGCTGTTTCGCAGGTCATCTGGTAGCAAGCAGTTCATTACAATATCGCGCGCTTGTTTACCTCTTATTTGTCAATCAACGATGTTGTCTGGATTGAGATTATCAAGTACTGCATGTAACTGCTGCCAAGCGCCATTAGATTCAAGCACATAGTTTCAATGTTAATCTGCGCGAACCCGCGTATATAAAAGTTTGGTTGTGTCATTAGTATTCACCATAAATCCAATAGAATATTTGATACCTACTATATTTACATTATCGCGACATTCTTTGACGTTAATCAAGGTCCCTAAAGACAAGCATTCTATTATAAATTTCTAAGGTTTGGTTCAGTTGCTTAGTAGCAGTAAAGAACAAATAATCAAAAAGGTTATGGGAACTTGGGTGAAGGAACGAGGATGCTAGGCCCCAAGCTTGATGTTGCTAGGGGCGAACGCCTCATTATTTCACGCATAAAGTTTGTGCATATAGTAGGTAAACAACAAACAGTGGATATATGATTATGGTAATCGCAATACGGCATATTGGTATCTTTACCTCTGGTGGTGACGCTCCTGGGATGAATGCCGCCTTATTTGCGGTGGCTAAAACAGCTGAGAACTATGGTCTTAAGGTTAGCGGCATCCGCCGAGGTTTTGAAGGTTTGATAGATAATGATTTAATTGTGCTCAACGCCAAGCAACTGCAAAAGTCGATGCACCTTGGTGGCACTATCCTAAAAACAGCGCGTAGCGAGCGCTTTATGTCCGAACAGGGGCAGCAGAGAGCTTTGCAAACCATCAAAAAAAATGGTTTAGATGCTATTATTGCCATTGGTGGCGATGGCACCTTTAGAGGTATGTTGTCGTTATCTACTATTAGCAAAATTCCTTTTATAGGTATTCCTGGCACAATAGATAACGACATAGCGGGCACTGATTACACCTTGGGGTTCGACTCAGCGGTAAATACAGCAATCAAGTGTATTGATAATATAATAGATACTGCCGAATCTCATAACAGGGTGTTTCTAATTGAAGTGATGGGGCGAGATTCTGGTTATATCGGTATCTATTGCGGCCTAAGTTGTGCCGTAGATTCAATACTCATCCCTGAAAGTAATGATGATTTCAGCTATTTATTAACCAAAATTAAGCACTATGAAAGTGAAGACGCATTTATAGTGGTGGTGGCAGAGGGTGATGAGTTAGGTGTTGAACATGTCGCTTCAGAAATTAGGAAGGTCAACCCCTTGATAGATTTGCGAATGGCTAAACTCGGCCACATACAGCGGGGTGGAAACCCTACTGCTCAGGATCGTATGTTAGGCATTCGCTTAGGCGTGCTTGCAACAAAAGCACTAACACAAGGTGAGTCTGCTAAAATGGCAGGGATTTGCAATAATCAGCCGTCTTTAAGTCCTTTTGAAAACCTTCCAAAGAGTCATGTGGTAAACACCGAACTACAAGGTCTTTTAGCACTGTTTTGTGAATACTAAATAGTTCTTTATAAGTTGTGTTTGCTTAAATACCATAATACCCCTTAGTCAAGCGGCTTATTTGTGATCGTATATGCGAACTGCAAGGACATCTTGTTTCACTCCATGTAAAACCGCATTTGCTGTAGACCCAAGGAGTAGTTTGAAACCACTTCTACCATGAGTTCCCAGTACTATTAAGTCTGCGCAAGTATCATTTGCAACCTCTTTTATCTCATCTGCGGGGTCGCCCATTTTCAAAAAAACCTGCTGTTTTGTAATGCCAAATTGGTTGCCAATCTCTTCTAACTTCTCGCGTGCGCTTTGCATCCTAGAAGTGTCATCAATTGCCTTATAGTCCATCCCATAAAGATAGGGCTGCATATACACGCTTGACAACGATATATACACCAAGTTGAGATCTTCAGGAGACTGACAAACACTCAACGCTTTTTGAATAATGCTGTCGTAATCTGCATTAATATCTATTGCCACTAGTATGTTTTTGTAGTTACTCATGATGTTTACTCCGTATCGCATTTAATTTATTTAAGGACGCTAATGCTTTTAAACTTGATTAATACTAACAATACAAAATTAGACAAAATTGACTTAAGTCAAAACTGAATTCTATTTTTCGCTTATTTTAATTGTAGTGCACAAACAGAAAAAGTGGGCAATAGGTTTAATTGCTGAAAATATATTTTTAAAAAGGAAGGTAACAATGCGTAAAGTCAGCATATTTGCCGCGCTGGTATGTATTCTTATATTGCCAAGTTGTGATAAAGGTGCAAATTCCCCCAGAGGGTTCAGCTTACCCCAAGGTGATCCGGTTATTGGTAAGCAAGTTTTTGTTAAGCACAATTGTTTATCTTGTCACAGCGTAGCAGGATTGTCAGATGATAACGTTGAGCGCGAATGGTCGCCGCCAATAGTGCTAGGCTCAAATTCTTCGATAGTAATGACTTATGCACAACTAGTGACCGGTATTATCAACCCTTCTCATCGTCTTTCTCGAGGAGAAAGCTGGTCGAACTCTGATGAAAATGGAGATTCTATCATGCGCAATTACAACGATGTTCTAACCGTTTCTGAGCTAGTAGACGTGGTTACCTATTTACAACCGCACTACAAAGTCGCGCCTTGGCCATACACCTCTAATTCAATTTACAAAATACCTAACGGCGCATTACCTGAAAAGCCATAGTTGTATTGCGCGCAGTGTTATTCAACGCTAACTAGTCAATGCTGCAAAGGTTAAATTAGCTAAGGAATAACAGATGGAATTTAAAGATTATTACAAAACCTTGGGCGTAGATGTATCTACAGATCTTAAGGAAATCAAAAAGGTCTATCGTAAATTAGCACTTAAATATCATCCAGATACTAGCCCTGATCCCAATGGAGAAGAAAAGTTTAAAGAAGTGGCCGAAGCTTATGAAGTATTAAAAAACACCAAAAAGAGAGCCGAATATGACGAATTAAGATTATATGCTTCAAGAGCACCTGAAGGTTTTGATGCACCACCAAGTTGGCAATCTGATACAGAAAATAATCAAGCAAACCAACATCATGATTTCTCCGAATTTTTCAATTCGTATTTTACTAACCAAGCGAATAGTCAAACGCATTCACAAGACTATGGTCCTGATTTATTTAAAGGCCAAGACCTTGAAATGGAACTCCCAGTGTTTTTAGAAGAAAGCGTGTTGGGCACAACAAAAAAAATCGAATATCATGTTCCTATATATGCCGGTAAACAACTCAAACAAACTAAAAAATCGCTTAAAGTAAAAGTCCCTATGGGCGTGGTTGATGGCGAACGCATTAGACTTAAAGGCCAAGGCGCCCCGGGTAGCGACGACAAACTTAATGGTGATTTATATTTACTGATTCGTTTAGTGCCACACCCATTGTTTGATATTCAAGGTGCTAACTTAATACTGAGTATACCGCTCACACCATGGGAAGCAGCGCTAGGGATCACTCTTGAAATCCCCACACTAAACGGCAAAATAAAACTCAACATACCGGCAAATAGTCGTTCAGGCCAAAAACTACGTGTAAAAGGAAAAGGGCTAAAAATTAAAACAGTGCAAGGCGATTTGCTCGCTGTTATCAAAATCGATATTCCCCCCTCAACTAACAAAGAAACTAAGCGCTTGTGGACCCAGTTGGCTGAGGCCGAAAAATATAATCCTAGAGCAGACTGGAGTTAGCAAATATGGTCGACATTACCCTTTACATTGCAATAGATGAATTGTGTGATAACCAAAGTATCAACAAAGACGTCATTTTAGAAGTGGTTGAATATGGTATTGCTAAACCCTCCAGTGGAGATAATTTGTCACAATGGGTCTTTGATTTGGAAAGTGCCCATTGGATTAAAAAGGCGATTAAGTTAAACCAACAACTTTTGCTCGATTGGGTAGCCATTAGCATGGTGATAGACCTCATGAAAGCGAAAGAAAAGCTTGTACAGGAAAATATTCGACTGAGAAATAGATTGAGTAGATTGCTTTAATTGTTTCTGATTTCTAACTACTGGAGACTAATAATCTATGAAAAAATTGCTAAAAAGCTTGTAGACTTCTACTAACATTCAATGCATTCAATTTTTATTCTACAAGCGATAGTGATGTTTATTTTAAATTTAGCGCTAACTACAGTCCTACAGACAATTGGCGACTCACGGGCGGAGTCAATATTTTTTACGGTAAGCAAGAATATACATTTTTCAATCAATTTGAAGACGCGAGTAATGTGTTCGTTAGGTTTAGATTGTTTTGTTGACCATATTTATGGCTGCGTTTTTTCAGCGGAGCTGATCAAGTAAAAAAGTGTTGGGTTCATAATTTACGATCAATTCATTAATAACACCGGCAATAATAGCGGTAGAGTTAGGCATTAAACCAATGCTCAATTTACTCAACATAACGGTTAAATTTACACTACCTTCTATTATTAATATCTTTATTATATCCAAACTTTTACTTCCTCATCTTTGACTTTGATTGGCTTAGTGTTCCGTTTTAATAAATCAGCGCCACTAAAGTTTTGTACGGGTAAATGTTTGCATTTTTGTAGAGGTAAGTTTTTCAGCATTTGTGGTGTCACCAACACAACTCCAGCGGCACTAATCCGGAATCCTCGCCTTATATCATCTTTGTTGTTTACACCAATGTGCAAACCATCTGGAATGATGCAATTGCGATCAATAATTGCTTTGTTCATGACGACATTTTTGCCAACCTGTACGTTAGGCAATAAAACTGAATGTGAAATATGTGCATTTATTTTAACTGTTGAATGCTCAAATATTAAAGAGTTTGATATTTCGGATGGATTTATAATGCAGCCAGCAGATACAAGTGAATTAGAAACGTGTCCAGTGGGGTTTGAATGACTACTTACAAACCTTGCTGGCTGCAGACAACCTGTGGTGCTCCATATTGGCCAGTTATTATCGCATAAATCAAGTGAAGGATTATCCGCTAGTAAGGCCATATTTGCTTCCCAATAAGCATCGATGGTACCAACATCCCTCCAATACGGGGCTTTACTAGCGCCTGGTGTGCGAAAACGAAACGCTTTCACTTTATGTTTAGTCAAAATGGTTGGAATAATATCTTTTCCAAAATCATGCCCCGAACTATGGTTACAAGCATCTTTTTGTAATTGCTCAATCAAAAAGTCGGTATTAAATACATAGTTACCCATAGAAGCCAGTACGTAATTTGGCTTGTCGGGTAAACCGTTGGGAGTGATAGGTTTTTCTTCAAATGCCAGCACGGCATCATCGCAATCGACATTCACTATCCCAAAATGACCGGCAGCCTCTTGCAGTGGGGCTTCGATACAAGATACCGTCATTGAAGCGCCACTTTTAACGTGTTTATCGAGTATATCGCGATAGTCCATTTTGTAAATATGATCGCCAGAAAGGACTAGCACATACTTAGGCATAACCGATTTAATAAATTCAATGTTTTGAAATAAAGAGTCGGCGGTGCCCTTGTACCATTGTTCAGAATGTTGCTGCGAAGCAGGCAATAGCTCTAAAAACTCTCCAAAATTTTGATTGAATTTGGTCCAAGTAGTGACCAAATGGCGAATTAAGCATTGCGCTTTATACTGGGTAACTACGCCAATCTGCTTGAACCCTGAATTGACACAGTTTGATAGGGGGAAGTCTATTATTCGACACCCTCCACCAAACTCAAGAACAGGCTTGGCCCGCGACTCGGTTAATTCATGTAAGCGGCTTCCCTGACCACCAGCTAACAGGATAACTAGGGTGTCGTTTGCTAGTTGATTAGTGTTAAGACGTTCTTGATATGTCATATAAAACCTTTGATGTTCGAGTCGTTAAAAATTCAGACGAAATTATAAAAAATTAGCTTTTTAGGTGTTTATTTATTTTTAGTCTATCTGCAATTATTGTCCAACTGAGGCAAAGTAAGCGATGTTTTTCGCTACCTAGTATACGTAAGCTTTTCCTACGCAATTAATCTACTGCCGTCACTTTTGACCGTAAGCACATCTTGTTTTGCACAATGCAGCACGGTATTAGTGACGTTTCCTAATAATACTTTGTACCCACCGCTGCCATGCGCGCCTAATATAATAAGGTCTGCTTTAATGTCAGCGGCAAGCTTATAAATTTCGGTGGCTATATCTCCAACAGGTGCATAAACATTGTTTTGCGGAATATCAAATTTATGAGCAATTTGAGATAGTCGGCTTTTGGCTTGTAGCGTAATGTCAGTGACATATTCAATGCCAACACCGCTAATATAAGGCTGAAAGTAGCTAATGGGTAAGGTGACAAAGACTAAACTCAACTGGCTAGGCTTGTGTGCAATACATAAGGCACTTTGGAGAACTTGGTCGTATTGTGAATAAACATCAATTGCTGCAATAATACGCTTATATTTTTTCATTTTTGGCTCCAAAGGCTCCAAAAGTGAAGCCGAGTTGGTATACTGTAAATGCGACATCATTTGCTTTTTAGACTAACAATCTGAATGTCGTTAAAGACTTTATATGTGTAGTGAAGCAACTTTTGTAAAAAGATTTTTGATAAACATCAAAGTTTCATTCAAACATATAAGAAATAACCAAGAGTGTTATCGTCAAATAACCAGTTGGCCGCTAATAAAAGGCACTAATGTACTTTTCAGTATGTAACTTACGGCTTACTTCAGTTAGGCTTTGGTCTTTTAATACGATGCGACTTAACGCGTCAAAATCTAAAATGCTCAGTTGACGGTTTTTTATACAAATTAATTGCTTCAGCTGAAAACTCGCGAATACGCGACTTACCGTTTCAAGCGCCATGCCCATATAATTTGCAATATCTGTCCGCGTCATACTTAGCCTAAATTCTGTTCCAGAGAGTCTTAAGCTTCTAAACTGTTCAGATAAATCCAAAACAAATTGCGCAAGTTTCTGTTCACTTGAACATGAACTTAAACACATCATCATTGAACTATCATTAACCAATGCACGGCTCATTGAACGTAATAAACAATTACGAAAATCATCACTGGATTTTACTAAGGTATTTAAGTCTGATTCTTTTATTAAACAAACACTGCTAGTTTCTAGAAAAAGAACATTTTCCACATAAATATTTTTATCAAATCCGTCTACACCCAACAAGTCGCCTGGATAATAGAATTTAGTAATATGTTCTTCACCATTTATAGATGTAATAAAAGATTTAGCAGAGCCTGAGCGCAATATATACAAACCTTCAAACCGATCGCCAGCGCAGAACAAGGACTGTCGGGCTTGAAAAATACGGTGTGAATGGCTTAGTTTTAAATGGTTTGATTTTTCAGCATTTTCTAAGCATACTTCTAAATCAAGCCCGGCTGGACTGGTGCGACTGGAATGTAGCGATGAAATATTCATTTTTTCGAACCTATCTTTGAGTGTAATCCATTAACGCAAGACAAAAGTAAAAAAGATTATCTAGCTGTCAAAGTCGTAGTATGTAATAAATATTATCCTAAGATTTAGGATGTTACTATTAGAGCGATTACGTAATTAATTGCGGTAAATACCTATATTATGACCAATAGGGATATTGTAAGTGGATGAATCGGAAAAGCTGACACTAGCGCAATTGTTGTCAAATGAAGGTAGCGGTGAGCAGGCATTCAAAGATGCCAGTGCGCAGCTAATTGCTATGCTCAATGCAACGCCCGACGCTTTCATTATTATTGATCAAACAGGCATAATAGAACTTGTAAACGCAACCACCGAAACTATGTTTCTTTACAGCTCACAGCAGTTGTTAGGCAAAAATATTAGCATGCTAATGCCCACCCCTATAAAAAATGCACACAATGAATACCTCAGAGCATATGTCCAAACGGGCAAAACGAACATTATTGGCAAGGGCAGAAAACTTCAGGCGGTTAAATCTAACGGACAAGAATTCCCTATATTTTTGAGTGTAGGTGAAGTAAAGCATTCGAGTCATACACAGTTTGTTGGTATGATTAGTGACATTTCAGAGCAAGAAAAATACCAAGCAGCATTAGCCCAAAGCCAAGAAAAGTTAGAACAAGCAACTAGGCTAAGTTCAATGGGCGAGTTGGCCGCCGGGATTGCACACGAAATTAATCAACCTCTAGCGGCTATATCTAGTTATGCGCAAGCTTCAATGCGAATGATTAATTCACCTGAAACTGACCATACAAAAACAATAACTGAAACGCTCGATAAAATTTGCGAGCAAGCCTTGCGAGCGAACGAAGTTATCAATCGGCTCAGGTCACTTGTTAAAAGACATGCCGCTCAGCGAGAAAAGGTGAACTTTTACCCGCTTATTCACGAAACAGTGAATCTTGCAAAAATAGACCCGCGTATGTTAGATCATGAAATTGAACTAGATTTAGACGAAAGTCATCCCGTTAATTTGTTCGTTGATCCTATTCAAATACAACAAGTTTTACTAAACTTAATTCGAAACGCCGTGGACGCGATGGAACAAGTAAAAGGAATGCCATTAATAATAAGGTGTCGGTGGATTAGTGCGAAAGAAATTGAAGTCTCTGTTCTCGATTATGGTAAAGGCATAGATGCACAAGCGAGCATCAGTATTTTTGCACCATTTTTTACAACCAAAGACAGCGGTATGGGAATGGGCTTGTCTGTCTGCCAAACTATAATCCACGGACATGGTGGCAGAATTTACTACAGTGCAAGACAAACAAAAGGTACTGCATTCTCCTTTAGCTTGCCGGTGTTTACTGAAAACACAAACGGAGTGGATGCATAAGTGAAAAATACTTTGGCCACCCCATCGAAATCCAATGCTATTGTGCACGTAGTAGATGATGACGATGCTGTATTGGATTCTCTTGGATTATTATTAACCAGTATTGGCATCAATAATTGTACCTACAACGATGCGCAAGCTTTTATAGACGCTTATAACAGCCGTGGTTTTGACAAACAGTACGGGTGTATTTTAATGGACATTCGAATGCCTGTAATGAGCGGTATAGAGTGTCAATATAGACTAGAAAAACTAGGCTGCAATTTGCCTATTATTTTTGTAACAGGCCATGGCGACGTGCAGGCCGCCGTAGAAACGATGAAACATGGTGCTTTTGATTTTATTCAAAAACCTTATAGAGAACAAGCTCTTATTGATGCAATTCAAAAAGCTCTAGTGAAAAATGCGAACGAACAAACGCAGATTAATAAAGTAATTGACACTAAGACTAAGTTAGCAACGTTATCAAATAGAGAAGCACAAATACTCGAGGCTATTCTAGATGGGAAAGCAAATAAAGTGATTGCGGTTGAGCTGTCGTTAAGCCAAAGAACAGTTGAAATTCATAGAGCACATGTGATGGAAAAAATGGCTGTAAAATCACTCGCCGAATTAGTCAAAATAGTGCTAGATGCCTTATAACTTAATTGTATATTATCTTCTCTATATTCTTAACTATTTAAAATAGTGTCTTTAGTTATTTAATAATTCCCTAGAGCATTTACGCGTCATAGTGAACAAAATGTTTACTATTTATTGCTACATACTTTGATATTCATCAAAGTTATACCTCCAATTTAGCGCAAAATTGCCACAAATAAGTAATACATTTATTTTAAATGATGAACTCAACGTTGATTGAAAGTAATTCTTATATTCGTGCAGTTAACCTTAATATTGCTGCTTTTTAAGGACAATTAATATGAAAGTCGGTGTTTTTAGTTGTAAGCCTTATGAGCGCGCTATATTTGAGTCGCGGGGTGTTCATTACGGGTTTGATCTATTTTATATCGAAACCTCGCTAAACATCGAAACTGTAGCACTTGCTAAACCCTTCGATATGATTTGTGTTTTTGTAGACGACGATATTAGCGCACCGGTTCTTGACGCTCTGCAAAAATTTGCCATTACTCATATTGCATTAAGGTGCTTAGGCTTTAATAATATTGACTTAGTAAAAGCCCAAAATTTGGGTATTAGTGTGTCTAGAGTACGCAATTATTCTGCTGACTCTGTGGCTGAACATACGGTTGCTCTCATTTTAGCGTTAAATCGAAAGTTGTTGAAATCTAATAACCGCATTCTTAACAACAATTTCGATTTAAACGGGCTGTTAGGTTTCAATTTACGGGGTAAAACCGTAGGGATAATTGGAACCGGTGCAATTGGAACGACTTTAATAAGTATACTGTCTGGTTTTGGCTGTCGTATTCTTTGTTATGACCCATCGCCATCAAAAACCCTTAAGGAAAAGGGCTTTGCTTATGTTGATCTGCCTGCGCTAATTAGAGAGTCAAATATTATTAGTTTACATTGTCCGTTAACCGCTCAAACCCAGCATATGATTGGCCATACAGAAATTAGAAATATGAAAGATAACGTCATGCTAATTAATACGTCTCGCGGCGGCGTTATGAATACACAAGCGATTATTAGCGGTCTCAAAAGTTGTAAAATTGGGTATCTTGGCATAGACATGCATGAAATGGAGTCGGCGTTGTTTACCGAAAATATTGTTTGCGAACGTATTCCAGATAATACATACAGAAGATTAGCTACTTTTCCAAATGTATTAATTACTTACCATCAAGGTTTTTTTACACATGAATCTATGGTGCAAATAATAGATACAACGCTTATTAATCTTCAGCATTGTTTTGTTGGTAAAGTGTGTGATAAGACCTTCTTAGCCTAATTATTGCTCATGCTGCTTTTTTTCGATAGTTCAACATCCCTTAATTTGATCCTCGTCAATACTGAAATATCCAACAGGACTATTTTAAATCAAGCTGGGCGTAAATAACTCATCTGTTGACCCACAGTTAGATAACAAGGAAACGCAATGAACAAGTATTCTATTTTACTGATAGCAAGTGGATTTATGTCTCTTACAGCGTGTGATTCTGGGCCAGATTCACCAAGAGGATTCAGCTTACCACAAGGCAGCTTAAACAATGGTCAGCAAGTATTTATTAAGCATCAATGCCTTGCTTGCCATGCTCTTGAGGGAGTGCGTGATAAAGCCATAGTGCTTCAATTGGAGGAGGCAGTCCAATTGGGCGGTGAAAAAACCAAAGTTACTACCTATGCTGAGTTGGTGACAAGCATAATTAATCCTTCACATAAAATTGCAAGAAATTATAAATTAAATACGGTTGATGAATCAGGTATGTCAAAAATGCGTAATTATAATGATGTTATGACCGTAACAGAACTTGTCGACTTAGTTACCTACTTGCAACCACACTACAAAGTAAAACCTTACGAATATACCCCATATGGGCGTTACTATTAAAACGAATGGGCACGCCACTAGGCTGCTGTGATTGCAACTAGTTTGGCGTCAAATTATGTCTAGAGCTAATTCAGCCTTTGGTAAACGTTAAACGTCTGCTTTTACACAAAAGGAAACGAGACCATGCAGGCATACCAAACGACTTTTAGTATAAAACGCTTATGGATTATCTTACTCTTAGGCATGATATTCATGTTTGGTTTGTGTTTCGAGCGTTTGTGCCAGCAGAGCATACCGAGCAGGCGACAGTAAAAGAGTTCAGCTAGCGATTACTATTAATCACTGATACCAAATAAGTCAGTAATTTTCTTCTTAACTTTGCGTAAGAACTGTTTCTCAATTGAAGGTGAGCAATAGGAATATACTTTTTTTAATGCCGCCGGCATCTCTAAATTGCCGCGGGCTTTGTAGGTATTTGAGATTTCTGCAATTCGCTTTACTAACACCGGATTGGCGCTCACTAAGCCCCAAACTTTACGGTCTAAATTATCAAAACTGGCGGGAACGAAACGATGCTTAAAACGCTCAGTGAAACCAACAGCGTCGATGCAAAAAATAGTGCGTAAACACTTGGGGCATTTCCCGCAGTTAAGGACACTGTTCTCATCGAAGCATACTCGTACATGCGACTCAAGTATATCCCAGTTAGCCATATCTGCAATTTTGTCTAAGCGGGATTTATTTGCGCCCACATGCACCAAGCGAAAATCTTGCGTGCGCCACAGCTCATCTGTAAAGGCGGTAGAACCATCCAAAGAAAGGTCTCTGTAGGCTACAGAGGAGCCTAAAGCAATTAAATCGAAATGGTCTTTAAGGGCGAATGCAACAGCCGCTTTGGCAACAGCGTGCGCGTGGGGTTGCCATATAATGTGTTCGTTACAAACAATATCTTTTACATTAGATCTAACCGGCAACACCTTTAGGTCATATTGACTTGCAATAGACTCCGCTGCCGCCATTACGTTCTTAACAGTTGCCGTATTATATAAATCCATTCCTAATATTGGGATTAAATAAACCTCAGTTTTACGCTTGTCGTAGTAAACGTCTTTTTCTAAAAAATCCCACAGTACATATAGGCTGTCTACGCCGCCGCTAAAAAATATTCCAACTCTATTTTTCTTGTGTGCCACAAGGTCAGTCTTATTTACAAACTCAAAGGGTATATTGTGGAATATATTTGGAAAGTAATCAGCAAATGCGCGTGTAAATTCGGTAATATTTCGAGCCAGTTGATAGTCAACGGTATCTTCAAATGTTACGGCTTGATTTTTATTCATGGCCTTCAAAAGCAAGGCTATTTTTAGTGAAGTATCTTGTAATGTAAGAGCATGAGAATATTCTAGCGGTACCTCAAAAAACAAATGGCCTTTGTCATTATTAAACTCAAAATCATATTCAACGCGGCTGATATTAGCTTCCGAATATTGTTTGCTAGCGTATAGTAAGGGGATATAAAATTCCTTTTTGGCGTGTTTCTGATTATAAAAACTCGTTTTTAGTATAATGACTGTAGTTCTGCGTTTAGCAAGAATAAAACTTGTGAAATTAGCATAGCATTATTAAAATAATGCTAAAAGCAACAATCATCAATAGCCGCTTATAAACCTAGTTGTCAGTAACACAATGTAATAGGCCGGCATTGTCGACTTATCGAATTAAGATGATAAGAACAAATTTTCAGTAGCTCATGCCAAATTCTGGACGCAACTTACCTTAGTCCATTCACTAAATGCTCGTTCACGGAGTATCCTGTCATTACCGGCTTGCATTTTATGGCGGCCAAGTCTAAACAGATTATTTACAATGCCATGACACGCTAAAAATCGTTGTGCTTGGCCTTGTGATGTAAACCGCCGCGGTGGTAGGCGAAGTTATAATTGGCGAAGCTTTAAAGAGATGCTAATCTATTTTTAGATTGAGCCATTACGAGTTAGGAAGCGCAACATAGATGTTGATTAGTACTAGGGGCGTGCTTTACACGAGCGAATATAAAACTGAAGAGCCGGATGCGGTAGCTCCGCACGTTCTGATCTGTGTGGGGTCGGCTCAGTAACGGGTCGCTTTACCACGATTACATAAGGGATGATGTTTTGAGAATTTCAAAAAAGACTGATGTGTCATCGGCATGTTTTAAAAGATACTCTAGTTATGCGGCTAAAAGAGTTTGTAACTCTTCTAGCGCGCCTCGGTCATTTCTAGTCAATATGGTTGTGTGGTTTTTCTTAGCTATTGGTTTCATGTTTTTATTTCAGATTGGTTCAGTAGACTTTAGTAAGTTCCACTGGCCGTCAGCACTTATAGTAGCTTTGCCGTTATTAATTTTGATTGGCTATTCGTCTTATAATATTTATAAATTTCAAAAGTTATCTTTCCCAAATAGCGACGGACTTATGCTTGGAACTAAAGAAATTGACTTTGACGCTGATGGAATTAAAGAGAGCAGTAAGTTAGGCAATTCATTTTATCATTGGAATTAATAGTACGAAAAACTGGTTCACAACCTGACCACGCCTAAAAGAACGTAGCAAGTTAATATGAATACTTTTCATTAAGACGTATAGAGGAAATGCCGAAAATATATCGATTTAAATAACCATAACAAGTGCAGTGGTCAAATCTTTTTGGGTATGGGTTTATCATATTAACATCCACTAATCATGGGATGGTTTCCACAGTTTTATCGGATTTACTATGAATTCATAATAATAATTAGTCTCTAATTACCATCAAACGCATTAGAAATATTACCACACTGGAACTATCTGCAGATTTGGGGTGAATAGGACTAAACTGAATTTCGGTAAAGCTTGCAGCTTCGCATTTGTGCCCTTAGACTATCGGCAAGATCTTCTACATAAATGGTTTACCGGAGAACCGCATGACACATCCTATTACTAAGAAATCCTTGACGCTGAGCATAGCCCTAATATTTAGCACTGCTGCGCTTTTGGGTTGCTCAGATAACCGTTCAGACATCAAAGAACACGATAAAAGCATGACCGACGCCTCCAAGGAGAAAGTAAGTACAGTGATTTATAAAACCCTAGAGTTTACTACGCCCGGCCAAACCGATAACGACCATCTTTATCTCGAAGAGGTTTTGGGCGAACAAGCCCTTGCCGAAGTGGAAGGCTGGAATAGTCGCACGCTCGAACGGCTGATGGCTGACTCACGTTTTGAGAAAATGCGAGCCGATGCGCTGGAAATTCTCAATTCAAAAGATAAAATTCCATATGTGTCTTATCGCGGCGGTGAAGCGCATAATTTCTGGCAAGACGAAACCCATGTGCGCGGCATTTGGCGCAAAAGTACACTTGAGAGTTATCTTTCTGATGATACCCAATGGGAAACAGTGCTCGACTTTGACAAGCTCGCTAAAGATGAGGATAAGAACTGGGTTTATAAAGGTAATAATTGTCTATCTCCTAGCTACGAGCGTTGCATCGTCAACCTCTCAGATGGTGGCAAAGACGCAGTGGTTCGTCGCGAATTTAATACGAAAACAAAAACTTGGGTTGAAGACGGTTTTGTGACCGATGAGTCCAAAGGCACAATGTCATGGTTAGATGAAGATCACGTTGTCTTGGGAGTCGATTTTGGAGAAGCCACAATGACCGATAGCGGCTACCCTATGCTTGCTAAATTATGGAAGCGCGGCACGCCGCTATCACAGGCCTTAGAAATAGGTCGCGGTGAGCAGGCCGATGTTGGCTACTGGGCCAGTACATTTGAGCTCGCTGATGGTTCTCGCGAGATTTTGAACGCACGCTCAATGACATTCTTTACCTCTCGTTATGATTGGGTACCTATGAAAGATGGCCAAATACAAGACCCAATTGCACTGCCTATTCCTGAGAAAGTGAACATGTATGGTACGTTTAGAGACCAAGTTCTTTTGCAGCTTAACGAGGACTGGCGCGGCTTTAAAACAGGTGATCTTGTCAGCTTTGATGTGCACGACTTTATGAAAGACGGCAACATCGAAACAATTGCATTGGTGTATAGCCCAGACGAAAAGTCATCGCTTAACAATGTTGGTAGTACCAAGAGCAAACTCCTGCTCTCCATATCGCGCGATGTAGTTAGCGCCGCTTACGCCTTTGATTTCAAAGAGGGTAAATGGAGCTCAGAGAAGCTCGACTTCCCTGCAAATGGCAGCGTTTCTATTGGTGCCACTAATGACAAAGAAGATATAGCTTTTATCAGCTCAGAGAGCTTTCTCACTCCCGATACGCTTTGGACTTACAATACGGCCACCGGCGAAAAAGTAAAAGCTAAGGGGCTGCCGGCTTGGTTTGATGCTCGCGCAATGGTGTCGGAACAGTTTTTTGCCACTAGCCCGGATGGCACGCAAGTTCCGTATTTTTTGGTGCACGATAAAAACATTAAAATGGACGGCGCTAACCCAACACTGCTATTCGGCTATGGCGGTTTTCAAATTTCACTGAATCCGTTTTACTCTGCTACGCGTGGAAAATTGTGGCTAGAAAACGGTGGGGTTTTGGTGATAGCTAATATTCGTGGCGGCGGTGAATACGGACCAAAGTGGCATCAAGCTGGGCTCAAAACCGAGCGGCAGCGTATATATGATGACTTCATCGCGGTTGCCCAGAGCCTTATTGAAAAAGGCATCACTAGCCCTAAACATCTTGGTATTGAAGGCGGTTCAAACGGCGGTTTGCTTACTGGCGTTATGTTTACACAACGCCCTGATCTATTTAACGCAGTAATCAGTGCTGTACCTTTGCTAGATATGATGCGCTACCACACAATGTTGGCAGGGGCGTCATGGGTTGGTGAATTTGGAAATCCTGAGGACCCTGTCGAAGGAGCTTTTCTGCGCAAAATCTCACCCTATCATAATATTGATCCCGCGGCAGACTATCCAGAAATATTTTTAGTGACCTCAACCAAAGATGATCGCGTGCACCCTGCTCACGCTCGTAAAGTTGCTAAACGAATGGAAGACCAAGGACATGATTTTCTTTATTACGAGAATATTGATGGCGGCCACAGCGCAGCAGCGAACTTAAAAGAAACCGCTAAGCGCTTAGCTTTACAGCATACTTACCTTATGCAAAAATTAGTTGATGGACAGTAGGTCGCGCTTTTTTTAAAGTAAAAAGTGCCGCTTTTGAATAGCGCTTTGCTGCCTGTGTGCAACAAAGCGCTCAGTTACTATGCGTTATTATGAGGGTAAGTTTGATGGTTATAGTCCTATGCTTACTCGCGTTTTTAACGACAATCATTCAGTAATAATATTGTCAAATACGAAGGGAGGAAGTTGTCAGTTAAAGCAGCAACTCACGTCAGCTATTGCATTGGTATGACATGGTCTAACGGTGCAAAGTAGAGTACGTGACGTGGTATTTTCTTTAGTTAATGGCATCGTGGATGGGAGCTTTGGAAACGCAATGCATGACTTAGAATCTAATGCAAAATCTCTAGACTTAAACGAGCAAGTATTGACAGCGCTCGCGGTGAGTCAGTTTTAGACTGCTGCTGACAATACAAGCTTGAGCATCTAATAAGTTGCTATTGCCACAAAATATGTTGCTAAAAATCGATTTAAGCGGATCACTCATTCAATGCAAACACGGGTCATTAACGAGTTCAAATGAACAATATAACTGTTAGGCAGCAATAAAACGGCAGAGTGAACCACTACGTCTTTTAGCATAGAAAAAACGTAGTGGTTTGCGGCCTTAGATCACGGTTGTCTTCCCAACTAGTCTCGTTTATACAAAGATTCAATAGTACTGGACTCTAATGTGTTTGCATTCACCATATAACCTACTAATGCACCCGAAGCGTCATCTGGTAATTCTAGTTTTTCGACCGATAGTGCATGAACCGTAAAGCGGTATCGGTGAACACCATGACCGGAAGGGGGGCAAGCGCCACCAAAGCCTTTGCTGCCATAATCATTCTTTATTTGCGAGCTGCCTTGTGGTGCAAGGTCTTTTTTTGTGCTTCCAGCGTCGGTTGCTAACTCAGAAACAGTGCTTGGAATATTTACTAATTGCCAATGCCACCAACCACTGCCGGTCGGAGCGTCAATATCATAGGCTGTAATTGCAAAACTTTTTGTGCCTTCAGGCGCACCTGACCACTTCAAGTGTGGCGATAAATCGCCGCCTGAGCAACCAAATCCAGTGAATTCATGTGCTTTAGACATAAACTCACCTTGAGCAATATCCTGGCTAGATAAGGTAAGAGACTCTGCAAATACATGTGCAGAGAAACTAAGCGATAGAATAGAAATGAGTTTAAGTGTACGAAGCATAATAAGCCTTATTAGTTTGCGATAAATTGAGAACGTATATTAGCCTTATTCTCTATCATTAATTAATATCAAAACAACCAGAATTTAGCCCTAATCCTCCATTTTAGTTTTTCGAAGTTCAGAGGGAGTTAATCCAAAGCGTGCTTTAAAACGATCTGTAAATCTTGATTGGAATTGATAGCCACATTTTTCAGCAATCATATCAAGCGAATCTTGCGGTGTTTGCAACAAGTGCAACCCTAGCCCAGGTTTTGCTTAGTCCTTTATAACCGGGTCACTTGTTCCTTCTAATTTTAGTTTTCTAAGAAGACTAGACTCGCTCATTGCCAACTGAATACAAATATTTTCAATGGTTAATTCATTAAAGTTCTGCTGACAAAATATATCATGCAGCCTTTGTCCTATTTTAGAATTTCCCATCATGGTTAAAATTTCTTTATGACCCATATGACAAGGTATCTCTATAATCTCTCTTTTTCGCAAGGATAACAACTGTTTAGGCACCCAGATTGAGCTTTCAACAAATTGCAGCAAACACTTTTCCAATATTGATGCTGTTTCCCCAATAAAGTATTGTTGTTTATTAGGTGTACTCATTTGAAGGCCATTAAAATCTTGATAATCGAATTCTATTAACAAGGCAAAATACTCTTTGTCTTTAGGTATGTTGCGCATGTTTATAGCCGGGCTATCAGATAAAAAGATAAAATTCCCGGCGCTACAAATTAACTCATAGTTGTTTTTAGTTAATTTATTAACGCTCACAAACAAGTTTGTATTTAGATTGATATTCGGTTTGCTGGGCGCTAAATATGTTCGTCTAAACCTAGCCATATCTGCCTAGTGAGGGAGGTTCAATTTACTCCATCACCAAATGCACGCTTCAGATTTTACCAACATTTTCCATTTTTGGTAGCTGTCCTAGTGTACTTTCGCTTCTGCACCATGCGTTGGCTTGCAGTCTAAGCTGAGTTGTGATGCCATTACGTCTATCAGCACGCTTTAATAAATCTCTTGGAGGGCCTGTTATACAAGACAGTTCATTGATGGTGACGTACAAGTTTTTGCCATCTTAGCAGAAGAAACCGTGTCTTTTTCGTAATAGAATGAATGTCGTGGATTCCACATTAGATTCCGATTAACGCAAAAGGATTAGGTAACAGTCAGTTTATCACCAGCCAACTCAGCATAATCAACACCTGTTGAATAGAATAGGTATGTCGTTTATTCTACCGACACTTAAAATCAACAAAGGCCTCCACTTTGTCCGAATCTCTAAGTACGTATATCAAGCCAGAGCGCGGTGCTCAGATGACGCGTCTGGAAACCTTCACCGATACTGCCTTTGCCTTTGCCGTGACCCTACTGGCGATTTCAATCGACCAGATCCCAACCAACTATCCGGAACTGGTTGAAGTTATCAAGGGTGCGCCAGCCTTTGCCGCCAGCTTCGCACTGTTGCTGTCGTACTGGCGCGCGCATCAGGTTTGGTCGCATCAATACGGGCTGGAAGATCTGCCGTCGGTGGTGTTGACCACGCTGTTGGTCTGCGTTGTGTTGATCTATGTCTACCCGTTGAAAATCCTGTTCAGCTCGGCATTCAGCGCAATCAGTAGTGGCTGGCTGCCGGCGAACTTTAATCTGGAGAGCTATTCTAATTTCCGTGGCTTGCTGACCATCTATGGCATTGGTTTTATGTTGATGAATCTGTCAATCTGCGCGCTGTATTTCTATGCCCGGACCCAGCGCGCGCAACTTCAGATGTCGGCGATAGAATCGTTTGATACAATGGTCAGCTTTATTTCTTCGCTTAATGTTGCGCTGTTTGGGGTAATTTCGATCATTTTGGCTTGGATCCTGCCCGATCAGTATTTAGAGCTGGCTGCTTGGATGTACACACTGCTTCTTTTATATCACCCGATGACTAGGTTCGCGGTGTTGCGTATTCGCAAGCGTAAATTTGGTATTGAAGTATGATGAGCGCTGAATGATTTTCCAGCCGCCGAACTGGCTCAGCTCGACGCAGTGCCTAAGTATGATGATAATTGAGGATTACGCATAAATTAAGTTAAACGTGGGAACACAAAAGCATAATATTTTTTAGCTGAAGTTTTCGGCAGCTAAAGGGAGCATAGTTGCCGTTGGCTTTTGATTTATGACGGACAACTGTGTGCAAATACTCGCCGTTGAAATAGTGTTAATTTGCACTCATTATTGACCGCACCCTCCACCCTTCATCCTCGCGTTTGCATCGAATGAGTGATCCGCTTCAGTTGGCTGTTTTGTGCTATTTGCTGAAGTGATGCCCAAAGACTGCTTGATCATTGGCGCATCACTTATTATGTTAACGGTTACGCAATTTCTTATATGATGGCAACACTTAGAAACGCGCAAAATCGAGCAAGACCTTGCAGCCTCGGCATTAACAATTCAGTTTATAAGAGTAGAATCAAAATTGAAATCAGTTTAAAAAACGAACCGAAATGCTACGATATAATTGCCTGTTTGAATGGTTACTTATCGTATAGGGACTAATCACTCCAAGTAATATCAAAGTGAATTAAATCCGAAAGGTTACCATAAGAAAAACAACGGTTACCCTTCCTTCATCCCCTGAGACATACTGCTCGCCGCTACCCAATACTTATAAGAAGCTCTGAAAAGGCATAAATTACTAAGTTATCTAAAATAAAAAATAGCTAAAATTGTGCAGCAACATTAAAGGTCATTATTTCTTTGCTTATAGGATGCCTAATTTTTAAGCTTTGTGCGTGCAAATGCAAGCGCTTGGCAAGTGTTCCGTATAAGTCGTCACCCACTATAGGCATATTTAAGCCCTGAGCATGTGCGCAATGTACTCTTAGCTGGTGGGTCCTGCCGGTGTGCGGTATGAGCAGTATTTTAGTTTGATTGCTGTGAGGATAACGTTCAAGTACTTGCCAAAACGTTTTGGCTTGTTTTCCGTTTTGCTCACATACAATTTGTTTGGGCCGGTCATATAAATCTCCTCTTATAGGTAAATTTATCTCACCTTGGTTGTCTAGCGGTAAACCTTCTATTAAAGCCACATATTGTTTTTGAACTTCTCGACGAATAAATTGTTTTTGTAGGTGCCTGTTAGCCTGTGCATTAAGGACTAATACCATTAATCCTGAGGTAGACATATCGAGGCGATGCACAATAAGTGGCCCAGTAGCTTCAGGATATTGCTGTTTAATTCGCAAATATACGGAATCGGCAATGTCTTTTCCGGGGACTGATAAAAGTTCGGTAGGTTTGTTTACTATTAAAATGGCTTCGTCTTGGTAGATGATGTCTACACTTTTACCTTCGCCATAATTACAAATTAATGGGTTGTTATCTACCAGTATGCCGGTCAGCATATGTTTTAAGATAGGCCTACACTTACCAATACAGGCGGGATAATATTGCTGGTGTTTTCTAATTTCTGATTTGGGTGGTGCTCCCCACCAAAATTCTGCCATGGCTAATGGTGTTAATTGGTGCCCAAAGGCATATTGTAATAACTTGGGCGCGGCACATTCTCCCGCCCCAGCCGGAGGGGTTTTGAGCGCTGTGTCTGCAAAAATATCTACCAGGCTTTTAGTTGCAAGTTCTTTATTCAAAAACTGATATTGGGAAAATATTTTATTTTGTAAATTGGCTGACAGTACTTTTCGTTGCAACTTACACTGTGCTATATGCTCAGTTAAAACATCAACTTTTACCTGCAGTTGCGCTATTGATTGCTGCGACTGATGGGTTAAGGTTTTTAATCGCCATTTATCATAAACACTTTGCTCAGCTAGCTCTTTTAGCCTCTTACTAGTGGTGGGTGGGTGTACGTTATTCTGCAAGGTTTGTCGCAGTATTTTGCGTGCTTTACGGTTATCTACTAACTCGGCCCTAAGCACCAATAACTGCGAGGTATGTTTAATTTGTAATGTTTTTAATTGTGCCCTTAAAACTAATAATTGTGCTGAGTTTTCTAGCGTTTTTATTTGTTCATTGAGTGTATTAATTGCGACTTTCTCAGACAAAAAGAAACTGTCTGCCGCCAATAAATCAAATACAGGCGGCACAAACCCATGTAAATGATTTTGTTCTGCTAACTTACCTGAAAAGGCGGATATAAACCCTAACTCCCCTTGCGCATTCTTAACTAGTAACACACCAAACATTTTGCCAATGATATTTTTTGTATTAGCAAACAATCCAAAGTTGTGTTGCCACTGAGTTTGGTGCGTAAGATGCTTTTGTAATTGTTGTGCAGCCAACATACATAAAGGATGCGGCTGATAATAAAATGGGAAAGTAAACCGCTCAGGTAAGCTATATTCTTCAATAGACGAACTAAAACGAGTAAAACAAGGAGCTTCAATTTGCATAGCCATTGGTCCAGTATTTGTGCGGTCGATTTTATAAATAGGTTTGATTGGTAAGTGGAGTGACTAAGCATGTTGACAACAACAGGTAAAATAAACCATAAGGCTTACCTATGCAACAGTCATTGACTTGAGTGAGACAAGTTGCTTTCAAAATTTAACATAAGCTACTTAAAACTTGTTCTCATCAGCTAAATTCTATAAGTTAATAATACAAAATAGAGGAGATACCTTTTGGAACTGCAAAATAAAATTATTGTAATCACCGGGGCCGGGAGCGGCATTGGTCGAGCATTAGCCGTTCGCTTTCATGCGCAAGGCGCTAAAAACATTGTTGCTGTAGATATAAATCTGCGTAATGCTCAAGCAACCGCTGATATGGTAAATGGTATTGCTATGATGGCCAACGTTGCTAAAGAAGATGATATTTCTCGTGTAATTGAAGAAATCGAAGCCAACGTGGGCGCCATCGATTTGTTTTGCTCCAATGCCGGCGTTGCCATTGGGCAAAGCATTAATTCCCCAAACAGTGAATGGAACGCATCTTGGGATATCAATGTTATGTCTCATATCTATGCCGCGCGTCACTTAGTGCCGCGCATGGTAGCAAGGGGTGGTGGTTACTTCTTAAATACCGCATCTGCCGCAGGCCTTCTTAACCAAATTGGTGGCGCAGCCTATGGTGTTACCAAGCACGCGGCCGTTGGCTTTGGTGAGTGGTTGGCAATACACCACAAGCACGAGGGTATTAAAGTTTCTATGCTATGCCCTCAAGCCGTGCGTACACCAATGACCGCTGTTGACAACGAAGCCATAGCAGCAGCTGCTAGCAATGGCATGATCGAGCCTGAAGAACTTGCCGAATGTGTTGTTGAAGAACTGCGCAAAGAAAGTTTTCTAATATTGCCTCATGCTATTGTGTTGGAATATATGCGCAACAAAACGACTAATTACGATCGTTGGATTGGCGGCATGAATAAACTCATGCGTCACATTATGGGCATCACTAAATAAAATAAAGTTAGTCAGACAATAAAAGGAACTAATATGAGCTTTTCATCCAAAGTATTAAGCATTGAAAAACAGGGGCCGGTTGGCATAGTTTGGCTAGATCGTGAAGCTAAATACAATGCACTGTCAACAGAATTGTGGTCAGCTATTCCACATGCACTTGATGCATTGTGCGAAGACGGCAAAATAGGTGCGATAATCCTCGCTGGTCGCGGCAAGCACTTCTGCGCTGGTATCGATTTAGTAGAAGACGGCTTAAGTGAACATAAAAACGCTAAGGCCCGCTCCACAGCCGAAGCTAATATTCAGCAGCTAGCCAACACTCAAAGGTTTCAGGCTGCTATTACTTCCATAGCCGACTGTGCACTGCCAGTTATAGCGGTAGTGCAGGGTTTTTGCTTAGGCGCGGGTGTAGACCTAATTACAGCCTGCGATATTCGCATAGCTAGCGCTTGTTCTGTATTTAGTGTACGTGAAACAAGGCTAGGCTTAGTTGCCGATGTGGGTACCTTACAGCGCTTACCTAAAATCCTTAATGCAGGTCATGTTGCCGAGTTAGCCTACACTGGTAAAGATATTAAAGCCGACCGCGCCCTGAAGATTGGTTTAGTTAATGATGTTTACGAGTCGGCTGAAGCCACTATGACCGCGGGTATAACACTGGCTAATGAAATTGCCAGAAATTCACCTATGGCGGTGCGCGGCACTAAGTTTATTTTACGTAAGTCACAGAGCATGACCGATGAACAAAGCTTAATGTTAAATGGTATGTTCACTTTAATGACTAG
This sequence comes from Glaciecola sp., assembly GCA_047636735.1. GTDB lineage: Bacteria > Pseudomonadota > Gammaproteobacteria > Enterobacterales > Alteromonadaceae > Glaciecola. The sequence continues at coordinate 8,614 of JBLIGC010000011.1, read as the reverse complement.
TTTACAGTCGAATGATTTGCAAGAGGGAATAAAGGCATTTTCAGAGCGCAGAGCACCCAAGTTCACAGGTAGCTAAACAAGGTCGTGTGAACTTATCGTAGGCAAGGGAAGGGCGGGGGAAGAAAGTCTGAGTATTAAAATACTACAATACACACTGGCTTTCGCTAATAAACTTTCCAAACTTGGTATAAGCTATTCAAAGCAAGGTCTCATCATGTCAATTCGATATGTTGACAATGCCGACTAGCTTATCGCTTTTTTCATTATCCTAGCTATGTCTTCAACTGCGAGCCGCGCGCTTTTTACAACAGCAGTTTGTTGCACAAAGTTGTGCATTAGTCCTGGGTAACAGTGATAGCTAACCTTAACACCGGCAGCTTTGAGAATTTCGTAGTAAGCATGGCCTTCATCCCTCAAAGGATCATACTGGGCTGTTATTATGTGTGTAGGTGCAAGCCCTTTGTGACTAGTTGCCAAGGATGGAGAAAGTCTGGGGTCAGATAATGCCATATCAACGCCGCCGTAATATCCGTTGTTGAAATAGTCTAATGTTTTTCTATCCAAGGTCACACCTTGTTTTAGGGCCCGAAGCGAAGCCGTTTCTACTTTTCGATTTGTAACTGGATAAATAAGTAGTTGGAATGCCAACATGGGACCGTTTGTTTGGGCAAAATGATTGCTCACCACCGCTGACAAATTTCCACCCGCGCTGTCTCCTCCAATAGCGATTTTGGTATCATTAATGCCAAGTGACGCGGCGTTTTTGCATATCCACTGACAAGCCGCAATAGCATCATCAACGCTCGCGGGAAATTTATGTTCCGGTGCCAGTCGATAATCAATGGCGACAACACGACAGCTCGCATGGTTTGCCAATTGTCGGCACAGACTATCGTGGCTATCAAGATCACCAATCATAAACCCACCGCCGTGAATGAAGATCATTCCAGGCGAGAGATCGCCAGCGCTGCTGGGTACATAGAGTCGTGCAGGTATGGCTGATGCTGGTCCGGGAATATCAAAATTTTCAACCTTATTACATGCTACATCAGCAAGCGACTGCAACTGGCTAATCATGACATAGCCGACCCGTAATGCTTTTATTGGTACATCTGCAGCATGGGGGCTTGCGAGTCTGGCTGCTGCATCGGTTACTGCTTGTAATTCTGGGTCTAGATTAATTTTCATTGGGTAAAGCTTCACGTATTTTGGGGTGAGTTAAGAATAGCAAGACTAAACACATCTTTAGTCTATGCAACAGACCTCAATTGTGTTTGGATTTGGGTGGCGAAACTTTTGCCAACTATAATAAAACGCGCCGCCTGATGGCATATACCAGATTGCGCTAAATCATATATTCTATGGTGTCCTCAGGGTTTTCTTTTGAAACGGCCTCACCGCTACCTTTAACCCTAAAAGCAACCATTTTAACATGTAACTCTGTTATCGTTTTACTGCCGGTTTTTATACATAAACCTGGCACCAATGCATGTATAAAGCAGGCTATTGCTGCTTTAAAGAGCTTCATAGAAAATCTCATAGAGGTAAAAAAATGTTGCATGTATGTTTCGTTAACCGACTTTGGGTGATCAATGAATAGTTGTTTAAACATGTTTTTTCCTTTTTTGTGCGTAACTAACTCAACGAGAGTGAACGCTAAATATCAGTTGAAATTATCGTCTGCACTAGTATGGACTAATTTTTACGTAAAATAACAATATTATTTTATCTTTTGCGAGTGTCTCCAATAAGTTAAATAATGCGTGTAGTCCTTTAAATGTAGTGGTAGTCAATGAATGGTTAGGTCAAGTTGCATGCAGAATTTTGCACAGGGCACTGAAAACTTGTTTTCATCATCTAATTTCGATAAGTTTGTAATAACAATCGAACACTACTCCTTGATTGCGTTTGAAATTACTAAAGTAATAGTAAAGATTATTTTAATAGTTATGTGAACTTGGGCTTAATCGGCATTCACTTAACGTTACTTGAAAAAGAAGGCATGTATTAAATGCTCACAAAGAAGTCATTACAACAATCAACTGCGCTGACAGATATCATGGACGCTGATTGGTTTGAAAAATGTGTTAATCATTTAAATGATGCAATCGTTATTACTGAAGCCGAAGCCCTCGATTTCCCCGGTCCCAAAATACTTTGGGCAAACGATTTTTTTTATAAATTAACAGGGTATGAGCCTGCAGAAATAATTGGTCAATCGCCGCGTATTTTACAAGGACCATTGACCGATCAATCAGCTTTAAAAAAGTTGCGTACTGCTCTTGAAAAGTGGGAAGTTTGCAGCGTTGAAGTTTTAAACTACAAGAAGGATGGTTCAACATTCTGGAACGAGTTTGAAGTTACGCCTGTCACAAACAAAGCCGGTTATTATACACACTGGATTGCAGTTCAACGTGACATCACCAAGCGTAAGCAGGCTGAGGATATAACAAATAAAGCGCATGGCTTACTTAAAACAGCTGAAAAATTGTCACATATTGGCAGTTGGGAATGGGATATAGAAAAAGATCAATTTACTATGTCAGATGAGTGGCTTCGAATGCACGGCGTTACAACAAGAAATATAACAATGGATGAGTTGATGCCCATTGCTCATCCTGATGATGCAGATGCCATTCAAAAGAACTTTAAAGATGCACTTGATGGACTTCGGACTTATGAAATTAGTCATCGCTTTATCCGGCAAGACAATGGGGAAGTACGATTTGTTAATTCCAAGGGTATTGTAAATTTTGATGAAAAAGGAAAACCCTATAAAGTGCTAGGGACAGCTCAAGACATTACTGAAAAAGTCAAATCAGAGCAAATATTAAAAGAAAGCGAAGAGCGTTTTAGATCTTTATTCGAGGAGTCTCCCTTTGGCATTATTTTATGTGATGCGGTAAAAGATAAAAAAGGCAAGCTCATAGACTATATGCATGTCCAAGGGAATAAATCTGTTGTAAATCATCTTGGGATTGAAGGTAAATATATTATAGGCAAAACAGCCTTAGATATAGGCGCCATTGAGCAAACTAAAGGTCTTATTGTAAGGTTTGGTCAAATGTTAATGACTAAAGAATCCTTTTCCTACACTGAGTATTATAGGGAAATAAATAGATCACTCCAGATAACTGCGTTTCCCTTGGATACTGGTCAATTCATTTTAAGTTTTATAGATGTTACCGACCGCATGCGGGTTGAAAAAGAACTGGAGGAGCACCGTAATCATCTTGAGAAATTAGTCAATGAGCGTACTCATGATTTGACTACGGTGAATCAAAAGTTAAAAAGAGAAATAGTTAGACGTGAAAAAATGGAAATTAAACTCGTCCATAAAGAAGCAAATCTAATAGAAGCGCAGCGAATTGCGAAACTTGGCAGTTGGCAGTTGGATGTAACGACTAACAAAGTTATTTGGTCAGAGGAACTTTTTAAAATGTACGGTTTTGACCCTAGTAAGACTGCGCCGTCATACACCCAACAGCACAAACTTTTTACACCTGAGAGTTGGGACAAATTGTCTACAGCCTTGACCAAAACGAAAGTTACGGGGATCCCCTACGAGCTTGAACTACAAATGCTGCTTAAAGGTGAAAAGAAAGGCTGGATGTTAGCGCGCGGAGAAGCTATTCGTAATGAAAAAGGTCTTATTGTTGCTCTTCATGGCGTGGCTCAGGACATTACACAACGCAAAAGAACAGAAGAAAAGCTTGAACGCATTGCACATTACGATTTACTAACCAATTTGCCTAACCGTGTATTATTGGCCGACCGTCTAAGTCTAGGTATGGCTCAGTGTGAACGCCGCAATCGGTCATTAGCGGTTGCTTTTATGGATTTAGATGGCTTTAAAGAAGTCAATGACAAACACGGCCATAATGTGGGGGATGAACTACTTATTACCGTATCACAACGCATGAAGGATGCATTACGTGAAGGTGATACTTTAGCGCGTATTGGCGGCGATGAGTTTATTGCTGTTATGGGCGATCTGGAAAACATAGAAGATAGTACCCCTGTACTAGAGCGGCTTCTAAAGGCTGCTTCAGAACCTGTGACCGTGGGTGAAATTGTAATGCGCGTTTCTGCGAGTATTGGTGTCACTCTTTATCCACAAGATGGTGTAGACGCAGACCAACTTATGCGACACGCCGACCAAGCGATGTACATCGCTAAGCAAAGAGGTAAAAATAGTTATCACGTGTTTGATATCGCGCTAGATAATGCGGCTAATATTCAGCGGGAAAGTATAAAAGATATTCGTTCAGCGTTGGATAAAAATGAGTTTGTATTGCATTATCAACCCAAGGTCAATATGCACACCGGCGAAGTATTAGGCGTGGAAGCGCTAATCCGCTGGCAGCACCTTAAACGTGGTTTGGTTCCACCCTTAGATTTTTTACCTGTAATAGAAGGCCATGCGATTAGTATCAAACTGGGTGAGTGGGTTATAAACGAGGCATTGGGCCAAATACGCCAATGGCGAAGCATCGGAGTGAATCTGCCTATTAGTGTCAACATTAGTGCTTATCAACTACAACAAGATGACTTCGCAACTCGTTTAGCAGATCTTTTGTTAGTCCATCGGGAAGTGAGCCCAGACTGTTTAGAATTAGAAATACTGGAAACCACTGCGTTAAACGACATCAGTCAAGTGTCTAAGACCATGAATGCATGCCAAGCGCTTGGTGTGCGCTTTGCTTTAGATGACTTTGGTACCGGGTATTCATCACTTACCTATCTCAAACGTTTGCCAGCCTACTTGATTAAAATTGACCAGAGCTTTGTGTGCAACATGTTAGAAGATGCAGACGACTTAGCGATTGTTGAAGGCGTAGTTGGTTTAGCTAAAGCATTCCAGCGTGATGTGATTGCCGAGGGAGTAGAAACAGTCGCTCATGGAGTGGCACTGTTGCAACTGGGTTGTCAACTTGCGCAGGGTTATGGTATTGCTAGGCCCATGCCAGCGAATGATATTCCTAAATGGGTATCTAGCTGGAAAGCTGATGATTCTTGGCAACAACTAAGTTCCAATTTAAGCCAAAGTTCGACAAAAAGCTAACTAACAAAGTAAACACTGCTAGTTGCGCCGTAATATGAAACGTCGAATAACCTCGTACGACCTGGCCGCTATGAAGTTATTGAAAGTTCAGCTAATTCAACCACAACATACTAAGCAAAAGGTATGGTAAAGACGTCTACTGTCCTAATGCCCTTTCAACATTTTTTATTAGCTCTAATGGACTAAATGGTTTAATTAGGTAGTTGTCTGCACCAGCACGAATTCCTTCTTTAAGGTCAGACATTTGTCCTCTAGCTGTCAAAAGCATCACGTGTGGAATTTTTCCGTTATCATCTTCCTTTAACGTTTCACACACTTGATAACCATCTGCTTCACCAGGCATCATTACATCTAATATAACCAAATCTGGTTTCACCAACTTTGCTAATTCTAATGCCCGCAGTCCGTTTTTTGCTTCATGTAATTCGTAATCACAACATTCAAGTGTCATTCGTACTAATTTGCGTAATTCACTTTGATCGTCAACAATTAATATTATTTTCTTACTCATAATCACTTTCTCTGTAGATTGATTTTAAACAATAGGTAACCAAACAGTTACTATCATTCCCTTTCCCTTAGCACTAATGAATTCAACATCTCCGCCATGAATCGATACAATCTCTTTGACGAGTGCAACACCTAAGCCAGTACCGGGAGTTAACCCCGATTCATCAACTCGGTAAAATCTTTCCCCAATACGAGAAAGCTGTTGAATAGTCATTCCTATACCCTCATCAATTATACTAATACCAAACTGTAGTTTTCCATTCGCCTCTCTTTCACTTGTTTTCAAAATAACCTTTGTTTTTTCAGAAGAATATTTAAATCCATTACTTAACAAGTTTCTAAATACTTGACGCATTTTGTCGATATCAAAAATAAGAATTGGCCAATTTTCGATTGACTGATCTTCAACTTTCCGCCCAATGAATGCACCTTCGACCTCAATACATGTCTGCATTACAATTTTTTTAAGTCCATTTTTCTCCATATGAAAATCTTTACCTCCTCGTGCCTCAATTCGAGATAAATCAAGTAGCTCATCTAATAGGTTTTTAAGATTTAACGACTGACGGTGTATGGTTTCAATCATTTCATGTGACACCTTTTTATCGTAGTCACGATTTAGTAATAATTCAGAGAAGCCATATATACTGGCTAGTGGGGTGCGTAATTCATGGGCTGCTGTGGATAAAAATTCGCTTTTCATCCTATCAACTTCTTTTTCATGAGTTACATCTCTAAAATAAAGTACTTGTCCTTCTTTTTTCCCTGTTAATCCATACATTATTCTTTGATTACGGTGAAGAATTCGTATAGTTGGGCGTGAGAGATAGATAAGTTGCTCATTATCTTCATTTTCAATAATGTTTGCATATTCCATATGTTCATAATCATATAAATCTGCAATTAATTCTCTGAAGACTTGAGTGTTTTTACCAATAAAATCGAGTTCTTTAAGCCCCGTCATATGTAAAAAAGCAGGGTTCACATAAACAATGTTACTTTCGCTGTTGGCTAGTACAAAGCCATCGGGGCTTAATGTGAATATAATATTGAGTTCACGAGTACGTTCTTTTATTTTTGTTTCCATTTCAGAGCGATAACTATCAAGTTCGGTAATGTCTTGACCTACCCCCACAACACCCACTATATCGCCATTCGCATTACGTCGCGTTGTTGCATTAAGCAACACCCTAACCAAGCTCTTATCCTTTGTATAAAGTGGAAACTCATAATTAGAGGTTTCATTCCCTTGTAATGCATTTTGTAAAACTTCGTTAACTGACTCTCTATATTCTGCCGTAATAAAATCTTCGACCAAGCTCTTTCCCCGAACTTCATCGGCACTAAACCCCGTAATTTCGGCTGACTTTTGATTCCACTCATTTACTTTACCCTCATCATCAATACCAAAAATGGGCGCGTTAGCCGTATCGATTAACTGTGTTAAATCATCTGCTACACGTTTCATTTCAGAGCGATAACTATCAAGTTCGGTAATGTCTTGACCTACCCCCACAACACCCACTATATCGCCATTCGCATTACGTCGCGTTGTTGCATTGAGCAATACCTTGACTAGGTTATTGTCCTTTGTATAAAGTGGAAATTCGTAATTAGAGGTTTCATTCCCTTGTAATGCATTTTGTAGAACCTCGTTAACTGACTCTCTATATTCTGCCCTAATAAAATCTTCGACCAAGCTCTTTCCTTGAACTTCATCGGCGCTAAACCCCGTAATTTCGGCTGACTTTTGATTCCACTCATTTACCTTACCCTCATCATCAATACCAAAAATGGGCGCGTTAGCCGTATCGATTAACTGTGTTAAATCATCTGCTACACGTTTCATTTCAGAGCGATAACTATCAAGTTCGGTAATGTCTTGACCTACCCCCACAACACCCACTATATCGCCATTCGCATTACGTCGCGTTGTTGCATTAAGCAACACCCTAACCAAGCTCTTATCCTTTGTATAAAGTGGAAACTCATAATTAGAGGTTTCATTCCCTTGTAATGCATTTTGTAAAACTTCGTTAACTGACTCTCTATATTCTGCCGTAATAAAATCTTCGACCAAGCTCTTTCCCCGAACTTCATCGGCACTAAACCCCGTAATTTCGGCTGACTTTTGATTCCACTCATTTACTTTACCCTCATCATCAATACCAAAAATGGGCGCGTTAGCCGTATCGATTAACTGTGTTAAATCATCTGCTACACGTTTCATTTCAGAGCGATAACTATCAAGTTCGGTAATGTCTTGACCTACCCCCACAACACCCACTATATCGCCATTCGCATTACGTCGCGTTGTTGCATTGAGCAATACCTTGACTAGGTTATTGTCCTTTGTATAAAGTGGAAATTCGTAATTAAAGGTTTCATTCCCTTGTAATGCATTTTGTAAAACCTCGTTAACAGACTCCCTATATTCTGCCCTAATAAAATTTTCGACCAGATTCTTACCCAGTACTTCACAAGCTTGAAACCCCGTGATCTGTGCAGACTTCTGATTCCATTGGTTTAGCTTACCTGCGGTATCAGTAACAAAGATGGGAAAGTTTGTACTATCTATAAGCAATCTAAATTCGTCTTTTAGATAGCCTGATTCAAGTTCGCTTTTTTCTTGCCTTCTAATAGCTACGGCCATTGGACAATACATGTAAAAGTAGAGGGTTGGCATCAAAATTAAGGCTATGACTAGTGAATCGATAAGACCTTCTGCCACAGGGGATAGCGGCGCAATAATGGCAAAAAGAAGCATAATTGCCGCTTGGGCTGAAAAAATTACAACTGTTACCACAACTAGAAGACCAAATGGCGTAGGGGGTTGATGTTCTTGGTTAGCAGTTTTCATATAATAGTTCGCCGTTAAGGGTTATTGCTCATTATTTCATGACCCAGATTTACATCTGCGCTATGTAGAAAATTAATGTAAAAAATACAAACTAATACCTTGGTTTTATAGTTAAAACTCGATAAATATTTATATAATTTAAACGCTATTACTTGCTTATTTACTTAATAAGGAAAGCT
>JBLIGC010000010.1:0-50548 GCA_047636735.1 Glaciecola sp. | reverse complement strand
AGAGTTTGTAGAGGCATATAACAAAATGCGTGCTTTTAACCGTCTGGCAAACATCGATTTAGATAGTTATAATTTCACCACGGTACTGGTAGATCCGCCACGTGCTGGTTTAGACGACACAACGCTTGATTTAATTTCTAGATTCGACACTATTATCTACATATCTTGTAACCCAACTACATTAATAAGCAACATAGCTAAACTAGCTCCTACTCACAAGCCGATAAAGGTGGCTTTATTTGACCAATTTCCTTTTACGCATCACATGGAGTCAGGTGTCATAATGCAAAAAAGATAATGTGCCACTTATTTTTATACTCATATTAAGCAACAGCCCGAATATTTTTATACACTGCGTTGGGCGTAATGCAAAGCGCCTTTTTCAATAAATCGCAGTTGCGCTTTTACGCGTTTAGCAATTAGTCCTGTTTCAGTACTATCGGCATCGATAGCTTCAGCACCAGCGCTAAACACCAGTTTTACCATCGCTTCTGACTGTAAGTAAGCGATAGGAATTGGAATGGCTAATTTATCAACAATATAGTCGGCTAACTCTTCTGTGAAATGTTGAATTTCTCGTTTGACTGCCGCTCTAAATGAAGCTGATGTGCCGGTATGCTCACGTAATAAAAGGCGAAACACATTGGGGTTACTAAGAATAAACTCTATAAACGTATCTACCGAAATATTAATAATACTGCCACCCGATGCAATACGTTGGCGTGCTTGACGCATTAATTGACGAAGTGCTAAGCCCGACTCATCAACGAGGGTGAGCCCTAACTCATTAATATCGGCAAAATGTCGATAAAAAGATGTTGGCGCAATATTAGCTTCACGCGCAACTTCGCGTAAGCTAATTGTGGTAAAGCTTTTGTTGTCGTCTAACAAGGTAAATGCGCCGTTTATAATGCGCTGACGAGTTTGTTGTTTTTGCTGTTGGCGATTCATGCACGAATGTTTACACAATTATTTCGTTATCTGCAATAAGTTTCTTGCACTAATTGAAACTAGAAGTTAAATTAGCTTACAGTTGTACGCCCAAATTTTGAGTATTTAATTTTGAAAAAACCCCCACTTATTCCTGTAACAGTATCCATCTTTGTCGCAACCACTTTGATTGCGTTTATTGGCACCCCGTTGTGGGCAATTTATGCGGGTATCGGCTGGGCAGAAGTTATTGTTGCCGTTGTATTATTTTTCTTCACCGGCATGTCTATTACTGCAGGTTACCATCGCTTGTGGGCACACAAAACCTATCAAGCGCATCGCGCTGTCAAAGCCGTCCTTGCGGTTGGTGGTGCCATGGCAATACAAAACAGTATTTTACATTGGTCAAGTGATCATAGAGTGCATCACCGGCACGTTGATGAAAACGACAATGATCCTTACTCAGCGACAAATGGCTTTTGGTTTTCACATATGGGCTGGATGTTAAGGGAATATCAAGCTAAGCGTTACTCCGACTATTCTAATTGTCGAGACTTGCAAAAAGATAAAGTCGTCATGTGGCAACACAAATACTATTTACCAATTGTGCTCATTGCTAACTTCGGCATTACAGGATTTTTAGGATTTTTAAATGGCGATATTATAGGCATGATATTAGTAGCAGGTGTTGCCAGGTTAGTAGCGGTACATCACGTTACGTTCTTCATCAACTCATTGGCTCATATTTGGGGTTCTCGCCCTTATACAGATACAAACACAGCGAGAGACAATGGTATTGTAGCGTTATTTACTTTTGGCGAGGGTTACCACAACTACCATCATATATTTGAATATGATTACCGTAATGGTATTAAATGGTGGCAATACGACCCAACTAAATGGTTAATAAAAAGCCTTTCATGGCTTAAGTTAACATCTAATTTACGCACAACACCTGAAGAACGCATAGAGAAAGCCAAACTACAAATGCAGTTTAAGAATGCTAAAACAACGCTCATCCATTTACCAAATGCCGATGAAGTACTTGCAAAGATACAGCTAGAGTATGATGTTTTACTCCATAAAATGTCTGAGTACTACAAAACCAAAAAGGCCTTAGTAGCCATGAAAAAAGAAACGCTTCAGGCATCTTATGAAAAATTAGAACTGGATTTTAAATATAAAGAAATGAAACAGTCATTCATTTTACAAAAAGAAAAGTGGCAATCGCTTTATTCTTTTTACATTGAGCCGCTTCAAACTCAGTAGGTAATAAAAAAGGATGCACACAGCATCCTTTTTTATGTTTTAAACCTTTTCGAGTAAGTTATACTAAATAGCTTTTTAAAGACAATTGTGAGTATGTTATTATTCGCGCCGTCCAAATTTCTATATAACTGATATGACCCAAGCCACTATAGACCACCGCTTTTCCGTTGCCCCAATGCTTGATTGGACTGATCGCCATTGTCGCTTTTTTTTGCGCTTATTGTCGTCTCGATCAGTGCTATATACCGAAATGGTGACCACCGGCGCAATCATATATGGCAAAGGCGATTATTTAAGCTTCAACAATGAAGAGCATCCTGTTGTATTACAACTGGGAGGCAGCAAGCTAGAAGACATGGCAAAATGCGCGGTGATAGCACAACAAAAAGGTTATGACGAAATTAACATAAACGTGGGCTGTCCTTCAGACCGCGTTAAAAACGGTAGTTTTGGTGCATGCTTAATGGCAACGCCCACCGTAGTAGCAAGCTGTATAAAAGCAATGCAAGCAGAAGTAGATATACCCGTAACTGTGAAATGTCGAATTGGCATAGATGATATGGATGACGACGCCGGCTTAACAGACTTTGTCTTGCCTATCCACGAGGCCGGGTGTGAGCATTTCATTGTACATGCACGAAAAGCATGGCTTCAAGGACTCAGTCCGAAACAAAACCGAGATGTCCCGCCGTTGAATTACGAACGCGTTTACCAGCTAAAACAAGACAACCCGCAATTAAAGATTAGTATTAATGGCGGCATTACCACGCTTAACCAAGCCAAGCAGCAACTGCAGTATGTAGACGGTGTAATGATGGGCCGAGAAGTATACGCAAATCCATTTATATTAAGTGACGTTGATAGCCAACTTTACGGTGATGCAAACACATCTCAACCGAGCAGAAGCGATGTCGTTGTTGCCATGACCGCTTACATTCAAGAGCAAGTAGCCCAAGGGGCTCGGGTTTGGCATATAGCTCGCCATACGCTTGGACTGTTTCAAAGCCAGGTTGGCGGTAAAATATGGCGTCGGTATTTAAGTCAGAACGGCACGGCTAAGCACAACAACCCGCAACTACTAATGGAAGCTTTTGAACAGGTTTTGGCCGCTCAAGCCAAAGCAAATAGCGACGCGTTAATTTTTGGTCAAAATAACCAATAAACTTAGTCAAAACAACCACGCTGCAAATAAAAAACAACTCACTCAAGAAAACTCACTCTCATAAAAAAACTAAACCTATGTTTTTACTAATTAAAATATATTTTTTCATTCTTGGCACACCATTCGCAATAAGAAAAGTGTGACCGCATTGAGCGGCACAAGGTTTCACCGAGTAGTCAGCAAACCTTAACTAACACATTACATATTTCAGGAATACAAAATGAACATTAATCAAAAATTAGCGGCTTTATTGTTAATCACTGCTGGCACTCTTTCAACTCAAGTTACTGCGCAGGAAAGTGGCTTAGAAAAAATAGTGGCAAACCTTGTTAGCAACGCAGTCAATAATGTATCGGTTGAAATAGACCAACAGGTTCAAAAGGTAACGCTTACCGCTAGTAATTTAGTTTCGTTTGATGCTTCAAATCAATCTGTAGGTAAAGTAACCATTACCGATCTTGCTTCGGTAGACCACAAGCAAACTGATGATTCACAACAACACATGCAAAAAGTAAATACAGACGACTAATAAGTCTCGTCTGACTTTTTCAAAACATACTGTATACAATTTTGCTAAAGGAATAATACAATGTTAGCGCAATTCAGTTTGCTTAGTTTAGTGCTGTCCCCTGTCTTGTTTTACATAGGCGGCAGCATGTTATTTATACTACTTAAGCATTTAAATTTCATTAAAACAGATATTTAAATGAGATTGGTAGGAATTAGCTACATAATAATCGACCTTAACAAGAACGGCTTGGGTCAAGCTACAGCAAGGTATTTGATAAATTGCGCTGTACAAAGTGCTAGTAAGCTCTAAAACGGAGATAAATGATGAAAACAGTACTTAACGACAAACGATTCTTTAAAAGTGCACAGCACGCCAAAATATCGGGGGTATGTGCAGGCATTGCTAAATATTTTAATATTAGTCCTTGGATTGTTAGAGGTCTCACCATCGGTGTGTTTTTGTTCTTCCCATTCGCCGTTGGACTAGCCTACGTTCTGGCTGTTTTATTGCTCAGATATAAATAGTAAGTTGTGTCAATTGCAAATGCCTAATATATAACACTTGGGCAGCACTTAATCAGCGCCAGTTTAGCCTTGTACATTATCAAATGTAGTAAATTAATTTGCTCTACTACTGCCCTCGCAGGTAAACTATAGTTTGACAAGGTCTTGCATCACTCCCCTTTAGATCAACAACTAAATAATTAAGGACAATAATGAGCTCCATTTTCACAACTAAAACTATAAGTGCGTTTATCGCCCTCATTATCCTCATGTTCTGCTTAATTGGTTTTTGGTGGAGTTTCGAGCCAAACGTATTTGATGTAGACGAAAAAGCAAAACAGCATGCGCAAAATAATAATCAATCAGTCGTGACCGGCTATACAACTACAACCGCTCTTATTAGCGTGCTTGAAAACATGTTAGATAAGCCTGGCGGATACCTTTATAACGATATGATGCCTCCAGGCATTGTGATGGATAACATTCCAAGCTGGGAATTTGGCGTGATTGAAATGAGCCGAGACTTAGCTCTTGCTATTCGTAGAGATTTTGGTCGTTCGCAGTCGCAGTCTATAGATAGCTCGGATTTGGCAGATGCACAAACAAGCTTGAATTTAGATAATAATCGTTGGTTACTTCCATCTACTGAAGGTGAGTATAGAAAGGCAATAAAAAGCTTATATATATATCGCGATGCACTTGGCAACTCAGGCGCCAGTGACAACCAGTTTTATGCGCGCGCAGATAATTTACGAGACTATTTAAAACAAGTCGAAAAAAGGCTTGGTAGCTTATCGCAAAAACTCAGTGCAAGTGTGGGTACTGAAGTCATCAATACAAATTTAGCAGGTGATGCTTCGGCTACTTATTCGTCGCCGGAAGCTGCTGTTATGGTAAACAAAACCAACTGGTTTAAATTAGACGATAATTTTTATGAGGCACGCGGTGCTAGCTGGGCTTTACTACATTTTTTACAAGCGGTAGAAACCGATTTTGCCGATGTTTTACGTAAGAAAAATGCCACCGTTAGCTTGCAACAAATCATTAGAGAGTTAGAAGCGACTCAAGGTTCTGTGTTTAGTCCCGTTATACTTAATGGAGCTGGCTTTGGATTACTTGCTAATCATTCATTAGTAATGGCAAATTATATTTCACGTGCCAACGCCGCCATAATAGAATTATCGGAATTACTAAATCAGGGTTAATTATGAAACAAATGAAAAAAGTACTATCACTTAGCTATTTGGTCGGCTATGCGAGTTTGGCTGGATGCACAGCATTGATTAGTGCACCTGCAATGGCAGACACAATTTTAGGCGGCTACGTAGGTATTCAGGGCTGGAACATGAGTGCCGAGGGCGGTTTTGCGCAAAACGAATCACTAGCGGCTTTTACGTTTGAAGAAGAAGCAAATACGAGTTTTTATGCAGCTTTAGAACACCCTATTCCTTTAGTGCCAAATATTAAGCTTGCCAGAACTACTCTAAATACGAGTGGTTCAAGTGTTATTAGCAACCAACTTAACTTCGGTGATCAAGTATTTTTAGTTGATGCTAGCATTTCTAGTCAAGTTGAATTAACAGCGACAGACTATATTTTATATTACGAGATACTCGACAACGATTTAATATCTCTTGATGTTGGTATAAGCGGTAAACAAATAGAAGGCGATATTTTTGTGGTCGACAGCAGCGGCCGTTCGGGCCAGCAAAATATCGATATCATTGTTCCAATGGGATATGCAAAAGTACAAGTTGGCTTGCCATTTACAGGCTTGTCGGTAATGGCAGAGGGCAGCTTAATAGCCATAGACGACGACTCATTCAGTGATTATCAAATTGCATTAGCGTATAACTTTGTAGAAACCTTAGCACTTGACTTGACTATTCAGGCTGGCTATCGCTCTAGTGAATTAGACCTCAATGATGTCGACGATATATTTGCTGATATGCAATTTGACGGTGGTTTTATTGGTATTGAATTTGACTTCTAATTTCCCTCAGTCCAAAACGGAATAAAAAATCAGCTTTTAGTCTTTCAAGTTATAAGGAAAAACCGCTACTCTTCTATCATACGAAAGAATAGCGGTTTTTTTATGAATCAACAAAACGGTAATTTATCATCACCTGGACTAAACGACATGCAGTTAACAGCCCTCACACGAGCGGTTTACGGCTTTAGTGAAGACCAGCTAATATGGGCTAGTGGCTACCTTGCCGGCTTGTCTTCTAGCGCTATTACTGCGCCACCAAATAGCGAAAGAAACTTACTAGACGCAAAACAACCGATATTAACTGTCTTATATGGCTCACAAACGGGTAATACAAAGCATGAAGCAAAAGCCTTTAGTGATCAAATAGCAAGCAAAGGCGCTAAAATCAACCTTGTTAGCATGTCGGATTATAAACCGCGAAAAATTAAAGAAGAAACTCACATGGTCGTATTTGTGAGCACCCACGGCGAAGGTGACGCCCCCGACGACGCTATCGAATTACATGAGTTTTTAGCAAGTAAAAAAGCACCTCAATTGCCTAATCTTAGTTATGCCATTGTAGGACTTGGCGATACTAGCTATGAATTCTTTTGCCAAACAGGTAAAGATTTCGATAGTCGCTTAGCAGCTCTTGGCGCAAAATCGGTTATTGCTAGGTTAGACTGTGACGTAGATTATGCAGACGACATTAATAGCTGGTCACAAACCGTTACTAGTTTATTAATGGCGTCGTTGAAACCTATAGAAGCAGCCAGTACTATAATTAATATTCCAGTTAATCAGGTAGTTGAGTCAGAATATAAAAACAAGTACAGCAAACAAAACCCGTTTGCGGCTTCGTTACTTAGTTGCTTAAAAATTACCGGCAGAGACTCTGTCAAAGATATCCAACACCTTGAGATCTCACTAGAAAATTCTGGACTACAGTATTCGCCGGGCGATTCACTAGGCGTGTATTTTACCAATGACGCCACAGTGGTAGAACGAATCATAAAAGCCACCAACACACACAGCGATGACTCGGTCACAATAAAAGAAGAAAGTTTTACGCTTAAAGCCGCCCTTTTAGAAAAACGAGAGCTCACCTTGAGTTACCCGGGTTTCGTCAAGGCCTACTTAGCCGCTACAAAAGACGCTGGACTACAGGCAATACTTGAAGACAAACCGGCTTTACGAATATTTTTAGAAGAACGTCAAATTGTTGATATAATTGAACAATTTCCTAATGTAATTGGTGCTCAGCAACTAGTAGATGCACTTAGGCCTATTAGCCCCAGATTATATTCAATTGCATCTAGCCAGAGTGAAGTTGAAGACGAAGTACATTTAACCGTCGCCCATATAGACTATGAAGCCTTTGGCACTCGTCATCAAGGCGGTGCTTCTGGCTTTTTGGCCACTCGGCTAGAAGAAGGAGCACCGGTAAAAGTGTTTGTTGAAAACAACAACAACTTTAGACTGCCTGCTAACCCCGAAACGCCCATTATTATGGTGGGTCCCGGCACCGGCATAGCGCCTTTTAGAGCATTTATGCAAGAACGCGAAGCAAGTGCAGCCGAAGGCAAAAATTGGTTGTTTTTTGGCAATCCCAGCTTCACACAAGATTTTTTATATCAAGTAGAGTGGCAGCGCCACTTAAAATCTGGTTTGTTGTCAAAAGTAAGTTTGGCATTTTCGCGCGATCAG
This sequence comes from Glaciecola sp., assembly GCA_047636735.1. Classification (GTDB taxonomy): domain Bacteria; phylum Pseudomonadota; class Gammaproteobacteria; order Enterobacterales; family Alteromonadaceae; genus Glaciecola. Next base: position 42,494 of record JBLIGC010000010.1, on the reverse strand, counting down.
GCCGAAAAAATATATGTACAAGACCGCTTGCTAGAAAATGGCGAGGCCGTTTTTGAATGGCTTGAACAAGGTGCCCATTTTTATGTATGTGGGGACGCTATGCACATGGCCAAAGATGTTGAAAAAGCACTGTTAAACATTATTCAAACCCACGGCAAGGTAGATGAACAAGATGCAAAAAGCTATTTAGTGACTATGCGTAAATCAAAACGTTACCAAAAGGATGTTTACTAATGAGTAACAAAAATCTTCACCAAGTTGCCGGTAAACTTTCCGATAACGAGCGACTCAAAGCCGCAAGTAAGCACTTACGTGGCACCATTACCACCGACTTAAAGGACGATGTTACTGGTGGCTTTACGGCTGACAACTTTCAGTTAATTAGGTTTCACGGAATGTATCAGCAAGACGACCGCGATATACGTGCCGAGCGCGCTAAACAAAAGCTAGAGCCCTTGCACAATGTGATGCTAAGAGCACGTTTACCGGGCGGCGTGATTACGCCAAAACAATGGCTTGAAATAGATAAGTTTGCCGAAGAAAAATCTATTTATGGCAGCATTCGTTTAACCACCAGGCAAACATTTCAGTTTCATGGCGTACTCAAACCGAATGTTAAACCCATGCATAAGTTGCTTAACGCCACCGGCATTGATTCAATCGCCACAGCTGGCGACGTAAACAGAAACGTACTGTGCACTTCAAATCCAATTGAATCTGCGGTACATAAAGAAGCGTGGGATTGGGCAACAAAAATTAGCGAACATTTATTACCTAAAACTAATGCCTACGCAGAAATTTGGTTAGATGGCGAAAAAGTAGAGTCTACCCAAGAAGACGAGCCTATTTTAGGTAACAATTATTTGCCCCGTAAATTTAAAACAACGGTTGTTATTCCCCCGCAAAATGATGTTGACGTTCATGCTAACGACCTTAGTTTTGTAGCAATTGCCAAACATGGAAAACTAATTGGCTTTAATGTACTGGTAGGCGGTGGCTTAGCCATGACACATGGCGACCAAAGTACCTTTCCGCGTAAAGCCGACGATTTCGGTTTTATTGAGCTTAAAGACACGCTAAACGTCGCTGCAGCAGTAGTTTCGACGCAACGAGATTGGGGTAATCGCGTTAATCGCAAAAACGCTAAAACAAAATATACGCTTGAGCGCGTAGGCGTTGAAGTTTTTAAAGCCGAAGTAGAAAAACGCGCAAACATTATATTTGCGGCCTCTAAACCCTATGAGTTTACCTCACGCGGCGACAGATTTGGATGGGTCAAAGGTATAGACGGTAACCACCATTTAACCTTGTTTATTGAAAACGGACGTATTTTAGACTTACCAAATAAACCTCTAAAAACAGGCTGTGCCGAACTCGCAAAAATACATCAAGGTGACTTTAGATTAACTGCCAATCAAAATCTTATTGTTGCCGGTGTGCCCACTAATCAAAAACAGCTAATAGAAGACATAGCCGTTAAGCATGGTTTATTAGAAGCCTCAACTAGTAATCAACGTAAAGCATCAATGGCCTGTGTTTCATTGCCAACATGCCCATTAGCAATGGCCGAAGCGGAACGATACCTGCCAGATGCCGTAACTGAGCTAGAAGGTATGTTAGCTAAACATGGCTTAGCAGACGAAAGCATAATCTATCGTGTTACAGGCTGTCCAAATGGCTGCGGACGTTCAATGTTGGCTGAAATTGGCCTTATTGGTAAAGGTCCAAATAAATATAATCTATATTTAGGCGGTGATCGTGAAGGAACACGCATTCCCAGAATGTACAAAGAGAATATTTTAGATACCGAAATAATGACGATACTCGACGAACTCATTGGGAAATGGGCACAACAGCGCAATAGTGGCGAGAGTTTTGGTGATTTTGTTGTACGAGCCAACATAGTTGCACCCGTTATTAACTCAGCCAAAGACTTTTATGCACAAGCCGCCCATGAATAATTTGGCAACAGCAGTTGATACAGTATTAAAAGATGATGATAAGCCACTAATTAATTTCAGTACAGACCCTGCAGACATTGCACAATACAACGCCTTGTTAGAGAAAATGACCCCGCTAGCCAGAGTAGAATGGTCATTAGCACACTTACCTAGCAAGTATATAGTTTCTTCAAGTTTTGGCGCGCAATCGGCTGTAATGATACATTTGCTTAATCAAGTCGCTCCAGGTATTCCCGTTGTATTAACTGATACCGGCTATTTGTTCGAGCAAACTTATCAGTTTATTGATACCCTTACCAATAAACTAAATCTAAATCTACAGGTCTATACAGCACCCATTAGCTCGGCATGGCAAGAAGCCCGCTTTGGAAAAAGATGGGAGCAAGGTATTGAGGGTATTGAGAAATATAATCAGTTAAACAAAGTGCTACCAATGAAAGCCGCTTTACGTGAGCTAGGCGCGAAAACTTGGTTTGCAGGTTTACGCAGGAGCCAGTCTGATAGTCGAAAAACGCTAAACGTAATGCAAAAACACGCCTCACACTTCAAAGTCCTCCCGGTTATTGATCAGAGTAATCGCGACCTACATTTATATATGAAAGCACATCAACTTCCTTACCATCCGCTTTGGGAAGAAGGCTATGTATCTATTGGTGATTGGCATACCACGAATAAACTGCAAGACGGTATGACAGAAGAACAAACGCGTTTCTTAGGTTTAAAGCGCGAGTGTGGTCTGCACGAGTTTGGTGATGGTGACGGTATTTAATAAAACGAAGCTTCTATAATAATATGGCGCACAAGTTGACACACAAAATTCAAGCTAGTGTAATATTAATGTCACATTTGTGTGATTCTAGTTGTCTGACAAGTGCTTTTATCGTATAGTATTGGTACTTTAATTCACCAAGGAACATTTATGAAGCAGATACTATCCGTATTTATTACGGTATCAGCATTAGCAGTATCATCAATATCGTTCGCTTCTTCTAACACAGATGGTGAAACTAAGGCATTCAATTGCATGAATAAAAAAACATTCGAAATTAATAGCGAATGTATTAGTCACAATATAGAAAGTAACTTAGTTTTTCAAAAGGCAGAAAAAGCCGTGTTAGAAAACGCCGATAACGCAAGCGATAGAGCACTCGCAACAATGACATTTAATAGTCGTACAATGACTATCAATATTGTTGCTCACAAAGACGCCACCCTCGCAAATGTAGATACCAACAAATTGCATATTAAGAAATAACAATTTCTGAAAAAAAACCTCCTATTTGGAGGTTTTTTTTTGTATAAAACTTCATTCTGCAATAAAGCATATTTAGCCTTAAATAAACATAGGTATATGTTGATATTAATTTGGGCATGTATCTGTAAAAAGTTTTTGCTATACTGAATTATCGTGGTAATTTGATTTTATACACATACCTGCTAAGCAATCACGTATGTATGCAAGATCATAATAGATAAGATGTTTTTAACAAACAAATATGATTAAGACTGATTTTAGTCCCCCACAAAAAATCGCAAATAGTGAAGCTCCATTTTTTGCAATAGGTACTATCCTGTATGGATTGAACTTCGGTGTGCTTGGCGCAGTAACAAATGCATTTTTAAATATAAACTTTTTCGGTGATTTTAGTCTTTATTTCGGCCAAATTTTTGTCTTATTCTGCTTAGTTGCACGAGGGCTAAACGCAGGAATAATAGCGGCATTTATTGCTTCAGTAACCACAGCTGTTTATGCAAACGATCCTTACTTGGTCGTAATACTTTCCCTTGAAATATTATTTGTTCATGTGTGTATGCGAAGGGGTTATTTCTTATTTCAATCTTCAATGTCGTATTGGCTATTAATTGGAATACCATTGCTGTTGTGCCTACATGCACTCACCAGCTTCGTTTCTGTAGAAGTTTTATTTGTAGATGGTGTTACACGCGGGCTAAACGGACTGATATGCATATCGATTGTAGCGATTTGCTGTTGGTTTTTACCATCACATTTGGTTTATAAAAAATATTACTCATCACCTCCACAGCTATCTTCTTTAATATTTTCATTGTGTATGTTAACAGTGACACTGCCGGCTATGGTGATTGCTTTATTTTTCATTTGGCAATCTACTACGCAAAATGAAAAAGTTATAGAGCGTGAGCTAAAGACCATGTCGTCGCAGTTGGCGACCATCAATAACATTGAGATAAAGCGCCACCTTAGTAGCTTAGAAACAGTCTCTACTATTCTAAAAAACGACCCTAATGCTAAACTGCAGGCACTTGTTACCGCCACCGCCAAAAACTACGATTTATTTGAAAGTGTTATTGTGGTTAGCCAATACGGTGAAGTGTTACGCGCTGCGCCGCTTGAGCATAGCCTCAAATTAAATGAGTTAAGAAATCCTTCTGTAAAGTCTAGGCAGTATTTCAAGGAAGCACAAAACTCACAGGTCGCATTTATTACCGATGCATTAATAGGCAGAGGCTTAGGAAAAGAACCTATCATTTGCTTTGTTGCTCCCATTTTAGTAAACAATAAATTTAGTGGATTGGTGCAAGGGGCAATGAACTTAACGCAATTAACCGCATTTAATAATATAAACATGTCAGATGATTACCTTTATATTATTACTGACTCCAAAAATAGAATAATTGCGCATTCTTATAAATTAGATGTAGAGCTATTATCCAATTTTGACTATAGCATTCATAAAGACCAATTAATCAAAAGCCTGCCAGTACTTCGTTTTAATCAAAGTGAGTACTTATATGAGCAAAGCAAAACTCAGACCGGCTGGACCATTACTTTAATGGTTCCACCCTATAAAGTAACATCGGTATTAGTAGAGTATTTCTTTATATTAGTACTTGCCACCATATTTGTATTAGCCGCATTTGCCTTTATAGCAAAGTCTTTGTCACGTAAAATTACCAAGCCTCTTGTAGATATAGCCGAAAATTTCCCTAACCCTGAATTCCACACGGAGATAATCAGAGAGTCACAGGTAAGCTCGGAAATGGTTAAGCTTACTCAAAAATTAATCGATTCACATGAGGTAATGTCTAATTTTCATCAGCAATTGTCTGAGCAAGTACATAATAAAACGAAACAACTCAAGCAATTAAACCGTGAACTCTATTCAATCGCACAAAAAGATTCATTAACACAACTGCTTAACCGGGCCGGATTTAACCGCTTGGCCATTACCTCGTATAGAAATTGCGTTAGAAATCGTATTAACATGTCGCTTATTTTTATTGACATAGACCATTTTAAATTGGTAAATGACACCCACGGACATCCATTTGGCGATAAATGCATTATAGCCGTCGCAAAAACAATTCAAAAACACTGCAAACGCGACACCGATATTATAGGCCGCTATGGCGGTGAAGAATTCATCATTATGATAGTGGGTGGGGAAATTAAAGAGCACAATGAACGCATAACTTTAATCAAAGATGAAGTTGAAGCTCTATCATTATTGCAAGGAAATAATATTGTCAAAATGACCATAAGCGCTGGAATTTGTAGTTTAGAAAATAATTTCTCCATCGATTATGAAGACCTATTACAGCTGTCAGACAATCAGTTATATATTAGTAAGCGCGAGGGAAGAAATAAAATTAGCACCGAGGTGCGCTAAGCAGCTAAACCTCATGTTAACACATAAAAAGTATCGTGGCGGTTGCTTTATTAGTACTACAGACTAGCTAATAATTCGATATTTATCTAAATTTAGTCTACAATGCAATGTTGTTTTTCTTTCCTAAATTTTTTGTTTAAGTTGTCATCAACTTTGAGTGAAGCTCGCAGCGTTATGAAATCGATTCTTTATTTTATAAATGGCACTTTTTCCTCCATCATTTATTTTGTGAACACCCTATTGTGGTTTGTTCCAATTATGTTGTGCTCTTTAGTAAAATTGCTGCCAATCAGGCCATTGCAGAAGCTTATGTCCATTATCGCAGATGAATGCGCAACATTATGGATTGGCGTAAACAAGCTAAACCAATCTGTATTTTCACGTACACACTTCAATGCTACCCTTCCAACGACTCTGTCTACTAAGCAATGGTATTTGGTCATTGCTAATCATCAATCTTGGGTAGATATATTGGTATTGCAGAGAGTATTTAATCGCAAAATACCTTTTTTAAAATTTTTCCTGAAACAAAACCTTATATTTGTGCCTTTTATAGGGTTAGTTTGGTGGGGTCTTGACTTTCCCTTTATGAAACGTTACAGCAAAGCTTACTTGAAGAAGCATCCGCATTTGAAAGGTAAAGACTTAGAAACAACAAAAGTAGCCTGTAAAAAATTCGAAAATACACCTGTAAGCGTTATGAATTTTGTTGAGGGCACACGATTTAATGAACATAAATTACAGGCGCCAATCCACAAAACCCTGGGGCTAAGTAAAATGTTGGCACCCAAATCAGGTGGCGTAGCCTTCGTATTAAACGCAATGGGGCCAAGATTGACCGATTTGTTAAACGTAACTATTTTCTACCCTACCGGTATCCCATCATTCTGGGATTTTGTAAGCGGACGAGTAAACGAAATTGTAGTAGAAGTTGACACGGTTGGCATTAGCACTTTGTTCGACACGGGCGTTTACAGCGCCGAATACTTTACCGATGAAAAGCAAAAACAAGTGTTTCAAAATTACTTGAACACTTTGTGGCAACACAAACAAACTAAACTCATACAGTTGGAAAAGGAATATAATGTTTAATGAGTAAAATACGTGCCTGTCTAATATTTCCTGTGCATTTAATACTGCAACTATCAAATATGGCTTTTTGGGGTGGAAGTATTTTTTTATTTGGTATTATTCGTTTTTTATTGCCTATCAAATCTGTTAGTAACGCACTATTAGATATAATGCATAGGCTCTACAGTACGTTTGCTATCATTAGCGTAGCCATGATTAAAATATTCAACCGTATAGAGATACGTATTGATATAGATGAACCTTTATCAAAGCAGAAATGGTACTTGATAACTGCAAATCATATTAGCTATTTAGATATTATTTTGCTTATTGATTTTTGTGCACCCCGAATCCCTCCGCCCAAATTTTTCGTAAAGAAGCAAGTTATTTGGCTACCCTTTGTTGGTATAGCCGCATGGGCTCTGGACATGCCGTTTATGCGCAGATATACACAAGCCTATTTAGAAAAGTATCCACATTTGAAAGGTAAAGATATAGAAACAACACGCAAGTCATGCGAGAGATTTATAGATCGGCCAACAACCGTCATTAATTTTGTTGAAGGAACTCGTTTTTCCAAGCACAAACATGCCCTGCACAAGAGCCCATTTTCACATTTGTTACGGCCCAAAGCTGGCGGTATTGCATTTACCCTTACCGCAATGGGCGAGCTATTTAGTAACATCCTTGATATTACAATTGCGTACCCAGATTCTAAGCATCCTATGATGGAAATGCTTAGCGGCCGAATAACGCGCATAGCCATTGAGGTTAAAACCTTAGAGGTGTCGAATGAGTTGATCGGTAATTATTTTGAAAATCAAACTTTTCAAGAAAGTTTTCAACATTGGATAAACCAATTATGGCATGACAAAAATGAGCGAATGAAAAAATGGATGACACAGTGGTAATATTTGGTGTCTATTTAGCACAGCCTTGTGCATGAAAATTCCACAAAACTACGCGTATTCATATCTATTTTGGGTGTATACTATTTGCCTTACGATAACGCATATATCAATATACCCATAATACTAAGGCTTGATACGCCAAAAAAACCATATTCGATTCTTTCTTTGTAGCCTTCAGCGCCTGTTTTGGTAGACAAAGTAGCCATGACAACACAAGAAACGCCTAATACGAATGCGAGCATCGTTGCACCAAACAAAAGGGTGTTTCCAAAAACTAAGAGTGTATCTGCCATAATTGTTCCCTGTAAACTAAATAAGGCTAGTATGCCCTAAAGCCGTTTTTAAACATAGGATGCTTTGAATTTTTAGCTAAAAACATGATCTTAGTCAATTTTACTATTTTATCATCTCATTTGGCTAAATCTTGGTGGAAATTACGTGTTTCATTCATCGCATAAACTCAAGTCATTGTTTTAATTTAATAAATGTTTTGGCACTCGGTTTGCTTGTCTATACCTAGTACCAATCTTTAATTATAACATCGACGTTGTTCACATCAATACGAACCATAACAAGTCGAATCTCAACAACACTATAAGGTTATACAATGACTTTCAATAAATTAGCTGCTCTCACACTAACCTGTACTAGCCTTTTTGCCGCTAGTACATTTGCACAAAATGATGATCATATGAGTTGTAATGCCAATATTACCGGTAATATTGCATTTGCCAATAATGAACTGGTAGTAAAGTCCACTAAACAAGAAGATATTCTGTTCAAGTCAAACGGCACTGTGTTTGTTGATGGCGATCAAATAGTACTCACAAGCTACCAGCAAAAACTTGCTAGAAGCTATCACAACGATGTAGAGGCCTCGATTCCTATAGTAGTTGACCTGACCATAGAAGCATTGAAAATAACCGACATGGCTCTAGTCGAGGTTTTTACTGGTCTTTTAGGTGAAGGCAGTAAATTACCGCAAAAACTTAAGCTACGAATCAACGATATTTCAAACTCTATCAAAACACACGTTTATCAAGATCCAAACTCATTAACCTTCAACAGCCTATATTTGAAAGATGACCTCGGCTTAGGTGCCGACCTAGAACAAGAGGTTGAAGAAATCAAAGCTGAAATAATATCCTCAGTAATGGGACAGGTTATTGTGGCAATAGGTCAATCAATGTTAAAGGGAGATGGTGAATTTTCTGAGCTAGAAACTCGCATGAAAAACTTAGGCAAAGACATAGAAAAAAGAGCACAAGGACTCGCACAAGACCTGAAAGAAAAATCAGTTAATTTATGCGAAAAAATTAAAACCTTGGATAGAACAGAAACTGAATTGCGTAAAATTGATGAATTGCGTTACTTAGATACTATTCACTTTAATAAAAAAGCTTAACAGGTGACTGCATAAGCACTTTACAAGTGCTTATGCAGTCTTAAACAAGACCTTATTATGAACTACAAATATATACATATTATGGGATTAGGTTGGCTAGGTCGCCCATTAGCCAAAAAGTTACTCAATTACGGTGGCAATGTGTCGGGTAGTGTCACTTCAATAGAAAAGCAACAAAAGCTACAGTTACAGTCGTTCAACACGGACATTTTTGACCTTTATAAGCCAATAAATGTTCAATATACAAATGACAGTCAAGCATTGGCAACAAGGTTTAAAGATGCAACTTTAATTCTCAACATTCCGCCAGGGCGAAGTAACTTTAACAAAGACCTTTTTATACATAATATGCTCGGTTTAATTGACTATGCAATGCACCATGGTTTACATCAATTAATTTTTGTAAGCACTACCTCAGTTTTTGGTGAACATTATGGAAATGTTTATAATAACACTGCGTTGCAAGCAAAAACTGAGTCAGGCAAAGCCCATCAAGCAATAGAATTGCATTTAGCCTTGCATTACTTGCATAAAAGTAAAATATTACGTCCAGCAGGACTCATAGGGCCAAGCCCAGATAAAACCGACAGCTCGATACACAGCCAGCGCCACCCGATTTATTCACTGTGTCATAAAACAGATATTCCCAACGGCAATGACCCGGTAAACTTAATCCATCAATATGATGTAATACAAGCCATCGTGGCACTTATTACAAAAGATATCGCTTCACATGCTTTTAATCTGTCTGCCATAGAGCACCCAAGCCGCAAAGAATATTATGAGTGGTGCGCGAAGGAGCTTTCACTGACCATCCCCACCTTTTTAGACGATACAAAAAAGCGCCAATTAGGAAAACGAATTGACGCTACACAAAGCTTTATTGAACTAGGCGTTACACCCAAATATTCAAGCCCTTTTGCAATGCTTTAAAATAGATTTATTACGTATTCTACAATATTAAAGCCAAAGTATTTAAGCGCAACCGTATTGATAAAAATGAGCGCGAGTACTAAAGGAATAAACGTACTTAGTGAGAAGTTGACATAGCGCTCAAAAAAGCTATTTCTAAAGTTAGGGGCACCCTGCTCCAACTCTTCATTAAATCCGCTTTTCTTCCAGCGATAAATAACAAACAAACAGATTAAGAGTCCGTTGAGTGGCAAAATAGTATCGTAAAACACATCATATACCACATCAAAAAATGACTTATCTGATCCACCGTAGCTTATAAAAGAAGTGAAAAAATCAAACCAACCAAAGGAAAATGCGCACATAAGCGAAAATAATAGTAATAACACGCCACAAATTAACAAGGAAGCTTTACGAGACTTACCTTTTTCACTCATTAATGAGGCCACTGGCACTTCAAAAATAGACACCAGTGAGGTAATGGCAGCAAAAAATACTAATAAAAAGAAAACACAGGCAATTAAACTGGCACCAAAGTAACCAACAGATGTTTGTAATGCTAAGAAAATTTGTGGTAAGTAAGAGAAAATCATCGAAATTGAAGACTCACTAAGCTCCTGTGGGTTAACAGAAGGGTTAAATGAGAATATCGCGGGTAAAATCATCAAGCCTGCAGTAAACGCTACGGCAGTATCAGTAAGTGCAACTAGTTTCGCAGAAGAAGGTAAATCGGCGTCTTTACTAATATAACTACCATAGGTAATCATAATTCCCATGCCCAGTGACAGTGAGAAAAATGCCTGAGACAGCGCAGCATTAACCACACTAGCATTAATTTTATCAAAATCAGGAATTAGATAAAATTCGACTCCGGCCATCGCATTATCTCGAGTAAGTACAAACGCGACCAAGCAAAGTAACATTGCAAAAAGTGCCGGCATTAAAATTTTAGCCGCTTTTTCAATTCCTTCTTTTACACCGCCTTGTAAAATAAGGTACACAATTGCGAGTACCAAGCCCATATATACAAACAAGTCATAGCCTGAAATAAAGTTACTGAAGGTTTCAGGTTGCGCCAGGATATCGAGGTTTCCCATTGCCGACTCGGCTAAGTAACCAAATATCCATACGGTAATAACTAAGTAGAATACGGCAATCATGAATGGCGTAATTATTGACAACCACCCTGCAACACGCCAGCCGGGACTTCCGCCCGAAAGCTTTGTTAGAGCACCTAGGGGATCTTTTTGACTTGAGCGACCTATTGTCATTTCTGCGATCATGACAGGCAAACATATCGCGACTACAAAAATAGCATACATAAGTAAGAATGCACCACCACCATTTTTAGCGGCTCCCACTGGAAAGCCAACTAAATTACCAATGCCAACCGCTGAACCAGCAGCTGCAAGTATAAAACCAAGCTTAGAACCAAATTGCTCACGAGAACCTGCCATGAGTATTCCTTTTTTTGTTATTTTTATATGCACTTCATCAATCGCCAAATTTGACGATCAATAAACTTGTAGGACTTGAGTAAATGTTAACAGCAGTTAACAAAAATGTCTGCTTTTGTGAGGAGAAAACTCATCTTTTATAGAATAGAACGTTCACTGCTTGTCAGGTAAAGCGGCTTGTAGATGTTCTTTTGTGCTTAGTATTGAATGGTTTTGCCTTCCCAATCAAAATAATAAGGAGAGTGCTGCACATCAAACCCTTGCATATGACCCAATAACTGCGACACCGTAAAATAGACGGTAAATAACTTGCCTGGTTTAACATTTGATTGAAAAGGTTTAGACAAACCAGTGTCGACAGTTCCAGGATGATAACAAGCCAGAGTTGTATTTGGTGCACGGCGCTTGTATTCAATGCTAGCGGTTTTCACAATCATATTGAGGGCGGCTTTTGAAGCGCGGTATCCGTACCAGCCGCCAAGGCCATTTTCACTAATGCTGCCTACGCGGGCACTGAAAAAGACAATACTAGCTTTGTCTTTGGCCACTACTTTAACTAAATGCTTCAACCACATAGCGGGTACGACGGTGTTTACACGAAAATATTCGGCTATTTGGATGGGGTCAATATCTTCTAATCGTTTCTCTGGTTTTAAGGTTTTATCACCCGATGTATGCAAAACACCTGTAGTACAAATAATGTTAGATAATTTGACCTCCTTGGCACTCAATTCAGCAACAAATGCTTTTATGTCGCTTTCATTGCTAGAATCGAAGGTAAAATGTTGTTGGTTTGGAAAAAGAGTAGGCACCTTGCTGCGTGAAACACTATACACCTGTGAATCAGGATTATTAGTACATAACTGCTTAACTACTTCTTGCCCTATGCCACCTCGGGCACCTATCACTAACATGTGTTCACTCATTAATATTTCACCTTACAGTCGGATACACAACGTTTTTTCCCGGTTAACCAATACGACACTTTATATCGGTTTTTAGCGAACAAAATATATAACTTATCTGCAAAGTACTTAATAACAGGCCAGCGTAATGGAGCATATAACCAACCGTATCCCACTTCGGTCCAAGCGCGGTGTGTTGCATCAAGCCCAACTAACATGATCCCATCTGCTGTCATTCCATGTATGCGCTCGTTTAATGCCTGCCAGTCTAAGTCTGGATATTGGGCGGCAAAATCGCTAGCCATTATGTCTACAAATGACAACTTATTTTGGGTATTACGTTTCTTCAAGTGTTTCATTTCTATTTCGCACAACGGGCACTGACCGTCATAGAAAATTGTAAATGCCATAAATAACCTCTTTTCACTCTTTCTCTAACATGCATATAAATACATCATATTTTTCTTACTGATATATACGCACACAAGCATACAAAAGATGACAATTAACAATTAAGTTTACCTATAGTGCATACTTATCTACCGCTAGGCGTAACGGGAAATGAACGATGAAGATGAAGACTTTGAACGAGGCGGCGATTGTTTTGACATAAAGACGCTGATGTTCACAAAGAATATGGCAAAACCCTATTTAAACCAATCTGGATTAATCGCCAATTCAAATAAAAGAGGCACAAAACCTTGATATTTATCTTTATCATGAACACAAGTCACATTGTTAGGATATTGCTGTTGCCAAGGATCGTTAATCAAATACAAGGTGGTTTTGTTAACGGCTACACCCTCTAAACCCGTATTACGTATTTTATGAATTGCCTCTTTGCCGCATTTAGCATCAGATGGCGCGTAAAAATTGAGATCAACAATTACCGCCGGACTTTGTTTTGATAAATCGAGTATCCAAAGTTGGTTATTATTTCTAGCCGCAGTGATCAGATACCCTTGACTATCTGCATTCGGATAGTAAACGTCCATACCATTTATTGGATTGATAAATGCCATATGGTCAGGGAATTTGAGGCCGCTATTTTTGACCTTTATAAAGCTATCAATACTGTCGAAAAAATCTTCTGAGTAAGCTATTTCAAAAACCCGTGCGCTTCTATTTAAATCTTGCTCTACCCCAAACAACACCCGATTGTTGCGCGTAAAGGCAAGGCCTTCAATTCCGTCGTTTTCGATATCATCCCCAAGACTGCGCTTGTCGATATTGTCATTTGGATTAAATTCAATTGCACGTACACCGGTTAACATCAACATTTCGTCAACCAACTCAAGTTTAACGATAAGCGCCGGATAGCGTGTAAAATAGTTGTTTGTGAACTTTTTAAAACAATCCCCTTCAATTTTTTTGCCCCTGGTGCCGTCTTCAGTCACCGCTATCCATTGATTAGGCTTATTGGGTATAGCTACTAGGGCTTCATAGTCTGGTCTGTTGTTCAAGTAGTCTGCAAAACAACTTGTGCTTAATATGTGTGGGGCAATTGTTATTGGGCCTAGCTTTTGTTCAACTTCAGCGGTATTTTTGTTGATAACATGTAAACGTCTAATTTGATTGTTAAGTGCACTAGCGTCAGATATTGAATATAGACTGTCTCCCATAAAAGTAAGACCCGATGTTTGTGGGTTTTGCATAAACTGACCATTAGACTCTGTAAGCCATTTACCTACCGCAGTCACGCTATAAAATTTATCCTCAACGGCAATCTCAGGGTGCTCTGAAGCATTAGCAGACACACCCAACAATGCTAGTAATGAAAGCAGGCCTGTAAACAGTGTTAGCCGTTTAAAAAATACAAAAGAAAAAGAAGTTGTTACCATTTTTTGCTAAACCAGAGTGAATATGAGTAAACTATGAGTATTATTCATGAGATGCTACAGTAAATACAAGATATTTAGTCGCTTTATCCGTAATATAAATTATGAAACAGGCAGATCAAATAATCCGCTATGGAAAAAACCACATACTGTGGACCATTGAACAAAGGAAACGGTTTTTTAATGACTGCTAGCTTACCATCCATACCATTGGTTATTTCAGGTCCTATAGTTAGACATGTCGCAAGTGATACCTTAACCTTATGGATGACCACTAAAAACTCTATTTCTACAGCAAACGACCCTGATAAAGTGAAGGTAAGCCTTTACGATGAATCAACCAATAGTATCGCCATTAAGCAAGATACAATTGAAATAATCGAACATCGACTTGGTCAACACTGTTTTGTTAGTACATTAATAATTAAGCAAAATGATTTATTCAGCGACCAAGCTCTTTACTACTACGATATTGCCATAAAATGCAGCGAGCAAAATAACGAGAGCAAGCAAAAAGATAGCAAATACATTTACCTAAGCGACTTATTGCCATCTCTTTTGTATGACGAACAAAAATTATTTAGTTTCAAATTCAGTCAGCACCTCTCTAGGGTATTGCATGGCTCTTGTCGAAAGGCACATTTTGACGGCAAAGACGCGTTACCCCAGTTAGACAATCAACTTCATGAAAGCATTAAAGACAATGACACCAGTATTAGACCCGATTTGATGCTGTTCACAGGCGACCAAGTTTATATTGATGACGTTGCAGGTCCAATGCTTCACGCTATTCAGCAAGTCATTCGTTTACTTGGCTTGTATCATGAAGAATTTGAAGGTAGCACCATCACGCATTCGCAAGAACTCTTTGAGCATAAAGACAGCTTATATCAACGTGATAATCTATTGCCTAAAACGAAAGCCAACGAAGATTTAACCGACAGCTTTTTCAAAGGTAAGCGTAAGCCCATTTTCACCTCGGTTAATGCCAAAAATCATTTGATTGCGTTAAGTGAAATGACCGCACTTTATTTGCTAAGTTGGTCGTCAAGGCTATGGCCTGCTATCACCTTAGATAAAACCATTACCAACCAAGAGTTTCGTCAACAATACCAAAAAGAACGGCTTTACGTGGAAAATTTCCAAGCCGGCCTTAAACAAGTTGAACGCGCTTTAGCACATATTCCCGTGTATATGATTTTTGATGATCATGACGTAACCGACGATTGGAATTTAACCCGGGCTTGGGAAGACGATGTGTATGGAAACCCCTTTTCAAAACGCATAGTGGGCAATGCGATTATTGCTTATCTTATTTTTCAAGGAATGGGCAACCCAAGAACGACATGGGATGATTTACAAGAACCCGCTAAGCTATTTTTTTCAAATGAACAATTTAATCATCACAACGAGTTTATTGATGCAGTATTAAAACATCATGATTGGCAATATAGTTTAAATACACAGCCTCCAATTCAGGTGCTCGACACACGCACGCAACGTTGGCGTAGTGAATCTGATATGAACAAACCTTCTGGTTTGATGGACTGGGAAGGCTTGTGTGCGTTACAGCAAGACATTATTGGTCAGCAGTCTGTTATTATGGTGTCGGCGGCGCCGGTGTACGGTGTAAAGTTTATTGAAGCGATACAACGACTGTTTATTAGCTTGGGCGGTGCGCTTATTGTAGACGCAGAAAATTGGATGGCACACAAAGGAACCGCCAGTGTTATGTTGAATATTTTTAGACATGTAAAAACACCACCTAATTTTATTATACTCTCAGGCGATGTTCACTATTCTTTTGTGTACGATGTAAGTCTCAGATTTCGGCGCAATAGCCCTAAAATTGTTCAATTTACTTGCTCTGGTATTCATAATCAATTCCCTGACGGGCTGATAAAATGGTTTGAACGACTAAACCGCTGGTTTTATGGCCATCGTTCACCCTTAAACTGGTTAACGAAAAGACGAAACATGTCAATAAAAGAGCGTGAAGCAGAATTCCTTTCCCCACATCGCGCAGACCAAAACCTCGGAAACAACAAAGATATAGTCAATGGCACTAGCCTAGGACTCCTAGAACTAAACGAAAAGGGCCAGGAACAAGCATGCAAGTTGATCCTTGCTGACGGCAGCATGGTAAACTTTAAGCCACATAATTAAAGTAGGTAGCATACGCAACTATGTTAGCAACTAGGGCTCACAATACAAAACCATTAGGAACACAATGAGTAACCCACTTTCCATCGGCATTTTTTATGGTTCAACTACTTGCTATACAGAAATGGCAGGTGAAAAAATACAACAAGAATTACAAACTCGGTTAAACCAAAGCATTGACCTTTTCGACATAAAAGATACTTCCCTAGCCAAATCTCAAGCCTATGATATTATTTTATACGGCATATCCACATGGGATTTCGGAGAACTACAAGAAGACTGGGAGTCTACGTGGGAAGAGATTTCTGCACTTGAGTTAAGCGGTAAAGCAGTAGGATTATTCGGCCTTGGTGACCAGTTAGGGTATGCAGACTGGTTTCAAGATGCCCTTGGCATGTTACACGATGAGCTTGTTGTTTTAGGCTGCGAAATTATTGGCTATTGGCCAAATGAAGGGTATGAGTTTATTGCTTCAAAAGGGCTCACACAAGATAAGGAATTCTTTGTTGGACTTTCTTTGGATGATGAAAATCAATATGACTTAAGTGATGAGCGTATAAAACTGTGGTGTGAACAACTTGTAGCCCAAGTTCAAGACCTTAACTTGGCATAAAATATGTTTAAATGTGTAATTGAAGTCAATTTGTTAACTAATTTTACACATTTTCTCTGTTTATTTCTTTCCGAATAGATATACTATAAAAATAATCACTTAAAAGAGCTTACATAATGAAAAGAAAAAAGCATACATCCGCTGATGATGACGCGCAAATCGATATGACACCCATGCTAGACATAGTGTTCATTATGTTGATATTTTTTATTGTAACAACTACCTTCGATAATTCGAAAGGTTTACTGGCTAACCGTCCTCCTGAAAATCAAAACACTTCAGAGCCAAGTAAATCGCTTTCTATTCGCATTGACGCAGACGGAACCATTCACATGATTGGGCGTGTTGTTGATGTGCGCCGTGTAGTGGCTAACACACAAACATTCTTAGCTGAAAATAATACCACATCAGCTGCAATTCAAGCTCATGAAGATACTGAGCATGGTGTGGTAGTTGATGTAATGAACCAAATTAAGCAGGCTGGAATTGAAAGCGTTTCAGTATTGGTTAAAAAAGGCTAAACAGAAACACCAAAAACAGGGGGACAGGGTGAATTAATTCTGGCCCCTTTTTTGTTATCTGAAATTTAATCAGCAAGCTTCGAATTTTTGCGATCTCTATATAAAGTCATAAAAATACTCACCAAATTAGTAATATTAAACACAGTGCCAAAAATACTACCCACCAAAATCGCAAACGTTAGTCCAAGCAACTCAGCCAACACAAACCACTGACGCATTCGCGCAGCACTGGTGAGAACAATAGAGCCAACTGTAAAGATAAGTGATGATGCATATGCAATCAGAATAATCCATGTACTGTCTAAGTAGAACCATTCATAGAAGAAAAACCCAATATTGGCGAGCACAAATATAGCGAGTACGGGCTTTCCGGTATATTTCATAGCAACAAAGTTACGCACACATGCGAGCGCACACCCTATACCAGCAGCTTCGGCATTTCCTAAAAGGAAAAAGTGAGTGCTTACCGCCGCAAGGGCTATACCAGAGATGAATCGATAATGGTTAACATGGTGTTGGCGATAACCAATAAAATTGAGTATAACAGCAACTGCGCCAAAGGCTTCAGCCAGAATATTGGTGCTTTCAAACAAAGCTGACTCCTAAATAATGAGTAATAATTTAGTCAGCAATAAAAAATCGCCAAACGCTCGGGGGCGGTATTATGCGGATTTTGACAGATTATACCAGCGTTTTAACTAACTCATTTTTTGACGTGCAAACCAATCATCATAGCTAATTGAATAGCTTTCATCATGGCAGTCTGCTGGATAAGCATATAAGCCAAACCGTTCACCCTCTTGATGAGTTAAAATAACCGCAAACTTGGGTAATTGCTTAAGTTCGTTGTGCATAGGGTCCCATATAGGGACATGGTAGTCACCTAACTTTAGAATAGGCACATTCATACCGTTTATTTTAGCGTAATGGCTGGGTACAGGATTTGGAATTGTTGCATATATACAGTGAAATGGAATGTTCACTTGTACACCATCCCACCAGAAACGTTCTACTTTAACTTTTTCAAATAAGTTTGATACTTCTTTGGGTATTACTGTGTTCATGGTGATATCCCTTATTAAGCTTCTTTTAAGGAGTCTGCGTAAAACACCCTATTTTGTTATTCTATATAACATGTATCCTATATTTACTACTTTTCTTTAGTCTCATTTTGCACAAATAAAGACTGATATGTGTAAACCTCTAAAATAACTGTAAATTAATCATTTCGTGCGCAACCTGCTGAGCGTGTACTGGCCTATATTTAGCAAGCGGTCCTTTCATGATAGGAGACAATGTTTCTAAAAGTTTGATTCCCCACGCTTCCGCCGGCCGGTATTCATTTCTATTTCCCATTAACAAAGGCGGTCTCACAGCAGCAGCATTTGACAGTTGTGGCATGGTTAAAATAGCATTTTCTAACTCACCTTTTACACGCAGATAAAAGTTCCTGCTTTTAGCATTTGCGCCAATCGATGAAATCCACACAAAGCTCTTGGCTCGTTGTGCCCTCGCTAATTGTGCACAAACATGAACATATTCAAAGTCGACTCGTCTAAAAGCCGACTTACTACCCGCTTTTTTCAAAGTAGTACCCAGACAACAAAACACATGATCCACAGTAAAATACCCTTGATAATCTTGCAGTATGTTGAAATCGATTACCAGTGGCTGAATTTTTTGCATTGGGTCATGATAGTCATTGGCGGTCAATGGGGCTCTAACTAAACATGTTATTTTGTCATAGCGATCGTCTTGGCAAAGTTGATTAATCAATGCTTTGCCTACCAAACCTGTCGCGCCCATTACAATTGTGGTTAATTTGCTCATACTTTTTGACTGGTTAGCCTATTTTCAATCGCTCAATACTATCATTACGCATAAATCTTGATATTAGCGTTTGTATATCGCAAAAAAATGCGTAAAAATAATGACACACCTTAATTGTCTAAACTCGTAATTACCTTAATAACGCTGGAGCTGAATATAGCTGCAACCAGGCGCTATGACTACTTATGTCTAGCTAAGTATAGCTATGCAAACATCATATTCGCCAGAGTTTTTTGTACATCAACGGCTAGTGTACTTTTTATCTCTATCTCAAGAGGATGGGATTGGCTAGAAACCCAAATTTTTAGCTCACAATCAGTATCAAAATTACCTGCGGTCTGCACGTTGAATTGAGTAATTGACTTATAAGGAATACTCAAATAATCGACTTTTTTACCCGTCATTCCTTGTTTATCTATAGTAATCATTCGCTTATTAGTGAACACATATAGATCTCGTACCATCTTATAAGCATGTAAAACTTGTTCGTTGTCGGCTAACACTTCACTTAGTTCAGCGTTTACTTTACCAGCATCGGCTTCGCTTGCATTGCCTAACAAGGCATCTAAAATTCCCATTGGCCTTCCTTTTTATTAATAAATGACAAACAGAATTATTCTTATAAACGTAAGCTAGTGCATAAACGATATCATTTCAATCTAAAACACCTTTTTGTGTTTAGAAAATAACGTGTTTTTTATATTTTGTGATAGCCTGTAATTAAGCGTAAAATATAAATAAAAATAAAATCATTTATGACAAACATCTCGTTTACCGACATAACCAGCGCGCATAATCGCATTAGCGATATCGTGCAGCGAACGCCCATCATGCAATCAGCCTTGCTTAATACTTGGTTAGGCCACGACATTCACTTTAAGGTCGAGTGTTTGCAAACAACCGGCGCATTTAAATTGCGCGGTGCGAGTAATTTCATTGCTAAATTAGCAGAGCAAAACAAACTCCCTACGCATATAGTGGCTAACTCTTCGGGCAACCATGCCCAAGCGGTCGCTTATGCGGCCAAACACTTTAATATACCGGTTACTATTTATTGCACCAAAAACATTTCCACGGTTAAAGCTGCTGCTACCCAATACTACGGTGCCACATTAATAAAGTTTAATGACAGGCCTAGTGCCGATAAGGCCGTAGAAGAAGCCAGTAAACAGCCCGGTGTTGTTTGGATCCCACCTTTTAACCACCCTGATATTATTGCAGGTCAAGGCACCGCAGCACTTGAGGCGCTAGAGCAGACAAGCAATATAGACGCGGTCTTTACTCCTTGTGGTGGCGGTGGATTGGCGTCTGGTACGCTCATTGCAACTAACCATATGTCGCCTAATAGCAAAGTAATTGGGGTTGAACCTTTAATGGCAAACGATGCTGCACGCTCTCTTAAAGCAGGTCATATAATTGCCTTAGAAAAAACGCCTGTTACCTTAGCCGATGGTGCCGCCACGCCTAGTGTCGGTGAACATACTTTTCAATATTTACAGAAGCTTGACGGATTTTATGAAGTTAATGAACAGCAAATAGCATACTGGACTCAATGGCTGCAACATTTGCTTAAGCTACATATAGAGCCAACATGCGCTATGGTCATGCAAGGTGTTGTGGACTATTTGAATAACCTGCCGCAAACAGCGGCAGAACAAACAAAACGTCAGCAGATTTTAGTGATTATATCGGGTGGCAACATAAGCGCGCAATCTATGGCGGCAATTTGGCGAGATGATCATCTTAAACATCCACCAACATTGTAAATTAATGCTAGATACTTTGCTGTCAAATAGTGAACTGGACTCAGTACATCATCAACAATGTATTACACCGGGTGTTATCAGCACCTATATTTTAACTTTTTGGAAAAATAATGAATAAGAAATGCTATTGCTTAATTTCGGCAGTCACTTTGGTTATGTGTGGACTCACTAGCCAAGCATATGCGAGCCTTGAGGTGCAAATGCCCACTCAATCTACCCACTTTATTAATGTGAATGGCTATACTATAAACGCTAACGGTAAGCTGATCGAATTTTCTGAATTTGTAGTGAAAGATGATCTTATACAGTCTGTAGGAAAGACAAATCAAGCTACTGAAAGTTTTCTCACAGTAGACCTAGCTGGTAAAACCGTGCTGCCGGGACTGATTGACGCACATGGTCATATACTAGGACTAGGCGCTTATTTATTGGAAGTAGACTTACGCGGCACAATTAGCGAGCAAGAAGCGGTTTCACGGGTATTACAATTTGTAGGCAAACAATCTGTGCATGCCAACGTCAACAAGCAAAATAGCGCTAAAACAGAAAATATCCGCTGGATAATTGGCGACGGCTGGAATCAGGTGTTGTGGCCAGGTAAAACATTTCCAAGTAAAGTAAGTTTAGATCAGGCCATGCCGAATGTGCCTGTAATACTATCAAGAGTAGATGGGCATGCTGTTTGGGTTAATTCTAAAGCGCTTCAATTAGCTGGAATAGATCGCAACACCCCTTCACCAGCAGGCGGTCAAATTGTCAAAGATGAAAATGGCGAACCCACAGGTTTACTAATAGATAATGCAGAATACTTAGTTCAAAAAGTGGTACCCCAACCCACCACTGAAGATTTAGAAGAGCATTTAACAGTCGCGACCAGTCATTTACTTGCACTGGGTATTACCAGTGCCCACGACGCAGGTATTTCTCAAAAAGTACGTAACTTCTACATCGATAAGGCCCAAAAAAATGAGTTGAACTTTCGTATTTATGCCATGTTATCTGCAACCGATCCAGCCATACTAGATATGCTTAAAGCAGGTCATTATTATGACAACAATGGTTTTTTGAGCATACGTAGTGTCAAAGCATATGGCGACGGCGCATTAGGAAGTCGCGGAGCGGCGTTACTAACGGCCTACTCTGACGACCCAGGTAACTTAGGTTTATTACTGACTCCACAAGAAAGGCTGCCCAGTTTATTTAATACTATATTAGGCGCTAATTTTCAGCTAAATTTCCACGCCATCGGTGACCGTGCAAATAGACTAGCATTGCTGCAGTTTAACGACAGTTTTAAAATATTCCCAGAAAACACACAGCGACACAGAATAGAACATGCACAGGTTGTTGCTGTTGAAGATATTCCTTTGTTTAAAAAGTACGGAATTATTCCATCTATGCAGCCCACCCACGCTACAAGCGATATGAACATGGCTGAAGATCGAATTGGTAAAGCCCGTTTAAAAGGCGCTTATGCATGGCAAACGTTTTTAAAACAGGGATCGCGTATTGCTTTAGGGTCTGACTTTCCAGTAGAGCTTGCCAATGCATTTCATGGTTTACATGCCGCGGTAAGTAGACAAAATGCCAACCAAGAGCCAACACAAGGCTGGATTGCTGATGAAAGCCTTGACCGAATTCAAGCACTTAAAGGCTTTACTCTTGATGGCGCGTATGCGGCATTTCAAGAAGACATGATTGGCAGCATTGAAGTCGGCAAAAAAGCCGACTTCATTGTGATTGATAAAGACTATTTCGACATCCCCACAAAAGATATACGCAACATTCAAGTATTATCGACATATGTAAATGGCAAACAGGTGTTTACAAAATAACGGTGCTTACATGAAGTATAAAAACTAAAAAATAACGTCTTTTAAACATATTGACTATTTAACACACATTGTTAAATAGTCGCAGTCATTAGTTTTCGTAATGCCGTTAGGCAAAGTCGTTTTTTGGAAGCCTTTTTTTATATACGTCTTATAGGCAATTTGATTCTTAATATATACAAATAACGACGCTTGGTTTATGTCTCCCTGTTCGCAACCATGGTCAAGCAGTTGCTGCAATAAAACCGAAGCAAACCCTAAGCGTTGGTATTGTGGATTAATGGCGACACGAGCCAAATGCATAAAAGGTGAATACAATTGATACTGACCAAAACCAATTAATTGTTGATTCAATAATAATGAAAATGAGCTGAATTCTCCTGCAGTTAACTGCTCAAAGAATTGTTCAGCAGACGCTGGGAAGTCTAATTTTGGTCCTCCCCACATTAACAATGAGCGCTTACTTGTAAACCATAATTGCAATTGCGCAATATGCTCTTTACTTGCTTTTTGTAAGCAAAGTTGATTTTTATCTATGCTTAACAAAGTGTTTTTATCCATTTATTTTCATTTGTAAACGTTAAAGCCTATGGGTTAATTTTTATGTTCTGTTCACATTCTTTTTATCTTTCTCATCAATACGTGCCACTGTAGGTCTATAACATCGGCATTTATACATCTCAGCTTACAAGAGAAAATCTTTCACACTCACCTTTATCAGTATGTACTTTTCCGACAAACATATTGTACGGCCTCACCCAGAGTCTTCCTTCACCGTATAGGGGCCTGTAAAGCACCAGAAAGCTTTCGTCTTCTGAGTGCTGAACAACATCAATCACTTCATAAAAGTGACCTTTGTAGTGCTTGTACTTGCCTTTTTCAAGTTTAGGCATTGCATGTTCCTGAAGTTTGCTTCTGTGTCCGCATAATATAGGTATATTAACGTGATTAGCAAGACCAATAAATCGACCTCGATGCGTTTATAATATTAGCTACGACAGTCTTGTTTACAAATCAATGAAGCAATAACAAGGTGACTAAAGGTGAAAATTTTATTTGTGATCTAGTTCATTCCTAGTATTGTGGTTTACTTGGAGACTTTTTTGATCGTCTACGTCAAGATCAAAAGCTAACATTAATTGTTCCGCTTCATTATCACTTTGGGTGTCACCAAAACCAATAAATATTCCCAATAGTCTTGCATCTTTGCCATTGCGTCGTTCCCACGCTTGGCTTAACAATTCTATTAGAACAGCTTGGTTAATATCACTAGACTTATGTTCTTTGGTGGTTTGTCGAAAATCGCTAAACTTAATCTTCACTCCTATTTTATCTATTCTTCGAGTTTCTATGTGTTTGGCGGCGCGTTGAACTAGTGTCGGCATTAAGCTTTCAATTAGGTATTCTTTTAGTGCCTCTAATGTTGTCATATTTTGAGAAAAAGTCCGCTCTACGGCTACCGATTTGCGAATGCGAGACGTTTCCACTCCTCGCTTATCGATACCCTGACACTTATGCCATAAACTAAGACCGAATTTACCAAAACGATGAACAAGTTCCGCTTGACTAGTATTGCGGATGTCCTGCCCCGTATTTAGTCCCAAGGCTTGAAGTTTAGCAAACGTTACCTTGCCCACCCCAGGTATTTTTTGCAGAGGTAATTGCTCAATAAATGAGATTATTTGGTCTGGTTTGACTAAGTATTGACCATTAGGTTTATTCATATCAGAGGCTATCTTAGCCACATATTTTAATGGTGCAATTCCTGCTGATGCAGTTAAGCCTAATTCATTATGTATATTTTTTCTAATATCTTGCGCTATTAACGTAGCCGAACCATTAAACTGCAAGCAATCAGTAACATCTAGATAAGCTTCATCTAATGAAAGTGGTTCAACTAAGTTTGTATAACGGGTAAATATTTCACGAATTTGTGTACTTACGTCTTGATAAACCGTCATTCTGCCTGGAACGATGACCAAATTAGGGCACAACCTCTTGGCCATTGAAGTTGGCATAGCAGAGTGAATACCAAATTTTCGCGCAATATAGTTACAGGTAGACAAAACTCCACGTTGGCTCGATTTGCCACCAACGGCTACCGGTTGATTAGCAAGCGCAGGATTATCTCTAATTTCTACTGAAACGTAAAAAGCGTCCATATCTACATGTATGAACTTTCGCATAACAAGTCATAGCCTCATATAATCACTGTACGTATTAACAGTATTATGACCTGCAAGTATCTATTTTTCTATAGCTAACAAAGAAAACTATATTTTTAAAACAATAAGGTCTATCGTGGTTAGTTATTCCTGGCTTGATTAAGGCGTTATAAAAATAAATAAACCAACGGTTATTATAACATTATTGATTTCTTCATTATTACTTTGCAACCATCGCATTGCATTTTCATCCAATAATCAGCTATTTATCCCTCAAAAAATTGTTGTGGGTCTAATCACGTTCCCGCCGTTCATTCAAAAAAAGGGCAACCATAAGTGCTATGGCGCTGCCATTGATGATCTCCAAAAGATATTTTCAGAACAGCTCTATACCCTCACATTTTATTGCGCACCCCCTTCAAGAATCTATAGGGACTTCAACAATGGCTTAATTGATATTACTATAAATGTAAAAAGTACTGAAAGTTTGAGTTCAAACGTTATTTACTCACAAAAACCTTATGAAGTTCTTGAAGTTGTTTTGTATTCACAAGCAAACAAAAAAAACCAAAAGGTAGCCTCTATTCGTTCATTTAGCTACCATGGAATGCGTCATCAATTAGAAAGTGATGGCTATAAATTTGTTGACGTAACTAATACAAAAGAAGCGATTGCGGTGTTTTTGCGTGGCGGCACAGATTCAATTTTAAGTTATAAACAACCATTTGAGCACTACCTAAACGAGGGAGCAGAAAAACATAAATATGCGGCTTTTAATGTTTCATACACCTACAAAAAGTTGATATCGGTGCCGTCTTATTTTGCGGTTAATGCTAAAACTCAAAGAGCTCTCGAAATAGTAAATAAAATAGATGAATACTATTTGCATCAATAAAACGACCTTGTTATAGGTGCTTATAGAATTTGATTATTCTTCCACTCATCTAATTTAGCTTGGCGTGCCTCTGCTCGCTCAAGCCGTGCTTTTTTTCTATCACAAGGCTCTGGACAATCACAGGCTTTTTCAACACCCAAGGCGCCTAATCCGCCGCATGAACCTGAAATACTTTTCTTTTGAAATATATACCCAATTGCCATAGCCAGTGACATTATTAAAAAGAATCCAAAGGCAAAAATAAATGTACTCACAATTTTCTCTTTCTATAGCAGCCTACGTGTCTGCACTTAACTTTTATTTATTCGGTATACCCTCATAAACGCTAATCATACCCACATCGGCTTGTAATATTTATACTTTAGTTTACCACTTTTCGCTCAATCATTTGCACTTTCTTGGTAAACTCTGTGCTTCGATACTCAACATATTCGTCACCTTCCTTAATAATGAAAAATGCAGCAATACCTTCATTTTCTGCTAATAACTTACCTTGTGTACTTCCCATCACCATGAGCGCTGTTGCTAAGCCATCTGCCTCAATAGACTTTGGTGCTACCACTGTAACCGCTACCATATTATGTTGTATCGGGTAGCCCGTAGTTGGATTGATAAGGTGTGAATATCTTATCCCATCTTCTTCAAAATAATTTCGATAATCACCTGATGTCGCCATGGCATTATCACCAATACTAACAATTTGTTGAATAGCGCGCTCACCAGATAACGGCTTTTCAATGGCAATTAGCCACTTTTCATTATTGGGCTTAGTGCCAGCAACTCTCATTTCACCGCCAATTTCCACCAAATAGTTTGTCAGACCTTCGAAAAGCAAAAGCGCTGCTACTTCATCAACGGCGTAACCTTTCGCAATAGTAGATAAGTCGAGATAAACCTTCGGGTGTAACTTTACAATTTCGCCGTTAGACAAATTGAATTTATCTACGCCTATGTATGCTCTAGTATCGGCTAATTGTGCTTGGGTGGGTATTTTTTCGGCTCGTAGGGTAGGCCCAAAACCCCACAGATTTACAAGCGGCCCAACGGTAATGTCAAGCATACCTTGGCTTCTATGATGCAATTTTAACGCTTCTTGAATAACATAATCAGTGGCGGGTGAAATAGGAAAGGCAACATTTGCTTGTGCTTGATTTAACAACGAAAGCTCAGAGTCTGGAATGTAGGTAGACATAAGCTGGTTTATTTCAACCAGCAACTTATCAACTTTATCTTTCATTTGGGCCGGTGAAAGTTTAGTTGCAGCGCCATCAACATTTACATATTTAATATTGTAAGTGGTACCCATAGTCTCGCCACTAATTGCGATCGTTGGCGGCAGCGGGCGAGCGCATGACCACAACCCTATAAACAGTATTATTGTGAGTGTTACTAATTGAATTATTCGCTTCATAGCCTTTAGTATCATATAAATAGTATTAAATTATAAAATAAAAAAGGGGCTTTCGCCCCTTTCGTTAAATCAGGTAATTACTAACCACCAAAATCATCTAGCATAATGTTCTCGTCTTCAACACCTAAGTCTTTAAGCATATTGATAACAGCAGCGTTCATCATTGGCGGACCACACATATAGAATTCACAATCCTCTGGTGCAGGATGACTTTTCAAATATTTCTCGAGCAATACATTATGTATAAAGCCTGTATCGCCTTCCCAGTTATCTTCTGGTTGCGGATCTGAAAGGGCAACATGCCATTTGAAGTTGTCATTTTCATTTTGTAGCATATTAAAATCATCTACATAAAACATTTCACGTGATGAGCGCGCACCATACCAAAATGTAATTTTACGTCCAGATTTTACTCTGCGAAGTTGGTCAAAGAGGTGCGATCGCATTGGTGCCATTCCGGCTCCTCCGCCAACAAACACCATTTCAGCTTCTGTTTCTTTGGCAAAGAACTCACCAAATGGACCCGAAATTGTTACTTTCTCACCGCCCTTCAAAGACCAAATAAATGATGACATTATGCCCGCAGGTAAACTCAAGTTATTAGGTGGAGGAGTCGCTATGCGTACATTTAATAAAATAATACCTTCTTCTTCTGGGTAATTTGCCATTGAATAAGCACGAATAGTCTCTTCTTCGCATTTAGACTCTACGTCAAAGAAACCAAAATGTTCCCAATCTTTGCGATAGGTGTCAGGAACATCAAAATCTTTGTATTTCACATGATGGGGTGGAGCTTCAATTTGAATATACCCACCAGCACGGAAAGGAACACTTTCGCCATCAGGAATACCAAGTTTAAGTTCTTTAATAAAGGTTGCTACGTTGTCGTTCGAAAGTACTTCACAGTCCCACTTTTTAATACCAAATACTTCTTCAGGCAGTTCAATGATCATGTCTTGCTTAATCGCAACCTGACAAGCCAAACGACAGCCTTGTTTAGCGTCACGCTTAGTAATATGGTCAAGCTCAGTGGGTAGTATTTCACCACCACCGCCTTTTATATCGACCCGACACTGGCCACAAGAACCACCGCCACCGCATGCTGAAGATACAAAAATACCTGAGTCTGACAAAGCACTGAGCAACTTACCACCAGGTTGAGTAGTAATAGTGTGATTAGGGTCATCATTAATCATTATTTTAACTTCACCACTAGCAACTAGCTTAGACTTGGCGAACATAATAATGAATACAAGTATTAGTACTATTGCGATGAACATGCCAACGCCTAAATATATATCTACATTTTCCACTTTAACTACTCCTAGTCGGCTTTAAAGCGCGACACCAGTGAATGATTGGAAACCAAGGGCCATAAGACCCGCAATCATGAAAACAGAACCTAAACCCCGAATACCATCTGGCATGTCTGCATATTTTAGTTTTTCACGAACTGCAGCCAATAATACAATAGCTATCGCCCAACCTATACCACTGCCAATGCCATATACTATACTTTCTGTAAAGTTGTATTCACGTTGCACTGCAAACGCCACGCCACCGAAGATGGCACAGTTAACAGTAATCAATGGTAAAAATATTCCAAGGGCGTTGTACAAAGCCGGAAAATACTTATCTAAAGTCATCTCCAATATTTGTACTAGCGCAGCAATCACGCCAATAAAGGTTAAAAAGCTCAAAAAGCTAAGGTCTGCTTCTGGGAAGCCTGCCCAGTCAAGAGCTCCTGGCGCTAATATTGTGGTATATATAACTTGGTTAACGGGCACTGAAATGCCCAGTACAACGATAACCGCCACACCTAAGCCCATAGATGTTTTAACTTTTTTTGATACTGCTAAAAAGGTACACATTCCCAAAAACAGTGTGAGCGCCATATTCTCAACGAATACCGCGCGAATAAGTAATGATACGTATTGTTCCATGCTGGCTTATTCCTTAGGTTCGACTTGTTCTGGGCGCGCAACGCGTATTGCCCAAATCATTAATCCAATCAATATAAACGAGCTAAATGGTAATATCAGCAAGCCGTTTCCGGTATACCAGCCACCGTTTTGAACAAGTGGCAAAATGGTGAAGCCTAGAAGAGTACCAAAACCAAACAACTCTTTTACAGTGCCTATTATAATCAATACAAAGCTATAGCCTAAACCATTGCCAATGCCGTCTAGAAAACTCATAAACGGCGGTGATTTCATTGCATAAGCTTCTGCTCGTCCCATTACAATACAGTTGGTAATAATAAGGCCAACAAATACTGATAATTGCTTCGAAATTTCATATGAATATGCTTTTAATACTTGGTCAACAACAATTACCAGTGAAGCAATAATTGTCATTTGAACAATAATTCGTACGCTAGACGGAATTTGGTTTCGTATTAACGAAATAAATAAATTAGAAAATGCAATTACCACGGTAAGCGCTAACGACATTACCAATGCAGTTTCTAATTTAGTGGTAATTGCTAATGCTGAGCAAACCCCAAGTACATGCAGCGCGATAGGGTTACTATCGACTATTGGCCCGAAGAGGGCTTTTTTCATTTCTTTAGTTTCAGCCATGTTCGTACCTTAAGATTTCCAAGATTGATTTTTCAAGTAAGTACCGTAACCGTTATCACCGGCCCAGTATACAAGTGTGTTTTCAACGCCATTACTCGTTAACGTTGCGCCAGACAAAGCGTCTACCGCATACACATTATCGTTACCCACATTTTTAGCAACCGAAATAGCCACTTCACCGTCTTTAAACAGGCGTTTGCCATCCCATTTGTCTTGCCAGGATGGGTTGAGTATTTCAGCGCCAAGCCCTGGTGTTTCCTTATGCTGATAATAAATTAGTTCCCGAATAGTATTACCGTCGTTATCAAGCGCTAAAAAGCCATACATTAAGTCCCATAAACCACTGCCATGAACCGGCAAAATAAGTCGGATAACGGTCCCGGTCTCGTCCTTTATGTGGAAGACATTAGCAATACTTGAGCGTTGCTTGAAGCCAACATTACTTTTTCCAACAGCAACACCAAACTCGTCGGTTTTTGCGGCTTTGTACATGTCAAAATCTACGCTAGGCTTGTCAACATACTTGCCTGTGGCTAGCTCTATGAATTTTTCTTCAACCAGCGAGTCGTACAATGCTGCAATTTGTGATTTGTCGGTTGCTTCATCCAGCAGACCTGCTGCGCTTAAAATATTCGATTTTTTATCTAAAGCCGCATTAGTTTCTTGTAAGCTTCTCAAACCAACTGCTGCACTAGACACAACGATTGAACATACGAAACATACTGCCACTACTACGCCAACAGTTTTTCCTAAAGTTTCTTTTTTAGCCGACACGGGCAAGTCTCCGTTTAATGTTGCTTTGCGCTACGAAGTAGTCAAATAGTGGTGCCCACAAGTTTGCAAACAAAATAGCTAACATAATTCCTTCTGGGAAGGCTGGATTTAAGGCTCGAATAAATACCGTCATAAAGCCAATAAATATGCCATAAAACCATTTACCTTGATTAGTAAACGATGCCGAGACCGGATCGGTAGCCATAAAGAACATACCAAATGCAAGGCCCCCTATTACAAAGTGGAAGTACCACGGCATATTGAGCATTGCATTTGATGCTTCACCGCCGCCAATAATATTGAGTAATAAACCAAAGCCCGCGGCGCCAAGGGCTACGCCAGAGACAATTCGCCAACTTGCAATCCCCAAGTACATAATAAACAAACCACCCAGCAATATCATAAGGGTAGACACTTCACCAACCGAGCCAGGAATATTACCTAAAAACGCTTGAATGAAGTTTTCATTGGTATACTCAAGCGTGCCACTTGCTGCTTGCGTTAACCATGTTGCTCCAGAGTAACCATCGGCTGCTACCCACACCTGGTCGCCTGATATTTGTACTGGATATGCAAAGTATAGGAATGCACGACCCGATAATGCTGGATTCAAGAAGTTGCGCCCTGTTCCACCAAATATTTCTTTAGCAATAACAACGCCAAAGGTAATGCCTAGTGCAACTTGCCACAATGGAATAGTCGCGGGCAAGGTAAGCGAGAAGAGCACTGAGGTAACAAAAAAGCCTTCGTTAACTTCATGTTTTCTAACTGAAGCAAACAAAACTTCCCAAAAGCCACCTACTATGAAGGTTGTTGCGTATATGGGAACAAAGAAACATGCTCCATAAAACATCATGCTGCCCCACCCTGTGCTTGCGTCCATACTTCCGCCTAGCATAGTAAACAGGGCTGCCTGCCAAATATCTGGTAAAGTACCAGCGCCGGCTAATATAGCCTCATGAGCTTGCGCGCCAATATTGTACATACCGTAAAACATAGCCGGGAATGTAGCCATCCATACAAATATCATTATTCGCTTTAAGTCGATGCTATCTTTAACATGAGTATTGGCTTTGTTGACTTTACCCGGGGTATAGAAAATAGTAGCCGCAGCTTCATAAAGTGCATAAAACTTTTCGTACTTCCCACCAGCATCAAAATCTGGCTCAATTTTTTCAATAAACGCTTTTAAACCCATGACTTACCCCTCAGATTCAATAGTTGTTAATACTTCACGCAATACTGGGCCGTAATCGTATTTACCCGGACAAACATAAGTACACAAGGCTAAATCTTCTTCATCTAGCTCCAGCGCGCCCAAAGTTTGTGCTCCGTCGGTATCGCCTGATAGAAGGTCGCGAAGTAGTAAAGTTGGAATAACGTCTAACGGCATAATACGTTCGTAGTTGCCAATAGGAACCATAGACCGGTCTGAACCATTGGTCGTTGACGTCATGTTAAATAATCTTTTAGGAATTAAGTGTCCTAAATAAGCGCGTGTAACTGAGTGCTTGTCACCACCTGGCGTAATCCACCCTAGAAATTTCTTTTCGGTATCTTCTTGTATTAATGATACTTGAAGATGAAAACGTCCTAAGAATGCCTGCGGGCCACTTGCTTTGGTTCCATTTAAGACAGAGCCTGAAATTACGCGAGTTGGTGTCTCGCCAATTTGCCCACTAACCATTTCATTTGTGCTTGCGCCCAGTTGCGTGCGCACAATCACGGGAGTCTTGGCCGCGGGCCCAGCAATCGAGATTACGCGACTATTATCTAGCTCACCTGACGTAATAGAAGCTCCGAAACAAATTACATCTTGGTAATTGATATGCCACACTTTCTTGCCTACACCAACGGTATCAAGGTGATGAATATGCGTGCCGACTAATCCAGAAGGATGGGGGCCGGCAAACTCATGCAACTCCACGTTATTACCATTGGCGTTAACGTTTGCACCAGCAGCCTTACACACAAACACTTTACCGGCGGCTGCCAACTGAGTAAGTACTTTTATCCCGTTTGCAAAATCGTCTTCACGCTCTGCAATGACCATTTGTGGGTCAACGGCTAATGGATTAGTGTCGGTTGCGGTCACAAAAATAGAATGTGGAGTGGCGTCAATCGCGGGAGTTTTGCTAAATGGACGAGTTCTTAATGCCGTCCATAAACCAGACTCAATGAGAGTATCAACTAGTATTTGACGCTCAGTATTAAGAATGGCACTCGCTGCGATTTTTTCGAATGCGACAGCATCATCGCCTTTGACACCAACCACTACCGATTGCAAAATACGCCTGTCTCCGCGATTTATTTGAATCACTTCACCTGCAGCAGGCGCAACGAACTTTACCCCAGGGTTTTTTTTGTCTTCAAACAAAAGCTGCCCCTTTTTAACCACGTCGCCTACCTGTACGTGCATGGTTGGCCGCATTCCTATGTACTCTTCCCCTAACACAGCTACCTTCGAGATAATAAGGGTGTTCCCTATAGTCTGCTCTGGCGCGCCTGAAATAGGAAGGTCTAAGCCTTTTTTGATTTTAATCATATGCTAATTGCTACTCTCAAATAATTACTAATTTAAATTGACCTGCCTGAGGTCATTTTAAATTAGCCACTACTGCCTTAGGTATGAAATTCAACACGAAGTTACTACTCAGTCTGTTTCTACTAGAAACTAACTACCAGCAATCCATGTTTTCTTATTATTTTTTTCTGTTTTTTTTGGTACATTGATGAATTATCAATGCACTACACCGACTGTCTCTGGGTGGTCTAGCATGCCCAGAAAGTGATCAAGTCAATTTATTGCTTAATTTTAGCATTAACTACCCCCAAAAGGCTATGAGAATTATGCTAAAACCATTATTCTATATTTAAAAATGTACCTAAAAAACAACACTGAAATTTGCCAAATGTGCGCGGGGTAATAATTCAGGCATCAAATTTAACGAATGGTCTAAAAAAAACACTGCTGGCCACCCTTATAATTTATGTTCGCAGTAAAGAGTTTGTGTTAAACACAATAATCAATTAGCTGCGTTTAGCACAAATAACTACTTCCATTGCACCAATGCGTTTACATCGGCCTCGTAATCAACTCCTTGAATAGCAAAGCCAAACAAGTTCAAAAACTCGGTATTGTAACCTTTATAATCGCTTAATTGATGAAAAGTGTCTTGTGTTACTTGATCCCACAAGGCCTTTATTTTTGCTTGCGTTGCATCATTGGTTTCTTTGTCGTCCATTCTATAGCGGTTCATGTCATCGAGAGTAGGAGTTGCACCATACAAACAACGGTTAAATAAACCCACTATTTGTTCAATACAGCCTTCATGAGTGCCTTCTTCTTTCATCACTTTGTAAATAAGCGAAATATACAACGGCATAACCGGAATAGCACTACTTGCTTGGGTCACTAAAGCCTTTAGCGAAGACACGTTTGCCTGCGCATTAATACCCGATAATTTATCGATAATAGCGCTTGCTGCGCGATCTAAATCTTCTTTAGCCAAACCAATTGTAGCCTGGCCATAAATAGGCCACGTTAGTTCTTTACCTATGTACGTGTAGGCGGTAGTTTTACAACTTTCACTTAGGACACCAGCCTCATTAAGTTGCACTAACCAACGCTCCCAATCTTCACCGCCCATAACCTTCACCGTTTGTGCAATTTCATCTTCATTGGCGGGCTCTAGGGCTATTTCATGGACTAAATCTTTGTCCGTATCATAGGTTTTTGTTTTATACGCTTGGCCAACGGGCTTTAACGTAGATTTAAACACCTCACCGGTGTCTGGGTCAGTCCTTCGTGGAGATGCTAGGCTGTATATCACCAAATCTATTTTGCCTAAATCCACTTTGATTTTTGCAATCACATCGGCTTTTATTTGGTCAGAAAATGCATCACCATTAATCGTATGCGCATACAAGCCAGCGTCAATAGCTTGATCATGAAACGCAGCAGTATTATACCAGCCCGCGGTCCCGGTTTTGCGCTCTGAGGGGGGCTTTTCAAAACATACTCCTAAGGTATTTGCACCATAGCCAAACGCTGAAGTGATTCTTGATGCCAAGCCATAACCGGTAGATGAACCAATCACAAGAACATTTTTAGGCGCGCTATCGCTTGGCGTATTGTGTGTATTGGGTATTTGAGATTTCACATAGGCAATTTGATTTTCAACATTTGTAGCACAGCCTTTTGGATGTGCATTTGTGCAAATAAATCCGCGTACCTTCGGTTTGATGACCATGTAAATCTCCTAAACTTTTTATTTTATTTTTTAACCGTGTACCCAGTGTTCGTAAATCAACAAGGGCACTAAATATTCATGCTTTGACTATGGTAACCGAGCTTAGGTAAAAAACAAATCTGTCCAGATTGTTTTTATTGCATTTTTACTGACCGTACTACTATTTGTTAGATACCTAAGGCTTTTTATTAGCAAATTTTTTCTCACATATCAACATATCAACGATTTTGATAATACGCTTTTTCAGATAACTCATGATAACGCTTAACGCCTGCATAGAACTGTGTATAGGAAGCGTATATCTTGGCAAACTCGGCATTATCAAGCACTTCCTTTTGCAAAACAGTTTTAGTTGCCGCTTTTAGTGCAACTAAAACGTCCTGAGGTAAAGGCAATACTGTTATGCCGTGCTCATCTATAATCTGTTGCATTGCCATATGATTTCGCGCGGTATATTCATCAAGCATATCTTGGTTAACTGCGCGAGTAGCTACCGCCACTATTTTTTGCAAATCTTTAGGCAAGGCTTCAAAGGCCTCTTTATTAACAATGAACTCGAGCAAAGTACCTGGCTCATGCCAACCGCTGTGGTAATAATAGTTAGCCGTTTTATGCAGACCAAAGGTTAAATCATTATAGGGTCCAACCCACTCCGTTGCATCAATAGCTCCGCTTTGCAAAGAGGTAAATATTTCGCCGCCCGAAAGGGTAATAGGTAAGCCCCCAATTTCTTTTAATACTTCCCCGCCAAGACCGGGTATGCGCATTTTCAGCCCCCTCATATCTTCAACTGAATTGATTTCCTTTTTGAACCAACCCGCCATTTGCACTCCGGTGTTACCACCGGCAAATGGAATAACACCAAATGGCGCGTACAATTCTTGCCATAATTCCATGCCTCCACCGTGATGCAACCAAGCGTTCATTTCAGTTGCATTCATACCAAAAGGAATAGCTGAAAATATAGGTGCGGCTGGAATTTTACCTTTCCAATAGTATGCGCCAGCATGCCCCATTTGCGCACTTCCTGCAGATACCGCATCGAACACTTCAAATGCAGGCACCAATTCACCTGCACCATAAACAGTAACTTCCAAACGACCATTAGACATGATGTTTACGTATTGGGCGAACGTTTCAGGCGCTCTACCTAGGCCGGGGAAATTTTTTGGCCATGACGTGACTAATTTCCACTTTATTTTTTCTACACTTTTTTGGCTATCGCTTGCGCTAGGGGTGGCAGCGTCTTTGCCACCGCAGCCTATAAGAGCTGAACTGGCTAAAACGATAAGGCCCCATTTGATAGAACGTATTATTGTATTCATTTTTTCCTTTCCTTTATAAAATTCCAGCATCAGTTAACGCAAGCTAACCATAAACAATATCAACTAGCCATGTAACCGTTTGCGGCCAAACAGCCATTATCACCAGTAATATTACTTGTATAATAATGAAAGGGATTACACCTTTATAAATATGCATTGTTTTTACACTAGCAGGCGCTACACCACGCAAATAAAACAGCGCAAAACCAAAGGGTGGCGTTAAAAAAGAGGTTTGTAAATTAACTGCAATCATAATGCCTAGCCACACTGGATCTATGCCCATGATAATAAGAATTGGCGCAACAATAGGCACAACCACAAAGGTTATTTCAATAAAATCGAGAATAAACCCTAGTAAGAATATAAGCATCATTACCAATAACATAGCAGTAAACACACCACCAGGCAGATTAGTAAAAATATCTTTTAACAAAATTTCACCACCAAGCCCTCTAAATACGAGCGAGAATATAGACGCGCCAATAAGTATCAAAAATACCATTGAGGTTACTTTTGTGGTTTCTTGAACAATGTGTTTTATGTTTGGCTTACTCAACTTCTTTTTAATACCCGCTAGCAGCAACGCACCCACTGCGCCAACGCCAGCAGCTTCAGTAGGTGTTGCAAAGCCAAATAAAATTGAGCCCAGCACGCACATAATAAGCACTAAAGGAGGTAACAGAGACAACAACAAACTACGTAAACTAGTATGTTCGTTTTGTTGACCATACTGGGGTACTTGTTGCGGTGAAAATTTACTTACCGCCCACAAATATAGTAAATAAAATACCACCAAAAGTAATCCCGGTATCAATGCACCTACGAACAAATCGCCAACTGATACGCTGTCTGGAGAAAAAATCCCCATATCAAGTTGCGCCTTTTGGTAAGCACTTGACAATACATCCCCCAGCAAAACAAGCGCAATTGAGGGCGGAATAATTTGCCCTAACGTACCTGTTGCACATATTACACCAGTCGCCAACTGTGGTGAGTAGCCGCGTTTTAGCATGATGGGCAGTGAGAGCAACCCCATGGTAACAACGGTCGCGCCAACAATACCGGTACTTGCGGCCAGCAGCATGCCTACCAACACCACCGAAACTCCCAAACCTGTTTTAAAACGACCTAACAAAGACGACATGCTAACCAAAAGATCTTCAGCAATTTTTGACCTTTCTAGCACCACACCCATAAATACAAATAGCGGCACGGCAATCAACGTGGTGTTATTAACAATGCCAAACAAACGATTAGGGGTTGAAATAAGGTAGGAAGCGTCAAACACGCCAAACGCAATGCCAGCAAAAGCAAACAACAGTGAAACACCCGCTAGGGTAATCGCAACGGGATAACCCAATAAGAGTACCAAACATACAACCGCAAACAAAACTAAGGCAAGAAATTCCATATTATTGTGTCTTACTCATAACCCACAGACTTTTACTATGCTTTATGATTTCAGAAATAGCCTGCAAAACCATCATAATAGCAAATATGAGCATGAATGATTTTAAGATATATACGAATGGCAACCCGCCGGGCTCACGCGAGCCTTCTAACAATTGCCAAGATTGCATCACGTAAGGCCAGCAGGTAATAGCGATATAACTGGCAACCGGTAACATTAGTAGCAAGCACCCGAGTAAATCTACGATATGCTTAACTTTTACCGAATAACGCCTGTAGAAGACATCAACGCGTACGTGTCCATTTTGTTGATAAGTATAGGCACTACCAAGCAAAAAAACCGCAGCGTGTAGGTAAGTAATTGATTCTTGCATGGCTATCCAGCCCAAATCAAAACCATATCTAAGAACAACCACAGCAAACATAATAACCGCCATTAACAAAGTGCAATAGGCGACAGCTTTGCCAATAAATGCGTTAGTTTTGTCTATTGTGTGACTTATGATGGCAAGCATAGGGCCGCTTTGGTTTTTTTTTATTATTAGCGTGAGTGTATGGGCTTGTTAGTGTGCTTGCAACAGATGCTTTAGCCAATGCGACTAATGTCTGCTTATTTACCTTTTGCCAAGTTGTTAGCTTTTGTCCCCGAAATGAGACTGCCAAACACCAAGTTAAAAGGCTTAGTGGTGAAAATTGGATAGCCAAATCAAGTATATCTATAATAATTGACAGCTTTTACGAAAAGAAAAAACCAACTGGCGTAAAACAGTTGGCTTTTATAATTACATGCTTGTAGGACTTAACCAAGCTTCTGTGTTCAAAATGCAGCATTTAACATACCGCGGTTAAAAATACAGAATATTTAAGTTAAACGATAACTAAGCAATAATTTCGATTAATTCAACATCAAATACTAAGGTGCTAAACGGGCCAATAGCTGCGCCTGCGCCTTGTTCACCATAAGCTAAGTCGTGTGGAACATAAATACGCAATTTATCACCAACTGACATTAGCTGAAGTGCTTCAGTCCAGCCTTTAATTACGCCGCCAACGGGGAATTCTGCAGGCTGTCCACGATCGTAGCTGCTGTCAAACACGGTACCGTCCATAAGCGTTCCATGATAGTGAACACGTACTGTTGACTCGGCTGTTGGTTTATCGCCGCTAGCTTGATTAATCACTTCATACTGCAAGCCCGATTCCGTTATTGTGATATCTTCGCGTTCACCGTTTTTGGCTAAAAAGTCTGCGCCTTCTTGCACTGCACCAGCAAATTGGTCTTGCTTGGCAGCCTGCATACGCTGATGAATTTCATTAAAGGCAAGTCTTAATTCGTCGTTACCAACGCTTGGCTTGGCTTTAGCAAATCCGTCTAGAATACCGGCCTTAACTATTTCAATATCGAGACCTTCAAAAGGATTTGAGGCAAGTTGTTCGCCCATTTGGTAGCCAATTCCATAACTTGCTTGTTCTTCTGTACTGGTATATTTATCTGCCACAGTTGCTCCGTTAATTATCGTTAAAATCAGA
This sequence comes from Glaciecola sp., assembly GCA_047636735.1. Taxonomy (GTDB): domain Bacteria; phylum Pseudomonadota; class Gammaproteobacteria; order Enterobacterales; family Alteromonadaceae; genus Glaciecola. The sequence continues at coordinate 3,314 of JBLIGC010000010.1, read as the reverse complement.
GAACGAATTGTATCACACTCATGTTGGCGACTAAAAGGTAGCCAAGCGTAAAGCGCAGATTATATGTACGTGAGCAAAGAATACACATGTTTTTATTATATTTTATGGTAACTTATGCGCTGTAGATGTTAAACACGTACCATTTTTATTGATATTTATTATTCTTAAGCTGTATAAATTTAGTCACATGGAGTTTGTTAGTAATATGAAGCCTGCGTTAATCGAGCAACTTAAAGAAACCGTAAAATACTTAGGTGCCACCCTTGGCGACACTATTCAACAAGAGTTAGGCGAGCAGTGGCTTGAAACCATTGAAAAAATTCGCCATGACGGTCGGCACTCATCTAAAGGTGACGCAAACAGTACCGACAGCCTTACCCACACGCTAGCCAACTTAGACAACCAATCTTTACTCACAATTGCCAGAGCATTTGCGCAGTTTTTAACACTTGCAAATATAGCCGAGCAAGAATTCAACATAGCCTTGAACAAGAAAAATTCATTAGACTTACAACTAAACAATTTAGGTCAGTATTTAGACCTAGACGCAGATAAAGATAAGGTACTTAGCGCGATACAAAATCTAAATATAGATTTAGTACTAACCGCTCATCCTACAGAGGTTAACCGGCGCACCAATATTTATAAACATCGTCAGTTAGCATCACAATTGCAAAAATTACACAGTAACGATATATCTAATGTAGAAAGCAGACGTGTTAAACAGCGTATAGCTGACCTTATTAGTCAAGCTTGGCATACGGAAGAAATACGAACTGTTCGCCCTACCCCCGTTGACGAAGCAAGTTGGGGCTTTTCCGTTATAGCAAATTCACTGTGGGAAGCGGTACCCGACTTTTTACGCGACCTAGACGACTATCTTCATGTTAATTTTAAAACCGCGCTGGCGCTAAGCGCCAAGCCAGTCCAGTTTAGCTCTTGGATGGGCGGAGACCGCGATGGTAACCCTTTCGTTACCTCAACACTTACCCAAGAAGTATTGCTGCTTGCAAGACGTGAGGCTGCTAAGCTTTTTAAAAGCGATGTAGACCAACTACAAGCAGAATTATCGATGAATCAATGTAATGAGGCGCTGCGTGAGCAAGTGGGAGATGTAAAAGAACCCTACAGAGCCATATTAGAGCCGCTTATTCAAAAGCTGCAAAACACTCATGAAGGAAAATCAAGTGTTGATACATGGGTGCAAACAAACGACGAGTTACAAAAACCGCTACTAGATTGTTACCACTCTCTACTTGAGTGCGGTATGGAAGTCATTGCCAATGGCGCCTTACTCGACTGTTTGCGTCGCTCATATTGCTTTGGTGTGCATTTACTGAAGCTAGACATAAGGCAAGATGCCCAACGCCACGCAGACGTATTTAGCGAACTCACCCGCTACTTGGGTATGGGTGATTACAATCAGTGGAATGAAGATGACAAACAAGCCTTTTTGCTACGCGAACTTTCATCTCGCCGCCCGCTGGTTCCTCGCGACTGGATACCTTCAAGCGATGTAAAAGAAGTTTTGGACACCTGTAAGGTCATTGCCAACAATGGCAAAGACGGCTTTGGTATTTATATTATTTCAATGGCCAGTGAGCCTTCCGATGTGCTTGCAGTTCAGTTGCTATTAAAAGAGTCTGGAGTAGATTGGCCAATGCCCGTTGCACCATTGTTTGAAACCTTAGATGATTTAAACAATTCACCTAGCGTTATGCAAAAGCTCCTTAGCATTGATTGGTACAAAGGCTATGTAAATGGGCAGCAATTTATTATGATTGGATATTCAGATTCGGCTAAAGATGCAGGTTCTTTGGCGGCCGGTTGGGCACAATATAGCTCTCAAGAAGCCTTAGTTGCTATAGCCAAGAAACATAAGGTTAAGTTAACTTTGTTTCATGGCAGAGGCGGTACTATTGGTCGCGGCGGTTTACCTGCAAAAGCGGCTATTCATTCACAACCTCCTGGCTCACTCGACGGTGGTTTTAGGGTGACCGAACAAGGCGAGACTATTCGATTTAAATTTGGTATGCCACAGTTGGCCAAACGCAGTTTGTCTTTGTATGCATCAGCGGTGCTTGAAGCGGTATTATTACCTCCGCCTGAGCCTAAGCCTGCATGGCGTGAAATTATGACCACAATGGCTAATAAAGGCCGCGACAACTATCGCCATACTGTGAACACCGATCCTGAATTTGTGCCCTACTTTAGGGCGGCCACCCCCGAACAAGAACTCGGTAAATTGCCCTTGGGCAGTCGCCCTGCTAAACGAAATCCCAACGGCGGGATTGAAAGTCTGCGGGCTATTCCATGGATATTTGCCTGGGCACAAACTCGCTTAGTGCTGCCCTCATGGTTAGGGGTGATGCGCGCGGTTGATGAAGTAAACCAAGGTGACAACGCGCTTATTGTGCAAGATATGATTGAACAATGGCCATTTTTTGCATCACGCTTGTCTATGCTCGACATGGTCTTCCAAAAGGCCGACCCTAACGTGAGTGAAGCTTACGACAAGCGATTGGTCCCTGATAACCTTGTGCATTTTGGCGCAGCACTGCGTGAAGAACTCGTGCAGTCAATGCAAAGTTTATTGAAAATAACAGATCATGAGCACATGATGGAAGACGATCCTAACGCTCGAAATTCGATGCAAATTAGAGCAGGCTACCTGCAGCCTCTGCACTACGTGCAAATTGAACTGTTAGACAGAATACGCAAAGCACAAACATCTGAGTTTAAAGACAACGACATTGTGGTGTTAGAGCGCGCTATGATGGTAGCCATTACAGGTATTGCCGTAGGCATGCGAAATACCGGCTGATGATGCTCAAATTAAGGTGGCTGTGTTAAGTGAAAAACAACGATAGCTGTATTAGTATTGGGTTGGTTAATCCTAAATCAGCCAGCAATGTAGCGGTTATTTTACGAGCGGCGGGCTGTTTTGGGGTCTCCTCTATTTTTTATACAGGCATTCGATACACTCATGCAAAAGCCTTTCACGAGGATACTAAAAGGTTTCGTGATTCTATACCCAGCACTGCGGTAGACGATTTGCTAGCAATGATGCCCCGCGGTGCAACATTGGTGGTAGTTGAATTAGTTGAAGGCGCTATTCCTTTGCCAGCATTTACGCATCCTAAAAACGCCTATTATATATTTGGCCCAGAAGACGGCTCTGTTCCGCAAGAAATTGTGAATGCATGTGAGCATGTTGTATACATTCCTACTAAATCGAGTATGAATTTAGCTGTCACAGCCAATGTAGTTTTGTATGACCGGTTAGCAAAATCTGAATATAAGCATAGCAACGA
>JBLIGC010000009.1:0-54168 GCA_047636735.1 Glaciecola sp. | reverse complement strand
GCTAGCCGAAATGCTCGAGGTCGACCCATTGTTAACATTCTTCCTTTAGAAGAAAACGAACGCATAACTGCTATTTTGCCTATTAAAGAATTTGAAGCGGGCAAATATGTATTTATGGCAACCGCTAATGGTTCAGTTAAAAAGACTGAACTTATTCATTACTCACGTCCAAGAGCGAACGGTATTATTGCCGTAAACTTAAACGAAGGCGATGAATTAATTGGCGTTGATTTAACTGATGGTTCTTGCGAAATCATGCTGTTTTCAAATGCAGGTAAAGTAGTGCGTTTCAGCGAAGAACAAGTTAGACCCATGGGCCGAACAGCTACCGGTGTTAGAGGTATTCGTATTGCCGATACTGAACGCGTAGTGTCATTAATTATTCCAAATGCAGACGGTGATATATTAACAGCAACTGAAAACGGCTACGGTAAGTGTACTTCAGTTTCAGAATATCCTGCAAAGAGTAGAGCAACCAAAGGCGTCGTGTCTATAAAGGTATCTGAACGTAATGGCCAGGTAATAGGCGCCGTGCAGGTTAGTCAAACCGACGAAATGATGCTAATTAGTGACCGCGGTACGTTGGTAAGAACACGCGTATCTGAAGTTTCTAGGGTAGGTCGTAATACACAAGGTGTGACACTCATTCGCACGGTTGAAGGCGAACACGTTGTTGGTTTACAAAGAATTGATGAGATTATTGAAGACGAGTCAATTCTTATTGAAACCGATGAGGACGGTAATGTTATTGAAACCGCCACTGTACAAGCTAGCAGCGAGCCTGATGTTAATGACAGCTCCGATGCTAACGATGACCTTGGTGATGATGAAGGCAAAGCCGACGATTAAGCGTTTTGTTAACCCTTCTTAACAGTAAAGAGGGGTTGGTATACCAAGGGTAATACCGATTGATAAAAAAACAGTGATATAATTTATTATATAGACAGTCGTATATAAATTGAAAGCAGCAAACACATTTATGGTTTGCTGCTTTTTCGTGTAGAGGAAATAATGACAATATTTAATTTCAGTGCAGGTCCGGCTATGCTGCCTAAAGCGGTGCTTGAGCGTGCACAATCTGAATTGATCAACTGGAACGGGCAGGGTACGTCTGTTATGGAAATTAGCCACCGAGGAAAGCCCTTTATGGCGGTGGCTGAAAAAGCAGAGGCCGATTTACGCACTTTGTTAAATATTCCTAGTAATTATAAAGTGTTGTTTATGCACGGTGGCGGTCGTGGTCAATTTTTTACGGTTCCTCTTAATTTGGCTAAAAGAGGCAATCTTGCACAACATTTAGTATCAGGTCAATGGTCGCAAATAGCGGTTAAAGAGGCTGCTAAATATATGCAAAGTGAGGTTGTTGCAGAAAACTTCACAGAAGATGGGAAAATTTGCGTACCTGAGCAATCAAGCTGGAAAATAAATCAACAGGCAGCCTATTTTCACTATTGTCCGAACGAAACAGTTGAAGGTATTGAAATTAACTGGGTGCCAAAAACAGGTGACGTACCGTTAGTGGCTGATATGTCATCAAATATCTTGTCAAAAGCGATTAACATAGCCGACTACGGTATAATTTATGCGGGTGCCCAAAAGAATATTGGACCCTCTGGATTAGCGGTTGTAATAGTACGAGAAGATCTTATTGGGCTAGAACGACAAGACACACCAGCTGTATTTAGTTATAAAGAACAATCCGATGCCGACAGTATGTATAATACACCACCCACATTTTCGTGGTATTTGGCTGGTTTAGTGTTTGAGTGGTTGATAGAAAACGGCGGCGTAGAATCAATTGAGAAGGCTAACGCGTTAAAAGCGCAAACCTTATATAAGTGTATTGATAACAGCGACTTTTACCGTAATCAGGTGAATGTTAGTAACCGTTCTAGAATGAACGTTATTTTTCAATTAGCCGATAGTTCGCTCGATCCTATATTTCTTGATGAAGCACAAGCATCTGGTTTACAAGCACTTAAAGGGCATCGAGCGGTAGGTGGTATGCGCGCTAGTATATACAACGCAATGGGTCTAGATGGCGTAACAAACTTGGTTGAGTTTATGCAAGAGTTTGAACGTACACATGGCTAACTATAATTGAAGTAAGGAAGTATTTATCGTTATGGAGCAGTTAACGCTTTCCCCCGTTAAAAAAGTTTCTGGGCACATACACTTACCTGGCAGTAAAAGCCTGTCTAATCGTGCGTTACTATTAGCAGCACTAAGCAAGGGAAAAACTCGTCTGAGCAATTTACTCGACAGCGATGACATTCGCCATATGCTTAATGCCTTAAAGGCGTTAGGCGTGGAGTTTACGCTAAGCCAAAATAATACTCAGTGCGTAGTGCATGGCATAGGGGGCAGGTTTAGTCATAAAAACTTACTGACTTTATTTCTTGGGAATGCCGGGACCGCTATGCGGCCGCTTTGCGCAGCCTTAGCATTTAGTGATGTGGATGTTATTTTAACGGGTGAACCACGAATGGAAGACAGACCCATTGGTGACTTGGCTAACGAACTGATTAGCGCCGGCGCAAATATCACATATTTGAAAAATACAGGATACCCGCCTGTTGCTATTAAAAGCGCTAAAATAACCCAAGACACTTTTGAAATTGACGGTAGTGTATCAAGTCAGTTTTTGACCGCACTTTTGATGGCCGCTCCTATATTGTCGAATGAAGTAGCCTCTAAACGAGTGACTATTCATATAAAAGGTACCTTAGTGTCAAAGCCATACATCGATATTACACTTGATTGTATGGCTAAATTTGGTGTGTTAGTAGAAAACCAAAATTACCAAACTTTTATAATATCGGGGCAACAGCAATATATAGCGCCAAAACATTTCTTAGTGGAAGGAGACGCTTCCTCAGCCTCCTACTTTTTAGCCGCAGCAGCTATCAAAGGCGGCGAAGTAAAGGTGTCGGGCATAGGTCGTAAAAGTATTCAAGGCGATATAGGTTTTGCTGATGTACTTGAGAAAATGGGTGCTAAAGTCTCATGGGAAGATGACAGTATAACCGTTGCATCGGGCCATCTGATGGCTGTGGATATGGATATGAACCACATACCAGATGCGGCGATGACCATTGCGACAGTTGCTTTGTTTGCAACAGGGACCACAGCAATACGCAATATATATAACTGGCGTGTAAAAGAAACCGACCGTTTATTTGCAATGGCAACAGAATTGCGAAAAGTAGGTGCAATAGTTGTAGAGGGCAAAGACTTTATTGAAATAAGCCCCCCTGTGAATATCACGCACGCCACTATAGATACTTACAACGACCATAGAATGGCAATGTGTTTTTCTTTGTTAGCGCTTGACGAGGAATGCGGCGTTACCATAAACGACCCCAAATGTACGGCGAAAACCTTCCCCGATTATTTTGAGCAATTTAATCGTATTTGTCAGCGCTAGTTAATAATTCTGTGTTGCTTTTGTAAGTAATCACATTTGCACAATTATGAAAGGGGCGTATACTCTTGCCGCTTTAGATAAGTAGGATTTGGATACATGCAAAATGTCTGTGTAGTTACGGTTGATGGACCAAGTGGCGCTGGCAAGGGTACATTAAGCAGCATGTTAGCCGGTGCTTACAAATGGCATTTCCTCGACAGTGGCGCAATTTATAGGGTGTTGGCTATTGCCGCTATTCACCATGATATTTCTTTGGATGATGCTGATGGGTTAGCGCCTTTGGCAACTGGCCTTGATGTTACATTTCGTGTAACAAAAGAAGGCAACCGAGTTATTCTTGAAGGTGAAGATGTTTCAGATGACATTCGTAGCGAAGAGGTAGGCAGCGCTGCGTCAAAGGTCGCTTCAATTCCTCTCGTGCGAGAAGCTTTACTAAGGCGCCAGCGCGATTTTGCCAATGAACCAGGGCTAATAGCCGACGGCAGAGACATGGGCACAATCGTATTTCCAAAAGCCATTGCTAAGATATTTTTAACCGCGAGTGCAGAAACTAGAGCCAAACGACGATATGAACAGTTGATTGCTATGGGGCAAGATGTTAAAATATCGCGCCTTTTGGCGGATATACAAGCAAGAGATAAGCGCGACCGAAGCAGAAGTACCGCGCCCTTGATTGCCGCAAAAGATGCATTAGAGATAAACTCTACTGCATTAGGTATAGAGCAAGTATTTGAAATAGCTAAAGATTTTATAGATTCAAAAATCTTTAGCGATAACGAGTAATTGCATTTAATTGACCGAGTTTAGGATGAATTTGGTATATTTAATAACCCCTTCTTTTCAGGATTGAATGGTTGGATTAACTTAGAATGTGAATATGACTGAAAATTTTGCAGACCTTTTTGAAGAAAGCCTACAGCAGATAGAAACGCGCCCAGGCGCAATTGTTAGAGGTACCGTAGTATCAATCGATAAAGATATCGTACTCGTAGACGCTGGCCTTAAATCAGAAAGTGCCATTCCTATCGAGCAGTTTAAAGCAGCTGACGGTACACTCGAAGTAGCAGTTGGCGACACAATAGATGTTGCTCTAGATGCAGTAGAAGACGGTTTCGGTGAAACAATTCTGTCTCGTGAGAAAGCTAAGCGTCATGAAGCTTGGGTTGAGCTTGAAAAAGCTTACGACGAGAAAGCAACTATTAAAGGCGTTATTAACGGGAAAGTTAAAGGCGGCTTTACAGTTGAAGTTAACACCGTTCGTGCATTCTTACCGGGTTCGTTAGTCGACGTACGTCCAGTACGTGAAACTACTCACCTTGAAGGTAAAGAGTTAGAATTTAAAGTGATCAAGTTAGATGCTAAACGTAACAACGTTGTTGTTTCACGTCGTGCAGTAATTGAAGCAGAAAGCAGTGCTGAACGCGATCAATTACTATCTAACTTGGAGGAAGGTGATGAAGTTAAAGGTATCGTTAAGAACTTAACCGACTACGGCGCGTTCGTAGATTTAGGCGGTGTTGACGGACTACTTCACATTACCGATATGGCTTGGAAACGCGTTAAGCACCCAAGTGAAATCGTTAACGTTGGTGACGAAATTAACGTTAAAGTACTTAAGTTTGATAAAGATAAGTCTCGCGTTTCATTAGGTATGAAGCAAATGGGCAGCGATCCATGGCAAGAAATTGCAAATCGTTATCCTGAAGGCGCTAAGTTAAGCGGCGCAGTAACTAACCTTACTGACTATGGTTGTTTTGTAGAAATTGAAGACGGCGTTGAAGGTCTTGTTCACGTTTCAGAAATGGACTGGACAAATAAAAACATTCACCCATCTAAAGTTGTTAATTTGGGTGACGTTGTAAATGTAATGGTATTAGAAATAGACGAAGAACGTCGTCGTATTTCACTAGGCCTTAAGCAATGCATAGACAATCCTTGGGAGACTTTTGCTAAGTCACACGAGAAAGGCGATAAAGTATCTGGTAAGATCAAGTCTATTACTGACTTTGGTATATTCATTGGTCTTGACGGCGGTATTGATGGTCTTGTTCACTTATCTGACATCTCATGGCAGAAACAGGGTGAAGAAGCGGTTCGCGAATACAAGAAAGGCGACGAGATTAGCGCAGTAGTGCTACAAGTTGATCCAGAGCGCGAGCGTATATCATTAGGCGTTAAGCAAATTGATGAAGACCCGTTCAATAAGTATCTGACAGATATAAAGAAAGGTGCTATTGTTAATGGAACTGTTATCGAGGCCGATGCTAAAGGTGTAACCGTAAACTTGGCAGAAGAAGTTGACGGCTATATCAGAATTGGTGACCTAGCTCGTGAAAGATTAGAAGATGCCAGTGAAGTCGTGAAAGTGGGTGATATCATTGAAGCGAAATACACAGGCGTTGATCGTAAGAATCGTGTAATTACTTTGTCGGTTAAAGCTAAAGACCAAGCGGATGAGAAAGATGCGCTTGAGAAAGTGAATAACCAACCGGAAGATGCAGGCTTTGCAAGTGCAATGGCTGAAGCATTTAAAGCGGCTAAAGGCGAATAATTGCCCTGTTGGAGCGGCTTCTATAGCCGCTCCATTATTACTTTCAAAACTACTTTCCTCTAAGTATCCAATACTCGTTAGTCCAGCATTCGTAAAAAAGATGGAGTATTATAAATGACCAAATCAGAACTTATTGAACGTTTATCTATACACACCCGTGACTTACAAGGTAAAGACCTTGAAGACTCGGTGAAAGAGCTTTTAGAGCAAATGGCACAAACACTACAACGCGGTGACCGTATTGAGATACGTGGCTTTGGCAGCTTCTCACTACATTATCGTGCACCACGAGTTGGCCGTAATCCAAAAACGGGTGAAACAGTTGAGTTAACCGGCAAACATGTACCTCATTTTAAAGCGGGTAAAGAGCTACGTGATAGAGTTGACTTATAGCTAATATAGTTTGATAACAACCCGTTATAAAAGTAAATCGGTAAAAAGACAAAACATTATAGGAAAGGTATGAAAGGAATTATCCTGCTTATTATCGTAATTATTCTTATAATGATTGCAGTGCTTGTAGGTTTTCGAAATTCAGAAGTTATCACCATCAATTATTTGATTGCTCAATTGGATATGCGAGTATCAACATTTATGGTGGTGTGTATCGTTTTTGGGTTTTTGTTAGGCTTTACCACTATTTTAACTAAGTATTTAGCATTGAAACTCCGTTTTGTAAGCATGAAACGTCGACTCGAAAAACTTGCTTTAGACAAGTCTGTATAAATGACCCATTTGTTAACAATGTATTATATATGATAGAACTTCTTTTTTTATTACTGCCTGTTGCCGCAGCCTACGGGTGGGTTATGGGTAGAAATAGTTTACGCAGTACTCAGCGCAAACAATCCTCAATATTAGCTAATCATTATTACAAAGGCTTGAATTTCTTACTGTCAGACGAACCTGACAAAGCCGTCGACAATCTTATCAAAATGATTAGTGTTAACAATGACACCATTGAAACCCATATTGCAATGGGTAACTTTTTTAGGCATCGGGGAGAGCTTGACCGCGCTATAAGAGTGCATCAAAACCTCATTAGCCGAGATGAAATTTCTAAAAAACAAGAAGCATTAGCTTTAGTTGAATTGGGTACCGACTATTTGCTTGCCGGTTTTTTAGAACGTGCAGAAGGCGTTTTTATTCAGTTGTTAGAAAACGACCGTCATTTCGGCACTGCTCAGCAAAAACTGTTCAGTATTTATCAAGTAACCAAAGAATGGAATAAAGCGGTTGAATTGGCTAGCAGAAGTTTAAAAATAACGCCTAACGACGAGCACCTTTATTTATTACTTTCACATTTTTACTGCGAACAAGCGATCTCACAAATAGAAGAAAACAAGCTAGACCATGCCCAAAGTACTTTGAAGAAAGCCGTAATGGTAGAGGGTAAACAAGTTAGAGCTTGGCTTGAATTGGGTAAATTGGCAATAAAAAAAGAAGATTACGATCAAGCCATGGACTATTTGTCTGAAATTCCAAAAAGAGATCTTGATTGGTTAAGCGAAGCAATTCCGCTGCTAGAAACCAGCGCTAGCCAAACTGACGGCTGGGACAAACTCGAACAATTACTAGAACCATATTGGCAAAGATGCGCTTCTTCATATATTGCTAAAGTTAATATTATTGCGCGTAAGGGTGAAATAGAACCTGCAGTAGATATTTTGCTAAAACAACTGAAAGACCATCCCACTATGCGGGGATTTAAGTCTTTGTTATCGCTGTATCGTAAAATGTTAACTGATGAGCGCACACAAACTATTATTGATCATTTAAACGAACTTATAGACAAGCAAATTGCACAACGTCCAAAATATCGCTGTCAAAGCTGTGGCTTTTCAGGAAGGCTATTATATTGGCTTTGCCCGTCTTGTAAGAAATGGTCGGTTATAAAACCCATTAAAGGACTTGATGGAGAATAATATGTCAAAATGTGTGTCCCCCGTTATTGTCGCTTTGGATTTTGACGATATAAATGCCGCAAAGTTTTTAGTTTCACAGTTATCACCGCAGCATTGCCGATTAAAAGTCGGAAAAGAAATGTTTACTTTGTTTGGCCCCGATTGGGTTAAGTATTTGAGTAATCATGGTTTTGATGTTTTTTTGGATTTAAAATTTCATGATATTCCCAACACCGTTGCAAAAGCAATTAAAGCAGCAAGTCAGTTAGGCGTATGGATGGTTAACGTGCATGCCAGCGGTGGTAAAGATATGATTGAAGCTGCAAAAGAAGCAGCGATAAGCGCTTCAACTCCGATATTGTTAACAGCTGTTACGGTATTAACGAGTATGGACGAACGCCAATTTTCTGAGGTGTATCAGTCTAGTGATGTTGCAAGCAAGGTTTTATCTTTAGCTAAATTAGCCCAAAGTGCAGGAGCCGATGGCGTTGTTTGTTCAGCTAAAGAAGCAAATATGCTTAGAAAAATTATTAATAATGATTTTTGTTTGGTTACGCCGGGCATCCGTCCAATAGGTAGCAGCAACAACGACCAGAAACGTATAATGACACCGGTAGATGCAATAAACGCAGGCGTTGATTATTTAGTTATAGGTAGACCTATTACCCAAGCGGCTGATCCAAAATTAGTTTTGGCTGAAATTAACAATTCGTTAATATTAACTTGATACCTGAGTATACACTCTCTAACGGCTTTACACCCAGCAACACTAAAAAGGGAGACCATAATAATATGGGTCTCCCTTTTTCATATTGCTTGGTTAACACTTACATTGATATTGCCTGAAGGGCCGGACAATACGTTAAATCAAGTTTACTACCTAAAGCATCAAACACCGCTTTGTATGTAACTAAGCCTTTATGCACATTTAAGCCATTTAATAGGTTTGGATCATCTAGCATTGCTTGTTTTAAGCCTTTGTTTGCCAATGCTAAACCAAAGGGTAAGGTTGCATTATTTAAAGCCATAGTAGAGGTTCGTGCAACACCACCAGGCATATTGGCGACACAATAATGGACAACTTCATCAATAATATAAACTGGGTCTTGATGTGTGGTCGCTTTAGACGTTTCAAAGCAGCCGCCTTGATCAATAGCAACATCAACTATGACCGAGCCTGGTTTCATATTCTTAATATGAGCTGCGTTTAATAGTTTAGGCGCAGCAGCACCCGGTATTAGTACCGCGCCAATTACAAGGTCGGCCCTAGATGAATAATACTCAATTGCATCTTCGGTAGAATATACTGTTTTTATTTGTGAATTAAATATATCGTCGAGTTCGCGTAGTCTAGGTAATGACCGGTCGAGTAAGGTTACGTCTGCACCCAAACCCACTGCCATTTTAGCCGCGTTAGTACCTACCACGCCACCGCCAATAATAAGCACTTTTCCTGACGCCACACCCGGCACACCACCTAACAACGTGCCACTTCCACCGTGGGCTTTTTCTAAATAATGTGCACCAGCCTGAACTGACATACGTCCTGCCACTTCGCTCATTGGCGCAAGTAACGGAAGTCCGCCAACTCTATCTGTAACGGTTTCATATGCTACACAGCTAGCTTTTGATGCGACTAACAATTCTGTTTGCTGCGGGTCAGGGGCTAAATGTAAATAGGTATATAAAATTTGACCTTCACGCAACATTTTACATTCGTTTGGCTGCGGCTCTTTTACTTTGATTATCATGTCGGCACGTGCAAAAACAGCCTCTGCGGTTTCAACGATAATGGCGCCAGCTTCTTCATATAGCTCATCGGTAAAACTAATACTGGTACCTGCATTTGCTTCAACTATTACGCTGTGGCCATGACTAACAAATTCTTTAACCGCAGCAGGGGTTAAACCAACTCTATACTCATGGTTTTTAATTTCTTTAGGTACACCTATAATCATCGACATTTCCTGAGGCTAGTTTTATAAGGTTTTATTGTAATCTAATTGATAAAAATAAAAATATCGAAGTTTTATAGAAATCAGCATATAATATTGTAATCTTAATTTTTGGCAACATAAAATAATGTTAGTGCAAACACCGAAACATATCGATAAGATTGATCGTCGAATCTTAGTTGAACTACAAAAAGACGGAAAAATGTCCAACGTAGAATTGTCAAAAATTGTAGGCTTAAGCCCAAGCCCTTGTTTAGAAAGAGTAAGACGCCTAGAGCAACAAGGTTATATAATGGGCTATCAAGCCCGACTCGACCCTAAGCTATTAGGTGCAGCCATGTTGGTGTTTGTTGAAATTACACTCACAAAAACATCTGTTGATATATTTGAAGAATTTTCTGTTGCGGTACAAGAACAAGAAGATATTCAAGAGTGCCATCTTGTTTCGGGCAACTTTGATTTTTTGATTAAAACCCGTGTCGCCGATATGGCCAACTATCGAAAGCTGTTGGGTGACACACTGCTGCGATTACCAGGCGTTAGCGAATCTAGAACTTATGTGGTTATGGAAGAAGTCAAACATACTTCGAATATAAAAATTAATTTAAAATAGGGTTTTTGGCTGTTTAGCACAGGTGATTATGCTAACCTTAATCCCATATAAGTCGGGTGCTTCTTACTTAAGCGCTATAACAATAATAATATATATCCAGTTGAGAATATAATAAAGATGTCACGTTTATCTGGGGTTCAGCGAATTATGGAAGTGGGCATGATGGCATCATGCGCGTTCTCGTTTTTCTTATTACTTTCGCTAGCATATTTTCACCCAAGTGATCCGGGGTGGAGTCAAGCCGGAATGCAAATAGAAGTACAAAACGTGATGGGCCCAGTGGGTGCCTATTTTGCCGACATATTACTATTCACTTTTGGCGTAACAGCTTACATTATTCCTTTTGCCGTTGCCTTCGTAGGTTGGTTTATATTTTTACATATAAAAAATGTTGTCGAACTTGATTATCTGACTATTTCCTTGAGATTAGTGGGTGTTATTTTATTAGTCTTTGGCTTTACTGGCATTGCTAGCATCAACTTTGATGACTTCTATAGAGTATCCGCAGGCGGCGCGATGGGCGATATTATTGGTGACGCTTTACTGCCTTACTTCAGTTTTGTAGGTACCGTTTTACTTCTTCTTTGTTTTTTCTTAACCGGCTGTACTTTAGCGACGGGCATATCATGGTTTCAATTTATTGACTCTATTGGTGCCAGCGTTATATATACAAGTAAAAAGGTAATTGCCTTACCGTCTAAGGTGTCAAGATTATCGCTGCCCGATTTACGTAAAGACAAAAAAGATTATTCTGCGCCTGCTACTTCATCAAGTAATGATGTTCATATTACGAGTTTGCGCGCTGAGCCACCCTCGAGAGAGAAAAAAGAACCCAAATTCACTATTCCTGACGAAGTCTTTAACGATCTTAGTGAGCCATTACCAATTAATACGATGAGGCCTGAAAACTCAACTAAGATTAATATTGAGCAAAGACCAAGCGTTACAGACGATGCAATGAGCGAAAATGATATTCTTTCTAAACAGGGTAGGGTAGCGTCAACTCAAGAAATACCATTAAGTCAGCCTCCCAGTAACGACGAATTAGATCTCAAAGAAGCACCAGTTTCGTTATTACCGTCATTCGATTTACTACAGCGACCTGATAAAGCCGAAAATCCCATAAGCAAAGAAGAGCTACAGGGGATTGCTCGCTTACTCGAGGCTAAACTAGCTGATTTTAGTATACAGGCTACTGTTGTAAATGTGCTGCCAGGGCCTGTTATAACTAGATTTGAACTTGATTTAGCTCCGGGTATTAAGGTTAGCAAAATTACTACATTAGCAAAAGATTTAGCCCGCGCGATGTCTGCTATTTCGGTGCGAGTGGTAGAGGTTATTCCGGGTAAATCGGTTATAGGATTAGAGTTACCCAACGAACACCGAGAAATGGTTAGGCTTAGTGAAGTCATCGGCTGCGATGCGTTTCAAAATAACCCTTCTCCATTAACCATGGTGCTAGGCGCAGATATTAGCGGTGAACCGGTCATTGTTGACTTAGCAAGCATGCCGCATTTGTTGGTTGCAGGTACCACAGGTTCGGGTAAATCGGTTGGCGTAAACGTCATGATTTTAAGTTTGTTATATAAATCAACGCCTGAAGATGTAAGACTAATTATGATAGACCCTAAAATGCTAGAGCTGTCAGTTTATGAAGGTATTCCGCATTTATTAACTGAAGTCGTTACTGACATGAAAGAGGCCTCAAACGCACTACGCTGGTGTGTAGGTGAAATGGAACGCCGCTACAGACTTATGTCGGCGCTTGGGGTGCGTAACTTAAAAGGTTATAACCGTAAAATAAAACTAGCAAAAGAGGCGGGGCAACCAATTCTCGACCCATTGTGGAAGTTTGAAGAAAGTATGGAAACAAGAGCGCCCGAGCTTGAAAAACTCCCTTCTATTGTTGTGATTATTGATGAGTTTGCAGACATGATGATGATTGTAGGCAAAAAAGTAGAAGAGCTCATTGCCAGGATTGCACAAAAGGCCAGAGCCGCTGGCATTCATTTAATATTAGCTACTCAGCGCCCTTCTGTAGATGTTATTACCGGATTGATAAAAGCCAATATTCCTACGCGTATTGCTTTTCAGGTATCAAGTAAAATTGACTCTCGTACCATATTAGACCAACAAGGCGCTGAGTCATTGCTTGGCATGGGCGATATGCTGTATAACCCCCCCGGTTCTAGCATAACAACACGTGTGCATGGCGCTTTTGTAGATGATCATGAAGTTCATGCTGTGGTTGCCGATTGGAAAGCTAGAGGCGCGCCAAACTATATAGAGGAAATTCTAAATGGTGATGCCGGCGGCGAGATATTATTACCCGGCGAGCAATCCGAAAAAAATGCCGGGGAAGAGTACGATGCGGTATATGATCATGCGCTTGAATTTGTAACCGAAACCAGAAAGGTTTCTATTTCAAGCATCCAGCGTAAATTTAGAATTGGCTATAATAGAGCCGCAAGAATAGTTGAACAATTAGAGCAAAATGGCGTCGTAAGTACAGCCGGCCATAATGGCAACCGAGAGGTTTTAGCACCTCCTCCACGCAAGGATTAAGATGATTAAACGACCTATACTATGCTTACTCTTTTTACTCAGCACCTTAAGTTTTTCAGTAAGCTCGCAAGTAACCGGCGCCGGCAGCGATGCCCCAGTAAAAAGCGTGAAAGAGATAAGTAATCTAAGTAAGCAAGTAGCGACCGACTTAGCCAGTAAAATAGGCAGCGAACAAGACAAGGCGAATTTGCGCCAACTACTGGGTCAATTTTCTACGCTTAAGGCTAACTTTACACAAACTATTATAGACATGCAGGGGGAAGAGTTGCAAAATGCTAATGGTGAATTACTGTTAAAAAAGCCGCAAAAACTCAGATGGTCAGTGTTATCTCCAGACGAATCTTTGTTAATTGCAGATGGCACCGCAGTATATAACGTTGACCCATTTCTTGAGCAAGTAACAATACTTGACCAAGCACCCCTTACGCAAAGTAATCCACTAATGCTTTTAATTAGTGATCAACAAAGCCAATGGGACCAAGTTGTAGTGCAGCAACAAGAAAGTACATATACTATTGTGTCACTGCAATCTGACTCGCCAATAAACAAATTAGTGCTGCGCTTTAATTCAAATAACGAACTTATCAACTTGGTTTCTTATGACCGTCAACAACAGCAAAACATGCTCGACTTTAGCAACGTAGTGTTAAACACCGGGGTATCTAATAAAGATTTTATCTTTACCGCAAATACTAGTTGGGTAGTGGATGATCAGCGTGAGATTCCCACACAATAATGAGCTCTAAGCGCCCACTGGCTGATTTACTTCGGCCCGCCTGTTTGTCTGATTATGTTGGTCAGCAGCATTTACTTGGCAAGCAAGGTCCTATAAGGCAGTTGTGCGAACGTAAACAGCTATGTTCAATGATACTTTGGGGCCCTGCGGGCTGCGGAAAAACATCTTTAGTTAATTTACTTAAAGAACATTGGCAACTTCCGATATTATATTTATCCGCGATTAGCAGTGGAATTAAAGATATTAAATCGCTGGTGTCTAGTAATACGAATGACTTATTTGGTCAACAAAAAATAGTCTTCGTTGACGAAATTCATCGATTCAATAAAGCTCAACAAGATGCATTTTTACCGTATGTTGAAAACGGAGAAATTATTTTAATCGGAGCAACCACCGAAAACCCTGCTTTTTCAATTAATTGTGCATTGCTTTCTAGAATGCGCGTATTTACTTTACAGGCACTATCTAAAACCGATTTAAATGAGCTTTTGGCTAAAGCATTCAATTTTGTTAACGAGCAAAGAAAAAAGACTAACAAAGTGAATATAGTTTGCGAAACATTAGCAAAACAGCTATTTATTAATGGTTGCGGAGGTGATGCTCGGCGTTTACTAAGCAGTATTGAAGTAGCACTTAGCTTGTTACCAGAATCGTCACCTGAAACCATTAGCAGTGGGTCCAGCATTGAATTGACTAAGCAAATTGCCGAAAATGCCTGCGGCGAACAAGTAGGAAGTTTCGACAAACAAGGTGACGCATACTACGATATTTTGTCTGCTTTTCATAAATCAATAAGAGGTTCGTCGGTTGATGGCAGCTTGTTTTGGTTTGCCCGCTTAACATTAGCATCAACCGATATTGTGCCCATATGCAGGCGACTGTTGGCTATTGCTAGTGAAGACATTGGTAATGCCGATCCTAAAGCTTTGCAAATTTGTCTAAATGCGTGGGACGTTTACCATCGAGTAGGCAAAAGCGAAGGTGAAAGGGCGGTAGCTCAGGCGGTAATTTATTGTGCTTTAGCCCCTAAAAGTAATGCTGTATATGAAGCATTCAAAAAAGCCAAGGTTTTAGCTAAAGAATACGCAAACGCGCCAGTACCATTTCATCTTCGAAATTCAACAAGCCAAATCACAAAAGATTTAGGACATGGAGAGGCCTATCAATACGCACATAATTATGAATATGGGTTTACGCCCCAGCAATCTTATTTGCCAGACGAAGTTTCCATTAGTAATATATATCAACCTAGTGACCGAGGGTTTGAAAGGCAATTAGCTCAAAAAATTGCCTTTTTAGCGGCATTAACAACAACCAATAAAAAGAGTTAAGCTATGACTGCCATAAATACTTACTTTGTTATCGCCTGCGGCGGTGCTATTGGTGCATGCTTACGCTATTTTTTAACCCAAGAAAGCATAAAGCTGTTGGGTAAAGGCTTTCCCTTTGGTACCCTTGCGGTCAATGTTATTGGTTCATTCGCAATAGGCTGTTTGTACATGTGGATTGAACAAGAACAACGAGAAATATCAGACAGCCTACGGCTTTTTTTAGGTGTCGGCTTGTTAGGTGCGCTGACGACCTTCTCAACATTTTCACTAGATACTTTGATGCTACTGCAGCAAAGCGAATATATAAAAGCACTATTAAACCTATTTTTGAACGTTGGCCTTTGCTTATTTGGTGTATGGCTGGCGGTACTTTTAGTAAAAGGATGAAATGATTCATGTTAGACCCAAGGTTGCTACGAAATAGCATAAGCGAAACTGCCCAACAGCTTGCTAAGCGCGGTTTTATACTTGACGTACAAGCATACAATGAACTTGAAGCTAAGCGTAAGAAATTACAGCTACTGACAGAATCATTGCAAAATGATCGCACTATTCGGTCAAAAACGATAGGCAAGGCCAAAGCATCGGGTCAGGATATTGCGCCTTTGTTAGCAGAGGTAAGTCAGTTAGGCTCTGATTTAGAAGAAGCAAAATCTGCTTTAATAATAGTACAAAGCGCACTTAATATTTTTCACCAAGAAACGCCTAACATTCCAGCCGACGGAGTACCTATTGGAAAAGACGAGAGCGAAAATCAAGAAGTTTCTATTTGGGGCAAGCCTCGTTCATTCGATTTTGAAGTGCTCGATCACGTAGACGTAGCAGCAGCACTAAATAATGGTTTAGATTTTGAAACAGCCGCTAAACTTTCAGGCAGTCGTTTTGTGGTAATGAATGGACAAATAGCGCGACTACACAGAGCTATTGCACAGTTTATGTTAGACACCCACACTCAAGAACATAGCTACCATGAGGTATATGTGCCCTTGTTAGTGAATTCAGATAGTTTGTACGGAACGGGTCAGTTACCCAAGTTTGGTGAAGACTTATTTCATACAAAACCGGCTACCGAAGAAGGTCAAGGAATGTCACTTATTCCTACGGCTGAAGTACCCCTAACGAATATTGCACGTGATCGTATTTTTAATACCAACGAACTGCCACTAAAAATGACTGCTCATACACCTTGCTTTAGAAGTGAAGCGGGCTCTTATGGCCGAGATACTCGGGGTTTAATAAGGCAGCATCAGTTTGATAAAGTTGAATTGGTACAGCTAGTGTTACCTTCCCAAAGTATGCAAGCCTTAGAAGAGTTAACTGGGCATGCTGAGGTTATCTTACAGAAGCTTAAGCTCGCGTATCGTAAAGTATTATTATGCACGGGAGACATGGGTTTTGGTTCATGTAAAACTTATGATTTAGAAGTGTGGTTGCCAGCGCAACATACCTATCGCGAAATATCCTCTTGTTCAAACATGGGGGATTTTCAAGCAAGGCGCATGCAGGCTAGGTATAAGTCTGCAGATATGAAAAAACCAGACTTACTACATACCTTAAATGGGTCAGGTTTAGCCGTAGGAAGAACGCTAGTCGCTATACTAGAGAACTATCAGCAAGCTGATGGCAGTGTAACGGTGCCAGAGGTTCTAGTGCCCTATATGAATGGCGTTACAAGTATAACTAAATAAAGACATAGCATAGGATTAAACAGATACTTAGTGTCGCTACAAACATTTGGCTGGTTTTGGTAAGCCAGCCAGCTTTGTAAGTATTTTTGCGGGGCCTTTAGGGAATAATCGATATAAATAACGACTGTTCCCTTTTTCAGGTCCGTGGGTATTTTGCAAGGCCTTAACCAACGCTCTCATTGCCGGACTGGTATCGTATGTAATATAAAAATGACGCACAAAATGAACGATTTGCCACCTTTCCTCGGTCATTTCGATATTTTCTAGAACCGCAATGTGCTGGGCAACAGCGATATTCCATTGATCACTATTGCGTAAATAACCTTCCTTGTCTGTTTCTAACTTTACGCCATCAACGATAATAGAATGAATACTCATATATGTGTGCTCACTCTTGAATTGTAATAACAGGATGGTGTTTAGCGCATAAATCAACCCATTGAAAAGCTGATATAAGGCTCACATTTTCATGCACAATTAAGCCGCTTGCCAGCCAATCATTTTCTAAGGCGTAAAAAGTGTTATTCGGGTATTTACTGACTAAAGTTGCTGCGCTGTAAACACCGTTTTGCATTAAAATAACTGCCGAGCCTAATTCGCAATAGGCAAAGACAGAACACGGCGTATTTGACAGAAGCTGTAAAATCATTTAGAAAACCAATACCTGTTGCGCCTTAGCACATATTTCCACTAGTTTAGCATCCTCAATAACATTAATAGTGAGACTTACTTCGTTTAGGGAGATTTTATTATCACGAATGGCTGAAGCTTGAGCAAATAGTAAATCTACATCAAATAGCGGCAAAGCGTTTAGTTTTTTGTACACAGATTTGTGCGATATTAGTCTGCTGCGCTGCTCATTAAGCAACTGATATACGCCATCGCCTACAAACATATAGATAATTTTTATACCAATATTAGTGGCCGCTAATGCAGCTTCTATCGAATCAATTGCTGTGCTAGAAGAATAGGGCGGCTGCGTTGTTTGAATCACAATATAAGGTGTATTTATTATTGGTGTTTCGTTCATAACTGTATATTCACACTTCCGCTAGCAAGGGATTCAAAATAGGCAGTTAAGCCAACCTGTGTAAATGGATAAATTAAGTTAGCAAATTCAGGCTTAGGGGCTATTTGTTTGTCAACGACGCCTCTGCGGGACGCTGCGGTAACACAAACATTTAAACAAACGCCATGCTCCTCATTCAACTCACACCACTTTTTACGTATATCAAGTTCATCGCTATTAGGACTTAACAACTGAGATGCGTTATGTATGCCAGTTTGATAAAAGAAAACCTGTGATATTTGGTGGCCCTGTTTAAGCGCTGCATAACAAAAGTTTATCGCACTTTCGGCATTGCGTTGATCAAATGGGCTTTTAGTTACCATTACGGTGAAGCTTACAGATGTAGTCTCAATCATTTTTCATTACTAGGCAGCATGTCAATGTAATATATTATTGTCTATTATATACAAAAACGCCCCAATAATGGGGCGTTTTTAACAAATACAATATTGTATTTAGTGACTAGTCGTTAGATGCACCTAGCAAAGACAATATAGATAAGAAAATATTGTAAATACTCAAGTATAAACCAACCGTTGCACGTATATAGTTCTTTTCACCGCCGTGAATGATTCGGCTAGTGTCAAACAATATAAATCCAGACATTACTAAAATGATAAGCGCGTTGATTGCTAATCCTAATGCTGGCATTGCTAAAAAGAAGTTAGCAATGATTGCTAGAATGGCAACAACAAAACCAACCATAATGAATCCGCCCATGAAGCTGAAATCTTTTTTAGAGATTAGAGCATAAGCAGAAAGCGATAAGAACACTACAGCAGTAGCACCAAACGCCTGACCCACTAAATGACCCATGCCATTAGCAACATACATGCTTAAGATTGGTCCTAGAGAACCGCCCATTAAACCTGTGAAAACAAACACCCAAAACAAACCAGCAGCAGTGTCAGCTTTCTTATTTACAATAATCATAGATATAACTGCACCAATAAACATTGCCCAGTATCCAACCATGCCTACATTTAGCATTGCCGAAATAGTAGCAGTGACTGCACTAAAACCGAGCGTTAACGCTAATAACATGTAGGTATTGCGAAGCACCTTATTGATTTCTATCGCAGAGCCTTCGCTCGCATTAGAATACAAAGTACGTCTTTCCATTTCTTTCTCCAGTAGTCACAAAAAATTGCTGAGTAATATACTCATTCATTATTAGTATGTATGTTAGGTGTTTGGTTCACTTTTTCAAGATTTTTCGAACAAAAAACGTAAAATAGTGTAAAAATAGACGGAAATACCTGCGATTAGACATTTTTTCCGTTTTTTTTGCCTTTAGGTCTTTACAATAGTCCCATACAAATCTAATATGCGCCCCTCTTGGATAGCTGGCAGAGCTCGGTTTAATGCACCTGACTTGAAATCAGACGTACGGTCAAACGTACCGGGGGTTCGAATCCCTCGCTATCCGCCATATTATAGAGAAACCGCTTATTTAGCGGTTTTTTTTTGCCTTCAGTTTCACTTGCATTTAATACCGTTAACTGTATTTTATATTCTCACCTTCACTTTTGGTCAAGTTTAACCTCAATAAACAGCAAAATTCATAGTCTATTAAACAAAGTCGTTGTATATTACTGTATTAAGCGTAATCATGCTGCTAAGGCATATTCCACTAGGATTATTACAACGTGATCAAAATATTAGTAGTAGATGACCACGACCTCGTAAGAACCGGGATTGTGCGGATACTAAAAGATGTTAAGGACTTCGAGGTAGTGGCGGCGGTTGGTTCGGGAGAAGATGCTGTTGAGTACTGCCGAAAACAAAGCCCCGACATAGTACTAATGGATATTTCCATGCCTGGTATTGGCGGGCTTGAAGCCACTCGAAAGGTTATTCGCGTATGTGATACCGCAAAGGTTATTTGTATCTCAATGCATAAAGACAATCCATTCCCAACTAAAATAATGCAGGCGGGCGCTCATGGTTTTATTACCAAAGATGCAGAACACTCAGAAATGACCAATGCCATATATAAGGTACATTCGGGTCAAAAGTACGTTTCCCCTGAAATTGCTCAACTTATAGCGCTAGGACAACTCGATTCAAACAATGATAATCCATTTGGCGAACTTTCAGATCGTGAGCTTGAAATTACCATGATGATTACGCGTGGAGTAAAAGTTACCGAAATTGCCAAACGTTTAAATATAAGCGCAAAAACCGTTAACACTTACCGATACCGTATGTTTGATAAATTAAACGTAACATCAGATGTTGGTTTAACACATTTAGCGTTGCGCCATAAAATCATTCAATCAATTGCCTAAATGTCAGAAAATTTGTCGCAACCATTTAATCATGAGCATTTTGTAAAACATCTTACCAGTGAGCCGGGTGTTTACAGAATGTATGACCTTAGAGGTGATGTCATTTATGTGGGTAAGGCAAAAAATCTCAAAAAACGTGTTAGCAGTTATTTTCGAAAAACGGTAGATAGTGTAAAAACACAAACATTAGTAAAAAACATTGCGAACATAGATGTCACTATAGTTCCAAGTGAAACTGAAGCGTTCTTATTAGAAAATAATTACATCAAAAAATATCGTCCACGGTATAACGTTGTATTACGCGATGATAAATCCTACCCCTTTATACTAATATCTGAACATGAGCACCCACGGCTTAGTTTTCATCGGGGGCCTAAAAAGAAGAAAGGTGAATATTTTGGGCCTTACCCTAGTGCATGGTCGGTAAGAGAAAGCCTGCGATCTATGCAGAAGATATTTCCAATTCGTCAGTGTGAAGATAGCTATTATCGTGCGCGCTCTAGACCGTGCCTACAATATCAAATGAAACGCTGCAGTGCCCCTTGCGTTGAAGGGTTCGTTAGTGATGAAGACTACAATGAACAAGTTAAATTGGCTGCATTGTTCTTAAAGGGGAAAAATACTCAGGTAATTTCTACTTTGGTTGGCCGTATGGAAGAGGCAAGCATTGCCCTTAATTTTGAAGCGGCGGGCCGCTATAGAGATCAAATTAGCGCGTTACGCAAGGTACAGTCGCAGCAGTTCGTGTCGGGCACGCAACAAGAATTAGACGTGTTTGGCTTTGCGTTCAGAAACGGCATAGCCTGTATTTTTGGCATATTTATTCGCGACAACCAAGTATTAGGCAGCAAATCATTTTTCCCTAAAATACCAAAAGGCAGCATTGATAAAGAAGTATTTGAATCATTTGTGCTGCAGTTTTATTTAGCCGGAAATAAGTTAATTCCTCAGCAAATTATAATTCCGCTTAAGTTTGACGATATGGAAACGATAGCAGCCGTGTTAAGCGAAGAGGCAAAGCGTAAAGTTCAGTTTTATGAAGGCGTACGAGATGAAAAGCGCAAGTATTTACAAATTGCTAATAATAACGCCGAAAACTCTCTTGAAACACAACAAAATCAACAAAAGTCTATTTTTGCTAGATTTACCGACCTAGAAAGAATACTTGAGCTAGATTCGCCCATTAAAAGAATGGAATGCTTCGATATTTCGCATACCTCTGGTGAACAAACTGTAGCTTCATGCGTGGTATTTGACCGTAATGGACCGCTGAAGTCAGATTATCGAACCTTTAATATTGATGGTATTACGCCGGGCGACGACTATGCTGCCATGGCACAAGTAATAAAGCGTCGTTATAAATCACCTTCAAACGATGCAAAGCTACCCGATTTGTTGCTTATTGACGGCGGGAAAGGGCAGTTGTCACAGGCCGAATCTCACTTTAAAGACTGGCCACAAGACAAGAAGCCGCTAATAATTGGTGTCGCTAAAGGAACCAGTCGAAAACCTGGATTAGAAACATTAATTTATGCGTATTCTCACGACACCATTGCCGTTGATTTCGATTCACCCGGATTACATTTAGTTCAGCATATTAGAGATGAGTCGCATAGATTTGCCATTTCAGGCCATAGAGCTCGGCGCCACAAAGCAAAAACAACGTCTCCTTTACAGGACATTCCCGGTATTGGGCCTAAAAAAAGACAAACCTTGCTTAAATATACCGGTGGTTTACACGGTCTTAAGAAAGCGAGCAAGGACGAAATAGCGAAAGTTCCCGGCATTAGTTACGAACTAGCCGATATCATTTATGATTATTTACACTCATAAGATGCCAACTTCTGTTACTATTATGTTCAGTGTGACTTAGATAAGAGAAAAGCATTCGTTGTGATTTGGACCATTCCTAATTTAATTACTGTATTTAGAGTATTGTTAATTCCCGTTTTCGTAACGGTCTATTTCCTTGAATGGGAATGGGCACATCTAATGGGTGCATTCATTTTCTGGTTAGCTGCTATAACCGACTGGGTTGACGGTTATTTGGCACGTAAATTAGAGCAATCCAGCCCTTTTGGAGCATTTTTAGACCCTGTAGCCGACAAGCTTATTGTTGCCGCCGCTTTGCTAATGATTACTCATCAGTTTGCATCGTTATGGATAACGGTTCCGGCCATAGTGCTGCTTATGCGTGAAATTTACATATCGGCGCTACGTGAGTGGATGTCAGAAATAGGGGCATCACACCTAGTTAAGGTGAGCTTTATTGGTAAAGCTAAAACAATGACGCAAATGCTGGCGCTTATTGGTTTATTGGCGGGACCTGGACTAGATGCATTTTTGACCTTTCAAATGTATTGGGTGCTATTGGGCAAACTTCTTTTATACATCGCTGCGGTACTGTCAATTTGGTCTATGGTGATATACACAGTAGCGGCTTGGAAGACATTGCTACAACAAAAATAATTGTGCAAATATGCCCTTTTGATGCTATTTGTTTAAATTTTGACTGAACAGTATTTTTTAGTAAGATTTGTGGTTGACACCTTACATTTAGCATGTAAAATGCACGGCTCGTTTCAGGGCGGGAATAGCTCAGTTGGTAGAGCGCGACCTTGCCAAGGTCGAGGTCGCGAGTTCGAATCTCGTTTCCCGCTCCAATTTCTTTTACAATAATTTTTGTATCAGGAAGCTCTGAAATGAATAGCGCTTGCTCTCCAAAGCGTTAGCAATGTTTTGCGGCGGAATGGCAGAATGGCTATGCAGCGGATTGCAAATCCGTGGATCTCGGTTCGACTCCGGGTTCCGCCTCCAGTTTTTGTGGAAAGCGTTGATGTTTAAAACTTGCGATGCCCGGGTGGTGAAATTGGTAGACACAAGGGACTTAAAATCCCTCGCTAGCAATAGTGTGCCGGTTCAAGTCCGGCCCCGGGCACCATTTTAATATTTAGTATCGTTCAGTATTAGCGCTATGATAGAAATATTGTAGAGCGTCAAAATTACTTCACTAGTTAAACTAAAACACTCCTTTTTGTCTGTAGCTAGCATATAAACTATTTTTTTTATGATATACACCTAGCAAAACAGCTGTTGCCTAGCTAACGTTCCCAAAAGACACTCATTCAAGTTGTTTTCAGCTTAATGTACTTTGCTTTGAGCAGTCTACACATTCACAACATTAAATTTTGATAGTCATCACGTCTAGTCTTTTTATTATTTTTATACTTAAGCTGGAATACTCTTTGCATAACTCCTAGTTAATTCAATAAAACCTTACATTTGAATGATAGGAGGAAGACTTTTTTGAACCGTTTTGTACTTTATCTGTTGCTAATGTTGGCTTCTTTTATTTCATTAGCACAATCAAACTCTGATACTGAAAATGATAACGGCCGAGACCGATTTGAAGTTGGGCAAGAACTTATTTTTAGTGGCCGGCTTGATAGATATAAACTAGGTGAAATCTTTGCTATCAAAAATGATAAAGAGGTTTTTGTAGATCTAGCTAGCTTTATAAACGTGCTCGATTTCCCCATATTGCCGAGTAACCAAGATAGAATGTTCGACGGCTGGTTTTCAAAAGAGGAAAATACCTTTTCGCTGCGAGTGAAATCAGACAACACCTTAGAAGTTATTGTTAAAGGCCAAAAACAAAATGTTGCGCCTAGCGACTATACAATCGCATTTGACAGTCTATATATTGATACGGCTTCACTGACCGCATGGTTTGATATTGCATTTGAGTTTGATTATATAAAATTAGAAATGCGCTACCTACCCGCCGAACCGCTGCCGGTGCAGCGCAAGCTAGCGCGGCAATCCAGACGTGTTTATAAGGGTAATAACAGAGGTATTCAGTTTCCAGAGCTTGCAAGAGGGTATGAAATACTCTCACCGCAGCTTATCGATTTATTCACTTCAGCTAGTTACTTTGGAAACGCCGATAAGGTGTCGACTATTTATAGTGCTATTGGTACACGCGAAATAGCACAACACAATGTTCGGTTTTCGTTAAATGGTTCCGACGGCAATATCTTTCGTGACGGGGTGATGAGCGTTTCTAAAATATCAAAAGATAGAGGGCTTTTGGGGTTTTTAAAGGCCTCACGCTATGAATTTGGAGATATAACTCCCATACAAATTGGTAATTTGGGAACATCTAATCGTGCAGTAGGTATTAGGTTACAAAATACAGACAGCTCTCAGAGATTAAATCGGCAAACCACATCTATTAATGGCGATGTACAAATTGGCTGGGACGTTGAGTTATTTCGAAATGGCGTGCTGCTAGATCAAATATTCGACCTTCAGCAAAACCGCTATGAATTTAATGATATAGATTTAGTTTTTGGTAAAAATGTATTTGAAATAGTACTTTACGGCCCGCAAGGCCAAATTGTAAGAGAAACCAAAACGGAAGTTGTTGACGATACCAGTGTCGGTTCCGATGATTTTGCCTATCAGTTTTCTTTAGTCAGGCTAAACAGCTCAATTACTTCACAAGATATTGCATCAGAGCTAGACAATAGTATAGTTGCATCGCTTTCGCTGGGACAAAATATAAGTGAAACCACTTCCTTAACTTTTGGCCTACAACGAGCATTAGATAGTGATGACAAGGACTTTGTGTCTTTGGGCTTAAACACCCGTTTGTTTGACAATGTTATTGTAGGTACTAATCTAACCTCAAATTTAAATACTTTTGTTGCATTAGGTACCTCCCTAAGAACGACTATTGGCAGACAATCGGTCAAACTCAATGCCAGTGTCACTCAACGCGAAGCTCAAGATGAACAGCCAGAAGTTACGGCATATTCAATGGGTCTAAATCTTAGCGGTCAATTTGATTTCATTGGACTAGATTTTTTATCTTATAATAATGAGATAGGGTTTAATGAAAACGGTAGCACTTCTAACTCCTTTATTAGAAATGCGTTAACTCTTAGCACGCCTATAGGTTCTTTGTTTCATAATATAAGCTATCAAAAACAATCTCAAAATTTAGGTATTGATGCTTCGCCTAACACCTTAAAGGGCGGAATTGGTTATCAAGGCAGTTTAGGGCCATTTTTCACCCGAGTTTCGGCAAACTACGATGCTACAAATGAATTTGAATTTGGCGGCATGTCTGTAAGTCTAACGTGGAACCCATTGCCTAACATTAAGTCGCGCTTATTATATAGCAGAGACCTAAATACAGATGTTGAAAATTACAACCTTAATGTTAGCTGGCGAAATGAAGAATTTAGTTTAGGAGGGCAAATGCGTTACTCCGAAGGGGGCGGGTATAGCTTGGGACTAAATACCAGAATGAGCTTTGGCGGAGTACCTTATGATCGGCAAGTGTTTGCCACTGGGCAAGCCCTAGCGGCAAGCGGTTCTATAGCTGTTCGCGTATTTGAAGACAAAAACGGCAACGCTGAATTTGATTTAGGCGAAACACTGTTGCCAAATATGGAAGTACAGTCAGGCAGCAATCGTACTAAGGTGCTTACCGATGGAACCGGTATTGCGCTTATTCACAATTTGTCTACCTTAAGACCTACGGATATTAGTGTTGAAAATAAGAATCAAGACAATCCATTTATGTTGCATGTTGTGGAAGGGGTTTCTATTCAACCCCGATCGGGGTTTATTGACAGATTAGATTTTCCGATGGTAAAAATATCGGAAATAGAAGGGACTATATACTTTCCTAGCGAGATACAAAAACCTGCGGCCTTTGCCAAGCTACTACTAAAAAAGAATCAAAGAGTCGTGCGCATCGTTGACGTCGAGTTTGATGGATACTTTCTAGTAGACCAAGTTCCTCCGGGACGTTACACCCTTGAGTTAGAACCTCAATATGCAAAAAATAGAGAATTTAAGCCTCATCTAGCGAACCCAATTGATATAACGAATGAGTCGCAAGTAATAATAATGGACGACATTGTAATACAACAACAAACATATAAAGATGCATTTATAGTGAATTTAGGCCGTTATTCAAATCCTTCCTTTGCACATGCTCAAGCATTACTTTTCAGAGCTCGTTTAAGTGCATTAAATTTGACGCAAACTATTGAGGTTTTGCAACTTGAAGTTGATGATGAAAAATATGTTGTGTCTGCTGCGGTGGTTAGAAGTGCTCAAACAGCTCAGAAGTACTGTAAGTTTATGGAATTGAAATCTATTGATTGCTCAACTCTTGATTACAGAATGCAAACAAGCCATTAGGTTTGGTGCGTTTTTTGCAGACGCTCTTCTAGTCTCTATATTTTTTATAAAGCGCCATAATTGCGACAGCCCAGGAATGTTAATGATAAAAAGCATCGTCAAGAAAAAGACAGTTATTAAAGGTCCGTTACTTTTTCTATTATTATTTTCGCTATCTGCCTGCTCGACAACTCAGAACTTGTCTGAATTGTTGGCGATTAACAAAAAGGCTGAATCTCAAGAGAAAAACGATATGATTGGCGCCCATATGGAAGAATGGAACATGCTTAAGCCGAGGCTTACCGAAATAGTAAAACTTGAATCAGAACTGCGATATTTAATCAAACAAATTGGCGCGGTTGAATCCCTGCCAGGTATGAACGTTAGTTTAAGAGAACCCCAAGATGCGGTTTTCAAAGATCCGGCTTTTTCTATGTCAGAAGATTTAGAGCGTGTTCTTGATTTATCAATTGAGCAGACTAAAAACTTTGCCCAAGACGGTGATGCTGAATTGGTCTACACCTTTGATGCAAACGCCGACACAAACAGCACTGAAAACTTTGACTACGAGTCAGAAAATAAAATTACCAACAATATTGATGTAAACGCTGATATCAAGCGTGTTGAAAACTTTGACCATGAGTCGCAAAATAAAATTGCGCTTAATATTGATGCTAACTCACAGCGGGCTCTGATTGATAGTTACGAGCCAAGTGTCGACAAACAAACTATTGAAAACTTCGATGCTAATAGTGAGCAAGCTTTAGTATCTAGCCTGCAGTGGATAGCGGCGGCGCAAGACATAAACAATAGCCTTTTACCAACAACACCCCTTAGTACGTCCATAGTAGCGAGCAAGGTTAAAGTTGGTCGTGCTCAGCCATTAATTTTGTCTACGAGCAAACAAATAACAAATAAATTTTCTAACACCACCGCGGGTTCGCCAACAAATTCACAAGTACAAACATCATCTCCGGGTGTTCAGGATGACAAGTTTAGCACCGTAAAAACATTTTCCAATGACAGATTAGTAACTAATACACTTTTAACCAATTCAATAGTGGGCGCAATTGATAATAGCAATGCTGTTCCTAGAAATTCAAACACAGTTGCTTGTCAACCGTCAACACCGCCTAGGCAAGGAGCTATTGGTATTCACTTAGTTTCTTATTCAAGCCTTGCTGCGGCTCAAAATGGATGGCGTGCGTTAAAGCAGACATATAACGAACAGCTTTGTGAGAAGAGAGCCGCAATTAAAGAGGTTAACATTAATAACAGTATTTTTTATAGCGTTCGTATAGGCGCCTTTGATAATACAGATGAAGCTCAAGAAACTTGTACTACGTTTAAAAACAAAGGCCAGTATTGTGTTCCATCAGTTTTTGAGGGCGTTTTAGTCCTATGAACTTACAACGACTGTTAGGCTTAACAAAAGTTACCTTAATATATTTGATTATGGGCTCTGTAAGCACACAAAGTAATGCCCAAATATTTGAAGAAGTCTCACCTTTAAATTTAGGCAGAGTTGCCGTAATAAAGAATGATACTCAAGGCACGCTTACAGTAGACCGTTTTGATAATGTGAGCTACAGCGAACATTTTCGTATCATTTTACCCGGACTAGCAGGGGTTTATCGGCTAAGTGGAGCGCCTCCAAACACGGGCTTTTTCTTTAGTGCTTCTGCACGCAGTGCATCCTTTAACGCCAATCTTGGCGTTGAGACATTTATTATAGAATCTTTACATTACGATAACTATGACGTTAGCGACGATTTAGGTAATCTGTATTTAAAGATTGGTGCCACCATCAGGACCAGTGGTAATGGGCCATTGATTTATTCAGATGCCCCTTACTCAACGATTATTGATGTTACTTACAACTTTTAATTAACGAAAGGCAAAATTATGAAAAAAACATCACTCCTCGCATTAATTTTGATGTGCATGTTAACAGGACATTACTCTCAGGCAAATTTGTTAATATCACCCCAGCGTTTATTTTTTGAACCACGAGAACGTATGCATGAAATGTTGTTAATGAATACGGGAAACGTCGAGTTGACTTATCGCGTTGAATGGCAAGAGTTGGCGCAGACCGAAACCGGTGGTTATAAACCTATAGCACCAGATGATTTAAATTCAGGCGTTCTAAAGGCGAGTGATTACATTAGATTTTCACCGCGACAAGTAAAGCTTCAACCCGGTGAAAGTCAAAAAATCAAGTTTGTGGTGCGCAGAAAATCAAATATGCAGGTGGGGGAATATCGCTCCCATGTTAAATTCCAAGCATTACCCAGACCAAATCAAGAGGCTCAGAATGCCGTTGGTGAAGTAGCTATAAAACTGCAGGTACTTACTTCTTTCGTGGTGCCTATTATTTTACGCGAGGGTGCAGGAGCTGTTGCTTTTGGCATCGACAATGCTGTGGTAATTAAGTCAACAGGCGCGGTAAGTCAATTTGCTAACATTTTAGTAGACTGGTCACGACAGGGGACCTTTGGTGCCGTGGGGCAACTCGCTGCTACCTTTAAGCCAAGAGGCGCTAGCGAGTTTAAAACCGTAGGGTTCTTGAATAATGTGAATTTTTTTGCAGAAAGAGATTCTTTAAAAACTTCGCTCATTTGGAGTGAAGCTCCTAAAGTGAAAGAGGGTACATTAAAGGTAACCTTCACTGACCAATTTAGTAATAAGGGAAAGGTTCTAGCGCAGCAAGAGTTTATTATGCAACTGCCTGACTGATACCTAAAAGCCTATTGAAATAAATATAGATTAACACTAAAGGAATTTTGGGTAGTGACGATAAGCTTACTGAGGGGTATGCAAAACCTTACTTTTAAGGCAATAATACCCAAAAATTTAGGCAGAGTTTGCGAGCGAAACTTGTATTGCTTTGTCGCTGGTATTTTTATGATTATTTGGAGTTTCAAATGTTAAAACGCAATCAAATTTATACTGCGATGCTCGCAGTGACAGTCGCAACTGTTTCAGTCACTGCTTCAGCGCAGGAGACCGAATCAGGAACAGCAGGTGTAACCGTATCAAACGCATTTACGCTTGATGCTACAACCGATCTAGATTTAGGTACGTTTCTAGTTTCCTATATCTTGGCAGACGCTTCAGAAGCTTTTGTAACCGCAGCATCTATAGAGCTTAAAGGCGATGGGTCTTATGGTACCCCTGTAGTTGGAGTAGTATCTGCTGGGTCTCCAGGAGCAAACGATGCTGCAAGCTTTACACAAATCGCAGCAGGTACTCCTGGTGTATTTACGATCAGCGGAGCGGCACCTAATGTAAGTATGACAATTACAATGCCCACTGACGTCGATATTCCAAAGCTAGGCGACCCTAGCACATTTTTCACCCTCGTAACGATTGATGATGCGGGAGATGATGACATTGTTGTTTTAGATGGTCCAGCCGCAGGTCAGGAATATTCTACAGCTAACTTGATTACTGATGCAACAGGTACTGTTTCTTTTGCTTATGGCGGCACTTTGTCATTACCGACAGCCCTTGCGGCAGTAAGTGCTAATCCATTTACAGATGGCACATACACCGCGACTTTTGATGTAACAGTAGAATACTAACACCTGCGTTTAAACGTTTAAATGCATTTGTACGACGTCATTCAAAAGCCAGCTTTTTAGCTGGCTTTTCTATGTTTAAGCGCCTAACTATTAAACATAGATTAATATTAATACATTTTAGAGAATAAGAAACCACGTATAGCAATTGACAACACAGTCAATTAAATACAGTATCGGATAAATTGTTAATAAGTCATGGATTCATATGGACTTGCTCAACTGTGTCGTATCACTTGACGAATACCAGTCATTACTGGCAAAAAAAAGCGGCCTCAACACAAAAACAATAAAGGTCCTTTACACTTCAATGCACAGCGGACCAGGCGTAAAGCCTGACATCGTACTTGCAAACCCAAACACCTTTATCCCAAATTCAATTGCCTTTGATTTCCAAGGACAGTTTGCCGATACCCATAGCAAGCTTTCAAACACCATGATCAACGCAAAACAATTTGCAATAGAAGCAAACATGCTTGGCCTTAACAATACAGACACCCTCATTATATATGATGACTTTGGCAATTTTTGTGCCTCAAGAGTATGGTTTATGTTTAAGTCGATGGGACATGAAAATGTGTACGTGTTAGATGGCGGTTTACCCGCATATTTAAAGTCGGGCTTGCTTACGGTAAACACTTTACAAACTTCAATTGCAAATAAACAAGCTTCCTATAAAACCATCCCCAACAATACTTTTAGCTTTGTTGATCAACACTATATTCTAAATAATCTTAACACTAGAGCCGCCACCGTAGCCGACGCAAGAAGCCACCCACGTTTCTTAGGCCTATCACCAGAAACAAAAACCAATTTAAGGGCAGGGCATATTCCCGGTTCGGTTAGTATTCATTATGCGAGTTTACAAGATGAACACGGTCGCTTTTTACCTTTACCCGTTCTACAAGAAATATTTGTGCCTTATCAAAACAAACCCATGGTGTTTAGCTGTGGCAGTGGCGTTACCGCATGCATTCTTGCGCAAGCGGCATTTATGACAGGCGTTAAAGAAGTTAAAGTATACGACGGCTCTTGGTCACAGTGGGGAGCCGATGCTCATTTACCCATTGAAACAGGCGCGCAATGAATATCGATTTGACCGTTTTGGCAGCAATAGCTTTAATGCATTTTGTTGCAGTAGTGAGTCCCGGCCCTGATTTTGCCATAGTACTAAAGCAGTCATTGCAAAAAGGACTACGGCCCGCGTTATGGACCAGTTTTGGTATTGGTGCGGGTATTTTACTGCATGTTGTATATTCAATTTTAGGGGTAAGCTTGGTTATTTCAACCACCCCCTGGCTATATCAAAGCTTACTGTATGTTGCCGCCGCCTACTTTATATGGATAGGAATTTCAGCTTTACGCAGTAAGCCGAGCACCATAACACTTGAATCTAGCAGCGATAGTGCTAAATCTACTTGGTACAAAGCATTTGGTTTAGGCTTTTTAACCAACGGATTAAACCCTAAAGCAACCTTATTCTTTTTAGCATTATTTACCGCTGCCATTCCAGCAGAAACAAGCTTGTCGACTAAAGCGTTTTACGGGATTTACTTAGCAAGCGCCACGGGTGTATGGTTCTGTTTTTTGTCTTATGTTACTAACTTTAAAGAAATTCGTGAAGCCTATCAATCTCATGGACATTGGTTTGACCGTTTAATGGGTATAGTTTTAATTGTAATGGCGATAATTCTGCTCTGGACATAGCACCCCAATGCAATAGTTTGCTATAATTACAGTATATGATTGAATCAGCTGGTAGCAACTATAAAGAGCGGTATGCCCGAAAATAACACGCCACAACCTAATAATAATGAACCATCAAAATATGATCCTAATAGCGAAAATGGGGGGTTCAATGGTTTTGATGGTAAGTACGATTTCGATATAAAGGCTGTTTTTAATCGAGCCTATACATTGTCGTCACAAAACAACTGGACCCTTGTACTTGCCTTGGCCTGTGTGTGGGCTGCTACATTCGCAATTTATCTATTGTATATAGACGCTTTTGGCATAAGCGACCTTGCATCATTAGTCACGCAAGAAACTCCTTTAACGCAAACACAACAGGTTATGATAGAGCTTACCTTAACTTTTGTTCTTGCCCCTTTATGGTCGGGTATCACAATGCTTGCTATTAATACTCAGCGCAAAATATCTTTGCCTGTATTTAGTATATTTCAATATTATAAAATGCTACCGGCTCTCGCGCTTGCGTCTATATGCATCGATATATTGTTCACCTTTGGTTTTACCTTATTCTTTATTCCTGGATTTTATGTTTTTGTGGCAACCACTTTTACTTTGCCTCTAATTGCAGATATGCAAATGAAGCCCATTAAAGCCATCATTTGCTCGATTAAAATGAGCAATATGTATCTTTTAAAGATGCTGCAGCTATATTTACTATTTTTAATCATGTTGTTTGTCGTGTTAATTAGTTTTGGCTTTGCGTATTTATGGATTGGCCCTTTGTATTTCAACGTTAAGGCAGTTTTATATCAAGACTTGTTTTGCGCAAAAATAGACGAGCAAGACAGTGAAAAATCAAATGATAAAGGAGTTTTTAATGCATAAACTTAAAATAATCTCTGTCGCAATGGGTTTTGTTTTACTCTTAATTATCGGTTTAATTTACTTGCAACCAACGCCCAGTATTATTGAAAACATTCCTATTGTTGAATACGCAGAAGACCCGGTCCCCGATTTCACGCAATACACGCAAGTAACACAGAAGAAGCAGGCTTTTTTTGACTATCTTACACCCGCCGTTCAAGCACAAAATCAATACATCAAGGATGTTAGGCAATATGTTCAAGGACTTCGTGCTAAACATATTGCGGGCGAAGAACTATCAAAAGATCAGCAAGAGGAACTCGATTGGCTAATTCATGAATATAGGGTCGATAAAACCCAATCAATAGACGATAAGTATAAAGAGTTATTTCGTAAAATTGATATAATACCCATTGAACTTGTACTCATACAAACCGCTAATGAGTCTGGCTGGGGCACGTCAAGATTCGCCACAAAAGGCTATAATTTTTTTGGTTTATGGTGTTTTAGAGAAGGCTGTGGCTTTGTGCCTAGCCGTCGTAGCGATGGCGCTGCGCATGAAGTAGCCAAATTTGACGATTTATCAAGTGCTATGTATGCATACATGAGAAACTTAAACAGCCATCCCGCATATAAAGATTTGCGTAAAATTCGCCAGAAACAAAGAAACAATCAAAAACCAATTACCGCACACTCTATGGCCGCGGGGCTTACAAAATATTCAGAGCGCGGTGAAGAGTACGTAGATGAACTGCGTGATATGATGAGAATAAATGCGGAATTAATTAATCCATGAATGTAGTTAAAAATAATGTTCTATTTATTACCATAGCGCTGGTAATAATTACGCTTTGTTCATCAACACAAAGTAAAGCCGATGAGTTACAGGTAGCATATAAGACCTTTTACAGTCATGTAAGTAAGTTAAATGATGATGACACCAATGCACTGCAGTTTGCATTCGGGTTCATGAACATAAGGACTAAAAATTTATGTCAAATAAACAGCGTCAGAATTAGCACTGAAAAACAACAAATACCTATTGAGGTCTCGCCAGAATACAGGTTTACACTGCCTTCTGAAAAAGCGCTTAGATTAGCAGATGCCGTGGTTATACTCGATTTAACAGAACCCTCTAATATTTGTGATATTTCAGTACAGTTAGAGACAAAAGCACAGTTCATTAAAGCTAGCTACACAATAGAAGAGCTACATTTACTATATGAGCAATATGTCACTTTTTTTGACGATATGGGTGGTTTTATGTCGTTTATGATGCCAAAAGTAGATGGCTTAACAATTCAATTCGAAGATAAAGCATTAACCGCTTCGTTGGCAAACGGTATGCAAATTGAAAATGGTATGCTTATCATACACGCCAACGATTTATCGAAACTAGACCAAGTAAGCCTGCCACTGGCACCTTTGCGAATTACAGCAAAAACGACAAAATAGAATTTATAGGCATGAAACTGGCTAGTCTGCGTCTTCTTTGGCTACTGTTTCTTTTTTTTCTATTATGTTCAATTGATACTGAATTTGTTTGGCTAGCCTATTCACTGCATCTCGGCCTTCTTTAGACAATTCTCCAGCTCGGTGAAACTCTAGTATGCCTACATCTCTTAGTTGAGGTTCAATAAGTAAGTCAGGAGGATCGCCAGCTAAACGAGAGCGGGTAACTCTTGCTTGTAAAATTTCAAGTGAACTGCTCATTACGCTAACAATGCCTGGAGCTTGTTTTTTATTTGGCTTAGGGTCGGGAGAAAACCATTGCTTCATAAACCCTCCGCTAGCATCACTTAAAAACTTGTCCGTTTTTTGTTGGTTGGCTTCATGTTCTTTTTCAAAATGTTGAATTAACTGAGGTCTAAAATCGGCGCTTAAATTAACTGCAATTACAAAGTCGGCACCTAATTGTCGGCATTGATTTATAGGCACAGGGTTTACCACAGCGCCATCTACTAGCCATCTTCCACCGTACTCTACTGGCGGAAATAACGCAGGTATAGCACACGAAGCCTGAATAGCGTCACTCACATCACCTTTATTAAAAACAACTTCTTTGCCTGAATATAAGTCGGTTGCTACTGCAGCGAAGGGTATATTCATTTCTTCAAAGCAGGGCGCACAAAACTCGTCTTTATGTTTAGTAAAAACTTTATGTCCACTGGCTATACCACCGCGCCTGAAACCGATTCCTAACAAGCTAAACACTTGCCATTCAGATAACGAACACGCCCATTGTTCAAGCTCATCTAACTTACCACTAGCAAACGCCGCACCTACATAAGCACCTATAGAGCAACCTGCTACTACATCAATTTTCACACCGAGTTCTTGCAGCGCTTTAATAATTCCAATATGTGCCCAGCCTCTCGCCGCGCCGGCACCTAATGCCAATCCAATTTTCATCTTTTCTCTATAATTAATATAGTAAAGCATCGTATTATTTAAATGCAGTGTCACGTTGAGGTGTCCGAGTTTTAACACCATCAAAATCGATAATGGTGATTAACTTCCCATCTACCTTAACCGGCCTTTATTTAAAATGCGGCTTTGGCAATTAATAGGTAATGGTGTTATTGACATACACGTTCGCTGTTTTTTCAACTCTAGCTTAATTCTAGTATGCCACACCCTTATATAAATCGAAAAGTAAAAATAATGAAAATATAAACAATATACTAGCAATGACTAAGCGAGTTGACTTGTGTTGAAGAATTGGAATTAGGAAACTCGCACCCAAACTAGTAGCAACCAACGCTGGCAAGGTGCCTATACCAAAGCAAAGCATAAAGAGTCCGCCTTGTATCAAACTTCCGCTAGCCAATGACCAGGTAAGCGCAGAATAAACAAGGCCACAAGGTAACCATCCCCATACCATCCCATACAATAGAGTGTGGGCAGGGCTTTTAAAGGGAATTAAATTTTTACCAATAGGCGCAAGGTGCTTCCACAGTTTTGCCCCCGCTTTTTCAAAATGAATTAGACCTTTATATAAATCGCTAATATAAAGCGCTAGCAACATTAAAAATATAATGCTCAAGCTTTGTAATATAAGTAAGCCGGTAGCAACAGATGAAGAGAATATACTGCCTAACCAGCCGGTTATGGCTCCAGCAATAGTATAGGACACTATTCTGCCCGCGTTGTAACAGGCTATATAGGGAGTATGAGACTTATTTTTAGGAATCGCAAACGTGAAGGCACCTGCAATACCCCCGCACATTCCAATACAGTGAACACCACCTGCAAGGCCAATAAGAAATGCAGATAAATAGATGAAATCTAACACTACTTATCACTTTTTTGTGTAAGGGTTTGAGTTTTGGTCTTTGCGGTTGCCGCCTGTTCATTCGTGTTTTGTGTATTTGTGTTGTCTTGGCTAATGTCATCATCAAATAAAATACTATAGCCTTGGCGCTCTAAATCATCAAATTGATTAGATTTTACCGCCCAAAAGAAAACGCCCACGGCTATGGCAACTATGATAATAGCCAGTGGTATTAATACGTAAATTATAGTCATTATTTTACTCCATAAGTGTTTTTAAAGGCATGCGGTATGGTACAAGTAGTGTGCTTTTTTAATCAATATTACACTGGGTTTAATTCTTATCGCATTAAGCGTGTTGAATTATAAACCACTATAATAGAACTTAAAGACATGCCTAATGCCGCTTGCCAAGGTGTTAACCAACCCACTACCGCAAAAGGCAATACTGTAAGGTTGTAGCCCACCGACCATGCTATGTTTTGCTTAATTTTGTTTTTTGTACGCTTAGCCATTATTAAAACATCGACTACCGATTGCAGCTTAGGATTGAGCAAAACTATATCAGCGGCATTTTTGGCTAAATCTGATGCATTACCTACCGCAATTGATACATCGGCGGCAGCCAATACAGGTGCGTCATTAATACCATCGCCAAGCATTACCACACGTTTGTTGTTCGCTTGTAAGTTAGCAATATAATCAAGCTTTGCTTTAGGTGTGCTGTTGCCAACGGCATTAACAATACCCAATTCAGTGGCTATGTTGTCTACATTTTTTTGTGTATCGCCGCTCAACACAGTTAGTTCATGATTCGACAATTGATGAACAATATAGTTAGCATCATGATGCACTGTATCGGTTAACCAAAATGCGGCAAGCAAAAGATTATCCGACGAAAGCAGTACATTCGCGCCTTCAATTGTATGAGCAGTGTTCGAGTCTACCTTTAGTAATGGCAATATCATTGCCTGACTGCCTAATTGGTAATCACTTTTATTAATAGTAGCGCTAACTCCCTCTCCAATTTTCACTGTATATTTTGCTATTGGAAAATCCGCAGATGAAAATTTTATTTTATTTTGAGCATTATTTTGATTATGAATATATCGTTCAAACGCTTTTGCAATAGGGTGCTCTGAACGCGATTCTATACAATGAGTCAGTGCCATTATATAGGGCTCTGCGTCCTGCTTCGAAATAGCAAAATGTGCTTGGCAGTCAGGATTTATCCATTTCCGCGAGATTGAAAACTCACCGCAAGTAAGCGTGCCAGTTTTATCAAACACAATATCCGTAGTTTCAGTTAATTGTTCTAAAGCATCGGCTCGTTTGAGTAAAATCCCCATGTTGTTTAATTTAGCCATTGCACAGGTTAGTGCCGACGGTGTTGCTAAACTTAGTGCACAAGGGCAGGTCGCAATAAGTACCGAAATAGTGATCCAAAACGCATGTGAATTGCCCTGAATAGACCAATAAGTATACGTTAGAGCAGACACTACAAGTACCACAATCACGAAATATCGAGATAATTTATCAGCCGTGGCGGCTACCTTTGGTTTATTCGCCATTGCCATTTCTTGCAGTCGCAATATTTGATTCATCATGGCATGTTTAATTGAGGCTTCTACCTGCATAACAATAGAGCCTTGCTGATTGAGCGAACCTGCGTATATGCGCTGCCCAGAGGTTTTTATAACAGGTTCAAATTCACCAGTTAGCATTGACTCATCAAAACAGCTTTTACCTTCGATAATTTGACCGTCAACAGGCACTGTTTCACCGGCTTTAACAAGCACGATGTCGTTTTTAACGAGCTGTTTAGCCAATACCGACACAAAGCCCTGAGGTGTCTTTTTTTGTGCGGTTACCGGAATAAGTTTTAGCATGTTAGCGGAAATAAGGGATGCTTTATGTCTTGAGCGATGCTCTAAATATCGGCCTATTAATAAAAAGAAGACAAACATGCAAATGGATTCAAAATACACTTCTCCTGTATTTTTGTTTACTGCCATCACGCCCGCTATATAGGTTGCTACAATAGCAAGAGTCACGGGCACATCCATATTTACCGTGCGCGCCATAAGTGATTTAAACGCACTTAGATAGAATATACTACCTGAATACAATACTACCGGGGTTGTCAGTAATAAACTGACCGCGTTGAAAAAAGAAATTGTTTCGTCTTCAAGGCTACCTAATACGTCGAAGTATTGTCCCATCGCTAGCATCATAACTTGCATTGTCATGATGCCTGCAAGTCCTAGTTTTTTAATATAGGCTTTTTGTTCTTTTTTATAAGAGGCTTCATGTAAATCAGGTTGAAAGGGTAATGATTCGTATCCTATAGTCTTTAACCTAGATAATATGCCAGAAAGCTTAACGTGGTCGTCATCCCAACTAATCATGGCTCTACGCGAAGATACGTTAACCGATGCTTGCCTAACGCCTACTAATTTAGCCAGTTGTTTTTCAATTAACCAGCCACAGGCTGCGCAGGTTATACCTTCAACAGTTAGCTGAATTGATTTATATTTGCCTTCATCAAACACAAACTCTTCTTGCAGCGCAGGTTCGTCATATACGGCCAACTTTGCCATGGTATTGTCAAGCGCTGCATCGCCACGGGTTGCAGGCTCTGTTCTAAATTCGTAGTAGCTTTCTAGGCCGTTACTAACAATAGCTTGAGAGACTGCTTGGCAACCAGGGCAGCACATATGGTGGGTAATAAATTGAATGACCGCAGGAAAGGCATTGCCTTCGGTATTAGGCAAACCACAATGAAAGCAATGTCCAGATGTTATTACGACGCTCATTTACTACTCTGCTTAAATGTATTGTCTTTATAAAACAACACAATAATTTGGGCTTTACGGATTGAACTCAAATGCCTGAGGTTGAGGCAAACTAATCCTTTTTTGGACCTTCCAACTTTCATCTAAAGGAATTAGGCGTAATCGCCACTTACCTTCAATAGGAAACTCCTCATTATTTCTATATATACCTGCAGCATCACGCGTGAGTAAAACAGTGAAATCTTTGAACTCTTGAGTAACATGGAAAAAATCAAGTTTTAGAGCCTCTCCAGTAACGGGTGCACCGCTAATGAATTCGAGCGCGATGCGACCAGTTTGCACATCTAACTTAGTTTGTATATTTAAAGTTATGGCATACTCAATTTTATCGAGACGCGCATTAATGGCTCTGCCTTCCTTGTAATAATCATCAGCCACAAGACTGTTGGTTCCGTCATAAGCGAGCCTCAGCACTTGCGATCCTACTATTACAGAGGAAAGTGGAATAGCAATTAAAAACCACGGCCAAAATTGTTTATACCAAGGTTTGTCATCAGCTTCTTGCATAATTTTCCTATATCTAATTGGGATGTAACATAATTTATTACGTTCATTTCATTGACCTTAAGTCACCCAGTTATTTTAAATAAAAAAACCTCGATAAACGAGGCTTTTAGTATGTTTTCTCAACGGATAAGCCGACTACATTGTCAGCTTATTTAGACAAACTAAAAACGTATGCCGAAACAACATGTATTTTGTTTTCACCTAAGGTTTTATCAAATGCAGGCATCACACCATTGCGCCCGTAATTTAGCGTTTCGGTGACTGCACGTACGCTACCACCGTATAACCATATGTTGTCGGTTAAGTTAGGAGAACCAATCATTTGATTACCTTTACCATCTGCGCCATGACAAGCTGCACAGGTAACAAAGCGTGCTTTACCAGCGCTGGCTAGTTTTGTTTCGACATCACGCCCGCTTAAACTTAGCGTATATGCTACTACTTCTTTAATACCTTGTTCACCAAAAGGCCCCAGCCAGCCTGGCATGTTACCTTTTCGACCAAGCAACAAGGTTTCTTTGATTTTGTCCCCAGAACCGCCATATAACCAATCGTTATCGCGCAGATTAGGGAAACCACCACGCTGACCTGCTCCGTCTGAACCGTGGCACTGCGCACAATTTTGCAAGAACAAACGTTTACCAACTTGAATAGCTTCTTCGTTTAGCGAAAGCGCCTCAACAGGTGT
Organism: Glaciecola sp.; assembly: GCA_047636735.1. GTDB lineage: Bacteria > Pseudomonadota > Gammaproteobacteria > Enterobacterales > Alteromonadaceae > Glaciecola. The sequence goes on along the minus strand of JBLIGC010000009.1, from coordinate 14,377 downwards.
TTTTGCATACTCTTCAAAGATTGGGTCAAACCTTTCTTGGGCTATTTTAATCGTTATTGCATATTCGTTTAGGTTATCTTGGGCAATATCTTTTGCCAGTTCCATTTCCGACTCAGCCAAAGTCAACACACCCTGATTGGAGCTTTCCCATCCCAAAAGACCTTTATATGCTCCTAAGCCAGGGTAGGCGATTAAATAAAGCACGCCCCAAATCATGGTTAGGTAAAATAAGTTTGTCCACCATTTAGGAAGCTGATTATTTAATTCAAGAATACCGTCAAATTCGTGGCCCATCTCCTCGCCTTCAGCAACACCGGTTTCGTTTGATAAACACCATACTAATAACCACCAACAGCCAGCAATTGAGCCAAGGGTTATAACACTAATCCATATTGTCCAAAACATAGTCATTGAGTTATGACTCCTGATCTTTTTTACTTAACTTACTATCGCTTGGCTCGTCGTCTTCAAAAATGATGTTGGCTGCATCGTCAAATTTGTCTTTATTTCTTGAATTAAATGCCCACCAAACTGCACCAATAAAGGCTACAAATACTATAACCGTATAAATACTGCCAATAATACCTTGGTCCATTACATCATTCCTTATTTTAAGTGCGTGCCAAGAGACTGAAGATAAGCAATAAGCGCTTCCATTTCTGTTTTGCCTTGAACAGCTTCCTTTGCTCCTGCAATGTCTTCATCGGTGTAAGGAACACCAAGCATCCTGTGTACTTCTAACTTCCTCACAATATGTTTGCCGGTGAGTATATTTTCATCTAACCAAGGGTACCCAGGCATGTTTGACTCGGGCACAACGCTGCGAGGATTGATAAGATGTACTCTATGCCACTCATCGCTGTAACGCTCACCAACACGGGCTAGGTCTGGACCAGTGCGCTTAGAGCCCCACAAGAAAGGGCGTTCCCATACTGATTCGCCTGCTACCGAGTAATGGCCGTAACGCTCAGTTTCAGCCCTGAAAGGACGAATCATTTGGCTGTGACAGCCTACGCAGCCTTCACGTATATATATGTCGCGACCTTCCATCTCCAGCGCTGTATAAGGCCGTAAACCTTTAACCGGTTCTAGCACTTGTTGATGAAACATTAATGGCAATATTTGCGCCATTGCACCAAAGCTTATAGCCACTAAAACCAATATAGTGAGTAAGCCAACGTTCTTTTCAATTAGCTCATGGGGATTTTTCATTTCGCAACTTCCAGAGCAAGGTCAACATCGCTTGCTTCGTTTTTGGCCTTTGACGCTGCAATTGTTTTATAGCAGTTATAAGCCATAATAATCATACCAGACACCACGAACAAACCGCCTATAAAGCGCACTACATAGAAAGGTTTAGACGCTTCCAATGATTCAACAAAAGAATAGGTAAGCGTACCGTCAACATTAACTGCACGCCACATCATGCCTTGAAGCACGCCACTCATCCACATGGCAACTATGTATAAAACAACGCCTATAGTTGCTAACCAAAAATGTATATTGACCAGTTTAGTGCTGTACATTTTAGGCTGGCTATACAAAATAGGGATAAGGTGATAAACAGAACCAATTGTTATCATAGCAACCCAACCCAGTGCACCAGAGTGAACGTGACCTATTGTCCAGTCGGTATAATGTGATAAGGCGTTTACTGTTTTAATCGCCATCATTGGCCCTTCAAACGTAGACATGCCATAAAATGAAAGCGAAACAATTAAGAATCGTAGAATAGGGTCAGTTCGTAATTTATGCCAAGCACCCGACATAGTCATAATACCGTTTATCATGCCGCCCCAAGAAGGTACAAACAAGATAATTGACATCACCATGCCCAATGATTGAGTCCAATCGGGCAGAGCGGTATAATGTAAATGGTGCGGACCAGCCCAAATATATAATGAAATGAGTGCCCAAAAATGCACAATAGACAAACGGTATGAATATACCGGACGTCCGGCTTGCTTAGGTACAAAATAATACATCATACCCAAGAAACCAGCGGTTAAGAAAAACCCTACAGCATTGTGTCCATACCACCACTGCATCATTGCATCAACCGCACCGGCATATAATGAATATGACTTAAACAGTGAAACGGGAACCGCCATGCTGTTACCAATGTGCAAAACGGCGACGGTTAACATAAATGCACCTAAGAACCAGTTTGCCACATATATATGCGAGGTTTTCCTAATTATCAAAGTGCCAAAAAAATTAATGCAGTAGGCTATCCATACTACTGCTAGCAATATATCAATTGGCCATTCTAGCTCGGCATATTCTTTACTCGAGGTGAAACCCATCGGCAAAGTGATTACAGCGGAAACAATTACCGCTTGCCAACCCCAAAAAGTGAACGCTGCTAGTTTATCACTGAAGAGCCTAACTTGGCAGGTACGTTGTACAATATAATAGCTGGTCGCAAATAATGCGCAGCCACCAAAAGCAAAAATTACTGAGTTGGTATGCAAAGGGCGCAACCGCGAGTATGTTAACCATGGGGTGTCAAAGTTAAGCGCCGGCGCAAACAATTGCGCAGCCAGCAAAACTCCAATTGACATACCTATAATGCCCCACACAACACACATTATTGTAAACTGCCTAACTACTTTATAATTGTACTCAGGATGAACTTGGCTTGTTTGACTCATTTAGAAACTTCCGCGTCGAGAAATAATTTAACCCTACCGGTGATAATGTACTAATTTTTTCTTGTCCTAGTTGAGTAGGATTGAAAAATTCAGTAGACTCGGCACTTGTCGAATTCAAATACTAATGTTTTTAAATACAAAAAGATACCTAAGTTGGCTAAGGTTTGATCTTAGTCAATAAAGGAAACTTTACGGTTAATAAGTTGTGAATAAAAAGCCTCAATTACTTACTTTTATTGTTTTTGCAATCCTTGTTATTGCTGTGTTTATTGGAATATATTTTTCAAATGTAAATAAATCGTTAACTAACACGGCGCAATGCAGTTTGCACAATAACACTTGCTTGTTCAGCAATGAAACACTTGACTTAACGGTAGTGTTTAAACAAACGCCTATCGTTGAAGAAGAAATATTTATTGATTTTACACTTTCACGTGATTTTATTGTAAAGCAGGCATGGATTGAAGGCATTAACATGTATATGGGTAAAACCCCAATAATGATCAATAAAAGAACTAATGGCCAAGTTATTACCGGTGTTACATTTTTGGGGAGCTGCAGTAACCCAACAATGCAATGGCAGCTTTTCGTAGAGGTAGAAAACAAAACATCAAAACAAACCTACATTTATACTGCGCTGTTTTCTACTAAAACCGTGTAAACGGCGGTGAAATACACACTTTTACATTTGTGTCTGTAAATAATTTGGCAGGCCTAAACGTCCAATAAGACCTAACTGCTGCTCTAACCAATGTGCATGGTCCATTTCAGTATCATCTAACAATATCAGCAACATATCACGAGTAACATAATCTTGCTCTATTTCACAAATCGCAATGACTTGTTTTAGCTTTGCCGCAACTTCATACTCTACCCGTAAATCACTTTTAAGCATGTTTGAAACTTCATCACCAATTAACAAACCTGTTCTAGTTTGCATGTCAGGTATGCCGCCTAAGAACAACATGCGTTCAATGAGTTTTGTAGCATGTCCTTTTTCGTCGTCAAATTCATGACTGATACGTTCATATAATTTGTGTAAACCCCAATCCAAATACATCTGTGAATGTATAAAGTATTGGTCCATAGCGGCTAACTCGTAACCAAGTAGGCTGTTTAGTCCAGTAATGACTTTTTTATTGCCTTGCATAATATTCTCCTTTACGAGTTAAGCTTCAACTTGCGTTTGCAGGTAGTTTTCAATACCCATTTGCGTAATTTGATATTCTTGGGTTTCTAACCAATCCAAATATTCTTCTTCATCTTCAAGGATGTGATTTAGAATGTCGCGGGTAACATAATCCTGCTCTTTTTCACAAAGGGCAACAGCGGCCTTTAATTTGGGAATTTGCAAGTGCTGAAACTTCGCATCGCAGGCAAGCGATTCTTGTGTATTTTCGCCAATAAACAACTTCCCCAGCATTTGTAAATTTGGCAGCCCCTCTAAGAACAACACACGTTCAATAAGTTTATCGGCTTGTTTCATGTCTTTTATCGACTTTTTATAAGCGGCGGTGTTTAAACCCTCCAATCCCCAATTTTTGTGCATTCGAGCATGCAAAAAATATTGATTAATAGAAGTGAGTTCTATGGTAAGCATTTCATTCAATGCTTTGATGACTGATGCAGAGCCTTTCATAGGTAATTCCTTAAGAAGCAGTATATGCCAATTATACTACCATAAAAAATAAGGAGCCACTACCGATTTGGGGTATTTTTCTATATATTTCAAATAGATATAAAGCACAATCATTCTCATTTAGACTTTGATTTATAAATTCAAGACAAAATATTACCGAGAATATTGTAGAAGCCCTAACTTTAAGACACTTTTACCCTAAGTGTTGCAGGTTTTTTCATTTCATCCAAAAGCGTAATACTTTCTTCTGCAAAGCCTAAACCCGCATCATTGAAAAAGTTAAATACTCGGTCAACGCCTTCTTCTAATAAAGGTTCTACCTCATCTTCATATCGAGCAATAGCGGCTATTTGCCCAGCGTAGTCGGCTTGTCGTAATTGTGCGGTAATACTTGAAGAATCGTCAATTGAGGGAACGGCCAGTAATACTAACTTTATATTTGATAAGTCTAAACTTTCCCATAAGTCGATGTTGTCGCCATCGCCTACGATTGTATTTTGTCCAATTGTTTTTAAACTATTAACGCGGTCGATGTCGGCATCCATTCCCCATACAGTATTGCCAAGTCTTTTGTTAAGCGCATTAAACGCGCCTTTCCCAACTCGGCCCATACCAATAACTAATACCTCTGCATCGCTCAAGCAAGGGTATTGATCTTCAGGCAATACCTTAGCCGATTGAAAGCGTTTCAAAGAATTTTTAACTTTAAGGTAATGCTGATGGGAACGTTTATACAAAATACTTGAAATGACAAATGAAAACGAAACGCTGAGCGCCATAATCACTAACCAATCTTTGCTCAGCATACCCGTGCTAGCCGCTACAGCGATAACAATTAAGCCAAACTCGCTGTAGTTTGACATTACCAAACTAGTCAAATACGAAGTGCGAGCTCGCAAACGAGAACCGGCGAATAAACTGAAAAACAATAAATATTTTACGGGTAACAATAAACTAAACAGTAACGCAATTAATACCATCTCTAAAGTGGGTAAGGCGGTTAGTCCTATTGTTAGGAAAAACCCAATTAAAAATAAGTCTTTAAACGTTAATAATGATTTTGATAGCTCGGATGCTTTACTGCTTGGTGCTAACAAAATACCAATAACTAAGGCGCCTAAATCACCCTTAACACCAACCAACTCGAACAAAAAGTATCCGCCCAGTGCGAACACCAAACCACTTAATGGTAATAATTCACCGTGACCGGCTTCTTCTAAAAACTTTCTGAGAATAGGCGTGGCTGGAATTAATAAGAACAAACCCAAAGCATAAAGAGAAGGTAATTCACCGGTGGCCGCGACCAAGAAAAGCACCGCTAAAATATCCTGAACAATTAATATACCAATAGCTACTTTACCATGGCGTGTCTTACTTTCACCCGATTCTTCTAGTGTTTTAACCACACATACCGTGGAGCTAAAGCTAAACGCAAAACCAACTAGTGCGGCTTGCTGAACCGTTAAGCTGCTAACAAATGGTAAAGAAAGGTTTATCAAAACAAGCACAAATAAACAGACAATCAAAACCCAAACTAATGCATGAGCTAAGCTGGTAAACCAAATTTCAGTTTTGCCTAAGTCTTTTATATTAAGTTTAAGACCAATAACAAACAACATTACAGTGATACCCAAATCAGCAATAGTTGTTAAACTCTCGCTCAGTGAGAAACCCATAGCATTTAGCACAAAACCTGCTATTAAGAAGCCTATTAGTGGTGGCATCTTAATTATTTTGCAAGCAAAACCAAATATAAAAGCAATAAATAAAAGTGTAAATTCCATAGGGATAGCTATCGTCTCGTTAATGATTTAGTTAATTTTTTATATCTACAAATTTTTAAATATAGCGACATTTTACGTAAAATTATACGTCCTGCATTAGTATTTACGGTGTCCAGGCACAAGTTAATGAATTAACGAGTACGTTTGTTGCGGGCATTCAACCATAGGCATATGGCCAATATTGGCGAGTAAGTTACTTTCACATGAAAGTAACTTACACCAGTATTCAGCGTCGGAGACAGGCAATAACTGATCTTCTTGCCCCCATATTAATGTTATTTTTTTTGCTCTTGTGGAAAGTGGTTCATCAAAAAACGCGTCATAATCAAAGAAATCACGAAACATGTGCGCATACTGCTTCTTTTTAATTAAATAGTTAGTTTGTGCAATATACACCATAAGTGCTGGCGGTATAAATGATGGCTTATACATCACTGTTTTATAAAATGTAGTAACGTCTTCCATATTATCAAGATGAAAAGGGTTATTTGTTGCGGGTTTTAACTGCGAAGCAAAATCAGTTTTTGCACCGGCAGGACTAATAAGAACCAAGTTATCAATTTCTATGACCTCATTTAACTTACCTGCTTTGAAATTTGTACTGCTTTCGCTGGCTAAGATGGTTGCAATCATACCGCCCATAGAATTGCCTACAATGGTAATAGGCTCTTTTATATTAATGGCACACATAAAACGCCGTATATAATTGGCTTGCTCAACTGAACTGTAATTTTGCTGTTCACAGTAGGGTATATCACCGTGACCTAATAAATCAGGAATAATTAAATGATAGTCCTTGCTAGCAAGTTTGGCATATTTAAGCCAAATGGTTTTGTCGGCACTAAAGCCGTGTAACAACAGCATAGGTGGCTTTGTTGGTTGATGATTCGTTAAATATGAATATACTTCAGGCTCATTATTTAATCTCACATGCTGTAGTTTAGCTGCCCGCTTACCAATCGAGTTAATAGTTTCGTACAAAAATTTACCAATACCATATTGTTTGGAGTAAAAAAGACACCAACTAATGAAAAATGCTGATAATAATAAAATATACATTTGCTACCGTTTAATTAAGTAATGAATCAATTAAATTGACTCGATTCGAGAGTTTATCACGAATATAGCGCTGGTATTTTCAATGCCCTTATTAGTTTATGTAATAACAATGCTTGGTTGTTATTGGAGTGGGCAATATACATTCAAAATAAATATCCTTATTCATTTCACAATAACCCAACGACATAAATATTTATGTCGCTAGATATTTTTCATATTTTTAAAATGGTAATACGCAGGCCCCTAGATTATTGTTATTTAAATAGCTTATGTAAAGTCAAGATAAGTTACGCGTAACAAAAAAAGTATAAATCTACTCTCATGGACACACAAAATTTCACATTAATTTTCACACTTAAATTAATCTATAACGATCGATCTAAATAGTAATGTTAAGCGTTTTTCGAACAAACTCACAGTTATTAAAGCGTCGTATATGCTATTAACTAAGTATTTACTTTATATTCAGAATCTGTTTTGTTTTTAAATCGTTGGAACAACCAGCCAATGCCAACTAAGCAAAGTCCCAAACCAATAAATGACAAAGCTCGATATAATCCATCTAAGTTAGATAAATCAATTAAAAACGCTTTAAGCACCACTAATGCAAGAATACCAAAGCCTACTTTATTAATAAGCGCTTTGCCGAAATTTTGTGCATATATAATAAGTGCTACCGCTATAATTAACCAAACAATGGAGTAAACGTAAAGCTCTTGTTGGCCAATATCAAACTCATTAAAAGATAGCGCCGGGTGATACAGCCCCCTAATAAGCCCATTAATATATAAAACGGTGAAAAAGCTTAGCAAAGCCCAAACAGTCTTTCGCATACCATTGGCTAACAAACGCCAATATAAAATAGCACCTAGCATTGCCGCAGGAACCGCCCATAATGGTAATAACCAGTTAATCAAAGCACCAGTGCCGGTCTCTTGGTAAACTAAGAAAGGATTGCTTACAACCGTTAAATATATGTGCAATAGGGCACTGCCACTCATCAATAAAATACTATATATCCAATATAGTATTGGCCTACTGGTGATTTTTTTACGCCATAAATAAACGGTAGCTAATATCAGCCAATTCATACTTAATAAAATAGATTGTTTATAGTCCAAATCAAACAGGTTTAGGTAGCTGCCCACTAAAAGGTAACTAGTTTGTGTAGTAACAAAAAGCGCCACTACATGGAGTATTGCACCCGTAAACCAAGCCTTTAAGTCGTCTTTTTGTTGAAACTTATTGGCCATCCCAAATAATGCTAGTACTAATGGATAAATAACAATGGACCAATGCAGCCCAAAAATAGTTTCGCCCGTATAATCTTGTAACCACGGAGCCGCCGTTAAACGCAATAAGACGAGCGCGACCGCCATCTTATATAGCCAATTAGGTAGCAATATTCGATACTTATTACTAAAAAATGTCAATAGGGCAATTTGAGCGACAATTGCTAAAGTCAAAGTGGCTGCCGACAACAGCATAGTAAATGTGAGTGTTAAAGCACCGTTTGCTAGCATTAAGTAAGTCATTTTATACAAGTTGTTACTTGCTTTAGTGCCTAAGTATGCATAAACACAAGCAAGCAACATAAGTTCTATTGACCAAACAGGGTACAAATAATGCACCGCCTCAGGAACGGACAAGGCATATGCAAGGCCCATTAATAATATAGGAGACAATACCAACAACAATAAGAAGCTAGGTCTATATTTAAGCAGCCGTAGGGCAAACATGCTATATATAACAAACCCTGCAGCACATACTTGTATCAACAAATAGCCGTTAGTAAATGGAAATAGGTTATCGGTATAGTCGTATGAAATTGGCATTTTTAAAAATACTAATACACATAAACCAAGCGATATAAAAGGCCATGAATCAAGCGCACTATGACGAAATGGTACTAGCAGAAGTAGCGTGCTCAATATCGCTAACATTAGCATTAAATCGCTTTGGAATGTTTGCATAAAGTTCATTAATACCAGTGCTATAACGGGTAATACAATCCCTAACTGCTCTTTTCTAGGCATTAATAAAGACTTAACCGGCAGTGCGTTAAACTCAGTTTGATTCAGCTTAAGGCCTAACACGGGTGCCAGTACAAACAAATAAATAGATAACAAGCAATAAGTGAAAATAACCCACTGATAATTGTTGTTCCCAATAGCAATACCTATGAACAACCAGCCAAAATGACCCACAACGCTTAACCACCACAGCCATGATTGTTTAACATAAGCATGCACCCACAAAGTAGATATAGATATAAAGCTTACATATAGTAAAAGCGCAAATACATTATTTGTTCCAGTAGACACTAATCCAGGCACAATATAAGCTCCAACCACACCCACCAGCGCTAATATTGGCCCGTACCTTATTGACAGCCAGGTAGCTGCAGTTGCAATAACTGCTAACGTTATAAAGGTCACGAGTGGTGAAATAAATGCGTAAAAATCAAAGGCAACTAAGGTCATAGCAAAGCATGTAATAACACCGCCACTGGCAAGCGCCGCGCTTATCATAGAAGAATTAATTTGAAAACGCCTAGGGTGTATATATAAATATTCTGCAATACAAACAAGCAATACACCAAAGCATGCTCCAATAATAATACGCAAACTCGGCGGAAACAAACCAGCTTCTATACTGTATTTGGCGAGGAATACGCCTCCTAGGGCAAGCACTGCTGCACCTAACCACAGTAAACCATTGCCCATTAGGAAAGTATCCAGCGAAAAACTTATCTTTGGTTTTACCGGTGTTTTTGCTGAAACGCTATTGTCTTGATTAACCTTGGTTGATGATAATTGCAGACTACTATCTTTGGCAGACGTAGCAGGCGCATCGTTGGTTGGATTAATGAATTGAGACGACGATGATGCTTCAGACATCGCACTTTTTGGTATTGTGTTAGGAAACGAGACTTCATTCGGCGCCCATGTATTAGCTTCTAAATTATCTGACGAGTGATCATTTTTTGCTATTTCTGTTTTTAGCAAATCTACCGTTTTTAGAAGCGTAGCAATTTGAATGTTTTGTTGTATAACAGTATTAATAACTTTTTTAAGATCGGTTTTAAGTGTGCGCATATTCGATAAATTAGTGAACGCTAATATAGAACCAACACATAAAAATCCAATAACTAACACAGCGACTAAAATCAATACTTCCATCTAAGCTTCCTTGCAAACGTTACGTGACTTAGCACAGATAAGTTACATCAAAAAAGGTGTTAATGCATCTATTATGTAAGGAATGAAAATTTCATTGATCATAAAGGTTGCGTAATAAAATTACGCGCCTTAGCGAGCTACGAGTTGGTAACTAATTTAATCCCCGCTAGTTTCTACCCTCAAAATTCAAGCCCACATTTGAGGTCCTTTAATTATAGTCACGCAAAACAACACGTTTGGCCCTAACTAAATCCGCAAGGTTATAAATAAATATTTGAACTTATATTAAATATATCTAAATCAAACACCGTTAGTCGTTGGTATATATCAGTAAACTTCCTTTTTATCTCTATATGTTTGTCATGATCATTATCAGCCAAATAGCTAGTCATCACTTGGTCACTGTCAGTATCGTATAGTTTAGTTTAAAATATTATCTTGATCTGTGAGTTGCTAGTATTTGGGCTATGCGCCAGAACGTAAAATTCCATTTTATTATTTAGCAAGTTTATTAACTAAAAACACTTTTTTTGACATTTAGTTGACGACTTAGAGTTAGACCAAAAATGAAGCCTAATGAATAACAACATCTACAACTTTCGAGAAGGAGTGTGTTATGAAAAATACAGATGATAATAAGAACGTAGGTGAAACCAAGAATGCTTACTGTCAGTCCAATATGACTGAACAAGATAGTAAACGTGTAAACAATGGCGAGAGAAAATTTGAACATCATCTTATTATTGATGGAGCCAGTTGCGCCAGTTGCGTGAGTAAAATTGAAAAAGCGCTGAGCTCTGTTAAAGGCGTTCGCAGTGCCCAAATGAACTTTGCACAGCGAACCGTCTTGGTGGTCGGTAATGTAACAAATGAAACGTTAATTTGCGCAGTTGAAATAGCAGGGTACAACGCAAAATTTGACACAAGCGAGTCGGAAGAAGAGGCGATAGATAAAAAAGATAAGGCTGATGCGAAATATTATAAAAAATTAATGAGTGATATGTCTATTGCCCTGTTACTTGGTGTCCCACTGATGATTTATGGGCTTACAATTGGCGAGATGACCGTTACCACAAGTGCCCAAAGACTAGTGTGGTTTACAATAGGCCTATTAACCCTAGGCGTCATGATATTTTCAGGCAAGCATTTTTATATTGGTGCTTGGAATTCATTTAAGAATCATTCTGCCAACATGGATACTTTAATTGCGCTAGGCACCGGCACCGCTTGGCTATATTCGATGGTGGTAGTTGCTGTGCCTGACTTACTTCCGCTATTGGCACGGCATGTTTACTTTGAAGCAACGGCTATGATTATTGGTATGATTAATCTTGGCTTAGCATTAGAGGTAAAAGCCCGTGGTAAAACCTCTCAAGCGATTAAAAGACTAATTGGTTTACAATCTAAAACAGCCAGAGTAATTCGAGATGGCAAAGATATAGACATTCCCATTGAAAATGTGCTTCTGGCCGATTTAGTACGAGTGCGGCCAGGTGAAAGATTATCGGTAGACGGCATCGTTGTTGAGGGACACACCGCGGTAGACGAATCTATGTTGACGGGCGAGCCAATGCCGGTTGAAAAAACAGAGGGTGATAAAGTCGTGGCCGGCACTATTAACAAGTCAGGTTCGATTATATTCAAAGCAACACGAGTGGGTAAAGACACTGCCTTGGCACAAATTATCAATATGGTAAAACGTGCGCAAAACGCTAAACCGCCTATTGGTCGAATAGCAGATGCCATTTCTGCCTATTTTGTTCCCGTGATTATGATCATTGCAGTACTAAGTGCGCTGGCTTGGTTAAACTTTGGTCCCGCCCCTAGTATTGCGTTTGCTATTGTCTCAGCAACAACCGTGTTAATAATTGCGTGCCCATGTGCATTAGGGCTAGCCACACCCATGTCGGTAATGGTTGGGGTAGGTAAAGCGGCTGAGGCCGGAGTGTTAATTCGAAACGGTGAAGCGCTGCAAACCGCGTCTAAGATAACCACGATGATTTTGGATAAGACCGGCACTATTACTCTTGGCGCCCCTAAGGTTACTGACATTGTTATGGCGAATAAGCTAACACGAGAAAATGTCCTCATGCTCGCAGCAAGCATAGAAGCGGGCGCTGAACATCCTTTGGCCATAGCAATAGTTGAATGTGCTAAGGAGCAGGGCATAGAACCGCAAAAGGTAACGGGCTTTGCATCAATCGCCGGACAAGGCGTTGAGGCTATGCTAGGAAAAAGTAAGCTTTTATTCGGTAACGAAAAACTAATGACCGAGCGCGGCGTCAACATCAACTTATTTATAGAAAAAGCCCAAGCATTCGCCGAAGAAGCGAAAACACCTATGTATTTTGCGGTAAATGATGAGTTAGCAGCAGTGATAGCTGTTGCTGATCCGATTAAGAGTGACTCTATCGACGCCATTAAACGATTACAGCACAGCGGTATCCGAATTGTGATGCTAACAGGTGACAACCGCCTAACAGCAAAGGCGATAGCGGTAAAAGTAGGGATAACTGAGTATGTTGCTGAAGTTCCGCCTGAGGATAAAGCCAAAAAAGTTGCCCAGTTACAGTATGAAGGCGAAATAGTGGGCATGACCGGAGACGGTATTAATGATGCACCAGCTTTGGCGCAAGCCAATGTTGGTTTTGCCATTGGTACCGGCACCGATATTGCTATAGAAAGTGCAGACATTACTCTCATGCGAGGTTCTTTGCATGGATTAGCAGATGCCATTGCAGTGAGTAAAGCAACACTAACCAATATTAAGCAAAATTTGTTTGGTGCATTTATATATAACATAATTGGAGTGCCTATTGCGGCAGGCGTGCTATATCCGTTTTTTGGATTGTTATTAAACCCCGTTATTGCTGGTGCAGCAATGGCATTTTCTTCACTCACGGTGGTGACCAATGCAAATCGTCTGCGTCTTTTTAAGGCAAAAGAGCATTAGGAGCATTATATTATGTTGTGGATAAATTTAACCGGAATTGTACTAATAGGCATCATTGTTTGGTGGTTTTGGCTTTACAATAAACGTAGGTAGGTCGAGTAAAAAGCCTATATACTTTTAAGGTAAATTTAGACAGACAAAATTCTTATATGATCAACTACGAGAGCAATTATGGTAATAGCTAAGACTCCTTCAATGCTCAGCCTACCTCAGCATAATTTGGGTATAACCACCGTTCTTGAATTTCTTATTCGCAAGTTTCCCGCAATAACGAGTGATACTTGGCATCAACGTATGGCTGATGGCAAGGTTCATTGGCATGACGGTTCTTTAATCAACATACAAACTCCTTTTGCGGCCCAGCAACGAGTTTATTATTATCGCGAAGTAGAACGTGAGCCTGTTATTCCTTTTGCAGAAAAAATTATATTTCAGGACGAGTTAATATTAGTTGCATACAAACCCCACTTTTTGCCCGTAACACCAGGGGGACAATATATTGAAGAATGCTTGCAAAATCGCTTACGAAATACTATTGGCAATAATAAGCTGCAAGCAATGCACCGAATCGATAAAGCAACCGCTGGTTTAGTGTTATTTTCGGTTAATCACAATTTACGTCGGCAATACCATAGTTTATTTGAAACACAGCAAGTTCACAAAACCTATCAGGGCGTGGCTAGCACAGTTAACAAGCCTGTAATAAAAAACCAGCAGTGGGAAATTAAAAACCGCTTGGAGAAAACTGAACCCAGATTTTTAATGCATATTGTAGAAGGACTCGCCAACAGCCATTCCCACATTCGTTGCCTGCAAACTTCGGGTAACAAAGCGTTGTTTGAATTAAAACCCATAACAGGCAAAACCCATCAGTTGAGGCTGCATATGCAAAGCCTTAACTGGCCGCTGTTACACGACAGTTACTATCCTGAGTTAAAGCCAAATAAGCCGGACGATTATAGTAAACCACTGCAACTATTAGCTCAAAAACTGCAGTTTATTGACCCCATAACAAAGCAAGCAAGGTGCTTTTCTAGCAACACCAAACTTACTTTAGACTAAAGCGCAGCTTTTTAATTAAAGCATAATTAACGTCAATGCCGCGT